>CAMUKG010000010.1 GCA_947089425.1 uncultured Clostridia bacterium
TCTTTTCTTCAATATTGATTTCTCTTTCTTCTTCTATGCAGTTGTCAATGTGCGATTTGCGCTCGTGCGACACAACGGTCGCAGGCTGTCTCTCAAAGCGACAGCTTAAATAGAATACCACACTCCAAAGATAAAGTCAACTGTTTTTTAATAAATAATTTGCTAAATTTTAAAAGATTTTCTCTATTTCCAAAAATAGCGCGTATATTCGCCGTTTTGCGACTTTCAAAATCGCAAAACGCGGCACAGTTGACAAAAACGCTTTATGTGCGGTATAATTATATAGAACAGCATAGAAAGGAGCGCGCTATGAAATTGACGTTTTTGGGAACGGCAGCGGCGGAAGGATTGCCCGCAGTGTGGTGCAACTGCTCAGTTTGCCGAAAAGCCAAAGAAATGGGCGGAATAGAGTTCCGCACTCGCAGTCAAATACTAATCGACTCGAAACTACTCGTTGACTTCCCTATGGACACCTACATGCACATGCTGACGCACAAGTTCGACCTGTCGGCAATCGACTCTGTTTTGATTACTCACGCGCACATGGACCACTGCTACCCGCAAGAGTTCGTTTTGCACGGCGAGCCGTTCGCTCACGGCATGACCGAACCCAAAATAACAGTTTACGGAAATGCAACAGTGGCCGAGTCGTTCGAAAGCGCAACCCGCGCCGAATTAAAGCCCGAAATCGCGCCCTCCGTTCCCATGAAAAAGGTTGAGCCGTTCGATTGCTTTACAACCGAATCGGGCTATAAAATAACCGCTCTTCCCGCCGTGCACACAGCGGGCGAACAATGTCTGTTTTATGCTGTTGAGCATTGCGGCAAAACGGCGCTTTTATTTAACGACAGCGGAATATTGCCGAACGAGACCTACGACAAAATGGCTAAGCTCGGTTTAAAATTCGACCTTGTGAGCTTTGACTGCACCTACGGACACGCAAAGCACGGCAAGGGCAGACACATGGGCGCGCTCGACGCCGACGGCGAACGAGACAAAATGAAAGAATGCAACCTTGTGCACAACGGCACGAAATACGTGCTCACCCATTTTTCGCACAACTGCAACCTAACCCACAGCGAACTGTGCAAAAAAGAAAAAGATTACGGGTTCACCGTAGCCTACGACGGAATGACTGTGGAAATATAAAATTTAATGCTTATTTCACGCGAAAAAGCCCGAACGAAAGTTGTTCGTTCGGGCTTTTAATATTTATTTTTCTTTCTTTTATTTTTTCGCTTCTTTTTGAGAAATCACGTTTACGTCGAGTTTGTTGTAAGGAATTTCTATGCCCTCGTCCGCAAAACGCTTCACCATTCTCTCGTTGAGGTCGTAGAACACCGACCAATAATCTGCGCTCTTAACCCAGCAACGGCACACGAAGTTCAACGAACTCGCCGCCTGTTCGCCGAGACGCACGGTGTAGCCGTCGTCGTGCAACACAAGCTCGTGCTTATCGAGTTCCGACACGATTGTGAGCTTAACCTTGTCTACGTCCGACCCGTAAGCCACGCCGAACGTGAGGTCTACGCGGCGTTTTTCTTCGGTGGAATAGTTTATGATATTGCCGCCCGCAACCGACGAGTTGGGCACCGATATAACTTTGTTGTCGGGAGTCTTGATTTTTGTGGAAAACAGCGTTATTTTTTCAACCGTGCCGCTCACTCCCGCGATTTCAACAAAGTCGCCCTCTTTGAACGGGTGATTAGTCACCAAAATCATGCCGCTCGCAAAGTTGGATATAACCGACTGAATGGCAAGCGAAATCGCCAAAGTTCCTACGGTGAACAGAGCCACAAAACTCGACGTATTTATGCCGAGAACGTGCAATACGGTGATAAGGTAAATGAATATTAAAGCTATCTTTATAATTGTTACTATAAAGTTGCCGGCAATGCCTTTAAGCTTGCTCTTGCCTATTATCTTTCTTATAACCGTTAAAATAATTTTAACGATTATAAACCCCACAATAACTACGGCGAGCAAAGCTATAATTTTAAGCCACCCGCGTTCGTCGATAAACCAACTCGTGAGCGACGTCCAAATTCTTTTGAAAAAGTTCGTTACGCGCGAACCTGCCATAAGCGATGCCAAAACGCTCATTAGTTCCTCCTATCTAAAATACTTTTTAACGAATTTATTATATCATTTACAAAACGCCGTGTCAAAGTATTTTACAAATTTTCAATTTAAAATCGTCGATTTTTTTAACGCGCATGAAAAACGACGAACGATATTTCGCGTTCGCCGTTTTTTCACTTATTATTTTACGCTCTTTTTCTCGCCTTTGCCGCGCGAGTTATGAGCTTATAAAGTTCGTTAAACACCACTATCGAAACGGTGAAGCCCAGCACTTTTAGCCACGTTATGAAATCGAGCGCCGCCACGTCGAACACTACGGAGCCGAATTGAGTTATAAGCACTTGAAGCCCGAAAGTAATAGCCATTACAATCCACATTATTTTGTTGCGGCGAAGCCCCTCGAACACACTGCGAGTGCCGAGCTCGCGCGCATTCACGGCGTTGAAAAGTTGGAAGAGCACAAACGCAGTGAAGATCACCGATTTTTCCATTCCGCCCGGCACTTTAAGGAAGTTAAATTCGCCTTGAAGCAAAAGCATTGCCGTAACAAACAGTCCGTTGGTTAAAATTCTCGCGAGCATGGTTTTGGTAACTATTCCGCTGTTTCGCCTTATAGGCTTGCGGTTCATAAGCTCGGGGCCTCCCGCTTCGAGCCCCAAACTGAGCGCGGGAGGTCCGTCCATGATAAGATTCACCCACAACAGTTCGAGAGCGTTAAAAGGCGGTTCGCCGCCCGGAATGAGCGAGTATATTATGGTTAGGAGCACCGCCGAAATATTTACGGTGAGCTGAAAGAGAATAAACCGTTGAAAATTCTCGTAAATTCCTCGCCCCCATTGCACGCTTTTCACTATGGTTGAAAAGCTGTCGTCCAAAAGAACTATGTCGCTCGCCTCTTTGCTCACTTCGGTGCCCGTTATGCCCATAGCTATGCCTATGTCGGCGTTCTTTATGGCGGGCGCGTCGTTTATGCCGTCGCCCGTAACAGCTACCACCTCTCCCACAGCCATAAGCGCGTTTACTATGCGCAATTTGGTTTGAGGAGTGGAACGCGCCACAACTCTGATTTCGGGCAAGCGGCGATAAAGTTCGGCGTCGGGCATTTCTTCTATTTGAGCAGCCGTATACACTTGCTCGTCCGACTCCGCGATTTTGAGTTCGCGCGCAATGGCGCGAGCAGTCACAACGTTGTCGCCCGTAAGCATTTTAATTCCCACGCCCGCCGCACGGCATTTATCCACAGCTTCATACACTTCTTTGCGCACGGGGTCGCTAATCACCGCAAAACCGTCGAACACCAAATTGCGCTCTATCGCGGCGCGGTCGGTCTCATAGTTTGGCGCGCCGCTCACGGTGCCGTGAGCAAACGCAATAACGCGCTTTGCTTGCGCCTGTTTTTCGGCGAGTTCGCGCTCTATTCTGCGCTTGTCGTTCGCCGACATTTCACACATATCGAGAACTTTTTCGGGAGCGCCTTTAACGAAAGCCACGAGCGAGCCGCCTTTTTTTACGACAGTAGTCATTTTCTTTTCTTCGCTTGAAAACGCGTAACGGTGCGCGATTTGCGCCGCCATGCGCGCCGCTTCGTATTGCTCGCAACCCGCCGCTTGATATGCTTTTAACAGAGCGCATTCGGTGGGGTTGCCCACAAAAATCTCTTTGCCGTTTTCGTCTTCGCCCAAGTTAGCCGTGCTGTTAACGGCAAAATTTTCGAGCATGAATTTGTTTTTAAGCGATTGCGGAGCAATAAGTTTGCCATCCGAGTACACTTCGCCCACAGTCATTTTGTTTTCGGTGAGAGTGCCCGTTTTATCCGAGCATATCACGCTTATGCAACCCACCGTTTCGCACGCGACCATCTTTTTAACGAGTGCGTTTTGCTTAGCCATTTTAATAACGTTGAGCGCGAGCGACACCGCCACTATTGTGGGAAGTCCTTCGGGCACCGACGCAACAATCAAAACTATGCTCGTTATAAAAATTTCCTGCACGTTGTCGAAGCTCGCCGACTTTGTGACAAGCATCGTTATGAGACGCACCAAAAATACCGTTACCGCCGCAAGCGCGCCCGTTAAAGTTATTATTTTGCCGAGCTTATCGAGTTTGTGTTGGAGCGGCGTGAGTTGCGTTTTAACTCCGCTGAGCGATTTCGCTATTTGCCCTATTTCGGTGTTGTCGCCCACCGCAACCACAACGGCGGTAGCGTTGCCCGCCGTTACGTAGCAACCGCCGTAAACCATGTTTTTGCGTTCGGCGAGCGGCACCGCGCGGTCTTTATACACCTCGCCCGCTTTCTTTCGCACGGGGTGACTTTCGCCCGTGAGCGGCGATTCGTCTACCGCAAAATTTTCGCAATCGAGAAGTCGGCAGTCAACGGGAATTTTGTCGCCCGTTTCGAACAGCACTATGTCGCCCGCCACAAGTTCGCTTTGCTTTATTTTTTCGGTCTTGCCCGAACGCCGCACTTTCACGAGCACGTCTTCACCCATGCGCTTCAATGCGTCGAACGCTTTTAGGCTCTTGCCCTCCATAATTATAGTTATAGTTACGCTTATAACTATCGCCGCGACTATTCCCACGCACTCTATGTAGTCGAACCTGTCGCCGCGCGCAACTTTGATTATATTCACCGTGACGGTAATCGCGAGCGCAACAAGCAAAATGAGCATCATAGGTTCGGTTAGCCCGTCTATGATTCTCTTGAAAAGCGATTTGGGCTTTGCCGCGCTCAGCTTATTTTCTCCCCACTTTTTGGCGTGAGCCGCTATTTGCTCGCCGTTCAGTCCCGTGTCGGGGTTTGTGTCCCATTCGACTACTGCTTCTTGCGCCGTCAGTTTTTCCGCGTTTACTGCCATGAAACGTATCTCCTTCTCAACAAATTTATGCCGCCGAATTGCGGCAAATACCCGTTTGCCAAATTGGTTTAAAAAAAGACTTCTGCCATTAAAAAATGACAAAAGTCTCATTACCTCGCGCATGTTCTGAGGCGACGGGCGCCAGCCGCTTTAAGCGCGGCACGTTGTTGACATCCCGTCCTTAGAATTACTCCCTTTTGATGATACTATTGTAACACTTAAACACAATTATGTCAAACGATTTATAGGGTCATGTAATTCATAATAGCGCAATACTCTTTTTGCAAATAACTCTCTATTGCTAATTTGAATAAACCTAAAAGCAGCCATTACCGACAGCTTATATTCTAAGCTGTCGGTATCATTATTATTCAAAACTAAAGTAGCCCATTTTACTCTTGTTATTCTTTTTATATAGTCGGGAAGATTATTGATACGCGCTAACCAAAAGCTCACCTTTCTTCCGTTTTTTAATTTCAATAATTTAATTGCCGCAACAAATTTTTCAACTCTTAAAGCGTTGCTTGGCGTTAACGCCTCCGTTTCTATATTCTCATATTTCTCAACGTTGAGCACGCCTTGAAACACTTCATGAATTTTTTCAAAAAATAATTCTTCGTCTTCAATTTTTCTCGAAATATTTCTCTTATCAAAAACACTATATTCTAATATCGGATTTTCCCAAAAAATACGTTTGATTTGGTTACAAAAAAACTCGCTTCTAAAATCGTCTATCTTTCGATTAGAAACACATTCACTTTCCCCGATAGCAAAACCCGAGAGCCGCATTCGCAATTCATACACCCTACACGGCAATTTTAAATAGTGCATATAATCTTCAAGCGGAATTCTTTCGCCGGGTTTAATATTCCCTAACACAACGTCTTCAATAATGCAATTATTGATTTGAATTACGCCATTCGTTAATATACTTTCTTGTTTTTGTTCTTTCAAAATAGTACTTCCCATATCATTATCCTATTGCACCTGTATCCAACAGTTAGAAAGCCGTTCTTGTGTATCCACCAGATATAAAATTAAATAAAGGAGTGTACATATGATTACATTACAAAAAATACAAGCCAAACTATCAGATGCTATCAAGAATAGCGGCTATACTCAAGTGGAACTAAGCAAACGTATAGGAGTAAAACATCCTCAAATATCTTGCTATATTCATGGTAAAAAAATGCCGGCGCTTGATACTTTCGCAAGACTTATAGCTGTATTAGATGTTGACCCAGCCGACATACTTTGCTTAGATGAATATTAAATTATATATAGTATATCTTATCCAATAGGTGCATGTCAAGCCTTTTTGTATCTAATAGATATATAAATATTTTAATTTTATGATTACACTTGAGAAAATTCAAATTAAACTTGCCGAAGCAATTAGAAACAGCGGAATGACTCAAAAAGAAATTGCCGAACGCATAGGAGTACGCCGCCAACAAATATCGTATTATATTCATGGCAAGAAAATGCCAGCAATCGATACTTTCGCAAAATTGATTGCAGTTTTAGATGAAGACCCCGCCGATATTTTATGTCTTGATGAATATGACAAAGATAACACACCAACAAAATAACCAATGCAAGAACATTGCGCAAAAAGTAGGCGAAAATCTTGCCGCCGCGAGAAAAGCGGCGGGACTTACTCAGGCGCAACTTGCGAAAGAACTGCATAAATATCAATCGGATTACAGCGATTACGAAACGGGAAAAGTTCAACTCGACTATGAAAAAATCGAGTTTCTTTGCAAGCGTTTGGATATTACGCCGAACGAACTTTTCGGAATAGAATAACAATGAAAACGCGCGAAAAGAGCTACGGCGACAAAAACACAGTAGGCAAAACGATAGAACGTTTGCGCAAAGAACGAAACATTTCGCAAAAAGATTTTATTGCGCGGCTTCAAGTAGCGGGACTCGACATAAACCCTACAAGTTACTCTAAGCTCGAAAGGCAATTGCGGATAGCAACCGACAAAGAAATTTATATAATTGCAAAAGTTTTAAACGTGCAAATGGAAAAATTATTCGAAGACTTATGATTACGTTAGAAAAAATACAAAAGAAACTTGCCGAAGCAATTAAAAACAGCGGAATGACCCAAAAAGAACTCGGCGAACGCATAGGCGTGCGTCACCCGCAAATTTCGTGCTACATTCACGGCAAGAAAATGCCCGCAATCGACACCTTTGCAAGGTTGATAGCAGTTTTAGGCGAAGACCCCGCCGACATTTTGTGTCTCGACGAATACGACAAAGATAATTTGTAATTGAGATTGCTTCGCTACGCTCGCAATGACGGAGCGCCCGTAGCCGTCTCGCCCGAAGTCTTGCAACTACTCCTCTTTAAACCTCGTTCCGAACGAGGTTTTTTGAATAACTTTATCAAGCAAATACAAAAGCTCGGGCAACAGCACAAGCACGAGCACTATTGCGGCAAGGGCTCCGCGCCCCAAAAGCATTCCTATTGTTGAAATTGCGGCGCTCGACGATATGCCACCCACTATAAAGCCCGCTATGGTTAGAATGAGTCCGCTCGTGAGCACTGTGGGCATACTGCTACCGAGCGCCGCTTTGAGCGATTCGAGTTTCCCCGCCGTTTTGCGCATTTTTGTGTAGTGCTCGGTGATTAAAATCGCATAGTCTATCGTGGCGCCCATTAAAATGGCGGACGCGATTAAATACGACATAAAGAAAATGGGCGTGCTCATTAAAAACGACACCGACATTGCGGCGTAGACTGCGCCCTGAATGATGAGCACGAGCACTACGGGCAACGAGAACGAACGAAAAGTGAGCCCTATAATCAGCAAGATGGAAAACACGGTTATAAGATTGGTTACAAGCAAATCGCCGCCGAACGACTTGCTAATATCGTAGTTGCTCATAACGCCGCCTGCAATAAACGTGTTGCCTTTGCCGTAAAGCGCGTCGAGTTCCGCTTTCATGTCGTCTATATAGTTAAACGCCTCTTGATTCGCTTCGGGAATATCGAAAGACAAAATCATGCGGGAGTGCTCGCTCCCGTTCAAAAGCTCGCCCACTTGCGCGCAAACTTCCGCCCTAACCTGTTCTTCAACTACGGGTCGCCAAAAAGCGGGAAAAGTTTGAAGAACGGACTGCGTGGCTTGTTCCACAGCCGAATTATACGTTTGAGCAGATTTAAAAGGGACTTTCTCGCCCATTTTCAATTCCGAAAGCTTTTCGACGAACTCGTCTTGCTTAGCGTAATCGTTTTCGTTTTCCGCTTTGGGAATTATAACAATCATGCTCGAATCGGGCGCGAACACCGCCTCTATTTGGTCGCGGTCGGCGCTCGGTTGAACTTCGGTGAAAGAATACGTATTGAACGACTGCAACACCGCGCCCGTCGCGATTAGCGCAACCAAAAGCACGGGGAGCACGTAGCGCGCTTTCACGACTCCCGTAGCGAGCTTGTCGCCTCCGAGCGGAAGCGGGCGGTGCTTTAATTTGAGTAGAGGCTTATTCAACAACACCAACAGTCCCGGCATTAAGAAAAACACCGTCAGCATGCTTATTATAATGCCCTTGCTCATAACAAGCCCTATGTCGAGCCCTATTCCGAAACTCATGAACATGAGCGCCACGAGCCCCGCAACGGTCGTGAGCGACGAAGATATGATGGGCTTAACCGACACGGCGAGCGCTTTTGCGGCGGCGTCGGAAATAGAGCCGCCCTTTTCCGCGCAAGAATCGAAGTTGTGTAATAACACTATGGAATAGTCCATAGCGAGCGCAAGTTGCAAAATCGCCGCGACCGATTTCGTGATATAAGATATTTCGCCAAAAAAGAAATTCGTGCCCAAATTGATTAAAATCGCCACGCCGACAACGAGCAAGAAAATTACGGGCTCGAACCACGAACGCGACGTAACGAGCAATATGGCAACCACCACGAGCACGGCTATAATCATGATGAGCGTCATTTCTCCGCCTATGCCGTTTTGCATACGAGTGCCGTCTACCGCGCTCCCGCTTGTGTAGCTCTCGTAGCCCTCTCTTTCGAGGAGCGCCTCGACCTCGCGCACGGCGTCTTGCGCGCTGTCCGAAAAGTCGCCGCCCTTAACCGTGAGCCTAATTAGCGCGCAGTTGTCTTTGTAACTGCTTTCGCTACTACGGTCGAACGACGCAAGGCTGACGTTTTGCAATTCTTTCAATCGCTCGGATAGCGATTGAGCGTTTTCCGCGCTCACGTCTTTAATCATTACGTTCACAAAGCTGTTCATGCCCCATTCCTTTTCTATAACGGTGAGGGCTTGCCTTGTTTCCATATCGGGCGGAAGATAGCTCGCAATATCGTAGTTAGCCGAAACTTTGGGGAGCAAAATTAAAGACACGACAAGCATTGCCGCAAAAGCTCCGAATAGCAAATATCTGTATTTAACCGTAAAACACCCTAACTTTTCCATTTCTGTTAATGTATTAAATGCGTTTTTTTATTGCCGTAAATGTAGCCTTTTTATAAACGCAACTTTTTTAATGTCATAAATGAAACTTTCTCGCAAACAAAAAACTAAACTTCTTTGCCGAATTTTTCTTTAAGCAAAGTTTTTAACGCGGCGATTTGACTGCGAATATTCTCGCCCGTATCGGTGTCGCTAACTTTCAGTCTGCTACCCACCGTGTCGAACACGGTAACGTTCGACACTATGTCGCGGTTGGAGGCAATCGCCTCTTCCGCTCCGCAAAACGGGCTGTGCGCCGCAAGTCGCATTCCGTAGGAATTATATATAAGAGTGTAGCCGGCTATTCCCGTCCTCTCGTGATAAGCTCTGCAAAAGCCGCCGTCGATTACCACGAGTTTGCCGTTCGCCTTCACGGGGTTTTCGCCCTCTTTGAAATGCACGGGAATGTGCCCGTTTATTATGCGGCAATGCTCGCCTATAAGCCCGAACTCCGCCAAAATCTTCTCGGCGACTTCCCTCTTACGGCTTAGAGTGTAATACGGGTTTTTCTCTTCGGCACATAAATCGGAATCTTGCAAATATATGTTTTCGAACGTTGCGAGCTTTTTGCGCCCGAACAGCGGGCTTCCGCTTCCGCACCATAAATACCAAAACACGTCGGTGTCTTTCTCTTTGCCGCTTGCCGCCGCCTTTTTTACGAGACGCGCAAATTCGTCCATGCAAGCCTTACCGCGCTTATTGCCGCAAGCCGCTACGGGCAAAAAGTCGCCGTTTGCGTCAAGCGGAATGCACCCGTGAAAAATGAGGTTGCCGTTGCAAACCGAATAAACCGAACCTTTGCTCATCAAAAAGCTTACGTGACGGCGCAATTTTTCGCTTCCCGTAAACGACTTGACGAGACACGCGAGCACGTTCTCCTCTTCCGCCGAGAGCTTTAACGGTTCGCGCGAATTGAGCGAGGCAAAGTCGGATAAGTCTATTTGCACGCGCATTCCGTCTATTTCAACCGTGCCGTTCCTCAAATCTATTTTATTGAGTAGCGCGCGGTTTTCCATGCCGTATTCGGGATGGCGCGCAATGGCTTGCCCTTCGAGTTTTAACAGCATTAAAAATATCGCTTTACGCATTTTCGCCGATAACACCGCGTCGGTCTCGCTTATTTTTTTGCCCGATGCGTTTATTGCGAATTTCGGGTCGTATTTTTGCTTGTCGGCAAAAAACGCGAGTTCCCTGAGTGATATTCCGTAACCCATTTCGAGTAATTCGAGGTTGCCGTATTTGAGGCAAAGTTCCACAACGGTGGCAACGCACGCCCGCGAGCCGTAAAACGCCCCCATCCACAAAATATCATGATTGCCCCACTGAAAGTCTATGCTGTGGTGCGAGCAGAGAATGTCCATAATTTTATCGGGGTTTTCGCCTCTGTCGAAAACGTCGCCCACTATATGAAGCTTATCTATTGCCAAACGCTTGATTAGCGCGGCGATCGTTTCCAAAAACGTGTCGGCACAACCGAGTTTTATTATTTCCGAAAAGATTTCGTCGTAATACGCTTCGCGGTCGCCGCCGTCGGCTGTGGAATGGAGCATCTCGTCTATTATGTAATCGAAACGGGGCGGCATGGCTTTGCGCACCTTGCTTCGCGTATACTTTTTCCCGCATTCGCGCGCAAGCAACGTGAGGCGGTAAAGCATGGTTTTATACCACCCCGACATTTCCGCGCCCGATAACTTCGCCGCCGCTATTTTCTCTGCGGGATAATACACCGTTGTGGCAAGTTCGCTCCGCTCCGAAGAGGAAAGCAATTTTCCAAAAAGCTCGTCTATTTTCGCGCGTATTACACCGCTGCAATTATTCATTAGGTGGCAAAACGCGCCGTATTCGCCGTGCAAGTCGCTCAAAAAGTGCTCCGTGCCCTTAGGCAACCTCAATATAGCTTCGAGGTTTATAATTTCGGTAACCGCGTCTTGCGCGGTGGGAAAACGTTCGCCGAACAGCTTTTCGGTAAGTCCGTCCAAAATTGCTTTTCTCCTTTTTGTTATGCGTATTGTTAAAATGCGACATTCGCTCCACCAGAAGACTGCTTCGCTACGCTCGCGGTGACATTTGTCCTTAGCCGAGCGCGCGCATACTTGTCATTGCAAGAAGCCGACAAGCGACGCGGCAATCTCAACTCGCCGCCGTTGCAATTATAGCCTCGTTGTTGCGAATTTGTCAAGCGTTCGCCCATTGCCAAAACCGAAAAGCGACCCGCCAAACTTTGCAAGCCGCTTTTTCGAATATGAAATTATTTTCGTTTTCCCTATTTTTTGCTCGCCGTGCTCATTGCTTTTAAAAGAGTGGAAAGAGCCTCTTTGAATTTTTGTTGGAGCTCGGGCGAATTGTTTTCGGGCTTGCCGCGTTCGCGTTGGAGTTGCAACGCTACTTCTTTCATAGTGGCTATGGGAGCGCCCTCTCGACTGATTGCGTCTATTCTCGCCAAAACGTCTTGCGCGGTTGAAGAGCCTTGCGCGGCAGACGCGGGGCGAGTTTGAGTTTTGGGAATAGGTTGCGGTGCGGGCTCGGCTGTTTTGGGCGTTTGCTCGGGTTTTTCTTGCGCGCGAGCCGCTTCGCGTTGAGCCTGTTCGGCACGAAGTCTTGCAAGCGCTTCGGCGCGAGCTTTCGCTCTCGTTTCCGCTTCGCTCTCTTGCGGCGCCGCCATAACGGGTTCGCTCGCACTCGCAGGTTCCGCCGCAACTGCGGGTTCGGGTTCAGCCATAGGTTCCGCCGTTTGCATAACAACAGGTTCAGCCATAGGCTCTTGCATAACTACGGTGTGAGGTATTTCTTCCTCTTCTTCGGCAAGTTCCACGTTTATGCGCTCGGGCTCTCCGAAAGTGGGGTCGAACGCTATTGTTTTGGGCTCTGCGGTAATCGGCTCGCTTTGCGCAAACGGAACGTCGGGGGCGCTCATTTCGGAGTTAGCGGCGTGCGATGCGGAAGAACCGCCCATGCAGTTTCCGAGCGCTTCGATATAAGCGTCGTAAGTTTTGAGTCCGCTCTTTAAAATAGCCGAAGATATTAGCCCCGCCGCAAGGCGCAACAACATAACTCCTACGGTAACGACAGCAGGCACCACGTACATAAGTCCGCCAGGAAATTTTTCGCTATCGAATTTAGCGGTGCCGCTCACCACTCCCGCCAAAAAGAACGAAAGTAGTATGCTTAGAACCCCCGCAGCCATAACCACGCCGGGCAAATGCGCCGCGACGCTTTCTTTAAACGGAGAATACACGCATACGTCTTGCGTAATATAATCGTCGGGCTTGCCGCCGTTTTGCTTATACGCCTTATATTGCTTTTTCACGCGCAACGGCATTTTTTCCTTTGCGGACTTTTGAAATTCTTCAAGGGTGCCGCCCTTAATTGCGGCTTTCGCGCCCTTTTTGAATTTGGCGAGTTCGCCGCCGAACGACAGCAAAAGCCCCGCAACAAACGCGAGCACGACAATGCCAAAGCCTACCGCAATAAGCACGGTTCCGTTCAATTTTCCTACTATTTGAGCTATTTTTTCCAACATTTCGGTTTGCCTCTCCAAGTAGTGTTTTTTCTATATATAACTTATTATACCACACCGAAAACAAAAACGCTATACTTTTTAACCGTTTTTTTCTTAAAATTTGTTTAAAACAGCCTATTTCGGCGCCGAATTACGCCCGTTATTCCGTTTTTATAAATTTTCCCGTCTTAAACGCATATAAATACGTGCCTTTCACATTCTTTCCGAGCACCTTTTCGACCGCCGCTTTATAAAGCGCAAGCTGACGGAAATACGACTCGTTTTTCGCGATGCGCTTTTCCGCTCCCGTCTTGTAGTCCGCTATTATAACGCTTCCGTCCGGCTCGAACACCATTAGGTCTATAACGCCCTGCACAAGTATTTTGTTAAATTCGGAGCCGCCAGCGACGGAAGCCGGCGCCGCAAACATAAATTGCTTTTCGCGCAAAAACTCCCGCCCTGCGATAAATTTTTCCACAACGAGCAACGCCGTTTCGAACTCTTCTCGCTCGACGAGCGCCGCCTCTTGGGGGAAACGGGCGCAAAGTCGTTCCCATTCCCCGCTTGCGCCGAAGTTCGCCCACTGCATGAATTTGTGATACGCGCTTCCTTTTTCCGCCGCTCTGTCGTCGGAAGAGAAAAGCGATGGCACGCTGTCTTCGTCGCCGATATGCGCCACGCCCGAAACCGACGCTTTCACCCGTTCGCCGCGAGAATAGGGATAAACCCATGCAAAATTTTCTTTCAACGCGGCAACGATTTTTTCGTTCGGCTCGCGCTCGACTTTTTTCTCGGGCAATTCTTCGCGCTCTCTCGGCTCTAATTTCGTTTTGCTCACATAGGGATAAAGCCAATCGATATATGCAACGGTGTCTTCGGCGGCGCGCTCCGATTGCGGCGGTTGCGAAAACATAACGAGTTTGTTTTTGGCTCTCGTCATGGCAACGTACAGCACCCGCAATTCTTCTTCGGCGAGTGCGCGTTTGAGTTTTTGAGCGCACACCGCAAAACGCGGATTCTCTTTCACTACGCGCTCGATAAAGTCGAACGAACGCAACACGATTCCCTCTTCTTCGTCGCAAATAACGCTCGCGTATACGTCGCGCAAATTAAACCGTTTATGCAGTTGCGGCAAAATCACGCATTTGAATTCAAGCCCTTTCGAGGCATGAACAGTCATAATTTTCACAGCTCTGCCGCCCTCGCGCACTTTCAAACTCGGCGCGCCCGTTCTCTTTATAAAGCGCAAATATCCGTGCAAAGTATTCTCTTGCGCCGCCGCGAGGTGTTCTAAGTATGCGTCGAGCGCCGCCGCCTCGCGTTCCCCTCCCGCCGAAAGCGCTCCGTTAAAGCAATCGAATTCCGCCGTTATTTTTCCCGCAAGTTCGGCAACGGTGGCGCACGCCGCTTCTTTTCTAAACGCCGAAACCCTATCGGCGAACTCCGCGAGCTTATTCGATAGCGGCGACGGCAAATTTTTTATAACGCCGCCGCACAAACAGTTGCACAGTTCTCCGCAAGTGTGTAAACGCACTTCGGCAAGTTCGCTGGGCGTAAGTTTTCCGAACGAACTCGACAGCAAAATCGCCGCAAGGTTTACGTCGTCGTGCAAATTGTCGAGAACGCGCAAAAACGATATGAGCGTGGAAACGGAGCGAAAGCTTTCCGCCGACTGTTCGGACGAGACGACCGACACGGGCACCGACGCGGCGCGCAACTTTCTTTCCAACAAGTCGGTGAAAGCGCCGCGCGAGCGAACGAGCACGGCAATGTCGCCGTAGTCCACTCCCTCTTCCGTACCGTCGCCGTCGAGCATATCGAGTATTTCGTCAACAACCGCGTCAGCTTCCGATTCAAGCGACTTGCTCGCGCGCTCGGCGGTATCGTTTTTCACCGAATATATTTTCGGCGCAAGTTCCGTCTTTTCTTCGTCGGGCGGAATTATAACGGTTTTAACCGACGAATTTATTTGCGAACCCGCCGTAAACCGTTCGCACGCATAATCGGTGCCGCCGAATTTATCCGTCATTACGGCGGAAAAAATGCCGTTTACGGTATCGAGAATTCGAGCGCCGCTTCTGAAATTCGCGGTGAGCTCCACAGTTTCGCCCTCGCCCTTTCGATAGCGCTCGCGCTTTTCAACAAAGAACTTGGGGCGACACATGCGAAAGCCGTAAATAGACTGTTTAACGTCGCCCACGAAAAACATTTCACACTTGAACTTTTTGAGTATTTCTTCTTGAAGCGGACTTATGTCTTGATACTCGTCCACAAAGACGTGGGTGTATTCCGAGAGTATTCTCTCGCCGTGTTCGCTTCCGAGTATTTTCAAAGTTTGATGTTCGAGGTCGGAATAGTCCGCTTTTCCCTTTTCTCTCTTGCTCGCCGAATACTTTTCTCCGAGTTTAAACGCGAGTTCGGCGAGAGCCTTGCAGTATTTCATGCTTTCGTCGTGGCTCGGCATCGTTTCCGTTTTCTCGCGGCGGCGGCACAGTTCTGCATATTGCGCTTTGAGCGCCTTGAATCTGCCGTGAAGTTCTTCAAGCTCCGGCTTGTTTCTTAACTGAGGAGTTGCGAGGGTGCACGCAACTTCGCTTTCCATGCACGCTTTTAAAGATTCGAGCGCCTCGTAATCTTTAATAAAACTTGCGGCGGCAAGGTCGCGTAAAAGATTCTCCGCGTCGCGCACAAGCTTTTCGGCGTCCTTTTTTATTGCCGAAAAAAGCATTTCTCTGTATTCGTAATCGCTATGAGCGGCACAGGTAAAAAGCCATTCGTCTGGTTTGGGTTGCGCGCGCGAATAATCGTATACGGCGAGCATTGCCTCTTTCAGTTTTTTGTGCGAGCGGTTGGCTAAAAACGCGGCATAAAGTCCCGCGAAAGCTTCGTCGCCCTTCTCTTTTTCCTCTTCGAGCACTTCTTCGGCGGCTTCGCTTTTTAGCGCCGCTTCTTCCGCCTCTTCCGCTACCGTGAACTCGGGCTCCAAATCGCTGTAAAAGAACCATTTTTTTATAATGTGCGCGCACCACGAGTGAAGCGTGGAAATTTCGGCGGCGGGAAGCCTTGCGAGTTGTTTTTCAAGCCTGACGTCGCCCGTCTTTTCTATACGCTCGGCGAGCGTTTCCGAAAGCTTACGCCGCATGTCGGCGGCGGCGGTTTTGGTAAACGTGCACACAGTCATTTTGCAAATGTCCGCGCCCTCCTCTAAAAGAGAACAAATTCGCTCAATCATAACCGCCGTTTTGCCGCTACCCGCACCCGCCGACACCAAAAGGTTGCAATCGCGCAACGAAATGGCTTTAAGCTGTTGTTGCGTCCATTCTCTCATACGCCTTTCTCCTCGCGCATAACCTCTTCGATAAACGCCGCTTTCACCGCGCTCTTCTTTCTTTCCGAAAGTTTGCCTCCGCACGCCGAGCAAACGGGTTTCATTTCGCAATACGAACACTCGCATAGTCGCCCCGACGCAAGAGGGGACGGAGCGCAATAGCCCGACAGCATTTCTTCGGCGCCCGCTTTTAGCACCGCTTCGGCATAGTCGCACACCGCGCCGAGCGTGTTCGCGCTCACAGCCGAACCGCCCGCCTTATGTAAAACGGGACTATACGGCGCCGAACCTTTCACCGAGCGAGCGTTTACAACGGCGCTCGAATATCCCTCGTTCCCCAACCCGTTGTCCATTTCGTAAGCGTACTTTTCGTCGAATATGCCCATTAGCCTATAACTGCTTTTATCCGACGAGAATGTGGACGAAAACGGAAAGTAAAACATTCCCGTCGGTAAAAAACCGTTTTCTTGCAACACCTTTAAATACACGGGAAGCTGTATTTTCTTGCCGTAATAAATATCCGCAAGCGAAAACTCGACATAACCCGTTTTGTAATCGATTACGCGCGCCGCGTTGCCGCACAAGTCCACGCGGTCTATAACCCCTTCGGTTGTGAGCACGTCGTCGCCGAGCGCTATTTCGTGCCCTTTAAACGGCGCGGGGGGCTTCCCGAACGCCGCTTCGGTAAACTTAGCCTCGAAACTTCCTTGCATGAGTTGCGACGCAACCACCGCCGAAATGCCCGTAGCCTCTTCGGTTAGCTCGCCTATAAAACTTTCGCTCGCGCCCTTCAAAATTTGCGGCTCGTTTTCGAGTATTTCTTTCACGATTGCCGCAACGGTAGTTTTGGGCGACGAGAGATCGCCGCGCGATACGAAAAGTTCTATCACTCGGTGCAAAAACGTGCCGAGTTCCAACGCCGACACTTCGCCGTCGGGACGCTCTTCGAGCTTTAACCCGTAACGCAAAAAACACCTGAACGGGCACGAAAAATATTCTTGTACGCGACTTATGGAAATTTTGCGGCGATACAGTTCGTTCGCTTGCGGCACGAACACTTCGCGCTCTTTTTTTTCAACAACTCCGCCGAGAGCTTGTTCTATTTCCCGTTCGACCCCGAACCCGTCGCCGCCCGCCTCTATTTCACCCTTGCCGAGCAAGCACAGTTCGAGCGCCGACGCGGGCGTGGGGCAAAGCCTCGACAGTAGTTCGGCGGCGCGCTCGCCCGACGAAAGCCGTTCGCGCTCATCTTCGAAACTCGTAATCTTTTCGGCGATTTTCTTTTTGCGGCACTCGCTTTTTATTCGCTCTAAAAACGGCGACGGCGATTCTCCCGCTATATACGACAAAAACATTCCGTCGCACGACGAAAGCACCGACGCAAGTTCTTGCTCGGCGCGCATATTCAGCGCCTCTATGCTCGGCTCTATAACCGCTCTTTTGTTGCCGAATTCAGCGAGAGTCTCCAAATCTTTATCGCTCAAAATGCCGTCGTCGCGCATTACGGGCGGCAACTCGCCCTCGTGCATTCCGAGCGCGAACATATATTTTTTTCCGCTCGCCCGAAACACCGACACGTCGCCAACTTCCACCGTGTCGGAAAGGTTTGGGAGCACCGAAACTTCTTTGAGCGAAAAGCTCTCTTCGAGCGCGTCCAAAAGAGTTTGAACGCTCGTCGGCACAGGGAAAACCTGCGAAAGAACTTCCGCCGCCGCAGTGATTTCGGCGAGAGGATTCTCGATTGCCGTATTAAACGTAGCAGTGATTTCCGCCTCTTTGCGAGGCAACGCTTTAATAACGGCTTTGCAAAAATCTTCGCCCGTTTTCACTTTTGAAAGTTTTACGGCGTGCACAGCCGAAACCAAACGAGAGCGCACGCTCTCGGCAACCGAAAGCTTTCCTTTAAGCGCTGCGCCGTCGGGCTCTAACGTGAACGGAAACCGTGCGCTACCCTCTTTGAGCGCGCAATAGTAAACGTAGTTTTCGAATACGTCCGCATCGAAAGGCGAAATTTCAGAATATGGATTTTTGGCAAGCGTTATGTAATTTTCGTTGGTCTCGGCGCGCGCGGTTTTGAACAACTCCAAAACGTATCTTGCAAGCGGGTGAGAGGAAAGCGCGTATTTTACGTCGGTAAAAAACGGAATGCCGTATTCCTCGAAAATTCTTTTCAAGCGGTTAAAGTCGGCGTTGGGCGCGATTACCCCTATGTCGCCGTAGCGCGCACCGCTTTTCACAAGAGCGCATATTCTCTCCGCCGCCGCTTTCAATTCGTCCGCTCTCGTCGGCGCCTCGTATTCTTCTACCGCCGTCGCTTTCACGTTTAACTTGCAAACGGCGTTTACGATAGCGGCATTGTCGCTCAGCTCGCAAATCTTTGCGGCTATTCGCGCGGCAAGCGGAGTGAAACCGTCGTAACAGGCAAAATACACGCTCGCCCCTTTAAAATAGTCGGTGGAGCGGAGCATTCTTTCAAGCCACAGCAGTCTGCCCGCAGAATCCACGTATTTTCCCGAAGTCGCCTTTTCGTATTCCGAATACACAAGTTTCAAGTCGCGCAACTTGTAACTTGTCACGCTGTCGTCGTTTAGGTCGGGCAAATCGCCTGCACTCAGTCCGCTCGACGCGATTTGGCATATGTTGTCATACATTATTTCGCCGAAGCCCGCAAACCCCGCGCTCTTATTAAAACAAACGAGCTTATCTTTGTTTTCGTTCAAAATCCTGCGCACCGTCAAAACCGCTCCCAAACGCGACAGCGGGCGCTCTTCGGCGGGTTTTCCCTCGTAGTCCGAAAGTTTATAACACAATCGGTTCAGCGTGAGCACTTCGGCGTCGAACGCTCCGCCGCCCTCGTACAAGAGCTTTTCGGCAAGCAAAGTGTATTTGTCGGGAACGAACAGCAAATATTTGCGCGCGGGATCGAAACCTCGCTCGCGTTTTCTCTCCCTAAGCATATTCACCGCCGTTTTCAGCGCTTCGGCATAGGTGTTAGGCGAATGCGCGCAAACGTATTTATTCAGTTTATTCGCGTCGTTCACACGATTTTTATCTTTCATATTTATATTGTAACATTAAAACTCGCAAAAAACAAGTTTTTTGTTTGCCGCTTTCGCGGCTTTGTTGTGCTTTCTCAAAACTCGTTTTATCTTCGCGCAAATCACAAAAATGCCCTTGCAAGCAAGCATTTTTGTTTACATTATAACGTGTTTTGAGTTGATAAATCAAGCGAATAGTGCTATAATACTTTTAACGAAATGAAAAAAATCATTGAAATAAAGGAGCTAATGCCTTCATAATGAAGAAAAAAATTATTTGCGTACTGCTTTCGGCGGTTTTCGCCGCAGTGGGCTTCGGTTGCAGCGGCGGAGATGCAAAAGTGTCGTTCGACGAAAAAATGCCGTGGGACGTTCAAGAAACTTGCACTTACGACGTTAAAAAAGTTTACGTCGGCGGCAACGATGAAATCGTGGTGGCTACGGGAAAATACGTCACCGAAGTTACCACTACGGGCGAAGAATCGTATATTGCCAACTCTTTCGAACTCACATATAACGATAGCGACCAAGCGGAGAGCGTTGACGAAACGGGCAGAATAGTGAAAAATAAAGGGCTCACCGACTCTTTTGTGAGCACGGCAAAGTTTTCACGCAACACCCTTGTGCCCATAGAAGCTGAAAAAACTTTCAGTTTGGCTCAACGTCCGCTTTGCGACGGAGAGGCTCCCAAGAAAATCGAATCGACCGACGAAAACGTGAACTATACGTTAAAACTTCCCGCGAACGTGAAATACGCCGACCCGCGCGGATACTCTTATTCGGTTAAATACAACGAAAACAAAGCCACCCTCGCAACCGACAGCGGAGAAACAACCCAAAACGGCGACGGCACCTACACGCGCACTTATAAGAAGATAAACAAAGACATATCGGTGGCGAGCAACACCCGTTTCGACAACGAGCAGTTAAATTACGTTGTGCGCGCCCTTTCGAACGTTAAAAAGAAAGGTTCGGCAACGTTCTATCTTTCCAACATTTTCGACTCTTACATTCGCGGCGAATACGTGCGCTACACCATGAGCATGAGTTGCGCCGAAAAGAACGTTTCCGTAACCCCCAACCTTTCGCCCGACAAATTCTTACTCACCGACTCGGAGGGCGCGCTCGACGCGGAGGGCGGAAAGTATTCGGTTCAATGCGTGCAAGCGTCGGTGAGCGTGTCGTCTTCCACTCCCGGTCCCGCAATTTCGATGCTTATAACCGACCCGAGCATAACGGTGCGCCAACGCAGTAACAACGCCGAAACCAAAAAGCTCATTTTGGAAATGACCTACACCGAATATTCCCCTCTTTCGGTGAACATAAGCTACAAAACGATTTACACTTTAACCGATTACACCACCGAAAAAAATTAAAAACTTATTATTTTCGATATGAAAAGAGTTCGCACGGTTTATTTATGCGAACTCTTTTTTTGTTGCGTTTTTTTCAGCGATTTAATCTTTAATTATGTCGCCGTCGGTGCAACGAATCGTTACGCTTTGCGTGGTGGCGTTGTTCGCTTCTTCGAAAGCTTGCCACTCCGCCTGCGTGCCGTTAAAAATTATAGTTTTTATGCTTGGGCATTTGAGGAATGCGTTTTTGCCCGTCTTCATGTTTTTGTTGTTTATAGTTATGCTTTCAAGCGCACCGCAATCGTTAAAAGCCAACTCGCCCACTTCTTGCACATTTTCGGGGAATGTAATCGATTTAAGTTTAAAGCAATATTTAAAAGCTTCTTTTTCTATCGTTTTTAAGCTGTCGGGCAAAGTTATTCTTTCGAGGTGAGTGCAATAACAAAAAGCCTTTTCGCCTATTGTTTCTATCCCCTCGCCGAGAGTGACGCTCGTAAGCGAAACGCAGTCTTTGCACGTGCCCGCAGGAACGGTCTTTACGCTACCGGGTAACGACACGCTTTGCAGAGCTTTCAGTCCGTTGCAGATTGAATTGCCGAGCTCGGTTACGTTTTTCGGAATAGTTAGGTTTTTAAGCGCGTCGCACCTCGTAAAAGCGCCGCCGCCGAGTACGGTAAGGCTATCGGGCAAAGAAATACTTTCAAGATAATAATTGGAACTGAAAGTGTAGGCTTCGATTTTCGTTATACTATCGGGAATAGTTATGCTTTTTGCGTTAGTTCTCAACGATTTGATATAGGTTACGGGGAGTCCGTCCAATTCGGTAAGAATATAGTTAAGCGGCGCGGTAACGTCTATGCTTAACACCCCTTCAACCCAAAACTCTTTCGCGTCGTTCCTACTGCGCGCATATCTGATATTTCCAACGTCCACGCTCAAATCTCCGTTGCCGTCTAACGTGTATTTATATCCCTCGACGGTCGTTCCGTAATCTATTTTTTCGTCCTTTACGAAAAAACAACCCGACAGGCAAAGCGACGCGAAAACCGCGCACAAAATCGCGCAAACAATAAACGAAAATTTCTTTTTCATGTTCTCCTCCGAAACAATTTTTTCATTTCGAAAAAGTACGCAGAATAACATATTCTATGTGCTTTTTCGCGATTATTATATATGATTTAAGAGGAAAACGCAAGCAAAACGACGGCGCACAAACAATAATTTACACATATACGACAATTTGCGAACACTTTAAAAGTATTTAGTTACATAGAATATGTTATTCTATGTGCTTTTTATAATAAAACGTTTTTAGCTATTAAATATAAAACGGCGCTCGAAACGAACGCCGTTTTATATTTGTTTATAAGGCTATTACTCTATCTCCGTAACTTCGTAACCCGCGTCTTGAACCGCTTTTTTCAGTTCGTCGGCGGTTGCCGTGCCGTTATAGTGGGCTATGCCCGTAGTGTGGTCTACCGCCACTTGCGTGGTGCCGGGCAAGTCGGAAAGCGCTTTTTGCACGCGCGCGGAGCAATGCCCGCAACTCATACCCGATATGTGCAACGTTTTTTTCATGTTTATATTCTCCTTTTCTTTTTTATTTTCCTCTTTAATATTTTGCTCTTCGGCTACCTCGCAAGCCGAAGAGCAAGCGAGCTGACAAGCGCCGTCCGCTCTCGCGGGCTCTTGCGCGGTTTTATCTGCCTTAAAAAATCTGAGGCGCAACGCGTTTAGCACAACGCAAACGGAGCTCACGCTCATTGCGGCGGAGGCAAACATGGGGTTCAGCTTTATTCCCGCCCACACGAACGCACCCGCCGCAAGCGGTATGCACAAAAGATTATAGAAAAACGCCCAAAACAAATTTTCTTTTATGTTCTTCACCGTTTTGCGACTAAGTCGCAAAGCCGCTTCGGCGTCGGATAAACGCGATTGCATGAGCACAACGTCGGCGGCTTCGATTGCTATGTCGGTTCCCGCGCCGATTGCGATACCCACGTCGGCGGCGGCAAGTGCGGGAGCGTCGTTTATTCCGTCGCCAACCATAGCCACGCATTCGCCTTTGCTTTTGAGCTCGCTCACGAATTTTTCCTTGTCTTCGGGCAAAACTTCGGCTCTGAATTCTTTTATTCCCGCCTGCGCCGCGATTGCGCTTGCAACCGTCTTATTGTCGCCCGTGAGCATATAAACTTTTATGCCGAGTTTTTCGAACTTTTCCACCGCTTTGCGGCTATCCGATTTAACTTCGTCGGCAAGAGCGAACAGCGCTATAATTTCGCCGTCCGCCGCCAAATACAGCGGCGTTTTTCCGTTCTCGGCAAACTCTTGCGCGCGCTCCGAAAACGAGGCGAACCCGTTCATATCTCCGCACAGTTTGGCGTTGCCCGCAACGATTTTTTTGCCGCCTATTACCGCGCTCACTCCGCCGCCCGCAGTCGCTTTAAATTCGTCGCTTTCGATAGCCGTGGCGCCGTTACTCAAAGCGTAGGCGCACAATGCCGACGCGAACGGATGCTCGCTGTTCTTTTCGAGCGAATAAATAAGATTGAGCGCACGCGACGAGTCGAAAGCCACGAAATCGGTTACGCTCGGTTTGCCCACCGTAACGGTGCCCGTTTTGTCGAGCACTACGGCGGTGACTTTGTGCGCCCGCTCCAACGCTTCCGCCGTTTTATACAGCACTCCCAAATTCGCGCCGCGCCCCGTGCCCACCATAATAGCGGTGGGAGTGGCAAGCCCGAGCGCGCACGGGCAAGATATAACGAGCACCGAAATCGCAATGCCGAGCGCGTAAGCAAAGCTTTTGCCCGCAATTAGCCACGCTACCGCCGCAACAACCGCTATTGCGAGCACTGTGGGCACAAAATATGCGCTCACTCTGTCGGCAAGCCGCGCTATGGGCGCCTTAGAACCGCCCGCCTCTTCCACGAGCCGAGCAATTTTGCTAAGCGCCGTGTCTTCGCCCACAGCCGTAACGCGCACCTCTATAACGCCCTGACGACTGACGGTGCCGCCGGTAACTTTATTGTCTTTTTCTTTTTCGGCGGGCACGCTCTCGCCCGTAATAGCCGACTCGTCTATGCTCGCGCTTCCTTTCACTATCACGCCGTCGGCGGGCACTCCCATGCCGGGACGCACAAGCACAATATCGCCTATTTTCAATTCGGACGCGGGGATTTCTTTTTCTCCGTCGCCCGCGAGCAAAACCGCCGTTTTGGGACTGAGGTTCAAAAGCTTTTCAACGGCGTCGCTCGCCTTGCCCTTCGAGAGCTCTTCGAGGTATTTTCCCACCGATATAAGAGTGAGAATAGTTCCGGCCGACTCGAAATACAAGTCGTGCCCAAACCTCTCGGCAAGAGCAAAGTTGCCGTGTCCGAGTCCGTATCCTATCGCGAATATCGCCGCAACGCCGTACAATAGAGCCGCGCCCGCGCCGAGAGCTATAAGCGTGTCCATGTTCGGCGCGCCGCGAAAAATAGCCTTAACGCCGTTTATAAAGAATTTTCCGTTCAAGAGCACTATGGGCAAACAAAGCAGCAGTTGAGAAAAAGCGAAAATCAAAAGGTTCTCTTTTCCGAGAAATATGCTCGGCAACGGAAGCCCGAACATGTGCCCCATTGAAAGATACATTAAAAGCACCAAAAAGCCGACGCTCACCCAAAGTCGAATAAGACGATTTCGGCGCTCCTTTTTTCCGCTCGCTTTCTCGGGCTTTGCCGACGCGACTTTGCCGCTCTTTAACTCCGCTCCGTAGCCCGCGTGTTTCACCGCCGCGATTATATCGTCGGGCGTAACGCTTTCGTCGCATTGCACAACCATATAAGCGCGCAACAAATTCACTGCAACGCTTTTCACGCCGCTCACTTTGCCTACGCTTTTTTCAACGTGCGCCGAACACGCCGCGCACGTCATTCCGCTTACGTTAAATTCGTATTTCTTCACATTCTTTTCCATGTTTCTTTATTTTTTATTATTAGTGCGCTTATCGTTTGGGACTGCTTCACTCGCAGTGACAAGACGCGCAAAGGCGGCGAAGAAGGGTTGCGGATTTTCGCAACAGTTGCCGAGCCCACAACAAACCCTAAGGCGGTACAGACGGGTGCAAAGAGGTACCGAATCCGACTTTCGCGGGCGTGTACCGCGAAAGGACTCCTTATCGAGTTCGCCCAAGTCGAGTTAAGCAAGCGTCAGCATAGCGCCGACTTGCGCTTGGGCGACAATCTTATAATTCGAAGTTGTGCTCCTCCCTAAGCCTCGCCACCGCCGTCTCCCCTCCAGTGAGGAGCTTTGTGGGGTAGCACTTTGTTCCGAAAGGCGAAACGCAATACTGCGCCAAATGAAAGTAACGGGAGCCTAAGTAAGCGCCGAAAACGGTGGCGTACCAAAACGCGGCGAACACAAGGCACACAAACGCCGCCTGCCAACCCGTAGTAACCGCCCAAAACGTATTGCCGAATTTGTGCGACATAAAATCGGTGTAGGCGTTCTTTCCGAAAGGCATAAGGCAAAACGACGCGCATTTTAAGAGCGCATAAGCCTTTTTCGCGCCTATAATCGTAAGCGCGTAAACTATGGCAAGCGAGGTAAAATACAGGCAAAGAAACCAACCGCCGCTCAATCCGAAAGCAATGTTTTTTACTTTTTTCACGAGGTTAGTATGCCCCATCTCGCGCTTTCAGTATAGCACAACTCCCGAATTTTGTCAATCTTTTTGTTAGCTTTGCTTAACTTTGTACATTTAAAAAATGCTCGCATTAGTTCGCGAGCATTTTTAAGCGTTTTATTTCTTCGTTTTCTTTTCGGGGAACACGACTTCCGCCGTCTTTTTAAGAATTACAACGTCGAGAGGCTCCACCGTGCCGCCGAACGGTTTCAGTGTTGCAAGCTCGGTATATTTTTCGTCGGGACGGAAAACGAACGGTTTGTCGCTTCTGTTCGCTATAATCACGAGTTCGCCCGCGTCGCTCTCTCTGCGGAAAGCGAACACTCCGTTTTCGGCGGACATCGGCACATATTTTCCGTCCGAAAGTATCGCTTTTTCACGAGTGCGCACCGCGCCGAGTTTTTTATACATTTTAAGGCAGTTGCGGTCTTCTTGCCCCCACGGATAGCACCGACGGTTAAACGGGTCTTCGAACCCTTCGAGTCCCGCTTCGTCGCCATAGTAAAGGCAAGGCACGCCGGGAAGAGTATATTGAAGAGTTGCGGCGATTTTCATAAGTTTAAGCGTGTGCTCGGTGTCTGAAATCTTCGCTACGGCTCGCTTTTGCCTTGTTGACGTGTCTCCGCTGTCGCCGAGCACGCTTTTAAGCCGCGCGGTGTCGTGAGTGTCGAGCAGATTCATGAGGTTGTTCACCACTCCCGACGGATAGTTATTCAAAATAACGTTTACGGTGTTGTTCAGCTTGTGAGCGTCGCCGCAACGCACGAAGTTCAAAATATCTTCCTTAAAAGGATAGTTAGTCACGCTGTCAAGCTGACCGCCGTTTAAATACCGCCTGCGCTTAGAATACGATATTTTGTTGCTCGCGTCTTCCCACACCTCGCCGAGTACTATGCAGTCGGGGTTTGCGGCTTTGGCGGCGTGCACCGCCCTATCCAAAAAGCAGTCGGGCAATTCGTCGGCAACGTCGAGACGCCAACCGCCTATTCCCATTTCCGTCCAATAGCGAATTATTCCGTCTTCGCCGCAAATATACTCCGAAAAGCTCGGTTCGCATTCGCGCGTTTGCGGCAAAATGTCTATGTTCCACCAACTCTCGTATTCGTCGGGGAAATTTTTGAAAGTATACCACTTGTAATACGGGCTAAAAACCGATTGATATGCGCCAACGCTGTCGTAACGCCCGTACTTATTAAAGTATATGCTGTCGTCGCCCGTGTGCGAGAAAACGCCGTCGAGAATGATTTTCATTCCCTTTTTGTCCGCTTTCTTTATGAGTTCTTTGAGGTCGTCGATAGTTCCGAAATCGGAATCCACCTTGCGGTAGTTGCCCGTATCGTACTTGTGATTGCTGTGCGCTTCAAAAATAGGGTTAAGATATATGCACGTCACGCCGAGCGACTTCAAGTAGCCGAGTTTTTTTATGATGCCGCGCAAATTGCCGCCGAAAAAGTCTTCGTTGCGAATTTTTCCGTCGGCGTCGGGCTCGTATTCGGGAAGCCCGAACCAATCGTCGCGATAGCGGGCGTAAGATTTGGTTTTGCGCCGCGCTCCGCCGTCGAAAAACCTGTCGGGCATTATTTGATAAATCAGTCCGCCTTTCAAAAATTCCGACGCCTTATACGTTTCTTCGAAGACGGTGAGTTGCCACTCGTGCCCTTTCCCGAGCATGGCGTGCAAGTCGTCGCCGCAACCTATTCTGAATTGCTTATCTTCGGTATTCACTATAAAGTGATAAAAATACAAGCCTTTGGTGGTTACGGTTACGTTCACCGTATATTCCATTGTTGAATCGGGCGCCACGCTCACGAAATTCATCGGATAATACACGTCGCTTTCGCCGTCTTTGGTGAGCACCAAAAACACTTCGCTCGGATTGCTCGGACGATTGAATTTGAGATTGAGCGTAAGCGGCTCGCCCGCACGAAGCGCCCCGAAAGGCTTTTTAAACTCCTCGCTGTTTGGAAAAAATCTGACTTGTTCGTTCATTTTGTTCCTCCCTTTTTCTTATGACATTTTATTATGCGTTAAAACTTTTTTGCGTGCTTATTTTCTGCTTCGTAAAAATAACGCGTCATTTGCTTGTTTTGTATTTTCTTACTTTTCTGAGATTCCAAATGTTTGCGGCGTATTCCTCTATGCTTCGGTCGGCGGCGAATATTCCCGCTTTCGCAATGTTTATAAGCGCCATGCGGTTCCATTTAACTTTGTCTTTATACGCCTCGTCTATGTCGTGCGCCGCGCGAACGTAGTCGCCGTAGTCCGCCAAACACATATACGGGTCGGCAATGTTGTTATTTCTCAAAATAAGATAGTTGGCAATATCCGCAAAGCTTTCGCCGTTAAATCCAACGCGCAAACGGTCGACTATTCTCCGAATTTCGGCGTTGCCCGTGTAAAGATTGCTCGGTTCGTAGTTGCCCCAAAGCTTTTCCACCTCTTGGGCGCGCATACCGAAAATAAATATGTTGTCGTCGCCCACTTCTTCGCGAATTTCCACGTTGGCGCCGTCGAGCGTGCCGAGCGTTATTGCGCCGTTTAGCATAAACTTCATGTTGCTCGTGCCGCTCGCCTCTTTGCCCGCGAGCGATATTTGTTCGCTCACTTCGCTTGCGGGAATGAGCCTTTCGGCGCGCGTTACGTTGTAATTCTCCACAAACAATACGTCGAGCTTTTCCTTTATTGCGGGGTTCTTTTGAATTTCGGCGCTAAGGCAATTTATGAGGCAAATAATGCGCTTTGCGTGATAGTAACCACCCGCCGCCTTTGCCCCGAACACGAACGTTTGAGGCGTAACCTCTTTATTCGGATTATCGAGCAAATCGAGGTATTGCGAAATTATTTTGAGCACGTTCATAAGTTGGCGCTTGTATTCGTGCAATCTCTTTATTTGCGTGTCTATTCTGCTGTCGGGATTCAGCACAAAGCCCGAAGTGTCTTTTATATACTTTGCGAAACTCACTTTGCGGCTGTGCTTTATTTTCCCTATTTCGGAAAGCACTTGCCTATCGTCTTTATATTTTAAAAGTCCTTCGAGTTTTGACGCGTCGCGCTCGAACCCCTCGCCCACAAGTTCGCTCACGAGCTTTTTCAACTCGGGGTTAGACTGCGACAGCCAACGGCGGTGAGCTATGCCGTTGGTCACGTTTGTGAATTTTTCGGGCGTAATGGTGTAAAAATCGTGGAACACGCTCTCTTTTATTATGTTGCTGTGCAGTGCGCTCACGCCGTTCACCGCGTGAGAACCTATTACCGCAAGATTTGCCATACGAGCCTTGCCGCCGCCGAACACAGCCATGCGGTTTACCTTGTCGAAGTCGCCGCACCGAGACATTGCCCAAATGCAAAATCTGCGGTCGATTTCTTTCATAATCATATACACGCGCGGCAACAAATAGCGAACCAAACGTTCGTCCCACTTTTCGAGCGCTTCCGCCATAACCGTGTGGTTCGTGTATGCGATTGTGCGCTCGGTTATGCTCCAAGCGGTGTCCCAGTCGTAGCCGTATTCGTCCACAAGCAACCGCATGAGCTCGGGCACGGCAAGCGCGGGATGCGTGTCGTTTATGTGAATTGCCGCACGGTCGGGCAAATTGTCGAGCGTGGGGTTATTTTTCAGATGGTCTTTAATTATGCTTTGAAGCGACGCCGAAACCATAAAATACTGTTGGCTCAGCCGCAGTTGTTTGCCTTGCTCGTGGTCGTCGCTCGGATACAAAACTTTATTTATAAGTTCGGCTTCGTTGTCGGCGCGCATGGCGTCCATATAATTGCCTTGCGTGAACTGTCTCATATCGAAATCGCTTTTGCCCGACGCGCGCCAAAGCCTGAGCACGCTCACGCCGTCGCTGTCGCCGCCCGAAATCATAACGTCGTAAGGTTGCGCCTCAATCACGTCGGCGCCCACGTGCTCTATTCTGCACCTGCCGTCTTCCCATTTTTCGTTTACGGTGCCGCCGAACTTGATTTCGAAATTCTTGTCGGAACGGGGCATTTGCCACACTTCGCCGCTGTCGAGCCACAACTCGGGAAGCTCCACCTGTTGCGACTCCACTATTTTTTGACGGAATAAGCCGTATTCGTACCTAATCGAAAACCCCATAGCGGGATAGTTGAGCGTTGCAAGGCTGTCCATAAAGCAAGCGGCAAGGCGCCCGAGTCCTCCGTTGCCGAGTCCCGCGTCCGCTTCGAGCTCATAGAGCTTATCGAGATTGTAGCCCATGCTTTTAAGCGCTTCTCTCGCGCTGTCTTCGAGCCCCAAATTGTAAAGATTATTTCTAAGGCTCCTGCCGAGCAAAAATTCCATGCAAAGGTAATAAACCCGCTTATATTTGCCCTGCACTATTTTTTGATTGTTCGCTTGTTTTTTCTTTAAGAGTTTGTCCCTAAGCACCAAAGCAAGCGCTTTATACACTTGCTCTTCGGTAGCCGTCTTTTTTGTGGCGGCAAAATATTTGTTTAATTTGTCGGATATAAGTTCGAGCATTTCTTCGGTAGCAAAAGTCATTTTATTAAAAGCCTCCGGTAACGCCGACGGTTCGCGTCGGTTGATAGCAAGTAATTTTTTGCCGCAAAAACGGCGTATTCGTTTATTGCAATAGTTCGGCGTAAAATTTAATATATTCTCCCGCCGACGAATTCCAAGTGAAGTCGGTTGTCATTGCACGGCGCACGAGCCCCGCCCATTTGTCTTTGTAGTCGCAATAAAGTCCTACGGCTCTGTCGAGCGCCATCATCATATCGTCGGCGGCATATCGGGCGAATCTGAATCCGTTGCCTATGTCGCCGTTGTAGCAGTCCACTATACTGTCGGCAAGTCCGCCCGTTTCGCGCACTACGGGAACGGTGCCGTAACGGCACGCCATCATTTGGCTGAGCCCGCAAGGCTCGCTCTTGCTCGGCATAAGGAATATGTCGGCGCCCGCATAAATCTTGTGCGACAAGTCCTTATTAAACGCAATAACGGCGCTGAACTTTTGCGGATACATTTTTTGAACGTGCGAAAAGTAGTTTTCGTATTCGGGGTCTCCTTTCCCGAGCAACACAACTTGCACGTTCTTTTTCAAAATGTCGTTCATGGCCGCGCGAATAAGGTCGAGTCCTTTGTGCCCCACAAGACGGGATATAACCGCAATTATGGGAGTGTCGGGCGACGCAGGCAAGCTGAGCATTTTTTGAAGCTCCGCTTTCCCTTTCGCTTTGCCCGCGATATTGTTTTCGTCGTAGTTGCAAAACAATGCGGGTTGAGTGCGGGGATTGTAGCTGTCAACGTCTATGCCGTTCAGTATTCCGCGCAACTTATGCGCGTTTTTACACAGCACGTTTTCAAGCCCGTGCGCGTAATAGGGGTCCATAATTTCGCGTGCATAGGTGGGGCTCACGGTGCTTATGGCGTCCGAATAATCGATAGCGCCCTTCATTAAGTTTATGCACCCTCTGTGCTCTATGCTCATGTATTCTCTGTCGGGAATACCGAAAACGTCTTCTATAATGCTACGGCTGTACTTTCCTTGATACTCTATATTATGAATGGTGAACACCGTTCTGATTCCGCCTAAGCCCTCGCGGTACATGTAAAACAGCTTGTAATACACGGGCACGAGAGCGGTTTGCCAGTCTTGGCAGTGCAAAACGTCGGGCTTAAACCCGAGATGCGGAATGAGCTCCACAACGGCGCGCGAGAGAAAAGCAAATCTTTCGCCGTCGTCGTAATATCCGTAAAGGTTGGGGCGCTTGAAGTAATATTCGTTGTCCACAAAGTAGTAAACTGTGCCCGCGCGCTCCAACTTAAAAAGTCCGCAATATTGATTGCGCCACGCAAGAGGCACGTTTATGTGGCAAACGAATTGCAAGTTCTTTCTTTCCGACTCGGGAAAACTCTCGTAGAGCGGCAAAATAATTCTTGCCTCATAGCCCGCTTTTTTCGCGTTAATCGCTTGCGGCAAGCTTCCCATAACCTCTCCGAGCCCGCCCGTTCCCGCGAACGGAAAAGCTTCGCTGCACACAAAAAGAATCTTTTTCGGCTCGCGTGTTTTGGGCGCGGCAGTGTTTTCGGCTTTGGCAACAATCGCTTTGGGCGCAGTCTTGGCAAGCGGCTTAGGCTGCGATTTTACAACCGACTTCTCAACCGCGATTTTTTCGGCAACAGGCTTATCCGCTTTCTGCGGTTGTTGCGCAACAGTCTTTTTTGCGGTGACGTCCTTTTTTACCGCCGGCTTTTTATCCGCGCTTACTGCGAGTTTCGATTTCTTTTCCGTAGCGGAATCTTTTGTGTTCGCTTTGGTAGCCATAAAAACAATCTCCTTTTTTCTTTGTCCCGTTGTCGATTATATAACAGTGCCTTTCGCAATAAAGTAAGGATGCGTTTGATATCCCGAAAGCGTTCTGCCTCCGAGCACCCTAACCGCTTTATCGGCAATAACGCAATGAAGGTTTGTGTCTTCCCCAACTTCTGTATCTTGAAAAACAATCGAATCGCTGATTACAGCGCCTTTCGCCACTTTTACGCCGCGAAACAGAATTGAGTTTGACACCGTACCCTCTATAACGCAACCGTCGGCTATAAGCGAATTGCTCACTTTCGCATTACCTATCATGCGGCAAGGCGCGGAGTCGCGCACCTTTGTGTAAATATTCGCGCCGTCTTTATAGAAAAGCTCGTCGCGCTTTTTCTTGTCGAGAAGTTCGAGAGAGCAAGCGTAGTAATTAGCGAGCGAATCAACCGACGCAAAATAGCCGTCGTATTCGTAGGCGAAAATTCTGTGCTCGCCGCAACCGCGCACAAGCACGTCGCGCGAAAAGCTGCTGTATCCCCAATCTTGCGCGTTTTCAATGAGCCGCAACAAAAAGCTGCGAGTAACCACGAGCATGTTGGTGAAAAGTTTTTTTTCGCCCGTAAGCTTATCCGAATTCACAACCTTGTTCACTCTCATATCGGCGTCGTAACGCACCGAAGTGCGCATACGCTTTTCGAGAGAGTCAGCCTTAACTTTCCGCACAATCACCGTAATGTCGGCGTGGTTTTCAATGTGCTTTTGCAACACGTCGCCGAAGTTAAAATTGCAAACGGCGTCGCAATCGCTCATCACAACGTAATCTTCGTCGCTGCGTTTTAAAAAAGTTTCTATACCGCAAATAGCGTCGAATCGCGATTTGTAAAGCGACCTGTCGCTCGCCCCGTACGGCGGAAGCATCATAAGTCCGCCGTTTTTGCGGCTTAGGTCCCAGTGTTTGCCGCTTCCCAAATGGTCCATAAGCGACTGATAGTTCATTTTGGTTATAACGCCCACTTTGGTAATTCCGCTGTTCACCATGTTGCTCAAAGCAAAGTCTATAAGGCGATATCTTCCGCCGAAAGGAATTGACGCAAGCGTACGCTTGCCCGTGAGCTCGTTTATTTCTTTATCGTGAATATTGCTGAATATCACGCCTAAGGTTTTCATCCTTTTTCATCTCCTATCATTTTTGCGCGCAAGTCGCTAATCTATTATTTCGCCCGACGCCACAATCGTACCCGCCGCAAGGTTATTTCCGCGTCCTACAAGCGTTATTCTCTCTCGCGAGCTTTTGTCGTCGCCTAGCACGGCGCCGTCGCCCACCGTAACGTTTTCGTCAACCATTCCGTAACGAATCGTCACGTTTTTGCCTATAACCGAGTTTGTCATTATCACGCTGTCTTCCACAACCGACCCCTCGCCTATAACAACGCCCTCGCCTATAACCGAGTTTTTTACTTTTCCGTAAATTTCGCAACCCGTAGTCATTACGCAGTTGTCCACTTCGGCGCTCTCGCCTATAAACGTGGGTGGAAGCGGCGCATTTCGCGAATAAATCTTATGGTTTGAGTCCGAAAGTCCGAGCACGGGAGTCTCGCCGAGCAAATCCATATTCGCCTCCCACAAGCTCGCAACGGTGCCCACGTCTTTCCAGTAGCCTTTAAACGAATACGCGAACATTCGTTTTCCTTCTTTCAGCATTGTGGGAATAACGTTTTTGCCGAAGTCTTTGCTCGACGCGGGATTATTTTCGTCGGCTATAAGCTCGCTCACGAGCACATCTTTTTTAAAGATATATATTCCCATGCTCGCGTGGTTCGACTTGGGATTTTTCGGTTTTTCTTCAAACGACGTTATTCGCTTGCCCGCGTCGAAATCCATTATCCCGAATCTGCTCGCCTCTTTTTCGTCTACGTCTATCACGCTAATCGTGCAATCGGCGTTGTGCTCTATGTGCTCGGCAAGCATGGCGGAATAGTCCATCTTGTAAATGTGGTCGCCCGATAAAACGAGAACGTGTTCGGAGTCGAATTCGTTCAAAAAGTGCAGATTTTGATATATGGCGTTAGCCGTGCCTTTATACCACTCGCCGCCCTTTTTCGCTTGATACGGCGGAAGCATGTGCACGCCGCCGTAAGTGCGGTCGAGGTCCCACGGCTCGCCCGTACCTATATACTCGTTGAGTATGAGAGGTTGATACTGCGTTAGAATTCCCACAGTGTCTATCCCCGAGTTTGTGCAGTTAGCGAGCGGAAAATCTATAATCCGATATTTCGCCCCGAACGACACGGCGGGTTTGGGCGTTCCGCTCGTTAGCGCATACAGCCGAGTGCCTTGCCCTCCCGCAAGCAACATTGCAACACATTTTTTCTTCTTCATAAGCTCCCCTTTCTTTTTAAAACACGCAACTTTTAAATTGCGGCTATTTTCTATTTTGCAGTCTGTTTTTCGGCAGACTTTGTCGCGCGCTCTTCCGACGCGCCCGAACGCCGTGCGTTAGCTCCTTTCTTAACCGAAACTTTCGTTTCTGAGTTTTTTGCGGCGCTCTTTTTTCGCGATACCGCTTTACCGCTCATGTATATGCCGCACATGGGCGGAATATTCATTTTTATGCTCGTTTGCTTTCCGTGACTCGCTCGCTCTTCGGTTACGTGCTCGATAGGCTTAAAACCGAACCCAAGCGCGTCGCTGCGCAATATCTCGATGAATTTCCCCTCGTCGCAACCGAAAACGTAATCTTTATATTCGAGCGGCGAAAAATTGAAAACGCAAAGTATGCGGTTCCCTTTTCCGTCCCGCCGCTCGTACACAATTACGTTATTATTTCTGTCGTCGGGCACAAGCCAACTAAACCCATCCCACGAATCGTCGATTTCGTAAAACGGCGTATGCTTTTTATATAGTTCGTTCAGTCGCGTAACGAATTCGAGCGCGCCTTTGTGAGCGGGATAATCGAGAAGCACCCAGTCGAGTTCGGACGCAAAATCCCATTCTTTAAACATGCCGAGCTCGCAACCCATCATTAGCAACTTTTTGCCGGGATGAGCGAACATATTCATTAAATAGTTGCGGAATCCCGCGAACTTCAATTCGTAGTCGCCAGGCATTTTGTTTAAAAGCGAGCCTTTGCCGTGCACGATTTCGTCGTGCGATATGGGCAAAATATAATTCTCGCTGAACGCGTACGTCATGGAGAACGTGAGGTTATTGTGTTTGCCCGACCGAAACAGCGGGTCGGTTTTGGCATAGTCGAGGGTGTCGTTCATCCACCCCATGTTCCACTTGTAATTAAATCCGAGTCCGCCGTCCGAAACGGGACGGGTAACGAGCGGCCACGCCGTGCTCTCTTCGGCTATCATCATAACGTTATTGAATTCGGAAAACACGGCGGTGTTCAAACTTCTGAAAAATTCGATTGCCTCCAAGTTTTCTTTTCCGCCGTATTTATTAGGGTGCCACTCTTTGCGCGCGTAATCAAGATACAGCATGCTTGCAACCGCGTCTACCCTAAGCCCGTCTATATGATATTCTCTGAGCCAATACAGCGCGTTGGAAATCAAAAAGCTTTTCACTTCCGTTCTGCCGTAATCGAAGCATCTTGTGCCCCATTCCTTGTGCTCACGCATAACGAGGTCTTCGGGCTCGTACAGCGGCATTCCGTCGAATTCGTAAAGCCCGTGAGCGTCTTTGGGAAAATGTCCGGGAACCCAGTCGAGAATTACGCCTATTCCCGCTCGGTGAAATTTATTCACCAAATACGCGAAATCGGCGGGAGTGCCGTAGCGCGAAGTGGGCGCGTAATATCCCGTAACTTGATACCCCCAACTTCCGTCATACGGATATTCGGCTATTCCCATAAGCTCTATGTGAGTAAAACCCGCGTTTTTTACGTATGGCACGGCTTCGTCGGCAAACTTACGGTAACCGAAATAATTATCGTCGGCATATTTGCGCCACGAACCTATATGCGCTTCGTAAATGCTCACGGGCGCACGGTAAGAGTTTGTCTTTTCCCGCGCCGACATATATTCGCCATCCGAAAATTCAAGTTCCGCCAAATCGTAGAGCTTGCTTGCAAAACTTCCGCCGTTTTCGCCGTGAACGCCGTAGGGGTCCGACTTATAAAGAGTTCTGCCGTCTTGCGTTTGTATAACGTATTTATAATTGTCGAATTTTTTAACGCCGCAAACTGTGCCCGACCAAATTCCGCGCTCGCACGAAAGCGGAACGGGTTCCCAACCGCTGAAATCGCCGCTAACCGCAACCGATTTCGCTCTCGGAGCAAACACCGCAAAACTCGCCCTATTTTCTTTTAATTTGCAACCGAAATATTTGTAGCCGTCCGTTTGTGTTCCGTTATAGAATGCGCGAATATCATTTTCGTCCATGAAGTTATTTTACGCCTCGTTGCCCTTTGTTATATACTATTTTACCACACATTTTCAGAAATTTCAATAGGTTTTCAAATTTTATTTACAAAATTTTCAAAATGCGTTTGACACTATTGACTTCGCGTGATATAATGTAATTATAGAAAGTAGGCTCTGCGAAAAAAGGCGCAAAAACCTGCTTTTTTTGTTATAAAAACGGTTGACTTTTAATTTTAATGTGCTATAATTATACGCGTAAATGCTTAGCGGCAACGGCGCTGTAAGAATTTTCGACTATAAAACAAACGAAAATTCTCGGCGCTTTTTTCTTTTGCGAGAAAACGGACCGCCGCGAAAACAGAAGAAACAAACACAATAAAGGAGACACCGAAAGACAATGACTAACGTACCCGAATTGTTCGGCACACTCGTGTTTAACGACAAAGTAATGCGCCAACGACTTCCCAAAGAAACATACACCGCGCTCAAAAAGACGGTTGACAGCGGCGCGTGCCTCGACCCCGCGCTCGCCAACACAATCGCCGCCGTAATGAAAGACTGGGCGATAGAGCACGGCGCTACGCACTACACTCACTGGTTTCAACCCATGACGGGAATAACCGCCGAAAAACACGACAGCTTTATTAGCCCCGCAGGCGACGGCACCGTTATAATGAACTTTTCGGGCAAAGAGCTCATTCACGGCGAGCCCGACGCGTCGAGTTTTCCGTCGGGCGGATTACGCTCAACGTTCGAAGCGCGCGGCTACACGGCATGGGACCCGAGCAGTTATGCCTTTATTAAAGACGGCGCGCTTTGCATTCCCACCGCATTCATTTCGTATTCGGGGCAAGTGCTCGATAAAAAAACTCCTTTGCTGCGCTCGATGAAAGCTCTCAGCGAGCAAGCGGTGCGGGTTTTGCACCTTTTGGGCGAAAAAGATGTTACGAGAGTTACGGCAACGGTAGGACCCGAACAGGAATATTTTTTAATCGACAAAAAGCTTTGGGAAAAGAGAAAAGACCTAATATTTACGGGAAGAACGCTTTTCGGCGCGCGCCCGCCCAAAGGTCAGGAACTCGAAGACCACTATTTCGGGAACATTCGCCCGCGCGTTATAGCCTATATGGACGACCTCGACCGCGAGCTGTGGAAATTCGGCATACTCGCCAAAACGCGGCACAACGAAGTGGCCCCCGCGCAACATGAGCTCGCCCCCATTTTCACGTCGGTAAATATCGCCACCGACCACAATCAGCTCACAATGGAAGTGATGAAAAAAGTTGCCGACCGTCACGGGCTTGTGTGCCTTTTGCATGAAAAGCCGTTTGCGGGCGTTAACGGAAGCGGCAAACACAACAACTGGTCTATATCCACCGACACGGGAGCAAATCTTTTGGAGCCGGGCAAATCGCCCGAAACCAACTTGCGCTTTTTGCTGTTTTTAACGGCAGTAATAAAAGCGGTGGACATGCACCAAGATTTGCTAAGATTGAGCGTGGCAAGCGCGGGCAACGACCACCGTTTGGGCGCCAACGAAGCTCCTCCCGCAATAATCTCGATATTTCTCGGCAGCGAGCTCACTTCCATTCTCGAATCGATGCAAAGCGGCACCGCTTATCAGGGCAAGAAAGGAAGCAAAATGCAGGTTGCCGAATCCATTCCCGAATTTATGTCGGACACCACCGACCGCAACCGTACGTCGCCGTTCGCGTTCACGGGCAACAAATTCGAATTCCGCAGTTTGGGCTCCACGTTTAACATAGCTTGCCCCAACGTTATGCTAAATACTTCGGTCGCCGACGTGCTTTCCGAATTTGCCGACGTGCTCGAAAAGAGCAAAGACGCGGAAAAAGCGATAAAAAAACTTATTACCGACACTTACACCGCTCACAAACGCATTGTGTTTAACGGCAACAACTATTCGGAAGAGTGGGTTGAAGAAGCGAAAAAACGAGGGCTTTTGAACCTTAAAACCACGCCCGAAGCTCTCCCCTACTATTCGAACGAAGAAAACCTCGCAATGTTCGCTCGCCATAAAGTATACACGGGCGAAGAAATTGTTGCGAGAAAAGAAATATTGCTCGAAAACTACTGCAAAGTTTTGAATATCGAAGCTCTCACCATGATAGACATGGCGGGCAAGCAAATAATTCCCGCTTGCATAAAATACATGAAAACGTTAGCCGAAACGGCTCAAAGCAAAGAAGCGCTCGGCATAAGCGCGGAAATGGAAAAAGAACTGCTGATAAAAATATCCGCGCTCACAAACGAGGCATTTAAAGCGAACGGACGACTTTCGGAAGCCGCCGTTAAAGTGAAAAACATAGAGGGAAACGAAAAGCAAGCGTCCGCCTATCGCGACATAGTGTTCGCCGCCATGAAAGAGCTTCGCGCCTCGTGCGATGAGCTTGAAACTCTCGTGCCCGAAAGCGACTGGCCCATTCCTTCCTACGCCGACCTACTGTTTTCGGTGTAAAAGATTACCAGCCTTTTTGAGGCGCCAAAAAGGCTTAGGCGAAAAAGCGTGCAGGGGGAACACTTTCGACTGTGTTCCCCCTATCTGAGCCCCTCGCAACGATAAGGGGCTCTGCCCCTTAACCCCTCTTTGCGGTTGGGAAGAGAAAAACCGTAACTATACTGCCCTTAGCCAAGCGCGAACGCCACGAGCGTATGCGAGTATTGCGAGGAGGCGTAGGCGACGTTGCAATCGTTATTTTAATTATAGAGATTGCTTCGCTACGCTCGCAATGACATTTGAGAACAGCATTTGCATTTTTGCGTCACCGACTTCTACGCCGTAAGGCGTGAGGGGTGCAGGGCGCTCCCTGCTCTTTGCGGGTGGGGTTTTAAGAGGGGCGGGACACAGTCGAAAGTGTCCCGCCCCTCTTATCGTTTTCGCCAGAAATCTTTTGCAACCAAAAGGCCTGCGTTACGTGAGAACAATAAAACTTACAACATAAGTATCAAAAAAAGCGACACGTTGCTCGCAAGGCAACAAAACCCGATTTTTACCACTCAGTTATTACGTCGTCAACGTAATGCCAATATTTTAACGTGTCGCCCTCTACGGGTTTCGTTTCGCTGTAATAGAAAACGTTTTCGCCGAGCACGGCGTTACCTTCGCCTTGCGCGATAACGAGCCATTCGAACGAATTCCCCGCAAAATAGGTCTTTTCAACCGAAGTGCCGCGAAAAGCGTAATCGCCTATTCTCGATACGTTCGAGCCTATGCACACGCGCGTAAGTCCGGTTAGTCCGTCGAACGCATACGCGCCTATTTCGGTAACGGTTGTTTTTCCCGACTCGGGCGAGTTGTTAAACAACGCTATTTCGGTAACAAGTTCGTTGTCAATATATAAATTGTGCGCAATGGTAACGGGGTTTGAGTTTGGTGCAAACGATATTGCGCACCACTCTTCTATTGTTCCGTTGTACTTCACTAGTGTAATCGGGCACTTATCGGAAGCATCGGGAGTTTCGCCGTCCGAACCGAAAGCGGACTCTCCGAGCGAGGCAAGCGACTTGCCGAGCGACACGGTTTTCAACTTCGAGCAACCCGCGAACGCTCTTTCTTCCACAGCTATAACGCTGTCGGGCAAAACGAGTTCCGCTATTTCCGTACAGTTCTCAAACGCTCCGTAGCCTATGCGCTCTACTCCGTTTTCAAGCGTCACGGCGGCAAGAGTCGCGCATTCTCCAAACGCATGATTTCCTAAGGTTGCTTCGCCTTTAACCGTTAAGGCGGTTATAGCCGTAGCGCGGAAAGCCTCGCTGTCCGCTCTTTTCAAAGAAGCGGGCAAATCAAGTCTGCCGCCGAGCGCGTTACAACCTTTAAACGCGGCGGCTCCTATATACTCCAAAGTATCGGGAAAGGTTACGCTCGTAAGCGCGGCGCAGTTGCCGAAAGCCGCATATTCAAGCGACGTTATTTTTCCGCTCAACGCGAGTGAAGAAAGTTTTTTGCAATTATAAAACGCGTAAGGCTTGATTTGCGTAACTTTTTCGGGCACGGTTATTGCCGTAAGTTCTTCGCAACCGTAAAAAGCCGCGTCGCCTATGCTTTCCACCGAAGCGGGCAACGAAAACGTGCTCAATGCTTTGCAACCGTAAAAAGCCGAATTGTCTATAAATTTAACGCTATCGCCCGCAAAAGTCACTTCGGCGAGTTTGTCGCAATTTTCGAACGAATAACCGAATATGCCCGTAGTGTCGGAGCGAAGCGTCACGCTCGTTGCGGCTTTGTCGCAACCTATAACGCTTGTTCCCGCATATTGCACTCCGCCTTCGGTCTTTATAAGAGCGGCGCAATCTTTAAATGCGTCGCGCCCCACGCTTATTTTGCTTGCGGGAATATTTATTTCCTTTAACGCCTTGCAACCCGAAAACGCTGAATTGCCTATAATGCTCGTAGCGCTCGACAGTTCGACCTTTTCGAGTGCCGAGCATCCCTCGAACGCCGATTCGCTTATTGCGGTAACTGCCGCAGGAAGAGCGACGCTTTTAAGTGAGCCGCAATTTTTAAACGCGCCCGCGTAAATTTTACTCACGCTATTCGGAATCGTAATAGAAGTAGCTTTCGAATTTGCAAACGCGCCGTTCCCTATTGCCTTAACCGGAACTCCCTCGAACTCGCTCGGAACAACTATTTGGGCGCTATCCGACGCGCACGAAACAATAGTGTAGCCGTTTTGCGAAAGTTCCAAAACGAACGGAAGCCACTTTGCGTATAGCGTCACGTTTTCGGTGGGCGTGAATTTCGAGTCAAGCTTTTCGCCCGAATAATCGGCGGAAGCATACCAACCCGCGAAAGTGTGACCGTCGCGCTCGGGCGCGGGCAAATCGAATTCTCCGCTCGACACAACCGACTCTACTGCGGGACCGCCCATAGCGTCGAAGCTCACGGTGTAGCCCACATTTTTTTTGCCGCACGCCGACAGCGCAAGCAAACAGCTTACAGCCGACAGCGCGAGCAACGCAATAACGAATTTGTGCAATTTCTTCATAAGCGTTCGAGCACCTCCCCTCAGCGGCGTTTGGGAACTATAACCACTCTGCGCGCGGGCTCGTGTCCCTCGCTACGCGTAAACACGTCTTCGCGTTCTCCGAGAGCCGCGTGAACTATTCTTCGGTCGGCGCTGTTCATTGCGTCGAGCGCCACCTTTCGGCGAATACGCACCGCTTTATCCGCCATACGGCGAGCAAGTCCTTCGAGCGTTTCTTTTCTACGGTCGCGGTATCCGAGACCGTCAACGGTAACATGCACAAACTTTCCGTGCGTGTTGTTTATAACCGAACTAATCAGCTGTTGCATAGAATCGAGAACTTCGCCTCTGTGCCCTATAACGCGCGCGTCTTCGGTTTCGAGGTTCACTCTCATTCCCTCGTCTACCGCAATATCCACGCTACCCTCTATTTTCATGAGCGAAAGCAATTCGGTAACGAAATCTTTCGCGAGCGAGAGTTGTTCTTCGGTGGGAAGCACCGACTCGCGGTTTTGCTTTTTGCGGCTATGCCGCTCGTTCTCTCCGCGCGGGGTTTCATCCGCAGCAGTCTCCGCATTTTGCTCGACGTTTTCTTCCGCATTCTCGCGCTTAGGCGGCTTATTTTGCGACTTTCCGAAGTTGGGCGCGGTTGTGGGTTCGCGCTTTATCGGCGCGCTTCCCCAACGCGGTTCGTCATCGGGCGCCGCCTGCCGAGCCGCGCGCGCGTCCTTTTTCTTATCGAATTTTTTCTCTTTATTTTCTTTTTCTAAAACGGCGTCGCTCTTTGCCGAAGATAAAACCGCTTCGGTCGCATCGTTCGTTTTGGAAGTTTTGGGTTTCGGTTCTTCTCCCTCTTTCAAGCCGTCGTCGTAGCAAATGAGCACTTTCGCTTTTTTAAACAATCCGCCGTTAGAAAGAATTTTTATTTCGGCGTCGTCGAGAGTTATACCCAAAGAGGCAAGTCCCTCGTTCACCGCGTCTTGAACTTTCTTTCCCGTAAATTCTGCCTGTCTTTCCATTTTCCGTTATGTCTCCTGTTCCGAATTCTTCTTTTCATCGGCGCACGCAATTTGCATTCCCCTTTGCAAAACGCCGCAACCTTGCGTACCGCAATATATTATAAATCGTTGGGGTCGGGGCGTCCGTACTTTTGAATGCCCGTGGTTTGCTGTTTTTCTTTTTTCTTGCTCCTGCCGTCCATAGCGATTGAAGTAATCACGTTTATAAGAATTGTGGACGCCGAGTTCACCACGATATAGAGCGTGAACATTGCGGTGTAGCTTAGAGCGAACATACCCATCATGAGCGGCATAATAATCATCATCATTTTCATGCTTCCGCCCATACCGCCTTCGGGAGCCGCCTGACCCGACTTTTTCTGCAATCTGCTCGTTATGAACTGGCTCAAAAAGCTTAGTCCCACCGACAACAGCGGCAACACCAAAAAGCCGTTGACTTTGTTATAGTCTTTGTCGGAGCGAAGCTTACCCGTTACGGCGTTATATTTAGCCTCGCTAATCATATCGTCGAACTCCGTTTGACTGAGGCTGTCACTCTTTATTTTCAGCTTTTTAGCCGCCTTACTATACGTCTTGTAACCCGATATGTTGGATATAAAATTATCGTGCGACAAAATAGCCTTGCGCCAAGGAACGTCGGGCGACCAAATGTTGCTAACCCAAAGGAACGACTCTTTCACTTCGCCATACTTTTCGACCGACGCATTTTGCGCCAAATCTTTAATAGAATACATTTCGAACTTCGCGCCGTCTTTTGTTCCCGAGAACAAATGCGGCACGTCTTCGTCCGCTTCGTTCTTGTCGGAATAGCCGTCGTAAATTCTGTCCATAGCGCGCTGTAAGTCGGTTATTCTCTTGTTGTCGTCTTCCGTCTTTTCCTCTTTCGCGTTGAGTTCCGTTTGCTCGGCGCTAAGCTTATTCCACGAAATCGTTACAACGGCGTCGCCCACTTGAACGCTTTCGAACTCAACCTCTTTGAGGTCTGTTTCCACCGCCGTGTAAGCGTCGTAAAGTTCGGCGTATTGATAGAGGTTTTTGTATTGCGAAATGTTGTTCAGCCCCGCGAAAAGATAGAAGAAAATAACGAGCGTGACAATCATAGGCAAACAGCTCGAAAAATAGCTGAACCCCTCACGCTTATTCAGTTCCATTTGCTTTTGCGAAAGCGTTTGCCTGTCGCCCGCATATTGCTGTTGGAGCTTTTCGAGCTGAGGCTTTAAGCGTTCGGTAATAAGTTGGTTTTTGCGCATTTTAAACCGCTGAAAAAGGTCGAGCGGCAACAGCAAAAGTTTTAGGCAAACTGTGAAAAATACTATTCTCCAACCGTAGTTGCCTATAAACTTAAAAACTTTTAATATGAGTATTTCCCAAAGTCCGCCCGGGTCGCTCATCGCTTCCGCAGCGCCTATCAGAAAAGCCATTTCATGTCTCCTTTTGGATTGTCGGGCACGGGGTCGAACCCGCCCTCGCCCCACGGCGAGCAACGCCAAATACGTTTAGCGCCCATAATTATTCCGCGAAACACTCCGAATTTGCGAATTGCTTCGAGCATATAGCTCGAACAGCTCGGATAATACATGCACACGTTCGGCAAAATCGGCGATATACATTTTTTATAAAAGAGCACAAGCCCTTCGAAAAGCCACCGTAGCGTAATAATATATTTAATCACGAAAAGCGGCGTCGGTTTCTTTCTTTTCATACAGTCCCGCCTTTGCGAAAAGTTCGATAACGGAATTTTCTATTTGCGTGTAGGTCATTGCGTCGGCGCCCTTTCGCGCCGACAGCACTATTTGAGCGGGCTTAACGTTTTGCACGAGTTTGCGCGCCGCCGCTCTTATTCTTCGGCGGACTTTATTTCGCACCACCGCCTTGCCCACCGTGTTTGGCACGCTCACTCCTATTTTGGGAAGTCCTTTTCCCTTAACGTAAGTGAGGCGAATCGCGCCGCGAGTTTGCGACGCGCCCTTTTTATACACATAGTTGAACGAACCGCGTTTTGTGAGCCTGTAACGCTTGTTAAGCACCTTGTTTCCTCTTATGCCTACGGCAAACCTATTTGCGTCTAGCATATAAAGAGCCATCGCTTTGGCAATGACTCTTATGTTCCACCGTTATATACGAAAAATCAGTTGCTGCCCAGCGGCTTGGGAGTGATGTGTGCGCGACCCTTTCTTCTTCTGCGGCTGAGCACGTTACGTCCCGACTTGGACTTCATACGGTTGCGGAATCCGTGCACCTTATTTTGCGCACGCTTTTTGGGTTGATACGTTCTTTTCATGTTTAAACTGCCGACCTCCTATGTCGCAAAGCGAATTGCTTTATTGGCACTCGCTCTTTATGTTCAAAATTATGCCTTTATATTATAATTCAGGCTTGCCCAAAAAGTCAACTGTTTGCGCCCACTTTTCGGCGGCTTCGCATTTTAGCTTGCCAAAACGCGAAAATATGTAATATAATAGTGGCATGAATATTCAAAAAATACTGTCGGGCATGAGAAGAGCATGCTCCGAACTAAAACTCATTGACGACGGCGACAAAATCGCGGTGGGCGTGTCGGGCGGCAAAGACAGCATAGCTCTTCTCGCCGCTCTCGCCGCGTTCAGGCGCTTTTCGCCCGAACGGTTCGAATTGCACGCGATTACAATCGATTTGGGACTTGGCGCCGATTATTCACCGGTGCAAAAATTTTGCGACGCGCTGAACGTACCGTACGCTCTCGAAAAAACGGACATAGGCGACGTAATATTCAACGTGCGCAAAGAAAAAAATCCGTGCTCGCTGTGCTCCAAAATGAGGCGCGGCGCTCTTGCGAACGCCATGAACTCAATAGGTTGCAATAAGCTCGCGCTCGGGCACCATGCCGACGACCTTGCCGAAACGTTTTTGCTATCGCTGTTTTACGAGGGTCGGCTCTCCACCTTTTCGCCCAAAGCTTATATGAGCCGTAGTGAAATAACCGTAATACGCCCGTTCGTGTATATATCGGAAGCGGACGTTGCCGCTCTCGCTCGCGACGAAAAATTGCCGATAGTGCACAACCCTTGCCCCGCCAACCACAACACCCAACGCGAATATGTTAAAAACCTTATAAAAGACATTACCCGCGACATTCCCATAGCGAAAGAGCGCATGATTTCGGCGCTAACCCACCCCGAAAGAAACAACCTTTGGGAAAGCGCGGTTCAAAAAGAATCATAAGCAGATTATTCTATTATCGAGCTAAATTCTATATATAAAACGTTCGTTTAAGCACGCGCAAAAAAAACGAACGACCGAACAAAATGCGTTTCGGTCGCTCGTTTTTAAGGAGGGTAATGATTTTCTTCTTGTGCTCGCCTTTTTATTCTTCGCGTTCCCGTCTGTACTTTTCTTTGGTGGCGTTGCCGCCTCGCAGGTGTCTTTCGTTTAAGTTCAGTTCGAGTATTTCTTTTACCCGCATATACAGCTGAGCGTCGATGTCTCGGAGCCGCTCGGTAACGTCTTTGTGTACGGTGCTTTTGCTTACGCCGAATTTTTCTCCGGCGCCGCGCACGGTGTCGCCCGTTGCCGCTATGTGTTCGGCAAGCGTCCGAGCGCGCGATACTATGTAAGTTTTCATTGCGCTACCTCTTTTTTTCGTCGTATTAAAAAGATATGCGCAAAATCGACAATATATTACCTAATTCGTGTCATAGCCGCAAAAAAACATAAGGGCGGGACACATTCAACCGTGCCCGCCCCTCTTGACGTTTTTGCAAAGACTTTTTCAACCGAAAGGCCGTTTATTATTCGTACAGTTTGCTCACCGGCAAATCGGCATAAATCGATTCGATAGCTTCGGCGAATATGGGAGCAACAGTAACTTCCTTTATTTTTGCTATACGCTTTTCGGGCGGAAGCTCTATCGTGTCAAGCACGAAAATTTCTTCGAGCACCGAGTTTTCAAGCCGTTCCATTGCGGGACCCGAAAGCACGGGATGAGTGCAACAAGCGTATACCGCCGTAGCTCCGCCCACTTCCATAAGGGCTTTGGCGCCTTGCGTAATGGTGCCCGCCGTGTCTATCATGTCGTCTACCAAAAGGCATTTTTTGCCGCGAACGTCGCCCACGATATTCATAACTTCCATAACGTTGGCTTTGGGGCGGCGCTTGTCCACAATCGCAAGATTGAGGTTGAGCTTTTGCGCCATTTGGCGAGCTCTGCCCACGCTTCCCACGTCGGGCGACACCACAATCATTTCATCTTTATCTTTCATAAAGTCTTGTTTTAAAAGCGCTTTTGTGAGCACGGGAATGCCGAGCAAATGGTCTACGGGAATATCGAAAAAGCCTTGAATTTGGGCGGCGTGCAAGTCCATAGTCAGCACGCGGTCGGCGCCCGCACTCGTGAGAAGGTCGGCAACGAGCTTAGCGGTGATGGGGTCGCGCGCGCGAGCCTTGCGGTCTTGCCGTGCGTAGCCGAAATACGGCATAACGGCGGTAATTCTTCCCGCGCTCGCACGCCTCAATGCGTCTATCATAACGAGCAATTCCATAAGATTGTCGTTTACGGGATAGGCGGTGCTCTGAATAACGAACACGTCGCAACCGCGAACCGTTTCGCCTATGTGAATCGCACATTCGCCGTCGCTGAAAGTGCCCACTTCCGCATCCGAAAGCTGCATTTTGAGCTTGTCCGCTATTGCCTGAGCGAGCTTTCTGCTTCCGTTGCCCGCAAACAGCTTAATCTTGTTGCCGTGTGCTATCATTGTTCTTTATGTACTCCTTTGGTTTTATATCGATTATTTTTGTTTTGGCGCAAATTTGTTGCCGAGCCAATCGGGTTTGTTCACCTGACGCGCCCGAGCTATGGCAAGACTTCCTGCGGGGACGTCTTGCGTGAGCGTGCTTCCCGCCGCTATAAACGAGCCGTCTTCGAGCACTACGGGCGCTATTATGTTGCTGTTGCTCCCCACGAAAACGCGGTTGCCCACTTTGGAGCGGAATTTGTCTTTCCCGTCGTAGTTCACGAACACAACGCCGCAACCTATGTTGCATTCGTTGCCCATTTCGCAGTCGCCCACGTAAGAGAGGTGACTCACTTTACACCCCGTGCCTATTATGCTCTTTTTGATTTCCACAAAGTCGCCTATTCTGCAATCGGGACCTATTATGCTGTCGGGACGGATATACGCGAACGGCCCCACCTTAGTGCGCTCACCCACATAACTGCGATAAATTCTGCTGCTGTTGATTTCGGCGCCCTCGCCTATGATTGCGTCTTCGAGCACGTTTGCATAGAGCAATTTAGCGCCGTCGCGCACAACCGTTTTGCCCTTTAAAATATTTTGAGGCCCCACCTCTACGCCCGCCGCAATAGCCACGTCGCCCTCCACGACCGTCGTGCCCAAGTCGGCAAAACGCACGCCGCGCTCCGAATGATAGCGCAAAATCCTATTGCGCATAACGTCGGATATGAGCGCGAAATTGTGGGGCGAATTAGCGGTCAAAAAGTCCTCTTCCGCAAAATAATGAGTGTTCTCGGTGTAAAGTTTTTCGCAAGACAGCAAAAACGCCGTGCGGAACACATATCCGCGCGTCATTCTCACAACATTCAAATTCCCGTTTTCGGCTACGGCAACCGCGTCAACGACCGTTTTTTTGGTAATTAGCGGCGTGTCGGAATAGAGCACCACCGTATATTTCTTGCTTACGTCGGCATAGTGCTTCACTAAGAGCGGCACTTCCAAGTTCTCGTCATATTCGACTGCGGCGAATTGAGCCTCGCCGAGCGAGAGCCGCACCCAGTCGAGCATCGTTTTACCCAAAAGCTCCGTAGAGGCGGTGTCGCCTACGGAATCGTAGCGCACTTTCAAAATAATGCCGAATACGTTTTCCATAACGGTTTTATTATAGTCCCTTTGAATAATATTGTCAAGCGTCGCGCGCGCCTTTGCGCTCGCCTATTTTAAATTATTCTTCCGCGTCGAATTTTCTTTTGCCGAGCTTTCGCTTGTCGCGGAAAAATTCTTTGATGGGAGCAATGCACTCTTCCTTTAAAATTCCGCCCTCCACTTCGGCGCGGTGATTGAGGCGCGGCTCTTGCGCAAGGTTCATTATTGTGCCGCAACAACCGAACCGCAAGTCGTCGGCTCCGTAATACACCGTGCGAACGCGCGAATACACTATGGCGCCGCTGCACATAACGCAAGGTTCGAGCGTTACGAACAAATCGCAATCGGATAAGTTCCAACGCCCCAGCTTTTTGCCCGCCTTTCTTATGGCTACCACTTCGGCGTGAGCTGTGGGGTCTTTTTTCGTTTCGCGCTCATTCTTGCCGCGCGATACTATTTTGCCGCTTTTCACCAAAACGGCGCCTACGGGCACCTCTCCCGCTTCGCCCGCCTTAAAAGCCTCTTTAAGCGCCGCGCGCATAAATTTTTCTTTTTCTTTTTGGGTGTATCTTTGGGAAAAGTCGCCGCTCAGGCGTTCCGCGCTTTCGTTTGGCATAAATTGAATTTTCTCCGTGTTGATTAAATGTATCCGTGTTGCTCCACGAATAAGTAAAGCTTTTCGGGAAGCATGGGCTCGCGCTCGAAATCGTCGGCAATCGCGCAATCGGGAAGCGGGTGCTCCATGTCGTCGGGCGCAAGTTCGAGAGTAAGCGACGGAATTTTAAGCGACTGTATGCACCAGTCTTTATAGCCGCCCGCACTGCCTCGCGTTCCGTTTATAAGCGTAAATCCCGTGAGCGACGCGGCATATTCGGCAATGTCGCGGTCGCGTTCGAGAGTAGCTCCGCTTTGCCCGAACTCGTAATATATTTCGCGCCCTTTCGCGTGATACGACAGCGTTAGGCACGGCTTTATCTTTTTGGTAAACTCGGCGAGCGCGAGAGTTTCGGGCTCGGAGAACGCGCGCTCTCCCACAAAGTTCTCGCTTCCCGCAATCCGCGAATTGAGCTTGCCCTCGCCCCATTTCGCGTCGAAATTTACGTTTAAATCAACTCCCGCCGCATTCGCTTTCCAAAGCGAAAAATCGTGATTGCCGCCGTTTAGAGCAAGCAATTTGTTCTTTTCGAAACCGAACGCTTCCGCGCCGCTAGACGCAAGTACGTTGCCGTCGGGATTTACCATAGGCACCCACCACACGTCGGACACGTGCGTCACCGAAAAAAATTTGTAAATCTGCTTGATTGCAAACAGCGACGAAACATGCTCGCGGGCGTGAATTCCCGCCGTTACGAGCACGGGTTTTCCTTTTCCTTCCATGTGAACAAACGGAATGAGCCGTCCGAACCTGCTCGCCCCTACACAGCCCGTTTCCACGCCGAAACGCGAAAGATAATTCACGTCGTCCAAAAGCTCGCCGTAGGTATACATATAAAGACCTCCACTCTGTCTTTATATGCGCCCCGCGTCTCGCGCGTCACTTATGATACGGCGTGCCCGCGCTTATGGTAAACGCCCTGTAAATCTGCTCCAAAAGAATCACACGCATAAGTTGGTGCGGATACGTAACTCTTCCGAAGCTCACGCGCTTATCCGCCGCTTTTCGTATTCTGTCGTCTACTCCGCAACTTCCGCCTATTATAAACCGAACCGAGCTTTTGCCCGAAGAATACGCGTTTTCTATTATGTTCGAGAGTTCTTCGCTCGAAACAAGCTCGCCGCCCACGTCGGCAAGTATGCGATATTCGCCGCCGCGAAACGTCTTTTCTATTGCGTCGCTCTCCCGTCGCACTTCGTCGGCGTGCGCAACGTCTTCCACTTCGCTAACCGTGAGTTTGCAATATTTGCCGAGACGCTTTGAATACTCCGCAACCGCGTCCGAAAAATACTTTTCTTTGAGCTTACCAACGCATGTAACGAAAACCGACTTCATGCTAAATTATATAACCGAATATAAACGAGAAAACAGTGGTGAGCACGCTCACGGCAATGGCTCCGAAGAAAAACGCGTTGTCGCGCATCGACGGTTTATATAAGTCCTCTTTGAGTTTTTCGCCATACACCTCTTTGTCGAGTCCGAGCTCGCGCACTTTTTCTTTGTCCTCTTCTCCCACAAGAACCACGCGGTTGTTGGTGTGATCGTAGCCCGAAGACGCAATCACGTCTTTTTTAGCCGCCAAATGCTTAGTGGAATTTAGATTTACGAGCAAAAAAGTAAGCCCCACCAAAATAGCCGCGAAAACCGCGAACATAAACAGCAAAAGCTGAGGACGCGTGTCGGCGGCGGAATATATAATTTCGTAGAACCCGCCGTTTAAAAAGCCGTATTCGCTGCAATAGTCGTTGATTACAGCCGCCGTATTGTTCACGAAATGTATTACCATAGCGGGAAAAACGCTTTTCACTTTAAGAGTTACAAACACCATAAACGCGCCGAAAATCATGGTGTAGAACACCTGCGTTATGTTTTGGTGAAACAGCCCGAATTCCATGCCCATAATTATAATAGCGGTAACCATAGGAAAACTTCCGCGCACTGTAGTGAGAAGCCCGCCGCGATTGAAAAACTCTTCGCAAAATCCGGGCAATATTCCGGTGAGAACTATCGTTAGAATCATAACGCCCGCCGAAAACGTTTCGGGCATGGGGCTCGAACTGTGAGTGTAGCCGAGCGACATTAAAATGCTTTGCCAAATACTGCTTACCCAAATGGTTACGATATGGCAACAAATTCCGATGGGAATTGCGAGCGCTATATTAACCCATTTCGTTTTTTTCAAGTTAGAGAACGCGAAAATCTGTTTTACGCTCATTTTCAACAAAAGTTTATAGAACAGAAACGGCATAACCGTGAGCACGCACACCTGAATCAAAAGCGTGAAAACGAGGTCGGAAACGGTTTCGTTCTCGATAGGCAAATAATACGACACAAGCCTCACTACGGGCAACGCTACGGCAACGCAAAACGTGAGCAACGCCATAATTCGGTATTGCTTTTGGCGGCTAACCGATTCCGCCCTTTGATGATAAAGCGCTATTGCATTTTCCATAAAGTAAAACTCCTTTTGATTTTACATTCGTTTCAGTTGAAAGGCGTAGTTATAACACGTTTTCAAATCATGCTTGTTATAAACACAAACACCCACATAAGAGCGCACAGCCCTATTGCCGCGACATAAATAGCAACGCCCGTTTTTCGGTCGCTTTTGGCGCGAAGGAGCGGACGAGCTTGCCCCGCATTAGGCGAGGGCGGCACAAGCGGCGCAAATTCTTTCGCCTCGACTTCGGCGCTTTCTTTCTCGGGCTCTTCGGGAGTTGCAACGATTTCGTCGCCGTCCCGCTCATCTTTCCTTTTTAGTTTGCCCAAAAGTCTGCATATAAAATATATTGCCGCCGAACACGCGAGCGCGAGCCCGAGCGTAATAAACACGGTGGCAACGGCGTGAGCGTCGAAAAAAGCGAACAATTTGTTCACATACTTTGCTATGGGGTTTAAGTCGAGCAACACGGCGATAAGATTGCTAACGCCGTGAATTATAACCGGCGCGAGCAAATTGCCGCTCTCGATTGCGGCGAGCGCGCACACAAAGCCGAGACAAAATTGATAGACCGTTTGTTCGGGGTTCATGTGCATGAGCGAAAAAGCCGCCGCGCACAAAGCCGCCGCCGCATATTTGGTGAATTTTTTGCGTAACCCGCTTAAAAGAAATCCTCTGAAAATGAGCTCCTCAACGCAAGGCGCAACAACGCACACGAGCAAGAGCCCGCACACCAACTTTCCGGGCGTGTCGAAATTTATTCCCGCGCTCAAATTGTAACCTATCTTATATAGAAACGCCGAAAAATATTGCGCGGGAAGTATGAAGCCCGCAATGCACAAAAAGGGCAACGCGAGACTCAAAAACGTGCTCGGCTCGGGCTTTTTGACGGGAGCGGACAACACGGGAGTATATTTTTTAGCCACTCCGTAGTATATGCACGGCACAGCCAAAAACGCGAGTTGAAAAAACAGCATTGCGGCAAACTGAAAATAGTCGCTTGTAAGCAAATCTTTTTTAATCATTTCGCCCGCCGACGCCACAAGCGAAACCAAAAGCTGGGCGGCAAGATTTGCGATTATTGCAAACAAATATATTAAAATACCGTCGGAAAACCCTACTTCTTTTTTCGTTCTCATGTTTATTTTCATGCTTATGAAAGCGAACTCCTTATCACAAAAATTATTGAAAGCACAGTCGCGCGTCAGGCGGGCAACAGTTGCCGAGTCGACAAAGGGAGTGTACATAAAACGCACATGACCGAGAAGACTCGGCAAGCGTAGCCCGCATTACGCGATGAATGTGCTTTCAACGCCCTACACAATTTCCATAAGCGCGGTAAACCTGTCGGCGCACGCCACTTCGAGCCCCACCTCGTCGCTTGCGCCCGCGCCTGCAAGCGCTTTGCGACAAACGTCGTAGGCAAGTTCGGGATAATTGTTTTCGCGGCTTAGGTGCGCGAGAATGAAGTGGCGCACTCCGCATTTATATAGCTTAACCACCGCTTCGGCGCAAGCCTCGTTCGACAAATGCCCTTTCGCGCTCAAAATTCGTAGCTTTAACGAATGGGAATAAGAGCGGTTCGCCGCCAAAAGCTCGGGCGAATGATTGCATTCGAGCATCACGAGGTCGCTGTCCGAAATCGAATGTAAAACCTCGTCGGGCAAAAAACCCGTGTCGGTAACGTAAGATATTTTCTTTCCCGCGCACATCAAATTAAATCCCACGCAAAAAACGTCGTGACTGAGCGCGAGCGGCGACACAGTTATGTCGCCCACATAAAAGTCGGAAAACGAAAACGTGCGAATTTTGCGCGAATACGCGCCCGTCCGTTCGAGTTCCGCCGCAGTCCGCTCGTGCGCGTAAACCTGCACCGACGGATACTTTTTCATTAAAGCCGCGAGCCCCGCCGTGTGGTCGGAATGGCGGTGAGTTATGAGCACGCTCACCCGCCCGCAATCGGAGCCGAGCACTTTGAGCGCTTTCTCTATTCTGCCGAGCGCCACACCCGCGTCTATAATAAGTTCGGTATTTCCGCCCGCAACGTAAGCACAGTTGCCCGTACTGCCGCTGAACAGACTGCAAATTTTAAGACTCATGCTTTAATTATACTTTATTATCTCAATAATTGCAAATAATTTTACATTACAAAAATATTATGCTATACTAAACTCATGAGAACGATAAAAGCGAACGACATAATTATTCCCGTTGCCGACGGAATAAAACGCGCGCTCACTAACGTTGATTGCGACGCGTTGCGGCTACTCAAACAAGCCGAAAAAAAAGAGACTTCCCCCCTTTGCAAATGGGCGCTCGGGCAAATAGTTCAAAACGACGAACTTGCCGCAAGAGAAAACGCCTACGCGTGCCAAGACTGCGGGCAAGCAATGCTGTTCGTGTCGGTCGGGCAAGATTTGCACATCGAGGGCGAACTCACGGCGGCGCTCAATAAAGCGGTTGAAAATGGTTATTCAACCGCAAGAAAATCGGTTGCCGACCCGCTCACAAGGCTTAACACTCAAACCAACACTCCCGCCGTTATTCACTACGACATAACAAGCGGCGACAGGCTTTGCGTTCGCTTTATGGCAAAAGGCGCGGGAAGCGAAAACATGAGCAAAACATATATGCTCACTCCGTCGAAAGGAACAAGCGGAATTGTAAATTGCGTAGTCGATTGCGTAAAAACGGCGGGTTCGTCCCCCTGCCCGCCCATAATTCTCGGCGTGGGAATAGGCGGCACTATGGACTTGTGCGCGCTTCTTAGCAAAAAAGCGCTCGTATTTACAAGCGCGAAAAAGCGCGACGACGAAATAGCGCTCGAAAAACGCATACTCGACGCAGTGAACGAAACGGGAATAGGCGCGCAAGGATTCGGCGGCAATATAACGGCGCTATCCGCTCACGTCATGACGGCGCCCACCCACATAGGAATGTTGCCCGTAGGCGTTACTATACAGTGCCACAGCGACAGAAAATTCGAACTGTTTTTTTGATAGGCATACTCATCGCGATTATGCCTTTCAATATGCTTTCAAATTGCTTGAAAAGGAGAAAGAAATGAAACATTACGACCTGCCGCTCTCTCCCGAAAACGCGGCTATGCTTCGTTGCGGCGATATTGTGGAAATATCCGGCTTTGTGTTCACGGCGCGCGACGCGGCTCACAAAAGAATGTGCGAAGCGCTAAATAGCGGCGAGCCGCTCCCGTTCGACCTAAACGGCGCGGCGATTTACTATTGCGGTCCCACGCCCGCCTGCGACGGCGAAATTATAGGAAGTTGCGGACCCACCACAAGCTCGCGAATGGACGATTACGCACCCGCTCTAATGGAAGCGGGCGTAAAAGTTATGCTCGGCAAAGGAAAGCGCAGTCCCGCCGTGAACGAAGCAATTAAACGAAACGGCGCAATATATTTTGCCGCGATAGGCGGCGCGGGCGCTCTTTATAAGCATAAAATCAAAAGTTGCGAACTTGTGGCGTATCCCGAACTCGGTTGCGAAGCGGTGCGCAAACTGTATATAGAAAACGTCGAGCTTCTCGTTGCCACCGACAGCTACGGCAACACTTGCTTAAAATAATTTTTTGTTATTTCTTTTTGGGAGCGCAACCTCGATAAACAAACTCATTCGGCGAACACGAAAAAGCGACGGTTACAATAACCGCCGCCTTTCTTTTTATATTCCGCAAAAAAAACAAATTATTCATTGGTCGAAAATTTTAATAGCCGTACTTGTAGTTGAGTCTTCCTATCGGAGCGCAGTCGCCCGTGCGGTAATAATCGAGATAGTTGAATATATCGGCTTCTCTCACGTTGTCGGTAACTTTAAACTCGATATCGTAGTTCGCGGAGCTTAGTCCCAAATCGGAAAGTTTCGCTCTCACCACCATAACGTTGCCGTCAAGGTATAAGTCCGCAGTGCCGCAATCAACCAGCTTGCCGCCGCTCGCTTTCTGAATAACGCTCTTGTTGCCGTTCACCGAACGGTTGAGCACAAAGTTGTAGCCGTTGTAGCTCTCTTTTGCGTTTTGGGTTTTAAGCCAAATATTCATCCAACCTTTGTCGCCGTTTTGGTAGTCGGTAATCTTCTCGCCCGCAACCGTCACACGGAAATAAACGTATTCGTCGTCGCGCGCGACTTTTATCGTGGATATGTCGTTTCTGCCAGACCTATCCACGTATTTGGGCGTAAGAATTTTGTCGTAGGTGTAGCCTTTTGCGTCGCGGTCTTTGCAATCGTTTGTAAAGTCCGCGTATTCCGCCTTAATGCTTTCCCACGCTTCGTCTTCTTTCGTTACGTCTATTGTCGTTTTGGGGTAAATATAGTGTTTGGCTTCGGTGTAGTTATTCTCGCGAATTTTCTGCGCCATTAAAAGATACGTGTTGTCGCCGTTGTTTTCCGACGGCTCTATGTCGCGCGAATACTCGGCATTGTAAGTGTCTACGGTAAAATAAACTCCGTTGGCGTCTTTCATTTTGATTGCTATCCATTCGTTCCAACCCGTAATAAACGCGAAACGCACGTTCTCTTTATCGTCGAGCACCGTTTGCCACTGTCCTTGAAAGTTAATATCCTCTCTCCAACGCGAATGGTCGGTAAGCATATTCACGGGGTCGTAGCCGCGCGCCTGAGTTCCCACGAGGTCGGAGAAACGAATGGTAACGTGTTGTCCTATCGAAACGTTCATCCAACCGTTGTGATTGTATTGCGGATAGTTAAAATCCATCCAAGGCACGCCCTCTTCTTCGGGGGCTTCGTTAGGCCACTGGCGAGCCTTAAATTCGAAAAGCTCGAACATTGCTTTTTCGACGGGGTCGCTCATGTTCAGCCCGTAATATTGCGCCGCGCCTTTATCGTAAAAATCCTGGTGCATAGTGATTAGCGGCTTCCCGTCGGGACAGAACCACAGCGATTTATATGTGTCGGTAGCGTAAGCGAAGTTATATACCTCTTTCAAGCATGTAAGGTAACTGCTCGGGGTGGCGAGATAATACATGATTTTGGGAACTTTCCAACCCGCCGCTTGGTATTCCAAAAGCACTTTAAAGAGCACTTTTGCCACGTTTTGATAAGTGTAGCCGTTGGTGCAGTCGAACACGAGAAAATCTATTCCCGCCGCCACGAACATTTCCACGTGCTTGCGAATTACCCACTCATCGGTGGAATTGTAATATCCGAAAGCCGACTCGCCCCAGTGGTGATAATAGCCGTTCGGCGTGTCGGGAGTGTTGGTTTGGAAAGCGTCGTTGTCGGCTCCGTCTTTGGTGATTTTGGAAATATCGAAAATCTTTTTGCCTTGCGCGTGAGTGCCGAGCCACAAAAAGTAGAAAAGCCCCACGTATCTGTCGTCGTTCTCTTTGCCGTCTACGGTAAGAATCGTTCTTCCGAAATCGTCAACGCCCGTAGTGTTTAGCATTGTGTACTCCTGCACCGTGAGCGAACGCGTGTCGGCTATGCGTTTACTCTCGTCGTACGGAACGAAATCGCTCGGAGTTTCGTTATCGCCCGGCTTGTTGTCTCCGTCGCCGGGTTTATTATCGTCGCCGTCGCCCGGAACGGTTATGTCGGGATTATTCGAATTGCCCGAATTGTCTATGTTGCCGCAAGCGAAGAGCGCAAACAGCATTAAAAACGACAGCAAAACCGCAACAATTTTTTTCAATCTGCTCATTATTTTAACAGTAACCTCCCGTAATAAAATCGTAGAAAATTTTCCACGCAAGAGCGTGTCTTGCGTGGAAAACATTCTCTTAAAAATTATTTATTGCCTTTTTTGCGCAAACGCAAGCCGAATACGCCCGCAAACGCTATAAGCATAGCGCCGCCCAAAAGAGCGAAATCCGCCGATACGGCAGAACCGCAACGAACCTTTTTAACGGGCTCGGACTGTTCGGAGCCGCCTTGATTGTCGCCGTCGCCGGGCTCGTTATCCCCGTCGCCGGGTTTGTTGTCGCCGTCGCCGGGTTTGTTGTCGCCCTCTCCGTCGTCGCCCTCGACCGTAACTTCGTATTCAATCGTTCCGTCCGAGAAGTATATGGTAACTGTTTGCTTGCCCGATTTTTCAAATTCGACTTCGGAATAATACATGCTGTCGGTAACAATAATGTCCTCTTCGAAGCCGTCTTCGTAAATCGCGTGCAACACCATATCTGCGCAATCGAACGTATCGCCGATTTGATAAACGGTTTTGGAAGGCGCCGTCTTCACGGTGAGCGAAGATTCGAGCGTGTTGCCGTTTTCGTCCTGTTTCAATACGCGGCACCATTCGTTGTCGTAGCTATTGTTGTAAAGAATTACGTCGTGCGTGAGGCAAGCGAATTTTTCGCGCTTGATTTTTGACGCGTTTTCTTTACTTGCAGCAGGCCAGTTGTCTACGGTAGACGAATAATACTGCAATCCCGCTTTAAACAAAACCGTGCCTATAATTTGAACGCCTTCGGTTTCTTCGTTGTAGTTGGGGTCCAAATCGCTGTAACAAAGTTTATTAGCTTTGTTATTTAGGGTTATAACAAGCTGACGCCCGAACCAACCCATCCATTCAATTTCGCCCTTTTTCATCCATTCGGTTGCGGTCAACCCGTTAATAACGATATAATCGGCAAAATCGGGTTGCACAATGGTTTTAATAAAGTCATGCTGAGTGCCCAAAGCGCCACCACCGCCGGCAGCGTCTCTGCCCGCAACCATGCATGCTTTCGCGGGAATGGAAGCTGAGTTTTTGCCGAACAAATCGACGCGAACGGTAATGTTGCGGCTGTTCTTTTCAGCCGAGAACGGAGCCTCTAACGACCAGTCGAGAGTCATGCCGTAGGTTCCGTCGTAGGTCACTTCCGCTTCAAAAGTAGTCGTCTTTTCGTTGTAGGTCACTTCCACGTTTTGTTTGCCGGCAACGAACACGTTAAACGTTCCGAATTTTACGGTTGCAAGCTCCGCATCGGTAAGAACGCGCTTTTCGGTGCTCACGTTATCACCGTCGGTAACGGTGTAAACAGCCGAAATCTCTATGCCGTCCCAACTGTAATCGTAGTCGCCGAATTCGTAAGTCGTCTTTGTGGGATTTTTAGTAACTTCGATGCCCGAAAGCACGGAAGCGGCATTTCTTACGTTTACGGTAAACGTAGCGGTGGCTCCGCTCGCATAAGTAACGGTTACCGTCTTTTCTCCCGCAGTTTCGGTGTTGCAATCGTGCGTGTAATACTTTTCGTCAACTGTCCAAGTTTTTCCGTTGCCGTTCGCCTTAACAGTCAAATTTATAGTGTCCAACTCGTCTCCTACGGTAAGCGCTCCGCCCGCGTATGTTGCGGTAATAGAATCGGCAAACCTAATCCAAATGGCGCTAAATCCTTTTGTCGTAGTTTTTTTCGCAGTCAAACAAACGGTAACGTCTTCTTTGAACACGGCGTTCTCAACCGTGTAATAATCTTTAATTTTATTTTCGTCGACCGTTCCGCTTTCCCAGTTTTTGGCGTCGGATTGAACCCATTGGTATCCCGCAAGGAAAGTCACTCTTTCCACGCCTTGTAACCATGCTTGTTTATCGGCGGCTTCTTTATTTGCATACAAACTTATTCTGCTTTTCGACCAAAGAACGACCTTTTCGAACTTATCTTCCGCAATCCACTCTTTTGCCGTCTTCGTCGTGCCGCCGTTTGTTATTTCCAAATATTCGGCAACATGAGCTTCCGCCTTTTCCAAAGAGCCTATTTGATTCGTTTTTAATGTAACGCCGTTACCGTAAACGTATATCGCCAAATAACCGCCGTTATTATACACAGCTTTCGCTTTCTCATATTCGTATTCAACGTTTAACCCTTTCGACGTGTCAGGCTCGCTCACGTTAAGCGTGATATTTGCCGACTTAGTCGTGCCCGCGTGAGTATATGAAACAGTCATTTGTTGGCTTGCAATAGTGGAAAGCGCCGACTTGGGCTCGCCCCACGTGTCGCACGAAATCATATCTTTCGTGACGTCAACGTCCATAGTCGAATTGTCGGTAAAATGCAACGTTGCCACAAGTCCCGCCAAGTCGGGTGTTTCGTAACGACGCGCCGTTACGGCAGTCTTATTCAAAGTAATGCTGTCAAGCGTCCTTGCGACTTCCGTAACCGCAACTTCGAATGAATGCGAGTAATTCTGATACGAAATCGTAATATTATGCGTGCCGCCCGCAGCCGTATTAACATAATCGTAATCGCTGATTTTATATTCTTCTGCGGAAAGCTCCTTAGTAGTGCCGTCATAAAGCGTAGCCGTAACCGTCATACCCGAAAAATCTACACGGTCTCCCTCAGCAACCGAAGTCGGCGCGTCGGTAACGGAAATCGAGCTTGCGTGGCTTTGCCACTTTTCGGTGCCGCTGACGTGACCTGTCGAACCGTAACCGTCCACCCAGAAAGAAACGTCTTGCGTAAGCGCCGTTTCCGCTATCTTAACGGGCGCGTTTGCAGGTCCCGTATACCAGGTAAAGCCCGTCTTAAAGGTTACGGAACGGATATTTGTGGGATAATTCGCGGTTGTCAAACAGAATACGATTTTACCGCCGTCGAATCTTCCTATCCAATCTATACCGTGCCCGATATATTCGGTTATGCATTTTTCGCTGTATGCTCCGTTGCCGTCTACCGAGCCTATTATGATTTTGCTGAGATAATTCGCTTCTTCTTGCATCAGAGCGGGATTTGTTCCGCCATTTACAAACGGAAAAGCATCTTCAGTATCTCTGCCGCCGCTCAGTGTCAGTCCGTCAGCCGAGCCCTCGAACCGCACGGGGAATTGCAACCACTCGCCGCCCGCGCTACCCGTCGGTCTTGCGGCGGGAGTGCCGACAGCATCGATAATCATTTTAATCGAGCTTTCGCCCGGTGTCCCCTCTTCGGCTTTCGCCGTCGTCGTGCGCATAAACGCGAACATCGATATTGCCGCTATAATCAGCAGTGCAACGAGCGACGCCGCAGTAATGCGTTTTGCCTTGATTTTCATAAACATTTTCTCCTTATAAAAATTTTATTTATCCCTTAACCGCGCCAACCGTCAAGCCGTCTATCAGATTTTTCTGAAACAGCAAGAAGATGATTGCGGGAGGAACCGACATAAACACGCCTGCCGCCATTCTCACGTTTATTGCCGACGCGCGAACGCCGACCGTGTTTTGGTAGATAGCTACGGCAAGCGTATAGCTATCCTCCGAAGTCATATAGATTAGAGGCGACATGAAATCGCTCCAATTTGCCGTAAACGCGTTCACCGCCACAAAGATGAGAATGGGTTTGCAAAGCGGAAGCGTTACGCGCGCATATCTTGTGAATGCGCTTGCTCCGTCGATTTTAGCCGCCTCTTCGAGCTCTTTGGGTAGCGAGCGAATGTATTGCCTAAACAAAAATATGTTTATTGCACCGCCGCCGAACAGGTTGGGCACGGTGAGCGGCAAAACGGAGTTGAGCCAACCGAGCTTGCTAAACAACACGTAGAGAGGTAGTTGCACGATAGACGCGGGAATCATCATGGTGGCAAGCATGAGCGCAAACGTGAGTTCTTTTCCTTTCCATTTGGTGCGAGCAAACGAATAAGCGCAAAGGCTCGACGCAAACGGCATAATCACCACGTTCACAACCACTATAATCACCGTTTTTAAGAGCGGGGTCATATACGCCCCGTCCGAAAACAAATCTTTCCAATTTTTGAGAGTGGACGCCGCCGAAAACTCGGCAAGCGAATAACCGTCGCGCATAAAACTGCGAATAATCATTACCACAAACGGGAAAATCAAGAAAACGGTAATGAGCGAAAGCACTGCGTATTGAACTATTTTCAATATAATTCGTTTGCGCCGCGCCGAACGCATTTTATCTTCGTTTGCGGCTACGGGGATATTGCCAGCGAGCGTAATATTTTGTTCCATGTTCAGTCCTCCTCCCCGTAGAACACCCATTTCGAAGTGCTGAAAATAATGATGGTGAGTATTCCTATAAACGCGAACAGCACCCACGCGATAGCCGACGCGTAAGCGTAGTAAGCCCCGCCGCCGAACGCCTCGTTATATATCTTGATTGCCACGAAATACAGCGAGTTATCGAACCCCGACCCGGGCGCGCCCGTTATACCCGCCGCGTCGATTACGAGCGGCGTAGTGCATTGAAGTGCCCCTATTATGCCCGTTATAAGATTGTAGAAAATCATGGGGGTAGACATGGGGAGCGTTATTTTAACAAGACGTTGCCATGCGTTTGCGCCGTCGAGCTTGGCGGCTTCGTAAAGAGTGTCGGGAATGTTTTTAAACGCCGAAAGCCATATAATCATGCTTCCGCCAACCGTCCACACTCCCATAAAAAGCAACGAACCCATTGCCGTTTCGCCCGAAAGGAAGAACTTGAAGTTTTTGCCTGCGCTCATGCCGAGCGCGTGCAATATTTCGTTTATAACGCCGAATTCGTTGCCGCCGAGTATCGTGCTGAACAAAATGCCGCTCACAATACCGGGAATAATTACGGGTAAATAGAAGAGCAACCTATAAACGGGAACTCCTTTCACCTTAAAGTTGGCGGCAAGCGCCAAAAAGTAACCGAGCACGAGTCCGAGCGGCACCGACACGAAAGCATACAAAAGAGTGTTGCCGAAAATTCGCCAAATGTCGGGGTCGATTGTGAACATGTATTCGTATTGATAGAAACTCCATTCGGTGATTTCGAGCCCGTTGAAATCGGTGAAACTCCAAAAAAAGGTTTGAATCGCGGGATAGTAGGAAAATATGAGAATACCCAAAATAACGGGCAACGCAAACAAAAATCCCGTGAGCCACCCTTTAAGCGCGCGGCGGCGGCGAGGCGTGAGAAAACCTTTTTTCTCGTTTTGCTCGTTTTGAACAATTACAGACATTTACACCGTTCCTTTTTAGCGTTTTCTAAGCGCGGCATCCCAAGTTTTCTTTAAAGTGGTGAGAACCGTTTCATAAGTTTTGCTTCCCGCCGCATACGACGTAACGAACGTGGAAACGCCCGCGTTGAGGTCTACCGCATATTTCGAACCTTTAACGTTGAAATAGTCGGTGTTGCAATTCCAGTCGTCGTTATACGTGCCGTCTTCGAGGAGTTCGCCCGACTTATAAACGAAGGCTTGCAGGTTGATTTTTTCATAACCTTTGCCCCAGTGGTTGTTTTCCGAATCGGTGTAGTCCGCCATATCTTTGCGCACGGGAACATAGTTAACGCCCGAATCGGCTATCGCGTTTTGTCCGTCTTTGGTGAGCATGAATTTAAGGAACTGCCACACGAGCTCGGGGTTTTCGGAGCCCGCGTATCCGCAGTAGCCCGCCGCGCCCGCGCCTATCAGCGGCTTATCCGCCTTTACGGGCATCGTCACAACGTCGTAAACGTCGGAAGCGTTTTCAACCGTGAACGCATTGTTGGTATCCTTATAAGCCTCTATGAGCGTTTTGATTTCTTGCGAAGCCGCCATACTGTTAAAGTAGAACACGCCTTTGCCGTATTCGAAGTCGGCGCTTTGTCCGCTCGTGGGCGACGCGCAATACCCTTGCGAAACCCAGTATTTAAAATGGTCGAGAGCCTGTTTTGTCGCTTCCGAATCGATAGCCACGTTGCCGTCTTTGTCGAAGTATTCCACGCCGTACGACTTAAACACGGGATTCCAAACAGCTTCCCACTTTATTTCGCCGTCGAGAAGGAAACGACCGCTCTTTTTAAACGTGGAGCCCTCTTTCAAAAGGTCGCACACTTCGTAAAATTCTTCCCACGTCCAACCGTTGTGAATTTTGCTCAAAATGTCTTTACCCGTTTCTTGTTCCACCTCACGAATAAGCATTTTGTTTATGTGGCACACAACGCGGTCGGCGCTGCGCGGAATCATGCACTGTGCACCGTCAAAACCTATTTGCCCGAGTTTCATATATGCGTCGTAGTAGTCGGTTAACGCGAACGTGCCCGCCTCTATTTCTTGCTCAATATAACGGGTAAAATCAAGTAGCAGTCCTTTTTTTGCCGACAGCGTGAGCATACTGAACGAATCCGACATGAAAATATCCGGCATCGTTTTGGCGTTATACAGTTTTGTAATTGCGTTAGCCGTGCCGTCGTTGTAGGCAATGAGCTCCACAGTCACGTTCTTGAAAATCTTTTTAAAGCCGTCGGCAAGCGACTGCACAATGGCTTTTTCGCTGTTTTCCGATTTATAGGCAACTTTAAGAGTTGCGGTAACGTCGTAATCAATGTCCGTTACTATTTGGTTCGGTTGCCCGTTTTCGTCTAAGTTGGGATTTTTCACTTCCTCGCAACCCGTAAGCCCGAGTAGCATTGACGCCGCCATAAGCGCGCATACTCCGAGCATCGACAATTTTTTCAACATTTTCACTTCGATTACCTCCGATTTGGATTTTTTTATTTATGGGTGCGCAAAAAGATTCCGCGCACTAAACCAACACGCCGAAAAGACTCCCGCCCAAAATATGCGCGCGAGCCGTATTGCAAACAAACGCGACATTAAAATGACGCGCGTCAAAATGAGAGCAACTTTTTCTTCTCTCTTTACATGCGCTGATTATCAGCGCATAGTTTTCAGCCCCCCCGTTGACGGTTGCGGGAGTCCGCTCTTGTAAGTTTATCTTTCGTATCTGCATTTCGTTATGGAACCTCTCAACCTAAGTTCGGAGCCCACGATTATTCGTTCGTAAGGACTTTCAGTGTTTTCTATTTTTTCTATGATTTTTTTCGCTATATTCGCGCCGTGCTTCATCTTGTCGAACGACATTGTGGTGAGCGGCGGATTGAAATATGCGCCGAGCGCTATGTCGTCGCACCCCACAACAGATATGTCGCTCGGGCACGACAGCCCCGCTTCGTTTATTTTGCGCATTGCCCCGAACGCAACAAGGTCGTTCATGCAAAATATAGCCGTAACGTCCGAACGCCGAGAAAGCAATCTGCCGCAAAGCTTATAGCCTATTTCTTCGGAATGCAACATATAATCGTCGTTGCAGAAAACAAGGTCGTCGGAGCAGTCGAAGCCGAATTCGGCTCGCTTAGTCAAAAATATTTCGCCGCGCTTATCCGCCTTATAACGCATATCGTCGATAGAGCTGAGGTAAGCCACCTTAGTGTGCCCGTAGTCGTGCAAAAGCCGCATACATTCGAGCATGGATTGCGAATAGTCGTTCATAACCACGAAACTGTCTTGCGGATTGAAGTTCACGAGCACCGTTTGCTGGCTTTTTAGCGTCTCGATAAAGTTTCGCGGCAAGTCGTTGGTCATGAAGTTCACAAGCGCGTCGAGCCGACGTTCGCATATAACTTCATACTTTTTGTCGGTGTTGTTGTCAAGCAAAAAAGTGGTGACTATATAGTCGTGTTCGGCGGCATACTTTTCGAGCCCTTGTATCACTTCGGCATGATACGGATTCGTCATTTCGAAAAGAGCTATGCCTATGTGATTGTTGCGGCGGCGAGCCAAACTCTTGGCGTTAAAATCGGGAACGTAGTTCAGTTCCTCTATCGCCTTTTTAACTTTTTGCACATATTCGGGCTTAACAAACGCTTTCTTGTTGATTACGTTCGACACCGTTCCAACCGACACGCCCGCTCTACATGCAACTTCCGCTCTCGTCACCATTTCTGCTCGCTTAAAACTCCTTTTTTAAGCAACAAACAACTCGTTCGCCGCAAATTTTTAAAATGACGCGAGTCATTTATATATTCCATTATACCACATAATATAAATTTGTCAATACCTTTTTTAAAAATTTGTTGAATTTTTTTATTGCAAAAAAAATTCTCCCCGCTATTACCGCAGTTCCCATAGGGAGTTTTTCGCATAAGTATAGATAAGTATAGCGCAC
>CAMUKG010000011.1 GCA_947089425.1 uncultured Clostridia bacterium
CAACCGTTAAGAGGGGTTAAGGGGCAGAGCCCCTTATCGTTGCGGAAAAGGGTTTTAAAAGGGGAAGACACAATCGAAAGTGTCTTCCCCTTTTATCATTTTTGCAAGGCTTTTTGTGACCAAAAAGCCGTCGTTGTTTACTCACAAAGTTACATTAGTATAAAGAAAAGCTCCCCGTTGCGAGCTACGCAACAAAAAACTATTCATTTATTACGGGCGGAGTTACTACTGTGGCAGAATCCACATAATAGCGTTTTCCGTTCTTTCCGTAATAAACAGTCATATTCAAAAGGTTTACAAAAAGCACCGAAAGCGGCACGGTAAGAATTAGCCCCGCGCCGAACGTAAACACGCCCACAAGCAAATTCACTGCGATAATTAGTGTCCACGAAATCAAAAACGTTGTGAATACGCTTCCCATATTGCGGAACACTCGTTTAAACGAAAAACCAAACGAGCGGAATATCCCGGCATCGCGAATAACGATATTCGGCGCCCACATGGAAATGAACGAATACCTAAATGCCAACAGAACCAAAACCACGAGCATAATAACAAACGGCGCAAAAAATTTGAGCACTCGCACGTTAAACAGCACGAAAAGCCAATACACCGACAAAATTATAATAGCATCGAAAACTATCGTGTAGAGCATTTTAACCAAAGCGAATTTGGACGACTTGCCTATATTCGAAACATATCTGCCCGTAAAGCCTATTCGCGCGTTAGACGACATAGCGCCTTCCAAAACGTTGAGTAGCGGAAGTTCGTACAACTCGAAAATGAACCTGTACGCGAATATGAGCACAAAAACGATGAGCGCTCCCGTACTGAAAGCGGCGGCGGGATTTTTGATTAAACTGTTTTTCATTGCGCGCACAACCGCATAGGCGTTGTCGAACCAAATGTCTATACCCTCGCCTATTGCCGAAGCCGAAAAAAGAGTTGAAACAAGTTTTCCCACGCCTTCGCTTTTAAATGCGCGAAGCACCGGAAACGCAAACGGCAAACTCAAACTCACCACTATTGCGCCCGTAATTATAATATACAGCAACAGCACCCACATAAGCCCGAATTTGCTCACAAGCATTTTTAACGCATTTTTAAACGCCATTTCAATTACCGCCTACCGCGCGTTTTTCGTCGCGACGTTCCATCCCCGAAAGGTCGAACATGGAAATCATGATATACGACACAAGATACATTATGAGAAATAAATAAAGCACAACGCCGAGCGCTATGCGAACATAACTTATACCGACAAACGACACAACGCTCGCAAGAACCGCAACGATTGCAAACGGCGTTAAAAGTCCCAAAATTATACCGCCGCTTTTTTTATCTATAAGCCTAAGCGACGAAGCCGCCGCATCGCCGAAAGAAAATCCGTATATAACCATCATAGGCGTCCAATACATTGTTGAACAAGACGCGAAAACGGCAAGCACGAAGAGCCCAACCGACAAAATCGACGCGATAATCATGTTGAAAGCCGTAGGAAATCCTTTTCCGCTCATGAGCATGTGCAAAAGCGTTAATAGTCCGCATTGTATCATGCCATAAAGAGCGAGAATGAACGACAGAATAAAAAACGAAATGAGCACGGGGAGAAAATAATTGTTTATTTGTTTCAGCGGCGAAACAAGCATTATTTTTCCGACGCGAAAATGCTTTTCAATAACCGAAAGAGCAAGCGACGTGCAAAAAATCAACGCCAAAAAAATCAAAATAAGCGGATAAACGTATTTTGTGGCGTACTTATTGAAAATGAGCCAAAACACATCGGGGAAACCTTTAACATACGTTTTCGAATACTCCACAAGATAGGCAAGCGACGCCATAGGCTTTGTGAAAATACCGAGCAATACGGCGGCGGGCAAACACACGAGAGAAAGCGCTCCGAACGTTTTGAACATATATTTAAATGTCCGCTTGATATACGCCATAACGCAATTATACCCCATTGCGCTCATTTATGCAAGAAAAATAACGACCATTTCGAAAATACGCCCGTAATCGCTTGACAAACGCCGCAAACTCGCGATATATTATTAGCGTGATTACCGCTGGGGGCGCTGCAAAACGCTGCGGCTGAGATAACGACGGCAAGTCGTTGGTCCCTTTGAACCTGTGAGTTAGCACTCGCGTAGGGAAGCTTGTCGATTGTAAATTTTTTCATGCAATTATTACGGCAAACGAACCGACTACCGAGTCGGTTCGTTTTTTGTCCGTGCGGGCTTCGGTAATAAAGGAGGTCCTTTTGTATAAACCGTTTTCCACCCTGTTCGGAGCAAATAAGCTCTTCGATTTCGACGACTTCAAAGAAGCCGACACAATGTTGCGAGCCACGCTCATTTTATGCATTTGCCTGTTCGTCGCGCTAATAGCGGGCACGCTTATCGCCTACTTCGCGCTTAAAGCCAAAGGCAAACGCGACGTTATTCGCACCAAAGACTTAACTTACGGCGCAATTTGTCTTGCCGCCTCGTATGCTCTTTCTTTTCTCGGCATAGGTTTGCCTTACGGCGGCACGATAACTTTTGCGTCCGTTTTGCCCATTATGATTTATTGTTACTATTTCGGATTTTTCAAAGGACTTGTGGTCACTGTGTCATACACCGTTCTGCAATTTTTCCAAAGTCCGTCTATCGTGCACCCCATGAGCGCGGTGCTCGACTACGCTATTCCCTATCTTTCGCTCGCATTTCTCGGAGTGTTCTCTTACCGTCAGAGCCGTTATAATAAAATCATTACCGACGGAAAGCACCAGCTTGCCGCGCACGTTCCTTTCTTTATCGGCGTTGCGTGCTATTTCGCAGTGCGCTATATAAGCCACGTTTTGAGCGGCGTGCTGTTTTGGGGCGAATACATAGCTTGGGACGGTTGGTGGCAAAACCACTTATGGGCTTATTCGTTCGCATATAACGGCGTGTTCTTTATTCCCGACACAATAATAGCGTTATGCGCCGCCGTAGGCGTGCTATCAAGCAAGTCGTTCAATCGCTTCATGGCTTCGTCGGCAAACGTTTCGACTTCTTCCGACGTTGCCGTGCAGTAAGTTTCACCGTTTTGTGGCTTCGCCTACTTATGCTTTGCAAAATTCCCACACCCGAGCAAAACACTATTAGCGAACTGCTTCCCGCGCTGATAAACGGCAACGGAAGCCCTGTGGGAGGAATGGAGCCCGTAACAACCGCAATATTCACAAGCACTTGAATCGCGATAATGCACGCGATTCCGCTCGCAAGATAGCACCCGAATCTGTCGGTGCTATTTTGCGCTATACGGATAGCGCGAGCTATTAAAAGCACGAAAGCGAACATAACGACCGCGCACCCTATAAGCCCGAGCTCCTCGCCTATTATGCTGAATATAAAGTCGCTTTCCGAAAACGGCAAAAACAGATATTTTTGGCGAGAATTAAAAAGCCCGAGCCCGAACAGTCCGCCGCTTCCGAGCGAATAAAACGACTGAATGAGTTGGTATCCCTCGCCAAGCGGAGACGCCCACGGGTCGATAAAAGCGAGCATACGCTTTAATCTGTAAGGCTCGACTATTATGAGAAGAGGCACCATTGCCACAACGGGCAAAGCGAGAATAAAGAAATGTTTTATTCTTGCCCCGCCTATAAAGAGCATGGCGAACATGAGAAGCACCACGCAAATGGTTATAGACATGTTCGGCTCCAAAATGATGAGCAAACATATGAGCGCGCCCACTCCGAGCACAGGCAATATTCCCTTGAACGTAGTCATTTTTTTGTGATGTTTCGCCATGTAGGCGGCGGAAAAAATTATAAATCCGAATTTGGCTATTTCGCTCGCCTGCATTGTGAAAAACGGCAAGTTTATCCAACGTCGCGCGCCGTAGCTTTCCACGCCCACTCCGGGAATAAAAACGAGCGCCAACAGTAAAATCGAAATTCCGAGAATAACAAAACGCAACTTTCCGAGAACATGGTAGTCTATAAAACTCATAGCCGTCATTGCCACAAACCCGAGAACGGCGCCCACAAGTTGCTTAAACATATAAAAATATTGATTGCCGTAATTCACTTGCGCATTGTAGCTACTTGCCGCATACACCATAACCACGCCGAAAAGCACCAACATCACGGTAACCGACGTGAGAATAAAATCGTATTCTCCTTTGCTTTCGTGTAACAAACCGTTTTTCTTATTTGACATTGCGCACCAACCGTTCGAACTCTTCGCCGCGCTCTACGTAAGACGAAAACATATCGAAACTTGCGGAAGCGGGCGACAGCAACACGTTTTCTTCGTCTCCCTCTTTCGCCCATTCGAAAGCTTTTGAAAAGTCGTTGAAAGTTTGCACGTTTTCAAAGTTCGCGCGCAACGCCGCGTTTTTAACTTTGCTTGCCGTTTGCCCAACCGCCGCCACTCGAACCACGTGCTTAGGTAGCGAAGCGAATAGTTCGTCGTATTCGTAACCCTTGTCACTCCCGCCAACAATCATGCAAGTTGTGCCGCTCATAGCGCGGGCGGCGCATACCGACGCGGCTATATTCGTGCCTTTGGAATCGTTATAATAATTTTTCCCTCGCACTCGCGCCACAAGTCTAAGCCTGTGCGAATCGGCGGCGAAACTTGTGAGCGCGTCCACAATACTCGCATTATCTATCCCGAACGCTTTTGCGGCGCAAACTGCCGAGAGAACGTTTTTTAAGTTGTGTTCCCCCTCGAGTTTAACTCGCTCAACGCCGCAAATTCTCTCGCAATCGTAATAAATTGCGTTGTTATATGTATAAGCGCCGCTAAGTTTTCGGTTGAGCGACGTATAAAGCACTCTGCTTTTAGGCGCGAGCCCTTTGAGCGAACAGAGCGCAATATCGTCTTGCGACAGCACGAGAAAATCTTTTTCGGTTTGATTTTCGGCGATACGAAGTTTTGCCGCGCAATATGCTTCAATAGTTTTATGACGGTCGAGGTGGTCGGGCGTTATATTTGTTATTACCGCTATGTGCGGGCGGAAAGAAACAATTGTTTCGAGCTGAAAACTTGAAACTTCCACGACTGCGCAATCGTAGCCGCCGCGTGAAGCCGCGAGCGAAAACGAGCTTCCCACATTGCCGCAAACTGCGGGATTACGTCCCGAACGCCGCAAAATTTCTCCGAGCAGTTGAGTAACCGTAGTTTTTCCGTTCGTGCCAGTAACCGCTATAATCGGTCGCACGTTCAGCATGGCGCCGAGTTCCAACTCGCCTATTAAAGGAATCGAATTTTCTTTTGCGAAAGCGAAAATCGGTTGTTCCTCGCTTATTCCCGGACTCGCAACTATAAGCTCCGCGCCGAATTTACTCCACTCTTTTTCGTCTTCGGCATAGGCACACACGGCGCCCGCAACTTCCAACGCTTCGCGCGCTCCTTTTCCGCTCACGCCTTTGCCCGCAATCAACACACGCTTGTTTTTAAATTCCGTATTCATCGGCTCTCTCCGTATCGATTAAGTTGTCCACCTAATACTATGCCGCGAAAGCCGTTTATATGACGGAAAGACCGTTTTAAAAGTTTACAAAACACAAGCCGCCGTTATAATCACCGTCAAAATTCCGAGCGCCGCAGTTATGGAAGAATACACCGTTACAATACGGTTTTCGTGTATTCCCTTGCGTTCGAAATGGTGATGAAGCGGAGCCATTAAAAATATACGTTTTTTGGTAGCCTTAAAGCTTATTACTTGCAATATTACCGAAAGGCTCGTTGCCACAAACATCACGCCTATAATTGGAGCTATTAGTTCGAGTCCGCTCATAACGGTAAGGCAACCGAAACCGCCGCCGAGCGCGAGCGCGCCCGTGTCGCCCATAAAAATCTTAGCGGGATAACAGTTGTAGCACAAAAAGCCGCACAGCGCTCCCATAAGCACGCCGCAATACAAAATAAGATTTCCGAATTCGTTTTCTATGGCTCCGTCACCCGATACATACGCCGCGAAAGCTATTATAATAGCGAAAAAGAACAGATAAGAAACCGACACTTTTCCCGCAAGTCCGTCGAGTCCGTCGGTTAGGTTCACGGAATTTGTAAACGCCAAGAACACGAGCATAAAAAGCGGAATAGCCGCTATTCCCAAATCTAGTTCTTTAAGCGTGAACGGCGCGTAAATGACGCTTCCCACAAGCGAATTGTTATAGGCGAATACCGACACTATGACGGCAATAAGCAGTTGAAAGATAATTTTTTGAAGCGGGCTCAAACCTTTGTTTTGCTTGAAAAACACTTTAATAAAATCGTCTATAAATCCTATTATTCCGTAGCCGAGTGTAACGAAAAGAGCTACGAGCATTAGCGTGTTATCTTTACTCGAAAACGCGGGACAACAAACGGATAGCGCAAGCATAACCCCTATCCCGCCCATAGTGGGCGTTCCGCTTTTACTTATATGGTTGTCCACATACGAAAGTATTGTTTGCCGCACTTTAAGACGTTTGCCGAGCATAATAACAAGAGGCATAACCGCCACGCAAATCGCGAATGCCGCAAGAGTTGCCGTAAGTATTCTAATCATTAGCTCTCCCGTTTTGCAATAAGCTCATAATATATTCCTCGTCGTTGTATTCGTATTTCACGCCCTTGATTTCTTGATAGCGTTCGGCGCCCTTGCCCGCAACGAGCACAATGTCGCCGCTCTCCGCCATGCCGAGCGCAAGCCTTAGCGCTTTTTTTCTGTCGGGTTCGGTAAACACGTATTCGCGCTTATTTTCGGGCACGCCTTCGTATGCGTCGGCAATAATATCCGAAGGTTCCTCGTAGCGAGGATTGTCGCTCGTTATAACCGTTAAATCGCTGAGTTCCGCCGCAACCTTACCCATTACTTTGCGCTTCGTTCTGTCGCGATTTCCGCCGCAACCGAACACGGTGATAATGCGTGCGGGCGCAAATTCTTTCACCGACGTTATTATATTCCAAAGTCCGTCGTCGGTATGCGCGAAATCTATTATTACGCTGAATTTGGCAGTGTTTATAACGTTATAGCGCCCGTCAACTCTCTTCAATGAGCGTATGCCGTGCAAAATATCCGCAAACCCCACTCCCGCAAGTTTTGCCATAGCGGCGGCGCAAAGAGTGTTATACATATTGAACCTTCCGGGTAACGCAAATTTTATCTCGCCTATATCGTCGGACAGGTTTATTATGTAGCTAAGCCCTTCGGCGCTCATCTTTAAATCTATGCCGAACACGTCGGCGGGATTCATCGTGCCGTAGCCGAGCATAGGGATTTCGGCGTCGCGCAAAAGTTTTTGTCCGAGTGAGTCATCGGCGTTAACGGCAGCGCATTTGCAAGCGCCTTTTTTAAACAGCTTTTCTTTGGCGCGAGCATAACTTTCCATATCGCCGAAATAGTCGAGGTGGTCTTGCGAAAGATTTGTAAAGCCCGCAACTTCGAACTCTATGCCGAAAATCTTATCGAGAGCGAGAGCGTGCGCCGAAACTTCCATTACTACGCTCGTCACACCGCAATCTTTCATTTTGCGCAAAACGCAGTTTAGCTCTACGGGGTCGGGCGTTGTAAGCACGGCGCTTTCACAGTGCCCGCAGTATCTTATGCAGTTTGTTCCTATCAGCCCAACTTCCTCGCCCGCCTCGCGAAGTATTTCCGCAAGAACGTAAGAAGTGGTAGTTTTGCCGTTAGTTCCCGTAATGCCGAACATTTTCAGCTCGCTCGACGGATTGCCGTAAAACGTCGAAGCGGCCTCCGCGAAAGCAGCCCGCGTGTTCGGCACCACAATTTGCGGACATTCGGCATCGGTCATTCTCTCGCACACGACGGCGGACGCGCCGCGCTCCGCCGCCTTCGCGGCAAAGTCGTGGCCGTCGCTTTTGCTTCCCGCAAGACAGAAAAACAAACTGCCGTTTTCCGCTTTGTCTGCCTCGTGACACAGCATTTCTATTTCTATATCGCCGTATTCGGCATTACATTTTTTTACAAGCGTTTTAAGTTTCATAATTTCACCCGTGCGTTCTCCGCTTTTGATTTACGTTCGTTTTCTTATTATTCCGTTCTAATCAGCACAACGTCGCCCTTAGGAATTTGCGTGCCCGGTATCGGCACGCAAGACGTCACCGTTTTGCCGTCTCCGTCCGACTCGAATATCAGCCCGCACTCCGACAGACGTTTAGCCGCCTCGTCGGGGCTTATTCCGAGCACGTCGGGCATATTTACCAATTCGGCAGGCGCTTCGATTTGCGACGGCGCGAGAGCGGTATAATCGAATATTTTTTTAAACACTTCACCCGCATAAGGCGCCGCCACAAGACTTCCGTAATACATATATCCGCCCGGCTCGTCTACAATCATCGCAACAACGTAACGCGGATTTTCGACAGGCGCAAAACCGACGAAACTCGAAACGTATTTGCCTTGCGCTATGTGCCCGTTTTCGTATTTTTGAGCGGTGCCCGTTTTGCCGCCTACTCGGTAGCCCGCAACGCCCGCTTTATGTCCGCCGCCCTCGCTAACAACCTTTTCGAGCATATTTCTAAGCTTTACCGAAGTGCTCGACGAAATCGCCTTTCGCACCTCTTTTGGCTCGCGTTCGTAAATCAGCTTACCGCCGTAATCTGTGACTTGCGACACGAAATACGGTTCGTACAGCGTTCCGCCGTTTACCGCCGCCGACACCGCCGTAACAAGTTGCAACGGAGTGACAGCCACAGCCTGCCCGAATCCTATTCTCGCAAGGTCTACGGTTTTAACTGCGGACTGTTGCATTAAAATTCCTCTGCTCTCGCCGTAAAAATCAACGTTAGTTTTGCTCCCGAAACCGAAATTGCGTATGCCGTCGTAAAGTTTATCGGTGCCCAGCCTTAATGCCAAATCCATAAACACGCAGTTGCAACTGTTTTTCACGCCCTCGCCCAAATCTTGCGAGCCGTGACCTATGCTTCGCCAACATTTTATTCTCTGCCCGTCAACCTGCCGAGCGCCGCCGCAAAAGAAACGGTCGTTTTCGCTAACGGATCCGTTTTCCAAAGCTGTGGCTGTTGTGAAAATTTTAAACGTGGAGCCCGGCTCGTACACGTCGACAATCATCTTATTTTTGCTGAGCGCGTTGAGCATATTAAGGTCGTCGCGCGGCGGCTCGTTCAAGTCGAAACCGGGAGCGCTCGCCATAGCGAGTATTCCGCCCGTGTTGCAGTCCATAACGAGCATATACGCGCCTTTCGCGTTATGGTCGGCAATAGCGTTAGACACAGCCGTCTCGGCAAACGATTGAATACCCATATCGAGCGACAATGTCAAATCGCAACCCGGAATTGCGGGAACGTATTTTGTCACGTTGTTTTCGAGCTCATGCCCTTTTATGTCGGTAGCGGTGTAAGCGAAACCGTTCACTCCTTTGAGATATTCGTCGTAATATCCTTCGAGTCCGTTTTGCCCCACGTTGTCTATGTTAGTAAACCCGAGTATTTGCGAAAGATAGTTCGACGCAGGATAATAGCGCTTCGAGTCGAGAGTAAAATATACTCCGTCAAGATTTTGAGCGCGAATAGCTTCGGCAACGTTTTTTTCCACCGCGCGTTTTACGGTAATTTCGCTGACGCGCGAAGAGCTGATTTTTTCGAGGAGCTTATCGTATACCAAATTGAGGTGTCCCGAAAGCGCGGCGGCAACGGCTTGCTTATCGGTTACGGCGTTGGGGCGCACATACACGCTATACACCTCTCGGTTATCGGCAAGCACGGAACCGTTTGAGTCCAAAATTTTTCCGCGCGGCGCGGCAAGCGGTAAATCGCGATACCATTGCTCGGCGGCGCGAGACTGCAAGTCTTTTCTCGCGACAAGTTGCAAATAGCCCAATCTTCCGAATAAGACGCAAAATAAAAAGGTTATCGATATTATAAGTATCAATAACCTCTTTCGCGTTGTAACAGTGCTGTTCGGTACGTTATTCAATTTAAAAAATTTATCCTCCGATGATTTTACTCAGAAAGTCGCAAAATTTATCAAACCAATTTGTTCTTCCTTCGTAGTTCACCGGTTCGGTTGTGGGAATGAGCTTAACCTCTGTGGGCGTTTTGATTTTCTCCATACCATCGCCCACAGCCGCGCCCACAATTCTGTCGGGGTCGGTAAGACGGGCGATTTCAGAATTCTGCTCGATTATTCGAGCGTTCTTCGCGGTTATTTCGTTTTCGAGCGCGGATGCCTGCGCATTTATATTGCTTACCGCAAGCCCGGTTGCTATAACCATAACCGCCAAAATCACTACCACAGCCGCATATACTACAAGCGCCGCTTTCGACTTGCCCGAAATCTTCGCTCTTTCGCGCGGGCGGGATTTTTCTTCCTCTTTTTCCGCGTCGAGCGCTTCGGGTTGTCCGTAAGCGCGAGTGCGTATGCTCGGCATTAAATCTTCTTTTTCTCTTTTGCGGCGAGTTTTAGAATAGCTCGGCGTGGCTACGGGGTTTTGCATGAAACCTGTGGTTCCCGCATAATCCTGCCTTGTGGAATACTCTATTACCGAAGGTTTTTGAGCAACCGCCGCGCGAGGTTGCTCTAATACGTCGTTTTCACGAATTTTGCTTTGCTCACTATAAGAATAAGTTTCTTGATACGGAGCGTTTGCAAAAGAGTTTCTGCCGCTTGCGTAATTCAACGGCTCCGAATACGTCGGCGCGGAGCCGAGCGAGAGCTCGTCCGAGCCTACTCGAAAATCGAATCTTCTCGAAGGCTCCGATATAGGAGCGCTTTCAAAATCTTCGTCGGTAGTAAATCTTTGAGAGGTTTGAATTGCATAACCGCCGAACCTGTCTTGTTCGGTTTTAATACTTCTTCTCTTATTTACCATATCTTTATGCTCCTTTTGCCCAGTTTATGCTTTAAAAAAGCGTCGTTTTGAGTTTCTAAATTTTTTCCGCCACTCTTAAAGTAGCGCTTTTACATCTTGAATTTCTAGCGGCCTCTTCAGCCGACGGCTTATACTTTCCTATAAGCTTTACGCTTGCCTTGTGATTGCACACGCAAACAGGAAGCGACTTGTCGCAAATGCAATCTACCGAAAGCGTTTTGAGTGTCTGCTTAACAATGCGGTCTTCGAGCGAATGAAACGATATAACGGCTATACGCCCGCCGCTTTTGAGCTTGCTCACTATGTCGCATATTGCCTCGCCCAAACCCGACAATTCGTTGTTCACTTCTATTCTAAGCGCCTGAAAAGTCTTTTTTGCGGGATGTCCGCCCTTTTTGCTTTCGGGCACGCATGATTTTATTATGTCGGAAAGACGTTTAGTGGTTTCGATAGGCGACTTGCTTCTTGCCTCTATAATCGAACGTGCAATCTTTCGAGCAAAGCGCTCTTCTCCGTAAGTGTAAATAATTCTCGACAATTCCTCTTCGGTGTATTCATTCACAACCGTCATTGCCGAAAGATATTGGTCGCGGTCCATGCGCATATCGAGCAAACCGTTGCCGCTGTAAGAAAATCCTCTGAGATTTTCATCAACTTGATGCGACGATATTCCCAAATCGAGCACGGCGCCGTCTAACGCGTCTATTTCGTTTGACGAAAGCACTTCGAGCACGTTTTTGAAATTGTCTTTTACTATCGTGTATTTTCCGTTGTAATCGGCTATTTGCGAAAGCTTCATTCTCGAAAAATCGATTGCTTCCATGTCGCGGTCGGTGGCTATAACCCTGCCGCCTCTGCGGAGTATTTCGCCCGTGTGACCTCCGCCGCCGAGCGTACCGTCGAAGTATAATTTTCCCGTTCCGACTTGCAAGGCGTTAACCGTTTCGGAGAGCATTACGGGAACGTGGTATTCACTCATTTCCGTGTCCTTCTCCGCTTTCGGCGATTTGCTCGTTCTCCCCTTTGGAGTATGCGTCCCAACTTTCCTCGTCCCAAATTTCAACTCTGTTATACGCACCGAGCGTCACTATGTTTTTAGTGAGCCCCGCGTGTTCCATGAGTCTTTGAGGAAGCAAAATTCTTCCCGCCTTGTCCTCTTCGGCAACGAAGCCGCTCGACGCCATAACTCGCACCGATTTGCTGTCGTCGGTAAGAACGTTAAGAGCTCCGAATTCGGCGTCGAATATTCGCGCCGCATCTTTTTCGGGAAGCACAATAAGGCACTTATTCGGACTGTTGCTGCCGCTACGCGTTATAAACGGATGCTCGCCGAGCATTGCTTTGAGCTTAGACGGAATACGTATTCTGCCTTTTTCGTCTATTTGATGTCTGTACTCGCCGAAAAACATGCCTTAACCTCCTTTCGCTCTCGCGGAAGCGATTTTTCGTTTGCAACGCAAAAACAACTCTTTCGCTATTACTTTAATAGTATAACACACATCTTTGCCCACTTGCAAACATTTTTGCCCATTTTATTAGATTTTTTTGATTTTTTTTATTACTTTTGCGTCTATATAATTTAATAGTTACATTTTCCTCTTTTACAAGCCGTTAAATAAAAGCTTGCTTTTTACTGTATTTTAATGATATAATATAAATACAAAAACATACGGCGGTAACGAATGAATTTAAACGATGTTTACACCGCGCAAAAGCGATTACGCGGAATTACTCACCTCACAAGTCTCGAACACTCCGACACGTTTTCAAAGCTTGCCGAAGCCGACATTTGGCTCAAATGCGAAAACAGACAAAAAACGGGTTCGTTTAAGGTGCGAGGCGCATACAATAAAATCAAAAAACTTTCGGAAGAAACCGACGCTAAATGCGTTGTGGCGGCAAGCGCGGGCAATCACGCGCAAGGCGTGGCTTATGCGGCGCGTGAACTCGGGTTAGAAGCATATATAGTTATGCCTCTCGCCACTCCGATAGCGAAAATAGCCGCCACCGAAAGCTACGGCGCAAAAGTTGTGCTAAGCGGCGACTGCTACGACGATTCATACAGCGCGGCGGTTAAACTCACCAAAGAAAAAAATGCCGTTTTCGTGCATCCTTTCGACGACGAGGACGTTATAGCAGGACAAGGAACAATAGCTCTCGAACTTATAGAGCAAATGCCCGACCTCGACGCGATTATAGTTCCCGCCGGCGGAGGCGGTCTGTTTGCGGGAATAGCTTACACAATCAAGCAAATAAATCCCAAAATAGAAGTGTTAGGCGTTCAAGGCGAGCGCGCCGATGCCATTAAGCGCACTTTCGAACTGAAAAAACATACCGCAACCGACAGCGTATATACAATAGCCGACGGTATTGCCGTGAAAAATCCCGGCATTCTTACCACGAATATTATAAACAAATATGCCGACGGAGTGTTTTCGGTATCCGACGACGAAATCGCATCCACAATCATTCAGTTGCTCGAAAGAACGAAACAAGTTGTGGAACCTGCGGGAGCCACCTCGCTCGCCCTCGCCCTATCGCATAAAGCAAAACATTTGAAAAACAAAAAAATAGCTTGCGTGCTTTCCGGCGGCAATATAGACGTGGGATTCATTCATAAGATTATAGAAAAGGGTCTCGTGAGCAGAGGGCGGCAAATGAAATTTTCTGTCGTTCTCACCGATAAGCCGGGAAGCTTGGAAAGCTTTTCGCGCATAATGGGCGCGCAACAAGCGAATATTATATCAGTTCAATACGACCGCATGAGCACCGAACTCAGCTTAAACGAAACTATTTTGCATATAGCTTGCGAAGTGAGCGGCTTCGAGCACGGAAAAAAACTCATTAACGCGCTCGAGCAAAACGGTTTTCTGATTATACCCGACAATCGCGGCATAATTATCGGAAATAAATAAATTAAACGAGGAAACGAATATGAAAGACAAAAAAAATAAGAAAAAGGATACTCTTCGCGCGGTTGTAAGCACGCCGAACGCCCCCAAAGCGATAGGTCCTTATTCTCAGGGCATCGAACTCAAAAAATTGATTTTTTTCTCGGGGCAAATAGCGATTGACCCCGCAACGGGCGAACTGAGCGGCAAAGATTTTGCCTCGCAAACCAAACAAGTTCTCAAAAACATAGACGCATTACTTGCCTCTAAAGGGCTTACGGCGGCGAACGTGGTTAAGTCAACTATCTTCCTCACCGATATGTCTAAATTTGCCGAAGTAAACGCCGAATACGCAAACTTTTTCAGCTTCGAGCCTCCCGCCCGTTCTTGCGTGGGCGTAGCGTCTTTGCCTATGGGCGCGCTCGTGGAAATAGAAATTATCGCCACGCTTTAATTGTTTTTAATCTTTTAAAATTTTTACAGAGAAAAAGCGCCGAACGCAGTCTGTTCGACGCTTTTTTATAATCGCGCACAAAAAAATCAAAAAATTTCGACCAACTTATTCCCCGCCAAATCGCAAGAAGTTAAATAGTAATCGATGCCCCCCATTGTTTTATGCAAACACGCCCTGCCGTGATTTCCGTGCAAATGCCCGTACACAACGGCGTTAACGCCGTACTCTTCGAACAAACGGGTAAAAGGCGACGGCTCGTGCCTGCTGTTAAAAGGCGGATAATGTATCATAGCCACAACTCTGTCTTCTTCATGCCGCATTTTTTGCATAGCGGTAAGCGACAAAATAAATCTTTGAACCTCGCGCTCGTAAATCTTTTTATCTTCGGCAGTTACATTTCCCGCATTTTCGGGAGTCGTCCACCCTCTGCTCCCGCAAATCAAAATATTTTCTATTCTCACGCAATCGTTTTGCACAGCAAAACCGCCGTTACCCAAAGCGAAACGAACGGCGCCGATTGCTTTCCACCAATAGTCGTGATTGCCTCTTATAAAAACTTTTTTGCCCGGCAAATCGCACACCGTTTTAATATCGGGCAAAGAGTCCGATAAACTCATTGCCCAACTTATGTCGCCCGCTATTAACACAATGTCGTCGGCAGTCACCTTTTTGCGCCAATCGTCGGCAATTTCACTCATATAATTAGCCCAAGAGCCTCCGAAAATATCCATGGGCTTGGGGTTATTGCCCGATAAGTGCAAATCGCTTATTGCATAAACTTTCATTGCACCATTATATCATTTTTAACGAACAAACGCAAGCGTTTATTTTGCCGCCGCGCCTAACGCTTTTGTTGCGCGGTAAAAATTAGGGAAATAGCGGGAGCGACAAAAATTCGTTGCAAACGTCGCCGCAATCCACGCATTCGGGATAAACGCAATTCCCGTAGGTCGGCACAAGAATGTCGGCTATTACTATTACTTTAATTATAAGCACAAGGCAAGCGCTCACCGAAACGGAGCCGTCGCTTATAAAGCTGCCTATCCTGCTCACAAACGCCGAAAAAACTTCCACCGTGTACGGCGCAATCGTCGGCGCGGGAACGCTAAGCACCGTATCGCGATGAAGCCGCAACGTGCTCGTTGCAGTGTAAGCGCTGCCGTGCGCGTCGGTAAACGTGACCAACACGGGAATAACGACATCGCCCGATATGCGAGCTCTCCCGTTTTCGAGCGAAGTGACGCTTACGTTTTCAAATGCGGTTGTTCCGTAATTCACCGCCTCCACAAACGTAAACGGCGAAGCGGCTTGCGGAGGTATTCCCGTAAGTTCCAAAACGTACGATTGATTATTGAAAACTTCTTTGCAACCGTCGTATACCCTTTTCACTTCTATGCACATTCTTTCGCACAGTCCCGCCGTAGGGCTCCCCGTAATTGTGCCCGCTCTCAACGTGTTTGCCATAAAAAAAACCTCCCGCAACACATATAGCAATACTTATGCGCGAGAGGAAACAAATGACACTATTTTTTCTATTAAATACTCAAAACGGAATCGAGAACCGATTCAACCTCTTCTTTCCCCGTACCGTTCACGCTCGAAAACACTATAATATCGTCGCGCCCCACCGCAAGAGAAGTTGAAACCGTTTGCACGGCGGCATGAATTTGCGACTTTGAAAGCTTATCCGCTTTCGTGGCGATTACGTTAAACGGAATATTATAGGCATACAAATATTTCAGCATCTGTTTATCGAGCGCGGTAGGTTCGTGCCTTATGTCAACAAGAGCGAACACGCGTTTTAATTTTTCGGACGTGCCGAGATAGCCTTCTATAAGTTTAGCCCAACTTTGGCGCTCGCTTTTTGGTGCGGCGGCATATCCGTAACCGGGTAAATCGGCAAGTACGAGCGCGCCACGATTTAAATCGAACAAATTTATAAGCCTCGTTCTACCCGGAGTAACCGACGCTTTTGCAAGCTTCTTTCTTCCCGTTATGCAATTTATAAACGTCGATTTGCCCACGTTAGAACGCCCCGCAACGCAAATTTCGGGGCATTCGTAGCGTGCGGACGCTTCTTTATATTTCGAAAGCGCCGCTATGCTCGTTATAAACTCGGCATTCGTAATTTTCATAAATTTGCCGCTACACCAAAGCCGACGTGAAAACTTCGTCGATAGTTTCGGCGCAAAGAATTTTAACGTTCTTTTTCACTTCGGCCGGGAGCTCTTCGGCGTCTTTACGGTTACCTTTGGGAATGATTATTGTTTTAACTCCCGCTCGGAAAGCCGCCAACGATTTCTCTTTTAATCCTCCTATCGGAAGCACCTTGCCGCGCAAAGTTATTTCGCCTGTCATAGCGACATTCCTGTTCACTTTTCTGCCGCATAGCGCGCTCAAAACAGCGGTTGCCATAGTTATTCCCGCGCTCGGTCCGTCCTTAGGAGTTGCTCCTTCGGGCACGTGAATGTGAATATCGCACTTAGTGAACTTTTCAAGCGGAATGGCATATTGCTCGGCGCGAGAGCGTACAAGCGTGAGAGCCGTGCGGCACGATTCTTTCATAACGTCGCCCAAACTGCCCGTGAGAATAATTTCGCCCTTGCCGTCGGGAATAACCGCTACTTCTATATTAAGGGTAACTCCCCCCACGCTCGTCCACGCGAGCCCTGTGGCAAGTCCAACCTCGTCGGCGTCGTTTTTACGCTCGTCGGTGAATTTCGTAACTCCGAGATATTCTTTAAGGTCGGCTTTCGTCACGTCGTAATGCCCTATATTGTCTTTACCGTTTTCCACCGCTTTAACTGCTATTTTGCGAATAACGGTACCGATTTCGCGTTCCAAATTGCGCACGCCGCTCTCTCGGGTGTATCCCGCTATAATCTGCATTAAAACGGAATCGGGAATGCTCACCGCGCTCTCCGAAAGTCCGTTGGCTGCAAGTTGCTTTGGCACAAGATACCTTTTCGCTATTTCGAGCTTTTCCTCGTAGGTGTAGCCCGAAAGCTCTATAACTTCCATGCGGTCAAGTAGAGGCGCGGGAATGGTTTCAAGACTGTTCGCCGTAGTCACGAACATTACTTTGCTAAGGTCGTAAGGCACTTCGAGGTAATGGTCTTTAAAGGCGTTGTTTTGGTTGGGGTCGAGCACTTCGAGCATGGCTGACGCAGGGTCGCCTCTGAAATCGGACGACATTTTGTCGATTTCGTCAAGCAAAAACACGGGATTTATAACGTCGGCTTGCTTCATTCCGCTTATAATTCTGCCCGGAAGAGCGCCTATATAGGTGCGTCTGTGACCGCGTATTTCGGCTTCGTCGCGCACTCCGCCCAAACTCATGCTCACGAGTTTTCTTCCCGCCGCGCGAGCTATGCTCGACACAACCGAAGTTTTTCCCACGCCGGGAGGCCCAACAAAACACAAAATGGGACCTTTAAGATTTTTGGTGAGTTGGTGCACCGCAAGATATTCCACAATACGCTCTTTCACCTTTTCTAGTCCGTAGTGGTCTTCGTCGAGAATTTCGCGGGCGCGTTTTAAATCGAGATTGTCGTCCGATTCCTCAGTCCACGGCATATCGAGCAACCAATCAAGGTAAGTGCGACTGACCCCCGATTCGGGCGAAGTGGGATTCATCTTGCTCATTCGGGCAAGCTCTTTGTCTATCTTATTTTGAACTTCTTCAGGGAGAGCGCGCGCTTTCGCTCTATTTCGGTAATCCTCTATTTCGTCGGTATCTTCTCCGAGCTCGTCGTGAATCGCCTTTATCTGCTCGCGCAAGTAATATTCGCGTTGATTTTTGTCGATATTCTCGCGCACTTTAATACTTATTTTCTTTTCCACAGCCATAATTTCGCACTCGCGCACCATTACGGCATATATGTCTTCAAGCTGACTGTATTCGTCGGGAGTTTCGAGCAATTTTTGCTTTTCGCCGTCGTCGCGATATAAATGCGTCCCCATGAGACCTATGAACGACTTAGTGTCGTGCAAATCGAGACTGCGCATTGCGTCGGCGGGAAAGTTCGATTCGAGCTTTTTATATTTTTCGAGCTGTTCAGACAACCGCCTTTTCGCGGCTTCCACAAGAATAGGGTCGCTCGGACGCGAAACAAACTCTTTTAAACATACTTCGAAATACGGCGTAATATTAGCGTAGCTTTCTATTTCCATACGCTTTATTCCGCTCACGAGCACCCTAAAACTGTCGTTGGGCAACTTCGTTATTTGCTTTACGCGCGCCAAACACCCCACCCTGTAAATATCTTTGGGCGCGGGATTTGCGGCGTTATGTCTTCTTTGCGCCACCAAAAAAATGTCTTGATTGCTTTCCACAGCCTTATTGAGAGCCACGATTGACTTATCGCGCCCCAAATCAAACACAATAGACTGCCCCGGAAACACCACAAGTCCGCGAAGCACTATCATTTTTACCGACGGCTTTGGCGGCGGCATACCCGCCTTAGACGGTTCGTTGAAAGTCATTTCGTCCATACTTTAATTCTCCACGTTAACTATTATATCACAAAGCAAGAAAAGTTACAAGCGGTTTGCCTCGTTATTTTCGCAATGAAAAACTTGTGAAAGCAAAGTAAAATCGCATACGACAAAAGGTTTTAAATTCCGCAAAAAAATCTTCTTTGCTCTTACAAAACAAAGAAGATTTTTATTTTTCCGTTATTTTCTATATTCGGCAACAAACCGAACGTGACAACTTTTAAGCGGAAGCTTTTTGCTCGTTACGGAATATTTGCTCCGGCATAGTTCCGTTTTGCACGCATTCGCGGTCTATAACAACTTTAATTATGCTCTTATCGGTGGGCACACGATACATTATTTCAAGCATACAGTTTTCCACGATTGAACGCAAACCGCGAGCGCCCGTTTTTAGTTCGATTGCCTTTTCGGCTATCGCCGTAACGGCGTCGGGAGTAAACACAAGTTCCACTCCGTCCATTTCCAAAAGCTTTTCGTATTGCTTTGTGAGAGCGTCGCGCGGCTTTGTGAGGATTTCCACCAAAGCGGCTTTGTCTAGGTCGTTAAGGCTCACCGTTACGGGAACTCTTCCCACAAATTCGGGAATAAGTCCGTATTGTATGAGATCTTGCGGCTGAACGTCTTTAAACCATTGCGAAGTGTCCTTTTCCGTTTTGGAGACGATTTCGCCGCCGAAACCGAGTGACGCCGCGTTTGCGCGCTTGGAAATAATCTTATCAAGCCCGACGAAAGCGCCGCCGAAAATAAACAATATATTCGTTGTGTCGATTGTAAGACATTCTTGCTGAGGATGTTTTCTGCCGCCCTGAGGAGGAACGCTCGCCACAGTGCTCTCTATGATTTTCAACAAAGCCTGTTGCACGCCCTCGCCCGAAACGTCGCGCGTAATGCTTACGTTTTCGCTCTTGCGCGAAATCTTATCGATTTCATCAACATATATAATTCCGCGTTGCGCGCGCTCTATGTCGTAGTCGGCGTTTTGAATGAGCTTTAACAGCACGTTTTCCACGTCTTCGCCCACATAACCCGCTTCGGTGAGGGTTGTTGCGTCGGCGACCGCAAACGGAACGTCGAGAATTTTCGACAACGTTTGCGCGAGCAACGTTTTCCCGCAACCCGTAGGTCCGAGCATTAAAATATTGCTCTTTTTAAGCTCAATGTCGCGCTTATTCGACTTTCCCTTTCCTTTCGGGTGCGACGCATTGTAGTTTATGCGCTTATAGTGGTTATACACGGCGACGCTCAAAACTCTTTTCGCCATGTCTTGCCCTATAATGTATTCGTCGAGCTCTTTTTTGATTTGCTCGGGCGACGGCAATTTCACCGCGTTCGATTCGGTGGATTTTTTAACTCTGCTCGAAAGTATTTCATTGCAAATTCCTATGCACCCGTCGCATATCGACACGCCTGTGGGTCCGGAGACAAGCTCTACAACTTCCGACTGCTTTTTGCCGCAAAACGCGCATTGAAGCTCTCTGTTCTTTTCGTTCAATATATCCCTCCGATTTCGTTTGGCAGAGCATTATTTTATATCCAAACCCGCTTTGTGGCGTAAATTGCGGTTCTTCCGCCGTTTGCAGCCACAAAGTGCAAAGCAATTTCGGGGAGCAAACAATCGAAAGTGCGAGGCAAAGGCGCGACAGTGTGCTCAGTAGCACTCCGAGCGACTTTAACAAAGCAATTTCGTTTGTTTTGCCCCTGAAAATCGGGTTCGAGTATAGAATGCTCTTGCCTAAGCTCTCTTAACGAAAATCTTATCTATAAGACCGTATTTATGCGCCTCTTCGGCTGTCATATAGTAATCTCGGTCTACGTCGCGCTCTATTTTTTCAAGCGGCTGACCGCTGTTCTCCGCCAAAATGCGATTCATTTTCTTCTTGGTTTTAAGAATATGTTCCGCCTGAATAGCGATGTCGCTCGCCTGTCCCTGAGCTCCGCCCAAAGGTTGGTGAATCATAATTTCGCTGTTGGGAAGCGCGAAACGTTTGCCCTTCGCGCCGCTGCTCAAAAGAAATGCGCCCATGCTCGCCGCCATACCCACGCAAATAGTGCTTACGTCGCACTTGATATAGTTCATGGTGTCGTATATTCCCATTCCTGCGGTAACGCTTCCGCCGGGACTGTTTATATAAAGGCTTATATCTTTGTCGGGGTCCTTTCCTTCCAAATGCAAGAGCTGAGCTATTATCAAATCTGCCGTAATGTCGTCTATCTCGCCCGTAAGGAAAACTATACGGTCTTCGAGCAAGCGGGAATAAATGTCATACGAGCGTTCGCCTCTGTTGGTTTGCTCCACTACCATAGGTACAAGACTGCTTTTTATCATAATACTATTTATATCCTCCCTGCGTTTTATTTATTCCGACGAAAATCAGTCTTTTTTGTCGGTTGACTTTTTAGACGCGCTCGATTTCGCGGCAGACTTTTTAGCGGCGCTCGCGCTCTTCGGCGAAGCGCTCTGTTTTGCGGTAGCGGTTTTAGTCGGCTTTTCGGCTTTGTCCGCTTTTTGAGCTTTTGCCGTGAAAACGGTTGCCGCCGCGAGCTCGTTCAATGCTTTTTCAACCGTCATATCGCTCTTTATGTGAAGAAGCTGACGCTCCGAAAGTCCGCTCTTGTATTCTTCGGCGGTTTTGCCCATAGACGAAGCTATTTCGCCCAAGCGAGCGTCGAGTTCTTCTTCGTTAGGCTCTATTTTGTCGGTTTTTATAACTTGTTCCAAAACAAGGCGAGTTTTAACGTTTTTCTCAGCCTCCGCTTTTCTGTCTTTCTTAAAGTCTTCGCGCGACGAATTCGTGTATTTGAAATAGTCGTCGAGTTTCATGCCGCGATACATTTGCGAAAAACGGTATTCGAATTCTTGCAACATATATTCGAGCTCGTTTTCAATCATGCACTCGGGAATGTCGACCGACGCGTTCGCAACGATGGCGTCGAGCATATTCGTTTTGTTTTCGTTGTCAGCTCTGCGGCTCGCGTTATCGTTCAATCTCTTGCTAACGTCGGCGCGATATTCTTCAACCGTTTCGAACTTGGTGGTGTCTTTCACAAATTCGTCGGTAAGCTCGGGCACTTCGCGAAACTTGATTCCGTGCAAAGTAACCGCAAAAACAGCGTCTTTTCCTTTAAGCTCTTCGGCGTGATAATCGTCGGGAAACTTAACTTTAAGGTCTTTTTGCTCTCCTATTTTCATTCCTACAACTTGCTCTTCGAAGCCGGGAATAAACGACTTGCTGCCGAGCGTGAGCTCTTGCTTTTCGGCGGTTCCGCCGTTAAACTTAACCCCGTCAACCGAGCCGCTGTAATCGATTGTAACGGTGTCTCCGTCGCGGGCTTCACGGTCGGTGATTTCAATCATGCGGCTTTTCGCTTGGCGCGAACGCATAATTTCGTCGTCAACGTCTTTTTCCGTTACGGGATATTCCGCTTTGGGAACGGCGAGTCCCTTGTATTCGCCGAGCGTCACTTCGGGCTTAACAGTCACTTCGATAGTAAAAGTCAAAGCGTCTTCGCCGAACTTGTCTATGTCCACTTTGGGCTCGTCGACCGGTTCTACGTCTTCGTTCTCTTTGAGCGCGGTAGCATAAGCCTTAGACGCGCACGCATTGAACGCGTCGTCGAAAAACACGGTGGGTCCGTAAAGGCTTTCTATAAACTTACGGGGCGCTTTGCCTCTGCGAAAACCCGATATGTTGTATTTTCCTCTCGTCTTTATATAAGCGGAATTGATTTCCTCTTCCCACTCGTTCTGAGGCACCGAAAAAGAAAATTTCACGCTGCCTTTTTGTCTTTCCGTTTTGTATTCCATGATAACCTCCAAAAAATCATACTTACATATAATATCACAATCCGCTTCGCTTTGTCAAATTGTATTGACTAATTCCCCGAATAAGTTTATACTTAAAGAAACCTACCGAAAGGAGCAAATAATGCCCGCAGACTCGTTGCATATCAAAAAAGCGGCTCTCGAACTTAACGAGCTTTTAAACGGCGGAAGAATAGACAAAATAACTATGCCCGAACCCGACGAAATTATTTTGCACGTTCACGCCAAAAAGAACTATTCTGTTGTTATGAGCGCCAACCCTTCGCTTCCGCGCGCGCACATAACGCAAAACGCGCCCAAAAATAACCCGCTTACAGCGCCCGCATTTTTAATGCACCTAAGAAAACACATAGGCGGCGCAACGGTTAGCGGAGTTTCGGCACACGACGGTGAGCGAATTTTGCTCTTTTCGTTAAAAGCGCGTAACGAGCTCGGCTACGAAGAGCAAAAAACTCTTATATGTGAAATAATGGGCAAATATGCGAATATAATTCTCGCGAACTCCGACGGAAAAATTTCCGAATGCATAAAACACATATCGCCCGCAAGTAGCGAAAAGCGCCCCGTGTTGCCCGGATTGCCCTACTCTTTTCCCCCGCCGCAAAATAAAATCGACATATTCGACGGCAAAGCATTGAAAACCGTTTTGAGCGCTTTCGAAGGCGGCAACGTAGGCGGGTATATTCTCGCAAACGCGGCGGGACTCGCTCCCGCAACCGTAAACGCAATAACTTCGCGGGCTGTGGGCGGACTTTTTTTCGATTCACTAACGGACGAGCAAAAAGAACTGCTTGCGAACGCATTCGACGAAACGAACATTCTTAAAAACGCGAAGCCTTGCGTGCGCAAAGAAAACGGCGAAAAATCCGATTTTTGGATTGCTCCGTTCGCGACCGACGGCAAATACGAATTTTACGACACTCTGAACGAAGCTATGGACGCTCACTTCTTCGCGCTCGACCGAGACAGACGACTTGCCGAAAAAGCGCGCGTTCCCAAAACTACGGTTAAAAACGCTATTGCCCGCACCGAAAAAAAACTTAAACTTTTTCGCGAGCGAAAAGCCGAAGCGTCCGACGCAGAAACCGACAGACTCAGCGGCGAATTGATTATAGCTAATATTTACCGATTAAAGCAAGGCATGAGCTCGTTCGAAGCAGACAACTACTACGAAGAGCCGCCGCAAAAGATTACGATAAAACTCGATTCTAGCAAATCGCCGCAATTCAACGCGCAAGCGTACTTTAAGAAATACGCAAAAAAGAAAAAAACTCTTTCTATGGTTGAAACGCAAATCGCCGAAGCCGTAGCCGACCTCGAATATTTCAATTCCATTTACGACAGTTTTTCGTTTACCGATTCTGACGGTTTGGAAGAAATCGTTTCGGAGCTTTACGCCGCCAACCTTTTGCACGAACCAAAAAACAAACGAAAAAAAGAAAAGCCGCTTTCGTGCGGCGAACTCTCTTTCGAAGGTTGCGTAATTCGTTGGGGAAAAACGAACTACCAAAACGACAGGCTCACAAAATCGGCGCATCCTTCCGATATTTGGTTGCACACTCAAAAAATACACGGCAGTCACGTTATTGTGTCGGGCGAAAATATCGGCGACGGCGTACTGCTTCGCGCGGCGCAAATAGCCGCCTACTACTCCAAAGCACGACTGAGCGACAACGTTCCCGTTGACTACACGCTTAAAAAATACGTTTCAAAGCCGAAAGGAAGCCCTCCCGGTAAAGTCGTTTATACCGATTACAAAACGTTATTCGTAACTCCGAAAGACGAACGCGACAATTAAACCGCCTCGTTCGGATTGCACACCGTTTGCACCATGTCGCGAAAAATTACTTCGGTCTCGTCGGGATTTCCAAACGCAAGCAACTGCTTATATGCGCTAATTATTTCCATTTTTTCTTGATTTGAACCGAGCGTGCCGCTTTCGCCGAGTTTTAAAGTGCTCAATATTTGCAACTTGGTTTTTTCGGCTGTAAGCGCCGCCGACATTTTCGAACAAAGTTTTCTGCTTATGCTGATTATAGTGTCGAGCTCTTTATTTCCGAACATGCTCAAATATTTATTCCCGCTGAATATAAGATGGTCGTAAAACGTGAAACCCGTCATCATACAGCAAGCCACGACGCGCGCCGTAGTTTCCATGTCGGAATCCGAAAAGCTCATAGTTCCGCCGGGATGATTATGCGACAAAATAATTTTCTTGGCGTCATTTCTGTCGGCTATTCTCAAAATTTTCATAACGTCTACGGCGGCGGAATCTACCGTGCCTTCGGTCACTTCGTCGGTTTGAATTATCTCGTCGTTTATGTTTAGCGAAGTTACGAGCAAAATTTCTTTGGTTTGTCCCAAAAAGCGAGTATATAAATGCCAAGCCGCGCCTGCGGCGGTTGTGAGTCTTTCGGGACGATTATAGCGGTTGTATTCGGCGCGCAACACTACGGGAAGAACGTGCGCCAAAAGATGCGCCGTTTTTTCGCCGACGTCTTTAACGCGTAGCAACTCGTAATAGTCGGCATGTAAAACAGCCGACAGCGAACCGAACGTGCGTATTAACTCTTTCGCAATAGGTTTTGTGTCTTTTCGCGAAATTGTGGCAAACAACAGCCATTCGAGCATTTGATATTCGTTAAATCCCGCAAAGTCGGGATTTCGGTCAACGGATTCGCGCACCCGTTCGCGGTGTCCCGCCGCGCTCGGCACATTCGAGCGCCTGTAAGCTCCGAGCAATTCTTCTATGTCGTTAAGTTTTTCCGCCATATTCTTCTATTCTCCCGAAAATTCGAGCGGCAACGTCTTATAATTTGCGACGCTAATAAAAAAGGCGCTCCCAAAAACGAAAGCGCCGCTTTGTTATGCAGTTACTTAAACAAGCGCGTAAATAAAACCGAAAAGCGCGAGCGCGAAAATCAAACCCATAATCACGGTGTTGATGATGGCGTTCTTGTATTCGGGCGAACGGTGATTTATTTTACTGCAAAGCACGCGCACACTGCGATAGAGAGCGAGCAACGTGGCAACGATATAAATTCCGAGCCCCACCGCTATTACGATATTGCTAACGAATATTCCCACCAAAAGCACTATCGCGCCGCCGAGCATTAAAAAGTCGCATATTTGACGAACTCCGAAGTTCGAAAAGTATGCTTGAATGAAATTACGTTTTTTAGCTTTTACCGCCATGTTAAAAATCTCCGTCGTTTTTTATTTAGTATGCGCAAGTTTTCGTTACAAATAATCAAAAATGTAATTGTTTACCATTTAACCAACGGTGTCACGCCAAGCACATAGAACACAATAATTAAAACCACCGCTATTATCCAAAGCACAAACCAAGTCTGACCATGCAAACGCGCTTCGTAATAAGAATACCAGCAAAGAGCTACCAAGCCTATGGCTATCGCAATATTTTTAATCCAATTACCCAAAGCCGCAAACGGGTCGAAAAATCCGAGCACTACGCCTATGGCTATACCGAGCCCCATTAGCATAACCGCCACAAAGGACAGAACTTTGCAAATTTTAGGCACTGTGTAAACTCTCGTTTGGGTCGTTTTCTTTGTTTGTTTCGACATAATTATTTTACCTCCGAAATAACTTTTATTTTAAGCCTCTGCTACCGGGTTTCACCGCAGGAATTTTTCCCTCGCGGCACAGCGGACATTCGTCCGCCTCGTAGCTTTTAACTTCCATAGAAAGAAGCGCTCTGTACGGCACGCCGAAATCCACTTTTCCGCCGCTACGGTCCACAACCGACGCAACCGCCGCCACTTCGGCGCCCGCCTCGCGGCAAAGCGCTATCACTTCTTTCACCGAGCCGCCCGTAGTCACAACGTCTTCCACCACGATTACGCGCATACCCTTATCGAGAGCGAAACCGCGACGCAAAGTCATACTACCGCCCTCGCGCTCCGCGAAAAAGTTTTTCACTCCGAGCTGACGGGCAACTTCGTAGCCCATTATTATTCCGCCCACTGCGGGAGACACTACGGCGTCCGCTTTAAACTCTTTGAGTTGTTCGGCAAGAGAAGCGCACAAATAAGCGCTCTCTTCGGGATGCACGAAAAGTTTTGCGCATTGCATATAGGTGTCGGAATGGCGTCCGCTCGTTAAAAGAAAGTGCCCGTGCAATATGCCTTCGGTCTTTTTAAACACTTCCAAAATTTGCTCGTTAGTAAGTTTCATTGCTTTCCTCGTGCGTTACCGTTAAATTACAAGCGAACCCGTTATTTCACGCACATTATTTATATTACACTTTTTCATAAGATTTGTCAACTCATTGATTAGGTTTAACCCCGCAACAGGGTCGAAAATATTTGCCGAACCTATTTGAACGGCGGAAGCGCCTGCCACCAAAAACTCCATAACGTCGTCGGAGCTCATTATGCCGCCCATTCCTATAATAGGAATTTTCACCGCTTTGCAAGCTTCGTAAACCATTTTAAGCGCAATCGGCTTTATTGCGGGGCCGCTCAAACCGCCGCAAACATTAGCCAAAATAGGCTTACGTTTCTTCCAATCGATTGCCATGCCGCCCACCGTGTTTATAAGCGACAAACAGTCGGCGCCGCCGTTTTCCGCAGCTCGCGCGTTGTCGGCTATGTTCGCAACGTTAGGTGAAAGTTTCACGATTAACGGCTTGCGGCAATGTTTTTTTACTGCGGAAGTTATTTTTTCAACGCTTTCGGGCAATACGCCGAAAGCCATTCCGCCCGCTTTAACGTTGGGGCAACTAATATTGAGTTCAACCATTTTTACGCAGTCGAGCGAACTCGCTTTCAAAACGGTATAGCAATAGTCCTCTTCCGTTTTTCCCGCAACGTTGGCTATAACAACGGTGTCGAGTGAGTTCAAAAACGGCACGTCTTCTTTTATAAAGCCGTCTATACCGGGATTTTGAAGTCCTACGCTGTTGAGCATTCCCATAGGCGTTTCCGCAATTCGCGGCGACGGGTTGCCCTCTCGACGCTCTTTGGTTATTCCTTTCGTGCAAATTCCGCCAAGCCGATTTATATCGTAAAACTCGGCGTATTCCTTTCCGAAGCCGAAGGTGCCGCTTGCCGTAATTATGGGGTTTTTAAATTTAACGCCGCAAATCTCAACCGAAGTATCGGGAGTTCTTTCCATATCTGTCACAGCAACACGTCCTCCAACTTAAACACGGGACCGTCGACGCACGCCCGTTTGTGAACTATCGTTCCGTTTTTTTCTTTCACCGCGCAAGCGCAAACAAGGCAAGCGCCCACACCGCAACCCATTCGCGTTTCGCCCGACATATAGGCGGGTATTTTTGTTTCCGCCGAAAGTCGCGCCGCCGCCTTCAACATGGGAGTATTGCCGCATGTCAAAATAACGTCGGGTTTTATTTTTTCAATATCTTCTCGAAGCACGTCGGTAACGTAACCTTTTCTTCCCGTGCTTCCGTCGTCGGTGCAAACCGTAACCGAGCCGAATTTCGAAAACTCGTCTTCGAACATTACGGCGTTCGCCGTTGAAAAACCTATGTAAGAAACATATTCTTTATTCGGATATGTGAGCGGCACCGATACGAGCGGAGCGCACCCCACGCCGCCGCCGAGCAACAATATCTTTTTGTGTTCGTCTTCGAGAGTGAAGCCGTTGCCTATGGGAAGCACCGCCATAACTTCTTCGCCCTCTTTCATTTCCGACATTCGCTTGGTTCCGCCGCCCACCACCGCAACAATGAGCGTAACCGAACGCTCGCCGTATTTGTAGAGGCAAAACGGACGGCGCAACAAAAATTCTCCGCCCACTCTAAGGTGCAAGAATTGTCCGCAGTGCATTTGCGGAAGCTTTTCGTCTGAGAAAAATTCGAATTCGAGAACTCCTTCGGAAAGCGTTTTCTTTCGCGTCAACTTCAATTTTACGTCTTTCATTTCAATTAGCCTTGCCCGCCTTTTTAAGCGCGCGGTAAATATCCTCTCGCATGTCTATAACCGCACGTTCCGCCGCTTGCGCGAAATCGAGCCCCTTATATTTTTCATTTTTATACGCGCAAATGATGCCGCGCGAATTGTTCACTATTCCGCCGAGCCCTCGCCCGTCGAAACACACCGTCAGACCGTCGGCGCTTCCGCCTTGCGCTCCGTATCCCGGTATTAAGAAAAACAGCGACGGGAATTCCTTTCTCACTTTTTCGGCTTGCGCGGGGTGCGTGGCGCCTATAACCGCGCCGACGTCCGAATATCCGTATTTGCCTATTAGTCCGCGCCCGCAATCGGCAACGAGTCTCGCCATATTTTCATACAGCGTTTCGCCGTTTTCGAGCTTCTTATCTTGCAATTCGCCGCTCGACGGATTGGAAGTTTTGACGAGCGCGAAAATTCCTTTGTCCCGCTTTTCGCAATCGGCGATAAACGGTTTTAAGCCGTCGGACCCGAGATAGCCGTTAACCGTCAAAAAGTCTGATTCGAACGGAGTGAACTCTTTATCGTTTATCTTCACGCTTCCCAAATATGCGGCGCTGTAACACGATGCTGTGGAGCCTATATCGTTGCGTTTGCAGTCCGCAATGGTAATAAGCCCGCTCTCCTTTGCCGCTTTGAGAGTCGCTTCAAACGCTTTGAGCCCCGCTATTCCGTACATTTCGTAATACGCGACTTGCACTTTAACGGCGGGCACAAGCTTGCGCACTCGGTCAATAAGTTTTAAATTAAATTCTGTAATCGCTTTCCCCGCGTCGTCGGGATTTTTGCAAACTTTCTTTTCGTTTTCGGGCAAATAGTCGAACGACGTGTCGAGCCCCACCGCCGTCGGGTTGTTCAATTCTCTTATTCTTTCAATTAAAGCGTCAATCATAGCTTTTAATCTCCTTTTCTATTCCGTCCACTATAACGGCGGTAACCGCGCCTCTCAACTTCCACCCGCCGAACAAGCTGTTTTTGCCTTTCGACACCGATTTCGAGCTGTCGAATATATAGCTTTTGTCGGGGTCAACAACGGTTATGTCGGCGCGCTCGCCCTCTTTCAAAGTCCCCGAACCTATGCCGAGTATTTTCGCGGGATTGGCGCTCATTAGTTTGCTGAGCTTAACGAGGTCTATATAGTCGGGCTCCACAAGATAAGTGTAGGCAAGCGAAAAAGCCGTTTCGAAACCCGCAGTGCCGAACGGAGCGAGGTTGAATTCGAGATTTTTCTCGTCGGCATGATGAGGGGCGTGGTCGGTTGCAATCGCGTCGATTGTTCCGTCTCTAAGCCCTTCGATTATAGCCTCAACGTCTTGTTGCGTTCTTAGCGGCGGATTTATTTTCGCGCTAGTGTTGTAATTCAGTATTTCGTCGTCGGTTGCCGAAAAATAGTGCGGACACGTTTCGCAAGTGACTTTCACCCCTCGCGCTTTGGCTTGTCGCACAAGCTCGACGCTTCCTTTCGTGCTCACGTGAGCTATGTGTATTTTAGCGCAAAGCGTTTCGGCAAGAATAATATCGCGCGACACCATGCACTCTTCGCTCGCGCGCGTGATACCTCTAAGTCCCGATATTGTTGCGTTAAGCCCTTCGTTCACGACGCCGCCCGACGCAAGTTCTTTGTCTTCGCAATGGCTTATTATCAGCGCATCGTGACTCGCCGCATATTCGAGCGCAAGCCTCATTATATTCGCGTTTTCCACAGGTCGCCCGTCGTCCGAAAAAGCGACGGCGCCCGCCTCTTTCATAAAACCCATTTCTGATATTTCTTTGCCCTGCTGACCTTTTGTGACGCACCCTATTGGGAAAACTTTGGCGTTGTCCACTTCGGTAGCGCGAGTGCAAACGTATTTGATTAACGCGGCGTTATCGAGTGGCGGATTTGTGTTAGGCATGCAAGCCACCGACGTAAAGCCGCCGCGAAGCGCCGCCGCCGTTCCGCTTGCAATGTCTTCTTTATATTCCTGACCGGGTTCGCGCAAATGACAATGCATGTCCACAAAACCGGGAAGCACTATCTTGCCGTCCGCGTCTATAACTTTATCGGCGGCGCAGTCTATATCTTTGCCGATTTTAACGATTTTGCTTCCCTCAACGTAAATATCGGCACGTTCGAGCGAATCGCCAACCACTGCGGTTCCGTTTTTTATTAGCATATTCATAATTAGCGTTAGCCTCCGAATTACTTCTCTTTTGGACGCGTGAGCAAAAACAGCACCGCCATGCGCACCGCGACGCCGTTAGTCACCTGACGCAAAATATACGACTGTTCGCCGTCGGCAACCTCGCTGCTCAGTTCGAGTCCGCGATTTACAGGGCCGGGATGCAATAATATTGCGTTGCTGTCGGCAAGCATTAGCCGCGCCGAATTCACGCCGTAATACGCGTTGTATTCGGCGACGCTCGGAAATAGCCCCGCCTGTTGGCGTTCGAGTTGTAGCCTAAGCCCCATAACGACGTTCGCGTCTTTTATGCAGTCGTCGAGGTTATAACTCACCGACACGCCCATTTCGTCTATGCAAGACGGCAACAGCGTTTTCGGCGCGCACACCGTAACGCTCGCGCCCAACTTGTTGAGCCCCCAAATATTGCTACGGGCTACGCGCGAATGTTTTATGTCGCCCGCTATCACCACTTTAAGCCCGCTTAAAGAGCCGAATTTTTCTTTCATTGTGTATATGTCGAGCAGTGCTTGCGTGGGATGTTCGTTAGTGCCGTCGCCCGCGTTTACAACGCTCGCGCGAACGTTTTTAGCAAGCAAGTGCGGCGCGCCCGACATGGAATGGCGTATAATTATTACGTCGGTTAAGAGCGCGTCAAGGTTTTTGCCCGTGTCTATAAGCGTTTCGCCTTTCGTCACGCTCGACGTTTGCGCCGATATTGAAGAGGTGTTAGCCCCCATAATTTTAGCCGCCGTTTCAAACGACGTGCGCGTGCGGGTGCTGTTTTCATAAAAAAGCGTGGTAACACTTTTGCCTTGCAGATGAGGAGTTTTTTTCACATTTTGGTCGAGAATTTTTCTCATTTGCTCGGCGGTTGAGAGAATTTCTTCGAGCTCTTCCACCGTGAGGTCTTTAAGCCCGAGTAAGTCTTTTCTTTTCAACATTTGAATAAGCTCTCCTTTAATCTATGCTGAATATATCAACGCAGTTTTTGCCGTCGAGCTCTTTCACGTTTACCGAAACAAGCTCGCTACGCGAAGTGGGCACCGTTTTGCCGACATAGTCGGCTCCTATCGGAAGCTCCCTACCGCCTCTGTCCACAAGCACGGCAAGCTGAACTGTTTTGGGGCGTCCCATTTCGCAAATCGCTTCCATTGCGGCGCGCACGGTGCGCCCCGTAAACAAAACGTCGTCTACGAGCACAAGATTGGTGTCGGTAATAGAGAACGGCATATCGGTGCCTTTTATGTGCGGATGGTCGTCTATAAGAGAAAAATCGTCGCGATAAAGAGTTATATCAAGACTGCCGCACGGAACGTCTACGCCCTCGACGTCTTTAATGATTTTTTTGAGTTCGAGAGAAAGCGGCACTCCTCTGCGCTGTATTCCAACAAGCGCAATATTTTCGGCGCCTCTGTTGCGCTCTATAATTTCGTGTCCTATGCGTATAAGCGCCCTACGCATTCCCTCCTCGTTCATTATCGCGGCTTTAAATCTCATAAACTTTATTCTCCTTCTCTTTCGAGTTTTGTTAACGCTTCTTGAAAATAGTCGGGTAGCGGCGCCGAGAACGTAAGTTCTTCGCCCGTAGTAGGGTGCTTAAACGTTATTTGCGCCGCATGCAACAACTGCCCGTTCAAAGAAAATTTTTGCTTTGCATACCCGTAAGTTTTATCGCCCACAACGGGATGCCCGATATATTGAGCATGAACGCGTATTTGATGAGTTCTGCCCGTTTTAATGTCGAACTCTACCAAACAGTTGGAGCGAAACCGCCTTAGCACTCGATATAAAGTAATAGCCTCTTTACCTTGCGGCAAAACCGCCATTTTCTTTCGGTCGCGCGGACTGCGCCCCATAAACGTGCGGATTTCGCCCGTATCAGATTTTATGTTGCCCTCCAACAGCGCAAGATATTTCTTTTTAACCTCGCGGCGGCTGAGCTGACTCGAAAGCGACAAATGAGCTTTATCGTTCTTGGCTACCAAAAGCACTCCCGAAGTGTCTTTGTCAAGCCTATGAACTATTCCGGGTCTTATTTCTCCGCCCGCCGACGACAGCTTGCCGAAGCGGTACAAAAGCGCGTTTACGAGCGTTCCCGACTTGTTGCCCGCGCCGGGATGAACGCTCATGCCTTGTTGTTTGTTCACTACCGCCAAATCGTCGTCTTCGTATAGAATTTCGAGCGGAAGTTCTTCGGGCTCGGCGCCGATCGTTCTTTCCTCTTCGGTTACGGTGAGCACATCTCCTTTTTTAAGAATTTTGCCGCACTTAAACCGTTCGCCGTTTAAAAGCACGCCGCCGCAATCGGACAGTTGCTTTATGTACGAGCGCGTTTTGCCCGTAAGCTCCGAAAGATAAACGTCTATTCTTTCGCCGCCCCTCTCCACCGTGTAAGTAACGGGCTCAGCCATTGTCGTCGGGCGTCCGCTTTTCCGTAGCTTCGGGAAGGCTTTCGGCGACGTCGTCGAATGTATCGGCGGCTTTGCTCTCATCGGAACCGATTTTTTCTTCTTCGGCGTTCTCTTCGCGCGTCTTCCTCGAATTTACGTCGGCGGTTTCCGTAACAGTCTTTTTCTTAGGTTCTTTATATATAACTATAAAATACACCAAGAAAACTATTACGCCCACAGTAAGCCCCATGTCGGCAACGTTGAACACGGGAAAACTGTAACCGAGCAACGGCACTTTGCAACCGAAAAAGATTATTTCCACAAAGTCGCGCACATAGTGTAACACAAGTCTATCGATAAAATTGCCGAGCGCGCCCGCAAGAATGAGCGCCAACGCAAGCCTCATCAAAAAGTGTCGCTTGCGGCAACGGTAAAGAATATAGGAAAACACTCCCATAGCTATGAGCGTTATAATCAAAAATATAATGCGAATAGCATTGTCTCCTAGCGCTTTTTCAAGTCCGAAAGCGCTACCGAACGCCGCTTTCGTATTGCGAACGTAGGTTATATTCAAAAAGCTCGGTATAACCTCTATGGTTTGCCCGTAATACATAAATTTGCCCACGAGCGCTTTTGTGATTAAGTCGAGCGCGAGCACGGCAACGAGCACTATAAGCTCCACGCGCGCATGTTTTATATACGCCCATGCGGCTTTCCCGAAACGGGAAAGATAGTGCATTGCTCCCAAACTCTGTTTTTCCGCGACTTTTTCTTTTTCGTCGGGCTTTTCGCTATTCTCCGTTTCGGAAAGATTTTCGTCCGTCAAGCCGTCTTGTTCGATGTTGTCATTATCTTGATTCATAAGGTACGGTTATTCCCACTCCTTCGGGCGACAGCAAGAAAATGTTGCCCGATATTCTGTGAACGCTTCCGCTTAGCGCGTAAGTCGCCCCGCTCACAAAGTCCAAAATTCTTTGAGCCGCCGACGGTTCCACGTTGTCGAGGTTCACCACCGCAGGCTCGCGCTGTTTTAAATAATCGATTAAAAGTTGAACGTCTTCGGGCGAACGCGGCTCATATACAACCACATTCGGAAAATACGGCGTAGACATAAATTTATTGCCGAAACTCGCCGTTTGCTTCATAGATTGCGTTTGCGAATAAATAGGCATGCCGAAACCGCCGTTCGAATGAGTATCCTCAAAATATTCAAGGTTCTCTCCGTCTCCTCTGTAATTTCTTCCGTTTCTCGCAAAATCATCGTATTTCATATTCGCTCCTTAAAATTCAAGCGTTTTTATTTTGAGTATTTTCTTTCGCCGAACAGTATTCTGCCCGGACGAATCATCGTGCTTCCGCAGCGTATGGCAAGTTCGAAATCGCTGCTCATTCCCATAGACAGCGTGCTTACGCTCGGAAACGTCTTTTTCAATTTCTCGAATAGGTCTCGCATCTTCTCATACGGTTTTTCGTCGGCGTATATGGGAGGCACGCACATCAAGCCTTTCAAACTTATGCCTTTCAGCGAAGTTATATGCGAGGCTAATTCCTCGACCGCTTCGGGGCTAACTCCGCTTTTGCCCTCTTCGCCGCAAATATTCACTTCGGCAAGCACGTCGGTAATTATTCCTTTGCGCTCCGACATTCTGCTTATTTCGTCAGCAAGAGAGTTTCTATCCACCGACTGAATGAGCTTGACTTTTCCGACGACGTACTTTACTTTGTTGGTTTGCAAAGCGCCTATAATATGCCACGCGAGCGGAGAAGTTTCGCTGTATTTTTGCATGAACTCCTGCACCCTGTTCTCGCCTACCGCATTTATGCCGAATTTCGGCAATTCGTTCACCTTTTCCGACGGCACGCACTTAGTGGCGGCAACTACGTCTATTTCGCTTTCGTCTCGTCCCGAAGCCGCGCACGCTTCGGCTATTCGTTCCCGAAGCCGCAAAACGTTGTCTTTAAGCTCCATATGCCGCCTCCGCAATATATTCAGCAAACAATTCGGCAAGCGGTATGCCGTTCTTTTCCGCGTTTTGCATATAGGCGGAGCTGTTCGCTTCGATAAACGCATATTCGCCGTCTTCGCAAATAAAGTCGACGGAACCGTAGTCGAGGTTCAGCGCCGTCGCTACCGTCTCCGCTTTTTTCGCGAGTTCTTCCGAAAGCGCGATTTTATTCATCTTTCCTCCGAGAAAAGTGTTGGAACGAAAATCGGTTGTGTTCTTGCGCTCCACCGCCCCTACGGCTTTTTTACCGACCACGTAAACGCGAGTGTCCGACCCCGCGCATTCCCCCGCTATAAACCTTTGAAAAAGGTGCGGAACGCGCATAAGTCTGCGGTGCAAAGCTATAAGTTCGGTTCTGTTCTCCGCTAAGTAAACCTGTCTGCCCTGACTTCCCGAGCATTCCTTCACAACTACGGGATAGCCGAGTTCTTTTTCGGTCAAACTTATAAAGCGTTCGTCTTCGCCGTTCGAAACGTCGTACACAAGCGGAGCTATTAAAGTTTGCGGAAGCGCGATTTTGCCCGCAAGAGCCGCGAACGTCTTTTCTTTGTCGTCGCATAGCTCGGTTGCGCGCGCGCTGTTAAAAAGACGTATGCCCGCGTTCTCCAAAGCGCGAGCAAGAGCCGCATCTTTATCCCAAAACACCGCAAATTCGCAATCGGGCGCTTTAAACGGAAAACCCGCATATAAATTGTCGGCAAGAAACAGCAAAATATTACGCTTATTCAGTTCGTCGTGCAAACGATCGAACACATAATCCATGCCCGAATCGTTATAATATTTGTTTCTGACGAAAGCGACTCTTTTGCGCATACTTACCTCACCGAATAGTATACACTACAAAAGCGAATTTTGCAAGCTATTTCGCACGAGTGAAAAAGGCATAATAGCAAAACGCCCGCAGACGTAACCGCAGGCGTTTTAATTATTTTATTCAAACTTGGTGCGCTTTTTATATTCGGTGTGAAGAACTTCGTGCGCCTTGTGGCTGTTGGGTTCTCCGAAATATTCGGAATACAGCTTTTTCACCACAGGGTTTTCGTGGCACTTCCGAATTTTTGCCTTTTTATCCGATTTATAAATCGCTTTCGCGCGAAGAGTTTTTATATCGGTTGTGTTGAGAACCTTAGCGGAATGAATGGGCTGACCGCCGCCGTTCACGCAACCGCCGGGACACGTCATGATTTCAACGAATTGATAATCGGCGGTTCCCGCTTTAATCTGCTCCATAATGGTTTTCGCGTTTTGCAAAGTGTGCGCAACCGCCACTTTCACCTTGGTACCGTTCATATCTATAACGGCGGTTTTAATGCCTTTTGTGCCTCGAACCGCCTTAAAGTCAAGCTTTTCGGGTTCTTTGCCCGTAACGACTTCGTAAACAGTTCTGAGCGCGGCTTCCATAACGCCGCCCGTCGCGCCGAACAACAAGCCCGCGCTACTTCCCTCTCCGATAGGATTATCGAACTCGCCGTTAGGCATTTTCGAAAGGTCGATTCCTTGCGATTTGAGAAGTTTCGCAAGTTCGCGAGTTGTGAGCACAACATCTATATCGGGATAACCGCTCGCCGATTGATGTTCGCGAGTGCGTTCGAACTTTTTCGCCGTGCAAGGCATAACGGCAACAACCACCATTTTTGCGGGGTCGATTCCGAATTTTTCGGCATAATACGTTTTCATTATAGCGCCGAACATTTGCTGAGGCGATTTGCAAGTGGAAAGATGACCTATGAGTTCGGGATAGTAATATTCGATATAGCGTATCCAACCCGGACTGCAACTCGTAATCATTGGAAGTTTCGCGTCGGCGTCTTTAAGTCGGGCAAGGAATTCGTACCCCTCTTCCATAATCGTCATATCTGCCGCCATGTCAACGTCGAACACCTTGTCTGCGCCGAGCGCTTTGATTGCCGACACCATTTTGCCCTCCGTGTCGGTGCCTATGGGATAGCCGAACTCTTCGCCTATCGCCACGCGAACCGAAGGCGCCGTACCGATAATAACGTATTTATCGGGGTCGGCGAGCGCTTCAAGCACCTCGTGCGTGTTGTCGCGCTCGGTAAGCGCTCCTACGGGGCAAACGTTTATGCACTGTCCGCACGCGACGCAAGGCACGGTATCGAGCGAACGCTCGAACGCACAACCTATGTGAGTATTGAACCCTCTGCCGTTAGGGCCTATAACGCCCACGCCCTGAATTTTATTACACACGGCAACGCAACGACGGCAAAGTATGCACTTATTGTTGTCGCGCACAAGATACGGGTTCGTATCGTCGGGCAAATATTTTTTGGTTACGCCCTCGTAGGCTACGGGGTCGCAACCGTATTCGAGACTGAGCGCTTGCAATTCGCAATTTCCGCTGCGAACGCAAGACAAACACTTTTTCTCGTGGTTGGAAAGAATGAGCTCTATTGTGGTTTTGCGAGACTTTTTAACCTTAGGAGTGTTCGTAAACACTTCCATGCCCTCGCGCACCACTGTGGAACAAGACGCAGCAAGATTGCGCATTCCCTTTATTTCCACAACGCACACGCGACAACTGCCGTCGTTCGTCACGTCTTTTAAGTAGCAAAGGGTGGGAATGTGAAATCCCGCCGCGCGAGCCGCGTCCAACACTCTCGTACCCTCGTCTACCGTAACGGGCACGTTGTTTATTTTTAAAGTAACTTGCTTTTTCATGACGTTTCTCCCTATTTCTCGATTGCACCTTTGGGGCAACGCGCGATACATGCTCCGCACTTTATGCACTTGGCGGGGTCGATTGTGTGTTTCTGTTTGATTTCGCCCGAAATCGCGTTTACGGGGCAATTACGTTTACACAATCCGCAACCGATACATTTCTCTTCCACGATTTTGTACGAAACAAGCGCTTTGCATACGCCTGCGGGGCACTTTTTGTCGCGAACGTGAGCCACGTATTCGTCGCGGAAATAGCGAAGAGTGCTCAAAACGGGATTGGGAGCCGTTTGTCCGAGACCGCAAAGAGAGTTCTCTTTTATGTAGTAGCAAAGCTCTTCCATCTTGTCGAGGTCTTCCATTTCGGCAGTGCCTTTCGTGACCTTATCGAGCATTTCGTAGAGTCGCTTGTTGCCTATGCGGCAAGGAGTGCACTTTCCGCACGACTCGTCAACCGTAAATTCGAGGAAGAATTTCGCAATGTCCACCATGCAGTTGTCTTCGTCCATTACAATCAATCCGCCGCTACCCATCATCGAGCCGATAGCTATAAGATTGTCGTAATCTATTTTGGTGTCTATGAGCGATGCGGGAATACAGCCGCCGCTTGGGCCTCCCGTTTGCGCGGCTTTAAACTTTTTGCCGTGAGGAACGCCGCCGCCGATTTCTTCGATTATGGTGCGGAGCGTGGTGCCCATAGGAATTTCCACAAGCCCCGTGTTGTTTATTTTGCCGCCGAGAGCGAACACCTTAGTGCCCTTGCTCTTTTCGGTGCCCATAGAGGCAAACCATTCGGCGCCGTTAAGAATTATTTGAGTTATGTTGCCGTAAGTCTCCACGTTATTTATAAGCGTGGGCTGACCGAACAAGCCTTTCACGGCAGGGAACGGCGGACGTTGACGGGGTTCGCCGCGCTTGCCTTCGGTACTTTGCAAAAGCGCCGTTTCTTCGCCGCACACAAACGCGCCAGCGCCCAAACGAAGCTCTATGTCGAATTTCTTGCCTAGCCCCATTGCGTTGTCGCCCAAAATACCGTATTCGCGCGCCTGACCTATTGCCACTTCCAAGCGGTGCACCGCTATGGGATATTCGGCGCGAACGTATATGTACCCTTTTTCGGCGCCGATTGCATAGCCCGCAATCATCATAGCTTCTATAACCGAATGGGGGTCGCCTTCGAGCACCGACCTATCCATGAACGCGCCGGGGTCGCCTTCGTCGGCGTTGCACACGACGTATTTTGTATCCGACACCGAATTATGAGCAAATTCCCACTTAGTTCCCGTAGGGAATCCGCCGCCGCCGCGCCCGCGCAAGCCGCTACGTTTTATTTCGTCTATAACTTCGAGTTGCGACATGGCAGTGAGCACTTTTTCATAAGCTTTGTAACCGTCGCGCGCAAGATATTCATCGATATTCTCGGGGTCTATAAGGCCGCAATTTCTGAGAACAACGCGTTTTTGACTCTTATAGAAAGAGGTCTCGTTTATAGCTTTGTGAGCGCCGTCGGCGTCCTTTTCGCTGTGCAAAAGCCTTTCTACGGGTTTGCCGCCTTTTATGTGCTCAAAAACTATTTCTCTCGCGTCTTCGGGCTTAACGTGTTGATAAAAAGAACCGTCGGGATAAACGACAACGATAGGGCCTTTTGCGCAAAGACCGAAGCAACCCGTCATTATGAGTTTAACCTCTTTGTCGAGTCCCGTTTCTATAAGCGCGGCTTTTATTTCTTCCGCTATCTTTTTGCTATTGCCCGAAGTGCAACCCGTACCGCCGCAAACGAGTATGTGAGCGCGCACGTCCGCTTCGGCAAACACCCCGCCTATCTCGCGATTGCATAAGCACGTTTTCATGCGTTCGCGTATTTCCTGCAACTCTTGCAATGTTTTCATAATATATCCGCTTCCTCCGTCAGTCGTTATATTTTGCGAGAATCTTATCCACGTCGTCAACCGTAACTTTGCCGTAAACTTCTTCGTTTACGGTGAGCACGGGCGCAAGTCCGCAACAACCTATGCAACGGGTAGCGTCGAGAGTAAATTTGCGGTCGGGCGTAGTTTGTCCCGCGTCGATTCCGAGCTTTTCTTTAAACTTATTCAAAACGTCGCCGCTTCCCTTTACGTAGCAAGCGGTGCCGAGACAAATTCCTATCGTGTATTTGCCCTTTGGATTAAGATTAAACTGCGAATAAAAAGTCGCTATACCGTAAATTTCTTCGAGCGGTACGTCGAACTTATCCGCTATGCGCGTTTGCACCTCTATGGGCAAATATCCGTAAATCTCCTGCGCCTTTTGCAACGCTTTCATAAGAGGACCGGGAACGCTTTCGAGTTCCTTCAATACCTCGTCGAACGCTTTGTCTTGCTCTGCCGTGCCGACAAAATTGTTACTCATAGTGACTTGTCTTCTCCTGATTAGTTTTTTTTGCGCGCAAAGCGCACTCGCAATAAAAAAGGCGCTACAATGACGGCGCCCTTCCCATCACTTGCCATAAGTCCGAAAACGCACGGCATTGATTAAATCATAACACAAACGGAGTTTTTTTTCAAGTATTTAAGACACATTTTTCGCTAATTTATTCGCAAATTCGCTCGTTTCATTGCAAATTTTAACCGCCGTTTCGCAAAGCGCGTATTTAACCGACTGCGAAATGTTTTTTTCGGCGCGCGCCAAAACGTCGAGCGACTCTTTCATTGCCGTGAAAAGCGAATTTAAATACTTTCCCGCGTCGTCTCCGAGAGCCATGCTTTCTCGCGCGTATTCCTCGCAAGCTACGCTCATTTTTAAAGCCGCATATTGCGCAGCGGCTTCGGATATCTCTTTCGTGTCGGCTTTAACCGATATGGAATAGAGTTCGTCGAACAGCGCGGCAGGGCGCGCAAGCAATTCTTTTAAAAGTTCTGCGTTTTTTTTAGGTTTATCAATAGCAATTTGAGGACAGGATAGCAAAAACACCGACGCGGTTTCTCCCTTGCTTTCAAGGCGCTCTTTCACAGAAATCGCGTCTGCCTTATTCGCGTAACAGCTCGCCGCAACGCTATACTTTTCGTCGCCGTGCAAATACCCCGCGCCGCCAGAATTTACCACCGCTTCGGCTCTTGACGACGCCTCGCCGAGTTCGGCGTATTCGCCCATAGAAACAAACCAAAATTCACGCGCGGGAGCGGTCAACTTTCCCGCCGTGCGAGAAAACCACAAAATCAAGCCGAGCGCTATAAGGCTCAAAATAACAGCTACGGCTACTATTCGCCGCCAATACACTTTGCGCACCGTGTGTTTTTTAGTTATGATATAAGGCTCGTTATCTTGCATATCGTCTCCCTTTGTGATATAATAACGTTGAATGATATTATACCGCTACTAAAAATATTCACGGAGAAGCGACAATATGCAATATCACATTCAAACCGACCCCATATGGGAAGCGTTCAAAAACGGTTCCGACTGCCCGCTTTGCGAAATTTACGCCGCGAGCGAAGCGCGCCTTTTGGGGCAATACCTCGACGAAGCTGTAATGGCTCCCGAATTTCGCGTCGAAGTGAACAAATACGGATTTTGCCGAGAGCACACAAGAAAGCTGTTTGCGGGCAAAAACAAGCTCGGGCTTGCTTTACAGTTGCACACGCGAATGCTGTCGGTACGCTCTAATATAAAACCTTGCAATTCTCACAAACAAGCGGTTAAGCAAGCCGCAGAACTCGAAAAAACAGCCGACACGTGCGTTATATGCCGCGCTGTGGACGAAATGATGTTGCGTTACGCGCGCACAATCGCTCAAATGTTTGCCAACGAAGAGGAATTTAGAAAAGTCTTTTCGGAAAGCAACGGATTTTGTATGCCGCATTACACTCTGCTTTTGCGCGAAAGCAACAAAGCGGGCGGCATGACCCCGAAATATCTTACCGAACTAACTTATTTGCAAAACCGTTCGCTCGACCGCACGGCAAACGCTGTTGAACGGTTCACGAATATGTTCGACTATCGAAACGCGGGGAGCGCGGTAAAACCCGACCCAGAAACCGTTCCCGCCGCAATCAAAAAATTAAAAGGCAGAATTTTATAACGGATTTATTTTCCTATAGAACAGCGAACTAATATTAAAAGAATACACGCTTTCACACCGAATAAGTTTTCAATTCTTCGGCAATAATCACTTGCTCCGACGGAGAAATGTATTCGAGTTCGGGATTTAAATGCGACGCTATTACGGGCGCGTTCAAAGTTTTCGCCAAATAAGCGGCGTCGGCAAGCGAAAGATGCGGCGCGGCTGAATTTTTTTCTTTGCCGCAATCGATTAGCAATAAGTTGCTGTTTTCGGCAAACTTACTGAGCTTAGAGCAAAACGAAGTGTCTCCGCTGTAAAACAGCGTCTTATTTCCGTCGCTCACTTTAACGGCGTAGCTTTCGAGCGGGTGTTGCATTTTCTCGAAACTCAATTCGAACTCCCCTATTTGCAATTTTTCGCTCATAGATATTTTTTCGAAACCTTCGAGGTCGTCGATTATGCTTTTTTGAAAACAATCCGTTTTATGAAACACAAGCGGCAAAGTAATTCCTTTCGCTTTAAGATAATAGCTAAGCGGCAATAAGTCGCAAATATGGTCGTAATGCAAATGGCTCAAAACGATTGCGTCTAATTGAGAAAACGGCACAAAATTTAAAAGTCGCCCCATTGCTCAGCTTCCGAAGTCGAGCGCTATGCAAGTGCTTTCGCCTCGCACCAAATAAGACGAAGTTCCTCCGCCTGCTTTCGGATAAGGTCCGTATTTTCCGAGAATTGTAAGTTTCATATTTTTCTCCTCTTTTCACGTTAAGCTCGCGAAACAGCACATTTTATTATAACGGAAAAACCATTTCACACTTTTTTCATTTTGTCAAGGGGTTTTACAAAAATTTTTTTGAAAATATTTTTAATTACCTATTGATTTTTACCTATTTGTAGGCTATACTATATGTGTAAGGAAAAATAAATTTTCCTGCGATGTGCGACGGCGCGTGTAATATTTAACCACAGAACTTATAAGGGATTGCTTGTATATGCGCAACATGTCGGGCCGCAACCGCGAATTTATTCGAACAACGGTTTTCCTCCAAATTTCAACTCGGAGCAAACAGCGGAAGACAGACGGCGCAATCGGCTTGCCCACCTGCCAAACGGCGGGTTAGAGTTAGCGCACCGACGGCATTCGCGGGTTTCCCACTGAGGACTGCAAACGAAAGTTTGCGGTCCTTTTTTATATACGTTTTCCCGACGCTTAACGCAAATTTTCGAAATAATTGTTTACTTTTTCCAAAAGCCCCTCGTCGGTGCAACCGCCGAGAAAACGCGCAATATATTCGCGTTCGAGCGTCTCTCGCGACACGCCGCGCAAACATGCGATTTTCGCGTGCTTTAAAAACGCTTCTTCTCCGTCGGCAAGTTCGGCATATTTTTTCACTGCCGCATCCGCCTTTTCATAATCGCCGCTTTCGGTAAAACAATCTATGAGCGACGATATAATAGCGTCGTCCTCTTTCAAAGCGAGAGCGGACGCTATATAACGCTCGGCGCGGGAATACTTTTTTTCAGCAAGCAACATAAGCCCCGCCGCAAAAATATAATAGGCGTCGTCGATTTTGCGCAACTGCTTCATGTATTTTTTCGCGAGGTTTTTGTTGCCGCCCGCGAGCGCCGCACGAACGAGCATACACCGATATTGCGGCGTATCGTTTATGTGCTGAATAAGATAAGTATAATCGTAAACGGAGTCGGCGTATTCTCCCATTTTAAAATACGACTCCGCTCTCACAAGATAACCGTATTCGGTGCGAGGACGCCCTTCAATATATCGCGTAGCCCACTTGACCACATTTTTGAAATTCAAAAGAAAACTGTCGAGCGCTATAAGCTTTTCGAGAGCGGCGGGATAATCGGGGTTAACGTCGAACGCTTTTCGAGCCGCATTATACGCCGCCGAAAAATTGTTGTCGGCAAGGCATATTTCGGCGCGGATATCGTAATACACTTCGCTTGCTCGCCCCTCTAAAAGATAGGTGTCGAGAACTTCGAGCGCCTCTTTGTGCCGTCCCAAAAACGTGAGGCACATGGCTTTATCGAGAATACACTCGTTGAGTTTAAACGTTCCTATAAGCACGTCGAGGTCGGAAACCGCCTTTTCGTATTCCTCGCACGCCATGTAAATTTCACTGCGCTTTAAGTACGCCGTCGGGTCGGTGGGACGCACCGACGCCATTTCGTCGGCAACAACAAGAGCTCGGCGATATTCCTTTCGGTCGCGATAAATATCTATAAGTCCCGAATATGCGCCGCTGTAAAAAGTATCCGAAAAGTTTTTGGCTTCTTCGTAAAGTCTCAATGCTTCTTCCGTTTTTCCCGACTCGCGGCAAATAGACGCCGCGTTGTCGTAGAGTGACCATGCGTGCGCCAAAAAATTCGTTTCCTCTATTTGCGCTCGCCCCACCTCTATCGCTTTAAGATAATCGCAAAGCGCCACGTCGAATTTTCCCGAAGTGTGATACGAATATCCTCTGCGCGAATAAGCGTTGAAAAGAGCCGCCGCATCCGAATCGGCGCTCTCTATCACTCCCGTATATTTTATTATGCTGTTTTCGGCGTCGCTCTTTTTCGGGTCGGGCTCATATAGCTCTTCGGCGTCGACGTCGAACTCGAATTCCACCGTTTCGGTACATTTTTGCGGCGGATATTCAACCATTGCGAAATCGCACACGATTCCCGTAGGCGTTTCCGATTCGTCGAACCCTATAAACGCTTTATACGTTCCCTCGCCCCAACCGGTGTTGAAAACGGGAAGTTTTATTCCTTTCACGCAACACACTTGCGCGCAACTCCCGTCCATATTAACGGCGCCGTCGAGAGGATGGAACGTTTCTTCGCCGTCTTTAACGAGCTTTATAAATTCATCGAGTTCTTTTTTGTCGCAAAGCGCTCCGAACCCGCTCCCTATTACCGCACCCACTATTTCGCTCGGATTGCGGAGTTTCAGAATATCGCGTTCGTCGGTGAGCGCGAGCCGCCACTCGTAAGAACTTTGGGCAAAGCCGCCGTCAAGCCCCGCGAGCGCAACGCGCTTTCCGTTGCTTGTGGATACAAGGAGCATAAACGGACGATATTCCCCCGCAAAGAGTTTTACGGTGAACGGCTTGCCGCCGCTCGGACTGTAAGGGTCGAAAAAACAGACTTCTCCCGTCGAAAGCTCTATCGGCTCGCAGTCCACACGTTCAAGCTTATAACCGCAGTAATCGCCGCCCGAAAGCACGGCGGAATAATCCGCCTCTCCGAAAAGTCTGTTTTTTAATATCCGTTCTGTTTTTTTCATAATATTTTAATTAAAAAATATCTTTAAATCGCCTCATTGCCTCCGCAGTATTCTTTTCGTCGTTAAACGCCGTTAGGCGGAAAAAGCCTTCGCCGTTCCGTCCGAACCCCGCGCCGGGCGTTCCCACAACGCCCGCGTTTTTCAATAATTTGTCGAAAAACGTCCAGCTGTCGGTACCGCACTTAAACCAAATGTATGGCGAATTGACGCCGCCGGTGTGATATACGTTCATACTTTTAAGCGTGTCAGACATCAGCGCCGCATTCTTCTTATATGCGTCTATATTTTTGCGGATTTGCGCTTTGCCCTCTTCGGTATAAACCGCTTCCGCCATGCGTTGCACAACGTAGGAAACTCCGTTGAATTTGGTCGACTGACGACGAAGCCACATTTTATTTAAATTCCCGAGAGCGTGCGGCACAACCGTGTAGCCGCAACGGGTGCCCGTGAAGCCCGCCGTCTTGCTGAACGAACAAAATTCTACGGCGCACTTCTCGGCGCCTTTCACTTCGAAAATCGAGCGCGGCAAATTTTTGTCGCTCACAAAAGTCTCGTATGCCGCGTCGAACAGAATAACGGCGTCGCACGACAGCGCGTAATCCACCCATACGGCAAGCTGTTCGCGCGTGTAAACCGCTCCCGTAGGATTATTCGGCGAACAAATATAAATTATGTCCGCTTTATTTTTTTCGTTCGGAAGAGGCAAAAATCCGTTTTCTTCGACCGCGTCGGCATAAATTATCTTTCTGCCCTGCATAACGTTCGTGTCGACATACACGGGATAGACGGGGTCAGGCACAAGAACGGTGCAATCTTCGGAAAACAAATCGAGAATATTGCCCACGTCCGACTTTGCGCCGTCGCTCACAAAAATTTCCGTTTCGTCCACGTTTATGCCGCGCTCGCGATACGATTTCGCGATTGCTTCGGTGAGAAACGAATAGCCGCGATACGGTCCGTATCCTCTGAACGTTTCTTTCACTCCCATTTCCGCAACGGCGCGCTTGCCCGCCTCAACCACAGCGGAACACAGCGGAAGCGTGACGTCGCCTATTCCGAGCTTTATAATATTTTTGTCGGGGTTTTCTTTTTTATACGCCGCGACTCTGTTTTCGATTTCGGCAAAAAGATAACTGTCTTTTAATTCGGCAAAATTTTTATTAAGTTTCAAAACGCATTACCTCCGCTTTTCTGTTTATGCGCAATTACGCGACGCGTGCCCATGATTGTTATTTACTTTCTTTATTTTTGAGCGAAGCCGCTATAAACTCCACAAACAACGGGTGCGGACGGTGCGGGCGCGACTTGAATTCGGGATGATACTGCACGCCCAAATGGAATTTCTTTTGAGGGATTTCCACCGCTTCCACAAGGGTTCCGTCGGGACTTGTGCCCGCTATGCTCAGTCCCAAGCTTTCGAACTTCTCGCGATAGGCGTTGTTAAACTCGTATCTGTGGCGGTGACGCTCCATAACGCTCGGCTGCTTATAAGCGCGACTGAGCACGGAGCCGTCTTTTATCACACATTCGTAGGCTCCGAGCCTCATGCTTCCGCCCGTGTTCTCGTAGCCTATTTGCCCTTCCATAATATCTATAACTTTATTTTGCGATTCCATATCGAACTCGCGGCTGTTGGCGTCCGCAAAACCCGCCACATGACGGGCAAAGTCGATTACGGCTATTTGCATACCGAGACAAATTCCGAAATACGGCACGTCGTTTTCGCGGCAATATTGCGCCGAGTACACCATTCCCTCTATTCCTCTGTCGCCGAAACCGCCGGGCACTATTATTCCGTCGCAATCGCCGAGAATTTCTTTTGCGGTAGCGGGCGTTATTTTTTCTGCATCGAGCCAACGCAAATCTATTTTCGCGCCGTTTTCTATTCCCGCATGAGTGAGCGCTTCCACAATCGAAAGATATGCGTCGAACATTTTAACGTATTTGCCCACAAGCCCGATAGTTACCGTTTTGTTGCGCGAATGAGCTTTTCTTAGCATCTCTTTCCACACGGTTAAATCGGGCGGATTGTCGTCGAGCCCGAGCTCGCGCGAAACGATTTCGGAAAATTTACTCTCTTCGAGCATAACGGGCGCTTCGTACAAAATGGAAACGTCTCTGTTCTCTATTACGCAATCGGGCGGAACGTTGCAAAACATCGATATTTTCTTTCTCGCCGATTCGTCTATCGGGCGATTGCAACGAAGCACCACGAGGTTGGGCGATATGCCCATGCTTTGAAGTTCTTTCACGCTATGCTGAGTGGGCTTTGTTTTCATCTCGCCGCTCGAACTGATTACGGGCGCAAGGGTTACGTGAATAAACAGGCAGTTTTCGCGTCCCGCTTCGTTTGAAACTTGCCTAATAGCTTCCAAAAACGGCAAACTTTCTATGTCGCCCGTAGTTCCGCCTATTTCGGTTATTACTACGTCGGCATTGATTTTTTTACCCACCGAATAAATGAACTTTTTAATCTCGTTCGTTATGTGAGGAATAACTTGCACCGTTTCGCCGTTATACACGCCTTTGCGCTCGTTGTCGAGCACGTTCCAATAAACCTTGCCTGTGGTAAGGTTACTGTACTTATTCAAGTTTTCGTCTATAAAGCGTTCGTAATGTCCCAAATCGAGGTCGGTTTCCGCACCGTCTTCGGTAACGTAAACTTCGCCGTGCTGATACGGGCTCATAGTGCCCGGGTCCATATTTATATACGGGTCGAGCTTTTGCGCAATAACTTTTAAGCCTTTGGCTTTAAGCATCATGCCTATGCTTGCCGCAGTTATTCCTTTGCCGAGCCCCGAAACTACGCCGCCCGTCACGAAAATGTATTTCTTTATCATAAACGCACCACTCCTTTGAAAATCTCGCATGCCTCGCCTGTCATAAACACGGTTTCGTTCGTATAGCGAATCGAAAGTTCGCCGCCGAGCAACCTCACGGCAATTTCGGCGTCTAAATCGCAATGCCCTCCGAGCACAGCCGCGACAACCGCCGCGCACGCTCCCGTGCCGCAAGCGTAAGTTTCGCCCGAGCCGCGTTCCCACACTCTCATTTTAAGGTGAGTGCGGTCTATAATCTGCACAAACTCCACGTTCACGCGCTTAGGAAACAGCGGGTCGCACTCTATTGCTTTCCCTATTGCCGCAACGTCGATTTGGCTTACGTTTTCAACGAACAGCACGCAATGGGGATTGCCCATAGAAACGCATGTTATTTCATGTTCCGCGCCGCCCACTTTCACTTTGCGCGCCACAACGTTTTCGCCGTCGAGCTTAACGGGAATTTGCGACGGTTTTAATGCGGGAGCGCCCATATCCACCTTTGCGGAATTTACGTAACCGCCCCGCACGAACAACCACAGCTTTTTAATTCCGCTCTTAGTCTCGATTGTAATTTCGCGTTTATCTCCGATTTTGCCATAATCGTAAAGATATTTCGCCACGCAACGAATCGCGTTACCGCACATCATCCCCTCCGTTCCGTCCGAATTGAACATGCGCATTTTAGCGTCGGCTACTTCCGACGGGCAAATGAATACGGCACCGTCGCCGCCCACACCGAAGTGGCGGTCGCTGAGGTTTACCGCAACCGACTCCATGTTGGTTATGTGGCGGTTTAAGCAATCTATGTAAATATAATCGTTACCGCAACCTTGCATCTTTATAAAGCTGAGTTTTTGACGCTCGGTGCGCATGTCGTTTATGTTCACAAGCTCGGTGTTATACGCCGAATAGCGCGATTTGAGCGAGAACGCGAGCGCTTTTGCGGTGTCTATACTCGTAAGGCACGGAACGGCGAGCGAAACCGCTCTTCTGCGCAGTCTCACGTCGTCTTCGGTGGGAATTCTTCCCTTTGTAGAGGTGGAAATAAACAAATCTATTTTTCCGCTCGAAAGAAGAGTCATTGTGTTGTTTTCGGCACATTCGTTTATCTTCTTCACTTCGGTTACGGGGAAACCGCTTTTTTTAATTATCCGAGCGGTGCCTTCGGTGGCGTAAATTTCATAGCCGAGTTCGCTGTAAGCTTTCGCCACGTCGGAAATTTCGGGCTTATCGGTATCGCGCACCGAAATTAAAATTCCGCCCGTCTTTTGCATTTTGTACCCCGCAGCAAGCAATCCTTTATAAAGCGCTTCGTCGAGCGTTTTGCCTATTCCGAGCACCTCGCCCGTAGATTTCATTTCGGGGCCCAAGTGAGTGTCGAGGTCTGCAAGTTTTTCAAAACTGAAAATGGGAACTTTAACGGCAACATAGGGCGAAGTTTTATATAGCCCCGTACCGTAACCAAGCTTATTGAGTTTTTTGCCGAGCATACAAAGAGTGGCAAGCTGAATCATGGGAACGCCCGTAACTTTGGAAATATACGGTATCGTTCTAGAAGAACGGGGGTTCACCTCTATAACGTAAATGCGGTTGTCGGATATTATATACTGTATATTCACAAGCCCTTTTGTGTTGAGCGCTTTGGCAAGCTTATGAGTGTAGTCAACCAACAATTCGCGCATTGCGTCGGTAACATTGTGCGCGGGATACACCGCAATACTGTCGCCGCTGTGAATGCCCGCGCGCTCTATATGCTCCATAATGCCGGGAATGAGAATATCCTCGCCGTCGCAAATAGCGTCAACCTCTATTTCGGTGCCCATAATATACTTGTCGATTAGAATGTTGTTGTCTTCGTTTTCGGCAAGTATAATCTTCATATACTCTTTAATATCCGACTCGGAGAACGCTATTATCATGTTTTGCCCGCCGAGCACATAGCTGGGGCGCATAAGCACGGGATAACCGAGCGACGCGCCCGCTTTGAGCGCCTCTTCGGTAGTTTTCACCGTAACGCCCTTAGGTCGCGCAATTTGCAGTTCTTCCAACAATGCGTCGAAACGCTCGCGGTCTTCGGCACGGTCTATGCTGTCCGCCGAAGTGCCGAGAATACGCACTCCGTTGTCGCTCAAATGTTTTGTAAGTTTTATAGCCGTCTGCCCGCCGAACGCCACCACAACGCCGTAAGGCTTTTCGGTTGCTATAACGTTGTCAACGTCTTCGGGAGTGAGCGGCTCGAAATACAGCCTGTCGGCAGTGTCGAAATCGGTGGAAACCGTTTCGGGGTTGTTGTTCACAATCGCCACTTCGTAGCCCGCTTCTTTCAACGCCCAAACGCAATGAACGGAAGCGTAATCGAATTCTATGCCCTGCCCTATTCGTATGGGGCCCGAACCGAAAACTATAACTCTGCGTTTATTCGACTTGCGTTCCGCCATGAAAGCCGCCGCCTCGTTTTCCGAATCGTATGTTGAATAAAAATACGGTGTTTCGGCTTTGAACTCGGCGCCGCAAGTGTCAACCATTTTATATACGGCGCGGGCGTGCTTGGTCTGCTTTTTGCCCGTAATCGCCTCTATTGCCTTATCGGGATATCCGAGCTTTTTCGCCTTTAAATACGTATCCGAATCGAGAACTTTTCCCTGCACGCTCTTTTCAAAACGAACGAGGTTGTCTATTTTATGTAAGAACCACTTGTCTATCTTCGTCTTTTCGGCAATGTCGTTAACGGTAAAGCCGCGCCAAAGCGCCTCGAACAACAAAAACAGCCGATAGTCTGACGCAGGCATAAGTCCGTCGAACACTTGCTCGTCAGTCCACTCTGTGAAACGGTCGGATTTGAGAGTGAGAAGATTTTCGGCGCCGCGCACCGCTTTGAGTAGAGCTGCTTCGAAATACGGCGCTATTGCCATAACCTCGCCCGTAGCTTTCATTTGAGTGCCCAAAGAACGTTTTGCATACACAAACTTATCGAACGGCCATTTGGGAAGCTTTACCACCACATAGTCGAGAGTGGGCTCGAAACAAGCGCAAGTCTTTTTCGTCACCGCGTTGGAAATTTCGTCGAGAGTGTAGCCGAGCGCCAAGAGAGTAGCCACTTTTGCTATGGGGTAGCCCGTAGCTTTACTTGCAAGAGCGGAACTGCGGCTGACGCGCGGATTCACTTCTATAACCGCATATTCGAAACTATCGGGGTTTAAAGCGAACTGGCAGTTGCATCCCCCCACCACGTCGAGCGCCGATATAATATTGAGCGCCGCGCTGCGAAGCATTTGAAATTCTTTATCGGCAAGTGTGACTGTGGGTGCAACCACTATGCTGTCGCCCGTATGTATTCCCACAGGGTCGAGGTTTTCCATACTGCACACCGCAATCGCGTTGCCCGCCGAATCGCGCATAACCTCGAATTCTATTTCTTTCCAGCCGTATATGCTCTTTTCCACCAAAACTTGCCCTATGGGGCTGAGCTCTATGCCGCCTTTGGTGATTTCTCGCAACTCGGTTTCGTTTTCGGCAATGCCGCCGCCCGCGCCGCCCAAAGTGAACGCGGGGCGAATTATAATGGGATACCCTATTTCATCCGCGAACTTTACAGCCGACTCAACGTCGGTAACAACAAGCGACGGAACTACGGGCTGCCCTATCGAAAGCATGGTGTCTTTAAACATTTGTCTGTCTTCGGCGCGGTCGATTGTGTCAACTTTCATGCCGAGAAGCCGCACTCCCTTGCTTTCCAAAAATCCCGATTTGGCGAGTTGCATCGATAGCGTAAGTCCCGTTTGCCCTCCGAGCGACGGCAAAATGCTGTCGGGCTTTTCAAGCTCTATAATGCGCTCTAACGTTGTAATATTGAGCGGCTCGATATAAATCGAGTCCGCCATAGCTTTATCGGTCATGATTGTGGCGGGATTGCTGTTCACGAGCACAACTTCTATTTTCTCGGATTTAAGCGTTCTGCAAGCTTGCGTGCCCGCATAGTCGAATTCGGCGGCTTGCCCGATTGTAATCGGACCGGAACCGATTACCAAAACTTTCTTTATATCTTTATTCTTAGGCATATTCTCTCACGTCTCCTCGTTTTTTCTCGGTTGCGTTTTTATTTCGCGCGCGTGTTCGCCGCTTACTTTTGCATAAGCTCCATAAATCGGTCGAAAAGAAAATTCGTATCGAGCGGACCGCCGCACGCTTCGGGGTGGAATTGCACCGAAAACGCGGGAATAGCCGAATAATCTATCCCCTCAGCAGTTTTATCGTTCGCATTGGTATAGCGCAAAACGGCGTCGGCGGGAAGAGAATCGCGCACCACCGCATAGCCGTGATTTTGGCTCGTTATGTACGTGCGCCCCGTAACCGAATCGCGCACCGGTTGATTTGCTCCCCTGTGCCCGAATTTCAATTTAGACGTGCTCGCTCCTCTGCTTAGCGCCAAAAGTTGATGCCCCAAGCATATTCCGAACGTGGGAATACGGTATTCGTTCACTTTTTTAAGTTCCTCTATTATGTCGGTGTTGTCGGCGGGGTCGCCGCCGCCGTTTGTCAGCATTATTCCGTCGGGTTTAAGTTCGTAGATTCTTTCCGCTTTCGTGTGAGCGGGCACGCGAATAACGGTGCAATCGCGCTTTAACAGTTCGCGCTCTATGTTAGCCTTAGCGCCGAAATCCCACAGCACAACTCTTTTGCTTCCGTTTCCGAGCGTGCGCTCTTCTTTGCATGTGGTATTTAATACGGCGTCTTTCACTCTGTACGCTTTGAGTTCTTTCAATTTTTCGGGCGAAAGCGTTTTCTTTGACGTTATAATTCCGTTCATGACGCCTTTCGACCTTATCTTTTTTGTGAGCGCGCGAGTATCCACTCCGCATATTCCAACAATGCCGTGCTTTTTCAAAAAGCCGTCGAGTTCGTTCTCTTTGCGAAAATTACTCCCCACTCCGCATTCTTCGCGCACTACGTAGCCTTTAAGCGCGGGCGCTTCGCTTTCGGAATCGGCTTCGATTGCGCCGTAGTTGCCTATAAGCGGAAAGGTGTGCGTAACTATTTGCCCGTAGTAACTCGGGTCGGTGAGAGTTTCCATATATCCCACCATAGCGGTGGTAAACACGACCTCGCCCACCGTTTCGCCGTCGGCGCCTATCGCTTCGCCCTCGAATACACTGCCGTCGGAAAGAATTAAATATCTTTTCATGCTTTTCTCCTTAAATATTCCACGGTATAACCTTGCCGAAACGTTCAAAAACCTTTATGAACGGTCTCGCGCGCAATCTTCTCGAATTTACGAGCTTTAAACGTCGTCGAACATGTGTTTTCCGCTACCCACTACCGGAATGGGATATTCGCCCGTAAAACAGCCGCTGCAAAATTTTACGCCTTTTTCTTTTCCGATTGCCACAAGATTATTTAAATCGAGGTATTCCAAACTGTCGGCGCCGATTTTTTTGCAGATTCCGTCCACCGAAAGGTGATTTGCAATTAAATTGTCGACGCTGTCTATATCGGTGCCGAAATAGCACGGGTGCTTAAACGGCGGACTGGAAATGCGCAAGTGAATTTCTTTCGCCCCCATTTGCCTGAGAGGCGCAAGCATACGGGCGCTCGTAGTGCCTCGCACAATGGAATCGTCAACGAGAACTATTCTCTTTCCCTCTATTTGCGCTCTCAAAGGATTTAACTTAACGTTCACCGTCCGCTCTCTCATTTTTTGCGACGGCTCAATAAAACTACGCCCCATGTATCTGTTTTTCACAAACGCGGGAGCGTAAGGTATTCCCGATTCCAAACTGTATCCGAGCGCCGCGTCGAGTCCGCTGTCGGGCACGCCGCAAACTATATCCGCCTCGATAGGTTTTTGGCGATACAAAGCCCGCCCCATAGCGAGCCTCGATTCGTACACGCTCATGCCGTCTATGAACGAATCGGAACGAGCTATGTAAATCATTTCGAACACGCACAAACCTCTGCAAGACAAATCTTTTTGCCGCATGGTTGTTTCTTTGCCAGTTCTGTCAATGCTTATAAGTTCGCCGGGCTGAACGTCGCGCACAAATTCGGCGCCTATGCAATCGAGCGCGCAACTTTCGCTCGCAAACACGGTAGCCGAACCGAGCTTTCCCATGCAAAGAGGACGAAAGCCGCATTTGTCGCGCGCCGCAATAAGTTTTTCGGGGGTGGCGATTACAAGCGAAAAAGCGCCTTCGAGAATATTCATTACGTTAAAAACAGCTTTTTCTATATTACGACAACAAATCATTTGCTCGATTAAAAGCATGTTTATGATTTCGGAATCGTTGGTGGTGTGAAACACTTTGCCGCCTTGATTCACCATTTCGCTTCTTAGCTTTGCCGCGTTGGTTATGTTTCCGTTATGAGCGAGCGCGCAAGTCAGTTGTGAATGAACGGTTTCTATCGGCTGAGTGTTTTCCACCGTGTTGTTGCCCGTAGTGGAATATCTCACATGCCCCGCCGCCACGTTTGTGGACGGAACGTGACGCAAAAAGTCGCCGAATATGTCGTTAACGAGCCCTACGTTTTTATGGCATATCAGAGTGTCGTCGGTGTAAAACGTTGCAATGCCCGCGCCCTCTTGTCCTCTGTGTTGCAATGCGAGCAACGCCGACGCGGTCAAACCCGCAGCCTGTATCGGCTCGGGACTTATTATTCCGAATATTCCGCATTCTTCGTTAATTTTTCTCATAACCGCTTTTGTTAAACCTCGTAGGTCTTTAAAATATCCATAGCCACTTCGGCGCGCGTTCGGCGCATATCCATAGCGCGCTTTTCTATGTGTTTGTGAGCCTGTTCTTCGGTAAAACCCATGTTTTGCATTAAAATGAGTTTCGCTCTGTTTATAAGCCGCATGTCGTCGAGCTTTTTAAGCAAGTCTCGCTTTTCTTCCACAAGCCTCGCTATTCGCCTGTTTGTGGCGTGCACCATTTTAATCGCTTGAAACAAAGCCACGTGACTCAAAGGTTTGCCGAGCACTATTATTCCGTCGTCTTCGAGCCGCCTTGCAATATCGTCACGGTATAATCCCGCTTCGATTAAAATCACTCCGCCGCCGCGCGACGCAACCCCTCTCGCAAGTTCTCCGCATCCCGAAAAACTGTCGGCGTAAATTATTGTAAGACCGAAAGCCCTTTCGCTTGCCATTCGTTTCGCCGAAACGGCATCGAAAGCGAGGGCGATATTATCGGCGCCCGCCCGTTTTGCCGCCGACGCGAGCGCGGAAGATATTTGTTTGTTCGTCGCCACAATCAGCGCGTTCATTCGGCGTCTCCTTTATAGGACCAAACTGCTAAACCGCGCGGCGCCTTTGCCGAGCGCGATTTTTACACGCACACTCTTACTACGCTTTTTCTTACGTGTTTTTATTTTTTTGTTTGGCTCTGAGTTCGCGCACATACTCGGAAATAATAGCTTTGGGAAGCACCGAACACAGCCACTCCGATTTTTCGGCGCACGCGAGCGCGTCCGAAAGATTGCGTGGCAAATCGGAAACTTCGACTTCGTCGCGCAATTTGAGCTTATTCTCTATTCCGTATACGCCCGCTTCGAGCAATAACGCGAACGCAAAGAACGGATTACACATGCAATCGGCGCTATTCACCTCTATACCGAGCCTACCGCCCGAATACGGCAACACTCTTATGCACGAAGCTTTGCCTCTACGCTTGCTGTCGTGCGCGGGGGCTCGAAGCTCGTCCAAAAGCACATAACTTTCGGCGGTGGAATACAGCACCGCAGTTATGTCGTTCGCTTTTGATAGCACACCTTCGGCAAACGAACCGAGAATTGCGGGCGACGCGGGTTTGTCGCCTATGCCGCGCAAATTCAGTGTGATTCTAAGCCCGCTCCCCGCGCTCTCGCCGAGCGGCTTGGGTTCGAACGTCGCATACATTCCGTTAAGCCTGCACACGTTGCGCACCGCCGACTTAAAATAGAAAAAGTTTTTTGCGGCGCTCGAAGGCTCGGTGGGCATAAAGTCTATTTCGTTCTGACCCGGTCCTTCCTCGTGATGGCTCGCGGTGGGAATAATGCCCATATCTTCGAGGTTAAGAATTATATCGCGACGAACGTTTTCGCCTTCGTCATACGGCGCGCAATCGAGGTAGCCCGCTCTATCTATCGGCGTATTTGTGGGGACTCCGTCGGAATCGAGTTTAAAAATATAGAATTCGCAATCGGTGGCTATCTCGCACGAGAGCCCGAGCCTGTGCAGTTTTTGATTTGCCGAGTCGAGAAGATGCAACGTGTCGCCCTCATAAAAAGAGCCGTCCGGACGCTTTATATACGCGAGCAAACTGACTACTTCTCCCATTTGAGGACGCCACGGGAGCACCGAAAGCGTCTTCGGGTCGGGGAAAAGAAGCAGGTCGCCTACGCAGTTCGTAAAGCCCCGAACGGCCGCCGAGTTGAACAGGTATCCGTTTTCGAATATCAGCGGCAGTTGTTGCGACACGAGCGAAACGTTCTTATGCCGCCCGAACAAGTCGCAAAACGTCAGCTTAACGAACTTGACGTCGTTTTCTTCAACGTATTGCAACACCTCTTTCGCAGTACACTTCATACGGCTCTCCTCTAAACATAAAACGTGCGTCCGTCGTTTTCCTCACAGCAAGACAGACGCCTTTATATTTTTTCCAAACATATTTATATTACTATAAACCGCTCGAAAAGTCAATCAAACAGCTTAAAATTATCATAATATAAAAAAGTATTCCTACGCTTGTAGGATATTTGAAAAATCGCAAACATTTGTAGGAAAATATAATATATAACCGCATACTATCTTTAAGGAGAGCGAGCAAATGAAAATTCCCGAAATCAAATTTACCGAAAGATTCAAAGAATTTATGACTCAAAACAACTTGACGATACGGCAAGTGGAACAGGAAACGGAAATTCCCAACCAAACGCTTTCGGCATGGCTCACGGGCACTCGTATTCCAAACGCCTATTCGCTTTGCATTTTAGCCGACTACATGGGTTGTTCGGTCGATTATCTTTTGGGTAGAGTAGACGACGAATTTTAACGAAAAAGCCCCGCTGATGCGAGGCTAAATTTTCTATTTATGCTTTTACGCGAAAATCTTATCCACCTGTTCGAAAACCGCTTTGAAAATCTTTTCGTTTTCTTCGGGCGTGGAAGCGGCGGTAATATAAAGCTTTATGAGCGGTTCGGTGCCCGACGGACGCACAATCAATTTGCTGCCGTTTTCGGCCTCGAAAGACAGCACGTTCGACTTAGGCAAATCCGCTTCGGTTTGCGTTAAGTAATCAACCGTTTTCACTATTTTGCTATTTCCGAGTTTAGAGGGCAAACGTTTGCGCAAGTCGGAAAGCAACGCCGTCATTTTTGCGTTTCCTTCCGCTCCCGGATATTCGTAAGACTTCAATTTATGTTCGTAGGTGCCGAACTTTGCGTAAAGCTCTTCTATGCGGTCAACGAGCGTTTTTCCCTCTTTAAGATAGTGAGCAGTCATTTCGGCAACCAACATGCTCGCCACGACCGCGTCTTTATCGCGCACGTAACTGCCCGAAAGATACCCATAGCTCTCTTCGAAACCGAGCACGAAACGGTTCTGCTCCCCTTTGCTTTCGAGCATTCCTATTATGCCGCCTATATATTTAAAGCCGGTGAGCACGCTGTAAAACTCGGCTCCGTATTCCTTAGCAACCTTTTCGGCAAGTCCCGTAGACACTATTGTGGAAACAATTACCGGTCTCGCGGGAAGAGTGCCGTTTTTCTTTTTGCAACTTAAAATATAGTCGGTGAGAAGCACGCCTATTTCGTTGCCCGTCATAAGCCTATAACTTCCTTTATGGCGCACGGCGGTGCCTATTCTGTCGGCGTCGGGGTCGGTGGCAATCAAAATGTCGCTTCCCTTTTGCTCGGCGAGCGCAAGCCCGAGTTTTAGCGCTTCCGCCTTTTCGGGATTGGGATAAGAACAAGTCGTAAAGTTGCCGTCGGGCATAGACTGCTCGGCAACCACGTCTATCTGCTCCACTCCCGCCCTGCGCAAAATTTCGGGAACGAGTTTGTAGCCCGTGCCGTTAAGCGGAGAATATGCAACTTTGAGCCCTTTCGCCGAACCCGTAGACTGCGCGGCAACGCAAGACAGATATTTCTCGGTAATTTCATCAGGGGCGTATTCCACCTCGCCCCGCTTTAAATAAGTTTCGAACGATTCCGTTTTAACGTCGAACGGCTCAACCTTATTTATATATTCAATCATTTCTTTGGCGGGTTCGTCGGTTAGCTGGCATCCGTCCGAGCCGTACACCTTATAGCCGTTATATTTAGCGGGATTGTGGCTAGCCGTAATCATAACGCCTATGTCGGCGCCCGTTTCGCGCGTTAGAAACGACAAAAACGGAGTGGGCATGAGTTCGCGCGTGACAATCGCTTTAATTCCGTTCGCCGCCATAACGCAAGCAACCTTTTCTTTAAACAAATCGGAATTTATACGACTGTCGCACGAAACCGCAACTTTTTTTTGCCCGCAAGCGCGCATACGCTCGGCTATTCCCTGCGTAACTTTCGCTATCGTTAAAACGTTTAGGCAGTTAGTGCCCGCGCCCAACTCTCCGCGCAAGCCGCCGGTGCCGAATTCCAAATCTTTATAAAAAGCGTTTTCGATTGCTCTCGGATTGCTTTTCATCGCTTCGAGCTGCCTTTTTAATTGCTCGTCGGTTACTCGCTTGCACCAAATTTCATATTTCTCGATTGCGTTCATGTTTATGTCCTCCCTTTTATGTTTATAAACAAACGACTTATTCTATGCCGTTTCTTCATACAGCGTGTAAAGCGACTTATAAAGCCCGTCTTTATTGATAAGCTCGGAATGAGTGCCGCTCTCCTCTATTCCGTTTTCGGTTATAACGTGAATTACGTCGGCGTTGCGCACCGTTGTGAGTCTGTGCGCGATAATTATGCTCGTTCTGTTTTTGCACAACTCGCCAAGCGACTTTTGCACAAGACGCTCGCTTTCGTTGTCGAGCGCGCTCGTGGCTTCGTCGAGAATGAGAATTGGCGGATTTTTGAGGAACAATCGCGCTATGCTTATGCGTTGCTTTTGCCCGCCCGAAAGCCTCACGCCCCGTTCGCCGCAAGGCGTGTCGTAGCCGTTTTCAAGCTTTTCTATAAAATCGTGCGCGCCCGCCGCCTTAGCTGCCGCGACGATTTCTTCGAAAGCGGCGTTCGGTTTTCCGTACAAAATATTTTCTTTCACGGTTCCGTTAAAAAGATAAACGTTTTGTTGCACTATTCCCACGTTTTTACGCAATTCGCCGAGCGATATTTCGGTTACGGGTGTGCCGCCGATTGTAACAGCGCCGCCTTGCACGTCGTAAAGGCGCGGAATAAGATTTACGATTGTGGTTTTGCCCGCGCCGCTCGGACCCACAAGAGCCGCGCTCGTGCCGCTTTTTATGCAAAGGTCGAGCTTGCTCAAAACGTCTTTTCCCTCTTCTGTATACGAAAACGTAACGCCCCTAAGTTCGATATCGCCGCCGTAATCCACGTTAGACGTAGGCGAAGAAGGCTCCGAAAGTTCTACGGGAACGTCCATAATTTCGATAAAGCGGTTAAAGCCCGATTTGCCCGTTTGAAACTGCTCTATATACGTTATTATAGTGTCTATCGACGAATAGAGCGTTTGCACAAACAGGACGTACGTCATGAGGTCTACCCAGTTAAGCCCGCCTATGCCTTTTGAAATAAACAACGTGCCCGCCACTATCGTTATAATATAAAGCAATCCCGTAGAGAGAGTAACCTCGCTGAAAAACAGTCCCATAACTTTATACGAGCGTTTCTTTATATCAACGAATTCTTTGTTGTCGCGCTCGAACTTTTGCATTTCAACGTTTTCGTTGGCAAACGAGCGCACAACCGAAATGCCCGAAAGCGAATCCTCGATGTTGGAATTTATTTCTCCCACCTTTTTGCGCCGCGCCCGAAAATTCTCGTCGAGTTTTCCGTTAAGCACAAACGCAAGCAAAACGAACAACGGCATAGTCGCGAAAATAATCAAAGTGAGCTTCACGTTGATAAACATGAGGTACACGAAAATTCCTATAATGCGCACCGACGCGATAAACAGCTCTTCGGGGCAATGATGCGAAAATTCGGTTATGTCGAAAAGGTCGTTATTCACCCTGCTCATAAGGTCGCCGACCTTGTTTTTGTCGTAGAACGACGCGGGCAAAACCATGAGCTTGCCGTAAAGTTCGCGGCGCAAATCGGCTTCGAATTTCGTGCCCATAATATGGCCTACGGTAATCATAAAATATCTGCACGCCGTCTCTATGAGCTTTACGCCGAGCATAATTGCCCCCACGCTCAAAACGACCGAGATGCGCACTCCGCCCGCCGCCTCGAATCTTCCGAGCAACTCGCGCACGAGCACGGGAAAAGCAAGCCCCGCAACAGAATATAAAAGAGCGCACAGCAAATCGAGCGCAAGCGTACCTTTGTACGGCGCGTAATAAGGAATAAATCTTTTAATGAAGCCCTTTTTGTTTTTCAAAGATTTTATGCCCGCTTAACGTATTTTAAACGACATTATTCGGCGAATTTTTAATTCGCGTTTGCCGTTTGTGCTTTCAGTATACACCATAAAAAAGCGGTTTGTCAAGGCAACCGATTAAAACGCAAGTAAACAAACGAGCAATGCGGCAATTATATCCAAAACGGCAAAAACGTACACCGCGATAAATTTCGGTTTTCTGATTTTATGGCGGAATACAAGCATTGCGAGCATTCCGCCCACTCCGCCGAACAAAAGCGCAAGCGTTATAAGGCACGCCTCGCTTATGCGCCAACTGCCGAGCACAGCTTTTAGTTTATCCACCCCGTAAACGGCGAACACGCACAAATTCCAAACGCCTAAAATTAGCAAAAACCAAAACATAGCGTTCACCAATCTTGCTTTTTGAGCGACTGCGATTTAACGTCGTCGTAAAAATCGAAATATTTTTTCTTTAACGCATCGAGTTCTTCAAGCTTATAGCCGAGCATTTCTTCGAGCTCTTGCGGAGAAAAGTCAGACATTGAAACTTCCCCGTCATACTCCTCGAAAAGCCGCATTAAATCTCTTTCGGTCATAAAATAAAAACTTCCTTTCGCTTATTCCGAAAGAATTATAGCACGAACGACAACGCATTGTCAAATATGCCGACGATACCAAACTATATAAACAGCGCCGACTTGTTTCGGCGTTCGACGGCGTTGTTCGTTAATATTTTTGCTACCATATAAAATTCGCTTTGGCTTCTTCTCCGTTGTCGATAAGAATATCTTGCGCGGTCATAGAACGATTTACAACGGTTACGAAATACGCCCATTCGGCGATTTCTTCTGGTTCCGCCCATTTCGGCAAAAGAGTTTCGTTCATGATTTTTTTCCAAAGCGATTTATCGTTCATTACGCGCTCGTTGAGCTCGGTTTTTACTCCGCCCGGCGAAAGTGCATTTGCGGTTGCGCCGTATTGCGCCACTCTTAACGCAACGTTTTTCATATACGCCACCATGCCGCCCTTGCTTGCCGCATATTCGGGAAACTCCGCCCCCGTCCGCGCGCTAGAAGAGGCAATAAACAACACGCTTTTAATATTTTTTCGAAAAGCGTATTTCTCGGTTACACGTATGCTTCCTTTTAGGTTCACGTCTATATCGCGTCCCGAATCTTGCACGCCCGCATTATTTATTAAAATTTCGACGTCGCCGAGTTTGGGAAGTTCGCCCGAAACAATGTCCGTTCGAGTGTGAAAATAGTTTGAGTTTTCGAGCGACGCGGGCAAAACGTCTATTCCGAACACCTCGTGTCCGCACGACAAAAATTTTTCGGCAATCGCCTTTCCTATTCCTTTACTCGTTCCCGTGATTATCGTTTTCATTCGCGCTCTCCTTTTGCCTTAAATCAAAATATTCTTTCCCTACGCAATTTTTTTTCCAACGCCGAGTTATTGCAAAGCCGGGATAGAAAAATACGGCTTCGCACAAAAGTTCGACGAGCATACCCGTAGCCGCGCAAGTGAGGCATTGCACGATAGTCCAACCGAAGAAAAAGTGACTTACAATGAGCGCGAACGTTAAATTATCGACAAATTGCCCGACTGCCGTCGAAACGTAAGAGCGCAAAACGTAAGCCCCGAGTCCGTCCGGATTTTTTTTAAACAACTTTCCTATTCCGAAGTTGGAAATATTATTTACTATTGCCGACACAAAAAACGCTACCGTGCTTCCAAAAACGACGTACCACGTTCCTCCGAACGTTCCGTTCAAAGCGTCGTTTATTACCCCCTCGCTCCCTTCGACGTAAGCCTCTCCCCACATTCCGGGAATAACGCTTCCTATAAATAAGAGCAAACAGAAGAAAAGATTTACCGAAATCGCAAGAACGGTAAACTGCGTGGCGGCTTTCGGTCCGAAATGCTTTGTTAAAATATCCATAGTGAAAAACGCAAACCACGACACTATAATGCCGCAATCGCACGCCAACCAACTAACGGGAATATCGATGCTCTTGTTCGCCAACAGATTCATAGAGAACACCGACATAACGAATAGCACGACTACAAGCGACGGAACACTTTTCATAAGAGCGCAAAACTCGCTCCATTCTTTTTTAATTCTTTGTTTTAACATAAACTCCTCGCGTTCTCGCCAACCGTAAATACATTCCACAAACAAAAAGGGCGCAATGCACCCACCCTTTCCATAGTTTTGTTTATAGACAGGATGGTTTCGAACTGTCTGTTTTTGGTGCGGAGGATGGGATTTGAACCCACACGAGAATTAACCACAGGCGTCTGAAACCTGCGCGTCTGCCAGTTCCGCCACCTCCGC
>CAMUKG010000012.1 GCA_947089425.1 uncultured Clostridia bacterium
CACCACCCTGATAAGGTGGGGGTCGGTGGTTCGAGTCCACTCATTCCTACCAAAAGCGACGCAAAAAACCGTCGCTTTTTTTATAGTTCGGCAGATTAAATCACTCTAAGCAAAAACCTCTCCCTTTTACAAGAGAGAGGTTTTGTGTTTATTATAATATGCTCCGCCCTATTACTTGTTGTCTACGGCGTGCATGTGAGCGATAAGGTCGAGGCACTTGTTCGAATAACCCCATTCGTTATCGTACCAAGAAACGAGCTTGTAGAAAGTTTCGTTGAGAGCAATACCAGCTTTGGCGTCGAAAATCGAGGTGTGCGGGTCGGTAAGAAAATCGCTCGAAACAACGTCTTCGTCGGTGTAACCCAAAATGCCTTTCATAGTGGTTTCGCTTGCTTTCTTGATTTTTGCGCAAATATCTTCGTAAGTGGTGGGTTTCGCAAGTTTAACCGTAAGGTCAACGACGGAAACGTCGAGCGTGGGAACGCGGAACGACATGCCCGTGAGTTTACCTTTCACTTCGGGAATAACAAGCGCGCAAGCTTTTGCGGCGCCGGTAGACGAAGGAATGATGTTACCAGCCGCCGCGCGACCTCCGCGCCAATCTTTCATCGAAGGACCGTCAACGGTCTTTTGAGTGGCGGTTGTGGAGTGAACGGTGGTCATGAGCCCCTCAACGATTCCGTAGTTATCTTGCAAAACTTTGGTGAGCGGAGCCAAGCAGTTGGTGGTGCAAGAAGCGTTGGAAACAACTTTCATATCCGAAGTGTATTTGTCGGTGTTTACGCCGCAAACGAACGTGGGCGTCTCTTTGTCTTTCGCGGGAGCGGAAATAACAACTTTCTTTGCGCCGCCTTTGAAGTGAGCCGAAGCTTTCTCGGTGGTGCAGAACACGCCTGTGGATTCCACGATATATTCGGCGCCGCATCCTTTCCAATCGATAGCGGCAGGGTCTTTTTCGGCATAGAAACGAACGGACTGTCCGTCTACCACAAGACCTTTGTCGGTAACTTCGATTTTGCCTTCGTACTTGCCGTGCATAGTATCGTATTTAAGCATGTACGCGGCGTAAGCGGGGTCAAGGAACGGGTCGTTTACGCCAACAACCTCGATATCTTTGCGTTTGAGCGACGCGCGGAACACAAGGCGACCGATTCTGCCGAAGCCGTTGATACCGACTTTAATAACTTCTTTGTTTGCCATGTTTTGGTTTCCTCCAAACAATAAATTTTATTTGCAACTATATGATATACGTTTTTGAGTTTTTTTGCAAGCGAATTGACACGGTTTTGAAAAAAACTTGAAAACGCTTCTCGTCGGCAAAAAAATCACAAAAGATTGAGCTGACGCAATCGCGCCATAACCGCCGCCTCGGGCACGTTATAACGCTCAGAAAGCGTCGAAAGCACAACGGGCAAATGTTTTTCTTCGTCGAGAGTGGCGCGGTTGATTCCGAGTTCCGAATATATTTCCGCCGTCTGACGTTTAAATCCGTTTTTGGGGAGCAACAACTTTAAAGCAAACCCCGCCGCCCCGTCGTGCTCCGACGCGAGCGAATCGAACGCCTCAAAAAGCGCTATTTTCCTGTTGTTTTGAGAAGATACAGTATCCAATCCGAACGAAAGTTGTCCGTTCTCGCTTAACTTGTGGCGAGTGCCGTAAAAAAGAAACTCGGCGCACATCAGAGCGAGCGCGAGGCTATAAAGCCCGCTCTCCCCTCTGTCTATTATGTCGCGCTCCACTATTGCGGTAGGCACCGAAAAGTCTTTGTGCCCGTCTTTGAAATATACTCTTTGCGGCTCGAAAGTGACAATGCCGAGCGACTCGACGCAATCGCCGCACACATATTCGCACGCCGTTTCCAGCCCCAAACACCGCGCAAGGCGTTCCATAGGAACCGCTCTGCCGTCAAGCACCGAGCGGTCGAATTTGTGAAGCATATACGAAGCCGCATCTTCGGCAACGTATTTAGCGCCGAACGACATTTTAACGTTTTCGGATAAATCAATCATTTTTTCGCATACAGTCTTTTGGAATATTTGTATTTTTTGCTTCCGACTTTATTTATAAGAAACCCGTGAAGCTCGTGTCGCGAACCCATAGTAAAGCCTTTTGCGTCTAAAATATAGGCTTGCATTTTACTGACGTAAATGTAAAAAGCGTTTTCGTTTTCCTCAATCTTATGAATTGCTTCGTAACTGAATTGCGTGTCGCGAGCTTCTACATATTTGCCCGACTCGTTGAAAATTATTTTATCGTCGAGAAAGCGCCACACCTGAGTGGTTTCGTTTTTTAAAATAGGCGAACTTTTGAGCACGCGGTTCGTAAGAATTCGAACTGTAAGATAATATATAACGGGCAACAGCAACCCTATTATTATAAGAAACACACTGTAAAATGTGTCTATAAATTTAACAAAAAAACAAACTATGCCGAGCACGACAAAAATCGCTGTGAGCGCAAACACAAACCACACTTTGCTTTTGGCTTGGTCTGCGTTAAATTTCTTTATAAGATTTTGATTTAAAATGGTTTTTACTTCAATCATATCCCGGCCTCTCTATTTAAGATTTTCGGGATTGAGACATTCGAGTTCGGGCAATACGAATCTGCCGTCTTTGCGAATAAGCACGTCGTCAAACCATATTTCGCCGCCGCCGTATTCGGGCGTTTGAATTAAAACGAGGTCCCAATGCACGGCGCTTACGTTTCCGTTGGGCGCGTCGTCATAGCATGCTCCCGGCGTAAAATGAATGGAGCCGGATATTTTTTCGTCGAAAAGTATGTCTCCCATAGGTTGTACTACATACGGATTGACGCCTATTGCGAATTCACCCACATAACGGGCGCCCTCGTCGGTATCGAAAATCGCATTGCTTTTTTCGGTGAAATTGCTTGTCGACTCCACTATTTTGCCGTTTTTAAAAACAAGGCGGACGTCCTCGAATTTGATGCCGTTTTCTATGCTCGGCGCGTTGTAGTGAATAACGCCGTTAACGCTGTTGCGCACGGGAGCCGTGTATACTTCGCCGTCGGGAATATTCATTTCTCCTGCGCATTTAATAGCCCCCACTCCTTTTATCGAAAAGCTGAGGTCGGTATCCCGCGCAATTATGCGCACTTTGTCGGTTTTATCCATTAGCGCTTTGAGCGAATCCATAGCTTTGTCCATTTTGGAATAATCGAGGTTGCAAACGTTAAAATAGAAATCCTCGAATTTTTCGGTGGGCATTCCCGCAAGTTGAGCCATAGAATCGTTGGGATAGCGCAAAACCACCCAACGGGTTTTGCAAACGCGCGTGTTGTGGTGAACGGGATGACTGAAAAGCACCGAATATTTTTCGTTTTGCTCGCTCGGAACGTCGCTCTTCTCATAAGAATTATATGCGCCGCGCACTCCTATATAGCAATCCATATCTTCCATGCGATAAAGCGCGTATTTGCAAAGATTTTTGAAATATTCTTCGCTCCCGCCGAAAAGCATTGCGCGCTGAATCTTTTCATCGTAAAGTTCCACAAAAGGTTGTCCGCCCGCCGCATAAACTTTTTTTACGAGCTCAACGGCTATTTGGCTGTCGGTATCGAATAGCTCTATTAACACCTTTTCACCCTTTTTAACTTTCAACGAATAGTTCACAAGGTTTTCGGCAAGCTTTTCAACACGAGGGTCAAGCATAATAATTTTCTCTCCTATATCGTAGTTCTTTTTAATTATATTACCGCGCGAAAAAAAAGTCAATTTATTTAGTCGATTTGCTTTCCAAATACCGCAATATATAGTATAATTATGCCGTATCAAAAAACTCGGAGGTATTTTATGCCATTAGTTACAACAAAGGAAATGTTCCGCAAAGCGTATGAGGGCGGCTATGCAATCGGCGCTTTTAACGTGAACAACATGGAGATGATTCAAGGAATAGTGGAAGCGGGCAAAGAGGAAAACGCTCCCCTTATTCTGCAAGTCAGCTCGGGCGCGCGCAAATACGCAAATCCCCGTTACCTTAAAAAGCTCGTTGAAGCGGCTGTGGAAGATTCGGGCCTCCCCATTTGCTTGCACCTCGACCATGGCGACACTTATGAACTTTGCGTGTCGGCAATCGAAGACGGCTTTACTTCGGTAATGATAGACGCGAGTCACCACACCTTTGCCGAAAATATCAAAATCACCTCGCAAGTAGTTAAATACGCACACGACAGAGGAGTCGTGGTAGAAGCCGAACTCGGACGCCTTGCGGGAATAGAAGACGACGTAAACGTTTCCGACGCCAACGCTTGCTACACCGACCCGAGCCAAGTCGAAGAATTCGTTTCCAAAACGGGCGTTGACAGCCTTGCAATCGCAATCGGGACAAGTCACGGCGCATTCAAATTTAAGGGCGACGCAAAACTTCGGTTCGATATTTTGGAAGAAGTTGCCAAACGGCTTCCCAAGTTCCCCATTGTGCTTCACGGCGCAAGCAGCGTATTGCCCGAATACGTTCAAATAATACAGGCGAACGGCGGCTCCATGCCGGGAGCGAAAGGCGTGCCCGAAGAAATGCTAAGAAAAGCGGCGAGCATGGCGGTTTGCAAAATTAACATCGATTCCGATCTTCGCATGGCATTCACGGCGGCGGTGCGCAAACACTTCAACGAAAACCCCGCTCACTTCGACCCCCGTCAATATCTTTCCCCCGCTCGAGAAATGATTAAGCAGTGCGTAAAACACAAACTCGTGAACGTGCTTGGTTGCAACGGAAAAGCATAACTAATTAAATAATATCGACATAAAAAACGGAACTCGCAAATCACGGCAGGTTCCGTTTTTGTCTTCCCATTATATTCTTATTTAATGAATCCGTGCAGAGGGAACGTCTTCGGCAACAATTTCATTTCGGATTTTTCGCGATTTTATATTATTTTTCGCATTTTATTCCTATAATTATGCAAAATATAAAATTTATAATAGTTTACGGATACTCAATCCAAAACGTTACATTTTGCGCGCAAATGAAAAACAGAATCGAATTTTCGCGACTCGGTTTTAAATATTTTAACGTTTTGCCATTCCGACGGGTTCGGGTACAGGATTTTTCGGAGAGGACGGTTCGGGAATCTTTTCCCCGTCTTCGCCTTCGGAACGCGGTTGTTCTCGTTCGGAATCGGGTTGAACGCTTTCCTTAGTTTTAGCTTTTTGGTTCGCCTTTCCTATAAGATTCATAATCTTTGGATACAGCAAGCAAAGCAGATACACGAGAACAATATCTTTAACAAGCATAAGCAACACGCTCGGAACGGTTGCGATAGCGGCGGCAAAAGTGCTGTGCGACACAAGAGTCAAAATCAAAATTTGATATGATATTCCGAGCGCATACGAGGCTAAAAGCCCCGCAAACGAGCACAAAAACAACTTAAAGGTGCTCAAAGTTTTTTGACGACTTACTAAAAACCCCGTTAAAAAGGCTTGCAACGGAAAGCCGAGAATATATCCGAAAGACGGCTCGAAAACATAGCCTATGCCTCCGCCCGATGTGAAAATCGGCAATCCGACAAGCCCGAGCACCGCATAAGCGATTTGGGCGAAAGCCCCGTCGCGCCCGCCGAGCACAAGTCCCGAAGCCGCAACAAACAAAACCTGCAACGTAAACCTTATCGGCGTTAACGGCACAGGTATGCGAATAAGCCCGCCCATTATGGTGAGCATAGTAAAATAGCTTATTCGCACAAGTCGTTTCGTAGTCATGCTTTCAGTATAACAAAACGAAAGAAAAATGGCAAACAATTTGCCCTTAAAAACGGACGGTTCCGCTTTTAACATTTTGTCAAAGAATTACAAATGTAAAAAAATGAAGAAAAATGCAGAAAAGCGGTTGTCTTTTTCTTGCGAACGTGCTATACTGAATAGACCGCATCATAAATCGCCGCATGTTTTCACACGGTGAAAAAGGGAAAGTAGTAGGCAATGGAGCTGTCGGGAAATACGACCGTCAACAAGTTAATTATGTTGTTCGTTTTCGACAAAATGGATTTTCCCATAATGGAAGATACCGTTTTGAATATTTGCTCGTCCTCCAACTCGTGGATTCCTTGGATGGAATGCAAAGAAACGGTGGCACAACTGCTCGAAACGGGATTTATTTATCAGTCGGTTCACGAAAATAAAGTTTATTACAGCATAACGCCCGACGGAAGAATGTGCCTTTCGCACTTTTATACCCGTATCCCCTCTTCGTTGCGCGCCGAAATAACCGACTACATAAAAGAAAAGCGCATGAGTTTCAGGCGCAAGCAAGAATATTTCAGAAACTACTACAAAAACGCCGACGGCAGTTACACAGTTCAGCTAAAAATTATGGACCCCGCTCAAACTATGCTTGAAATCAAATTGAACGTGTCGAACCGCCACACCGCAAAATTAGTGTACAACAAATGGGAAGAAAAAGCGGCTCAAATCTTTTATTCCCTACACGAACAGTTAATAGACTGAAATCGTAAGAAAGCGGCAAGCAACGCTTGTCAAGTAACAAACACGAAAAAAAGGAGAACCCAAATGGAATCTTATCGCACTCAAAAAACATGTTGCCGTCAAATTATATTCGAGGTTGACGATAACGAAATACTTACGAGCGTCAAATTTATAAACGGTTGCAGCGGCAATCTGCAAGGAATAGCAAAGCTTGCCGTAGGGCAAAAAATAGACGACCTAATCGAAAAACTCGGCGGTATTATATGCCGCGAACGCACTTCCTGCCCCGACCAACTCGCAAAGGCGCTTATAGACTACAAGGAGCGCAAAGCTCACCCAGAAGAAAAGGAAAAGCGCTAAATAAATTTACGCGATTTTTAAATTTTTTCATGCAGTTAAAAAAGCCTTCGTCGTTCATATCGACAAAGGCTTTTTTGCTATACGCTTTTCATATCGTTTATAGCTATCTCTATTTTCTTTTTAAGCTCGGTATATTTTTCAACTTTTCCTCGTTCTTCTTCTATAAGTTTGGGCGGAGCTTTCTTTACAAAGCCCTCGTTTTTGAGTTTTCCTTCCGCGCGAGCAAGTTCCGACACGCAAGTTTCCAACTCTTTACTTAGCCTTTCGAGCTCGTCCGACGGGTTCACGAGTTCGCCCATAGGGATATACACTTCTGTCCATGCAGTGGAAACCGTCGCGCACTTTACGTCGGGTTTCCCGAACGCCACGCTATTTCCTCCCGCGAGTTTTTCTATATATCCCGCACCCGATTTAATCAACTTTTCGCAACCTTCGGCGGGACACAGCCAAAGAGCGGTGCGCTTATTCGACGGAACTTTCATGTCGGCGCGCAGTGTGCGTATTCGCGTTATAATTTCCTTTATGCACTCCGTTTGTTTCTTCGCCGCCGCATAGCGAGGCGCATTTAAAGGATATTCGCTAATCATGATGCTTTCGGCGTCGTTATTAGGCAAACACCCGTAAATTTCTTCGGTTACAAATGGGATTACGGGGTGCAGTAATTTGAGAACGTTGCGCAAAACATAAACCAAAACGCTTACGGCTCCGTTGCGGTCGACTTCGTCGGTGCTGTATAAGCGAGTTTTGCTGAGCTCGATGTACCAATCGCAAAAATCGCTCCACACAAAATCGTAGAGAGCGGCGGCACACAGCCCAACCTCGTATTTATCCATGTATTTAACCGAAAGTTTTATAGCGTCGTCAAGCTTTGTGAGAATCCATTTATCCGCAAGCGTAAGCTTAACTTTTTCGAGCGGCAAAGCTTTTGCGTTTTCAAGATTCAAAATAGTAAAGCGCGCGGCATTCCACAGCTTATTCATAAAGTTGCGGTAGCCTTCGAGCTTTTCGGTGGAGAAGCGAATATCGCCCCCTGCCGATATTCCGCACACCAACGACATTCTGAGCGGGTCTGCCCCGTAAGACTCTATGATTTCCAAAGGGTCGACTCCGTTGCCGAGCGACTTGCTCATTTTGCGTCCTTGCGCGTCGCGGACTATTCCGTGAAACAAAACCTTTTCGAACGGAACTTTCCCCATATGTTCGAGTCCCGAAAAAATCATACGCGCCACCCAAAAGAATATTATGTCGTAGGCAGTAACGAGCACGTCGGTAGGATAAAAATATTCGAGTTCGGGCGTCTTTTCGGGAAAGCCGAGCGTGGAAAAAGGCCAAAGCGCAGAACTAAACCAAGTGTCGAGCACGTCCTCGTCTTGCCTCACTGCGCCGCCGCAATGAGGGCACTCGGTAATAACTTCTTTACTCACAATCATTTTGCCGCACTTGTCGCAATAAAAGGCGGGTATTCTGTGCCCCCACCAAAGTTGACGGCTTATGCACCAATCGCGGATATTTTCCATCCAATGCAAATAAACTTTTTTAAAACGCTCGGGCAAGAATTCAACCGTTTTATCTTTCGCAACGCGAATAGCGGGCTCGGCGAGCGGTTTCATTTTAACGAACCACTGTTTGGAAACAAGCGGTTCTATAACGGCATGGCAACGATAGCAGTGCCCCACGTTGTTTTCATGTTCTTCGATTTTCGCCAAAAGCCCTTGCGCGTCTAAGTCGGCGACAATTCGCTTTCGCGCTTCGAAACGCTCTAACCCCACATACTTGCCCGCATTTTCAGCCATAGTCCCGTCGTCGTTCATTATGCGTATTACTTCGAGGTTATGGCGTTGCCCCACTTCGAAGTCGTTGGGGTCGTGCGCGGGAGTGATTTTTACGGCGCCTGTGCCGAATTCGCTTTCCACGTATTCGTCGGCGATTACGGGAATTTTTCTTCCCGATAGAGGCAACACAAGATTTTTGCCGATTACCGACGCATACCGTTTGTCGGCGGGATTCACGGCTACGGCGGTGTCGCCAAGCATGGTTTCGGGGCGAGTTGTGGCAACGGTAACGTAGCCGTCTTCCCCGTCTATTTTATAGCGTATGTGCCACAAATGAGATTGCGAAGGCTCGTATTCCACTTCGGCGTCGGATATAGCCGTCTTACAGCACGGGCACCAGTTTATTATACGACTACCCCTGTAAATCAGTCCTTTATTATAGAGATTGACGAACACTTCGCGCACGGCGCGGCTGCAACGTTCGTCCATTGTAAAAGCAAGCCTATCCCAATCGCACGAAAAGCCCATTTTTTTGAACTGTTCCACGATTCTGCCGCCGTATTTTTCTTTCCATTCATAGGCGCGTTTTAAAAAGCCTTCCCGTCCGAGCTGTTCCTTAGCGATGCCTTCCTTTGCCATAGCTTCGGTTATTTTAACTTCGGTGGCAATAGACGCATGGTCGGTGCCCGGAAGCCATAACGCCTCGAAGCCGCGCATACGCTTATAACGAATAATGGAATCTTGAATCGTATCGTTCAGCGCGTGACCTATATGAAGTTGCCCCGTAATGTTGGGCGGCGGAATAACTATGGTAAAAGGTTTTTTCTTCTTGTTGGGCTTTGCGGAAAAATATTTTTTTCTTTCCCATTCGGCATAAATTTTGTCTTCGAAACTCTTAGGCTCGTAAGTTTTGTTCATGGCGTTGTCGCTCCGTTGTTATTTCAAAACAGTATAGCACATTTGCCGCCTCAAAGCAACCGTTTTTTAGACCCGCAATTTTAAAAAATATCGATTCCGACAGACGTTCGGTTACCTCGCTCACTATTTTCTTTAAGTTTGCATAGTATGGGGTATGAATGCAAAAAGCATTCGAAAAGGAGAAAAACATGAAGAAAATAACAAGAGCGATTGCAACGGTGTTGGGCGGACTATTATTGTGCTTTCCGATACTCGGTTGCAACAAAAACGACGACAAGAAAGTTATTCGACTGAGCGAGGTTACGCACAGCATTTTCTATGCGCCGCTGTACGTTGCCATGAACAACGGCTATTTCGGCGACTACGGAATAACGGTTAAGCTCAGTAACAGCGGCGGCTCAAACAACGTTATGACGGCGATTGCCTCAAAATCTGCGGATATAGGGCTTATGGGACCGGAAGCTACGGTTTAAATTAAAACTTCGTTAACTACCGAAAAATTTGTCTTCGAAAGTATCAAGTTTTATGTTAATGTCTGCGGGTACTTGACTTTGAGCGAAGAATATCTAACAATTTAATTGTAAGATACTGTAAAATTATAAGGAGAAAAATATACCCAAAAAAATGAATAATGCCGAATTTACAAGAGACCAAATCCGCGACGTAATGCGATTTTTGCTCATTAACGGATTTAACCAAACTACCTATGAAGTTACGGAAGCAATATCTATCCTCATATTAAAGAATTTGCAAACAACAAATATGATTATGGGACAAGCTTACGTCGAACTTGCGGCTACCGAAGAAAAACCCGACACGTTTCGCGCAAGACTCGGTTATAACATAAAAGAGAATTACGAACGCGTAAGAAAAAACATTTTCGAAAAATACGAGTACGACATAGGCAATTATTACGGTGTCAAAAATTTCATAGAACAAATGGCTATTGTGCACAGCGTGTTTTTCAAGTAAAATCCGAGTATTGAAAAGAGCGACTCATTTAACCGCAGACGGTCGCTTTTTTTATTTAATAAAAGCTTTCTACACTCGAATCGATATAATCGAAGTCGGATTCAAACTCTTCTTCCATATCATAATGCCAACCGGTGAGTTCTTCTATCGTTTGCAAAGTTTTACTCGCTTTTTCAAGCAATTCATTCAGTTCGTTCAAACTCATTCATCCGCACCGTCATAACACCGTGACAGTTGCGACGCTATTGCCGCCTGTTGCGCTTCGAGCTCTGCTTTGCGACGCGCCGCCAAAGCATACTTACGCTTCAAATTTTCTTTTTTATAATAGTCGGGGTCGAAAACGCGATTGCATTCGACGTGAAATTCGTAATTATCTTCCGCCGCTACAATATACGGCTCACGCATAAACTCGTCGTTTGCAAGCGCTCTGCCGTCTGCCATAACGTGCGTGATTATAGGGTTAAAACTTTTGCGCTTTCTCATGCGAACCTCTATGCCGTTATATTCCGCACGGCTTGGCTAAGTTCTCGCATTATGCAAAAATCAGTGGACTTTAAAAGCGCCAAATGATATAATTGAAGTGAGAAAAGCTTGCTTGCAAAGGCTTTTCGAACGCGATTGCAACATTCGGGTGTTTTGCCGAAAGCGAAACGGGGCGGCAGGTCGCCGCACGCAAAAATAAATTTTTGTACCCGTACAATGTTATAATAAACATATTATGAATGCAGACAAAAAACTTCTCGACGCCATAATCTCCCACTTCGCCCGACACTCCGCAATCGAAAAAGCGGTGCTGTTCGGCTCTCGCGCGCGCGGCGACAATACCGAGCGTAGCGACTACGACATTGCCGTGTACGGCGATTTGACGCATCGGGAGCGTGCGGAGCTACGCTATATATGCGACGAAGAACTTCCCACCTTGCACAAAATCGACCTTATTTTTATGCAAGAACAGTCACCGTCCAAGTTCACCGAGAATATAGAAAAAGAAGGCGTGAAAATTTATGGTTAAAACGGAAAACAAATTGGAAAACTTTTCTACGGCAAACAAACGTCTGCACGAAGCTATTACCGCATATAAAAATAACAAATCAAACGAATTATATCGCGACGCACTAATACAACGATTTGAATTTACTTTTGAGTTGGCATGGAAAACCACCGACGAAGTTCTGACGGAACAAGGAATAACGGCCCATTTTCACACCCCGAAATCGGTTTTCAAAACAGCTTTCGGCGGCGGCTTTATAAAAGACGAAAGCGTATGGCTCAACATTCTAGATGACAGAAACTTGATGAGTCATACGTATAATTTAGAACTCTCCGTTCGTATTGCAAACGATATATGCAATCGCTACGGCAAAGCAATAGACGAACTGTTAAAGCAATTAAAGAAGACTCTTTAATTGCAAAAAGGCTGAAAATATGAAAGTAGCTTTATATGCCCGCGTTTCCACGCTCGAACAAGCCACCAAAGGATATTCGATAGGCGAACAAAAGGAAAAGCTACGGCAATATGCCAACGCGCAGGGCTACCGCGTGGCGGGCACATATTCGGACGAGGGCTTTTCGGGCAAAGATTTAATGCGTCCCGAAATGGAGCGGCTGAGAGCGGACGTTGTGGCGGGCAAAATCGACGTTGTGCTCATTTATAAGCTCGACCGCCTTTCCCGTCATGTTAAAGACGTTTTGGAACTCGTGGAGCTGTTCGAAAAATACAACGTTTCGCTGTATTCGCTCAAAGAAAACCTCGACCTCTCTTCCCCGTTCGGACGTGCGGCGCTCAAAATGTCCGCAACCTTTTCCGAGCTCGAACGCGAAACTATTGTGGAGCGCATGGAAATGGGTAAACACGCCCGCGCGAAAAGCGGAAAATACTCGTGTCCGGGCAAAGCGCCTTTCGGGTACAAATTGAACAAAGAAGCCGACAGGCTCGAAATCGTGCCCGACGAAGCGGAAGCTATCCGCGACATGTACGCCAAATATATAGGCGGTTATTCTTTTCGAAAGCTTTACTCATATTGCAAAGAAAAATATCCGAACATTCGTTTTTTCTCCAACTCAATGTGTTGCAAACCCGTTATAGAGCGTCCTTTATATGCGGGCTATTTTGTGCACGGAGGCGAACTTATAAAGGCGGCGAACTACGAGCCTATTATTCCGTTTGAAACGTATTTACAGGCACAGGAAGCCGTTAAACGCAATACCATGCGGCGCGAACACGACAACACGCCTTATCTACTCACGGGACTAATCGTTTGCGGCAAGTGCGGGCGCGTATTTTGCGGCAAACGCAGAACTCACAAAGACGGCGCCGCCGTTAAGTATTCGTATACTTCTTACGGTTGCTCCGCCCGATTAAAATACAACAAAGTCGAGCACGGTTCCACCCCTTGCGAAAACGACATATACTCCGCCGAAGAACTCGAAAAACTGCTCGAAAACGCCGTGCTCAATTTTTCGTTTACCGACTTTGTAACTCCGCAAGCAACAACGGGACTCATAGACAAACTGCTTCTTGAAAACGGTGAACTCAAAAAACAAAAAGAGCGGATGCTCGATTTATATCTTGCCGAGTCAATCGACAAAGACACGTATGCCCAAAGATTCGACGAGCTCAATAAGCGTATTCAAAAAAATCTCGCGGTTATAGAAAACGAAAAACAAACGCTCGCTTCGTCGCCCACCGTTTCAATCGAATTTCTGAAAGAAAAACAGCGGGAATACCCTAACGCATCCAAAAAAGACAAGCGGCGATTTTTGCAACAACTAATAAAGCAAATAGTTATAGACGGAGAAAAAATTACCGTAAATTGGTGCGTGAAGTAAATTCGCTTTATTTTTCTTATCCTAACCGTATAATTTTTTAGGTCTCTTTTCGAAGTAACGCTATACTGCCATGTTGAAGGTCAAAAAGATTATCCCGTCATATTCGGTCAATTGACGCAACGCGACGGTTCTTTTCTTGTTGCAAAAAATCCCGAACCCGACTTTAAATGGGAAGACACCGCAGGAAAACACATACTTGCGGGACGAAAAGGCGGAATGCCCGCCATGACTCTCGAATACGTTATGAACCAAGCGGGCGTTGACACTTCGGGAAGCAATTTCGATACGACGGTGCAATTCGATGTTATGGTAGGCGCGTTCGAAGGAAACAACGCTTGCGACTACTGCACTATGTTCGAACCCACAGCGTCCGAATTCCAAGCTGCGGGCAAAGGCTACATTGTGGCGAGCGTAGGCGAAGCGAGCGGCTTTGTGCCGTACACCGCTTTTTCGGCTAAAAAGAGCTACATTGCCGATAACAAAGACACCGTCACCGATTTCTTGCGCGCAATAGTACGCGGATACAACTATATTAAAGAAAACGATGCCGAAACTGTGGCGAAAGCTCTCGAAAAATCGTTTTCGGGCACTCCGCTCGCTTCGATTGCGGCGGCAATCAAGAACTACTCAAAAATAGACGCTTGGTGCCATTCCCCCGTGATGAAAGAGGCGGATTTCACTAAATTGCAAGACATTATGGAAAACGCGGGCGAGCTTAGCGGTCGCGCAGATTTTTCCGTAGCGGTTGACAATTCCATTGCAAACATAGTTGCCGCCGAACTGCTTTAAAGAAGGCAAAGGAATAACCGCTATGGAAATACTGAAGATAGATGACGTATCGCTGATTTATCAAACGAACGATGCCGAAACTCAGGCTTTGCAAAACGTTAATCTTTCTATAGAAGACGGCGAATTCGTTGCGATTATCGGGCCGAGCGGTTGCGGAAAAACCACAATACTAACTCTAATATCGGGGCTGATGAAACCCACGAGCGGAGCTATTTATCTTGACGGAAAGAAAATCGACAAGCCTGTGGGCGACATAGGCTACATGCTTCAACGCGACCATCTGTTCGCTTGGCGCACAATTCTTTCCAACGCTTTACTCGGACCGGAGCTCCAAAAAAAGAAAACTCCCGAAACCGTAGAATACGTGAACGGACTCATAGAAAAATACGGTTTGGGCGAATTCAAAAAGGCGTACCCGAGACAGCTTTCGGGCGGTATGCGCCAACGCGCCGCGCTCATTCGCACTCTCGCCTATCGCCCCAAAATCTTGTTGCTCGACGAGCCGTTTTCCGCGCTCGACTATCAAACGAGACTGTCGGTGTGCGACGACGTGCACCGCATAATAAAGTCCGAAAAGAAAACCGCCGTGCTCGTAACTCACGACATATCGGAGGCAATCAGTTTGGCGGACAGAATCGTAGTGCTGTCAAAGCGACCCGCCACCGTAAAAAAAGTGTACACTCCGAATATAGAGGGAACGCCTTTAAAGCGGCGTGAAGACGAATCGTTCTCGCGGTGGTTCGACGTAATTTATAAGGACGTAAGCACATGAAAAAACGAACTCTTAGAGAACAGTATTTGTTCGATAAAAAGAAAGACAAACTTATAATACTCGCTATTCAGATTGCCGTGCTCGTGTTGTTTTTCGGTCTTTGGGAACTGCTTGCGCAAACGGGCGCAATAGACTCGTTTATCACAAGTTGCCCCTCCCGAATGCTGAAAACCCTCAAATTGTTGGCTCGGCAAGACCTGTTTAAACACATGGGCATCACTCTGCTAGAATGTGTGTGCGGTTTTGTGCTCGCAACCCTGCTCGGCACGATTATAGCAATTTTGCTATGGTGGTCGAAAACGCTTCGCAAAGTTTTGGAACCGTATTTGGTGGTTTTAAACTCGCTTCCCAAAATCGCGCTCGGACCTATAATTATAATATGGCTCGGAGCGGGCTATCAGGCGATTATAACCATGACGGTGCTAATCTGCATAATAGTTACTATTATGAGCGTGCTTGCGGGCTTTATGGAATGCGACGAAGACAAAATACTACTAATGCGCGCTATGGGAGCGAACAAATTTCAAATACTTTTCAAACTGCTGCTTCCGAGCTCGCTTCCAAACCTTATTTCCGTTTTGAAAATAAACGTGGGACTTTCGTGGGTAGGCGTGATTATGGGCGAATACCTTGTGTCGAGCGCGGGGCTCGGCTACCTAATCATATACGGCGGTCAAGTGTTCAAACTCGACCTCGTTATGGCGAGCACCGCCGTGTTATGCTTGCTTGCGGCAATAATGTACGCTTCCGTAGCTCTGCTTGAAAAATACGTTAAAAAATCAAGATAACGACTAACAAAAAAAGGCTTCTTCTCTTTAATTCGGGAAGAAGTCTTTTTTGTTTGTTATTGATTTACCAAAGAACGCTTACGCTTTTCTCGTCCGGCGCGTTTTCGAACGCTCTTTTGCGGAGCGCGCAACATAGCGCTCGTTTTTCTCAAATAATGCGCGCAGACGGCAATATACGCGAGTCCCAAAACTCCCACGAGCGGATAGAAAAGAGAAACCACTCGCGTAAAGCCCAAGAAAGAGAACGCGGTGCCCGCTATAATGACTATTGCGGAATTGAAAACTTTACCCGCGAATTTGCCTTCCAAATAGCCGCACAGCCCGCCCACAGCGGTGAGCATAGTGGTGAAAATGCTTATTCCCGTAACAATGCTCAAAATTACAAACAGCCATTTCCCAGCGCCCGACGATATTTCGAGCACGGGCATTTCGGCGGAATAGTTTCCCGTGCAGTTAAGAGCGGTGATAATAAGCGCAAGAAGCGCGGTGATAAACGCCGCCGCGAGCGCGCTGCTTAAAATAATTTGTTTTTTGCTCAGTTTGCCGAGAGTTGTGAGCACGGTGGAAGCAAGCATCATGTTCATGCTCACATACACCATGCTAAGCGGAAAAAGTCTCAACCTAAACACCCCGAACGAAGTGTCCATAATGTCGGTTTTAAAAGCGCTGAAACAAACTGCGGCAAGCGACACTATAATCACGGGCACCACAAGAAAGTTGCAGTCGAGCATTCCCTTCGCGCCTCGCCCCACTATAAGCGCGCAAACAATCGCCGCCACAGTGCCGAACACGGGAACGGGCACAATCGGCTTAGTAAGGCTGTTAAAGCCCGCCACCATCGCCGAAAGCACTATAAGGTTATTGATGAGCAAAAAAACGTCGGCTACAAAATGATATTTCCCGAGCAAAACTCCGTTCACTTTGTCGAAACTCTTTTCGCCTATTTTATTGCCAACCGTTAAAAACATAACGCACGCCGCAAAAATAATTATTCCGCAAAGAGGCGCTACGAGCACCGAAATTCCGCTCCCGAAAAAGGAAACGATTTCACGCCCCGAGCAAAAGCCCGCTCCTATCATGGTGCCTATTATAAGCATCGCTATCGAAAAAATCCTACGCATAATATACTCTATGAAGCGTAGGATTTCTTTATTCTGTATTTCGACTTTTTTCGTGTTTTTCTATTTCGAAGAATTTCCATTATTTTCGCTTGCGCCGCGATTCGCGGATTTACCGGGTGACGCGATTTCTTCGCTCACCTCTTTTTCGCCTACCGCAAGCGGCGGCTCTGCCGAAACGCTCTTCTGGCGATTTATAACGGCGCCGTTTATCATGAGCTCGAACACGCAACCGAGAAACTCCGCCGCTTTTTCGCAAAGCAAAATTCTCGTCAAATAAATTTGCATGTAGTCAAGCGTGGACGATATGTCGTCCATGAAAATCACGAGTCGGATTTTCCGTTTCTCTTTATCCACCACCAAATAATTCTTTTTTATAGCCATATTCACTCTGTCGTGAATATCGTTGTAATCGAAAGTCTTTTTGCGCACGCGGCTACGGTGCGCGTCCGACTTATCCGCTATTATGAGAGCCGCCGAAATGGGATTTACGGGCAATCCCGTTTCTTCTTCGTGATTGCCTATCGCGCCTATAATTAAAGCGATTTCGTCTATTTCCATGTGCATGCGGCTAAGCGCATCGTAGGCAAGAGTCGCGCCCGTAAGCCCGTGATGCTTGCGATTTATTGCGTTGCCTATGTCGTGTATCCACCCCGCTATTGCGCCAAGCTCTACGGTGCGTTCGTCGTAGCCGAGTTCGGAGAGAATATTCGCCGTAGTTTTGGAAACATAGCCCACATGACGCAATCCGTGCTCAGTGTAGCCCATGTGTTCAAGGTTGGTATTCGCCGCGTCTATAAGCTTGCGAAATTCGTTATTCGCCCGTATCATTTCGAGCGTGAGAATTTTTCGCACTCCGTTCACTTCCTTTTTATCCGAGATTTTTTATTACGCCATAATACGGGTCGTCGGTAAAGTCGCGCAAATCGTCAACCACGCCGCCCATGCGTTCTATGGCGTTTTTGATTTCTATATATTCCATGTAGTTGCAAGTGTCGAGCGCGCGGTACAGCATTGCCGACGCGCGTTCGTCGCCGTATTTGCCTATAAGCCCCGCATAAAACGGAATATTGTCGCCGAGCGCAAACAGCTCTTCGAGCAATCTGAGGGTTCTGTCGTCTCGCTTTGCGTTAACGAGCACTTCGGCGAGCATTCCCTTTTGCGCCGAATTAGCTTCGGGAATAAGGCGATACAGCCTGTCCGCCACCGCGTCGGCGTTTTCGCGCAAAACTTCTATTCCTATTTCGCGCAAACCGTCGTCGGCGTTTTCGTCGCATATCAGTTCGGCATAAACGTCAAGCGGATGCTCCGCCCCCATTTCGGTGAGCAAATTAGCAGATATTATTCTCGCTTTCGCGTTGCGCGAAGTTCGCACAATATCTTGCAAACCCTGCGCGCATTCCTCTTTTTCGGCAATCTTGTCCAAAAGCAAAGAACTCGGATTACCCGCGCCCTCGCACGCCGACACCATAAGCTTTATTAGGTCGGGCGCGTCGATATTATCGAAAAACACGCGAGGCGAAAGCCCGCTGAGTTCTTCGAGCGGTCGGTCAGCCCACTGCTCGTAGAGCATCGGCATTTTATCTTCGAGTTCGTCGGCGTTCTCCAACTCGTCGCGATGAGCGTCATACCACTTAATTGCAAATTCCTCGAAGTTTTTATCGAAATCAAACATTTTATCTTCCGCCTTTAAATTATTTTTCGGATTTCGTACCTTTTTTCTCCGACATGTTTTTGTATTTGAAATACTTTTCTTTATCCGCGCCGAACAGTTCTATGCAACATTCGTCGTCGTTTAACGGGTTCACTTTTTTGATACGGTTGGCTATAACGGCGGCAAGAGCCACCTCGTTTATATTAGGCTCTCCGCCGAGCGACGCATACAGCTTTCCGAACACTGCGTCGAACTCGCGCTCAAAGCCCTCGCACCCGAAAAGCGCCACTGTTGAATACGCAAGATAATATGCGTCTTTCCATTTTCCGCTTATTCGCGCGGGCGCTTTTCCAAAAAGCGGTCGGCAAATATCGCGACAAGTTAAATATAACGGACGCTTTTTAAACCGTTTTAACGCAATGGGCAAAAGTATGCGCTTATCCGAGTCGGGAAACAGAGGGTCCATAAGACAGTCGCGAATATACCTTTCGAAAAACGGAACTTCCGCAACTATATCGCACAAAATGCGTTTGGAGTTGTCGCTTCCCGCCTGAAAAATCATTAAAATGCCTACTCGCAAATTCTCGTCGCGAAGTTTGGCTTTTAGAGCGTTTCTGTCGTCGCCGCATTCGGCAAGCACTCCGTTAAGCTCTTCCAAAATTTCCGCTTCGGCGGCGGGCGGCAACTCGCAAGTGAGCGGAAAATCGGACGCTCCCCCGAGCTTGGATATTAAACGGGCGTACACCCGTATTACGGCGTCGTATGGGTAAAGCGCTTGAAGAGTTACCATAGTTTTACGAGCCTCTCTAAGCTGTCCGCAATTCGCAAGAGCTACGGCATAGCACAGCGTGGGCCCGCGAAGAGGCGATATGCGCGAAAGCTTGCCGCCGAATTTCACGATTAAATCGGCGCGCCCTATTATAGCCGCCATGCGAATTATTTGACTTATTGCAGTCACGTCTTCCACCGAACACGCCGAAAGTTCTTGCAACGCTTCCTCGTATTCTTCGGTGCGTCCGAGCTTAAACAGAGCAAGCACGGTGTTTACCGCGCGCTCCACTCCCGAATTGTCCGCTTTTTCGGCACAGCGCAAAGCTTTTTCGTGCTCGCCCGCCGCGTTATAAAGAGCCGAAAGTTTGGAGTTCGCCTCGCCGTAAGAAGACGTGCCTTCGGGAACCATTTCGAGCATTTGCCTCGCAAATTCGAACTGTCCCGCTTCCAAAAGCCTTTTTCCGAGTTCGAGCATATTTTGCTCGTTGGTGGGCTCCACTTTGTAGTCGCGCTGAGCGTAAAATTGCGTCGCGGCGTCCACAAAATCGAACTCGCGGCTAAAACCGCGTTTCGCCGCCATATTCATGTAATATTTAAGAGCCTCGTCGTTGCCGTTGGAACCGAAAACGTCCATAAGCCCTATTATGCTGTCGAAAGCCGAATCCGGTCCGCTGTTTGCAAGCGCTTTATAATACATTAGTTGCGTTTCACGCAAAAGATTCAAATTGCGATAACAACAAGCCATTTCCACTTCCAAAACGGAACGGAAATCGTCGGCGTTAGACGCTTCGACAAGCTTATACGCCTCGCGATAGCTTTTAAGCGCATCGATAAAATTATCGCTTTCGTACTGATTGAGTCCGCGCGCATAATAATAGTCTATATCAGGTTTGAATTTTACAACTGTTCCCAATTTTCGTTTTGTCTCCGAATAAGTCCTCTTCTTATTTTTTCGCTACAAAAGCTACTCTTTCCGTTTTTTCGCTCGGTTTTGTTTTCTTTCCGAACGCGTAAATTTTCACGCTTTTAAACCCCGCCGCCACTAGCGCGTTTTTCACGTCCTCCGTTTTTCGAACGTATTGCGTTTGCGTTTCGCACGTCTTTATATATGTTTCGCCGCACGGAGAAAATACCGTAAAATCGATAATAAGCCTGTCTCTTTCCATGAAATTCCGCCAAACGTACGTAACGTCGTGTTTGGTTTCCGAAAAAGTGTTGCCCGCGAGCACGTTTTTGAGTTTGTATTCGCTGCTTATGTCGAAAGCGAACACGCCGCCGCTCGAAAGAATTCGGTAAATTTTTGCAAAAGCTTTATTCGGGTGCGGCACGTAATTAAACACGTCGTTTGCGGCAAGCACGAAATCGAGAGAATGAAGCGCGGGAGGGTCGGTTGCGTCGCCAAGCACGAACCTTATATCGCGCCCGGCTTTCGTCGCCTTTTCCGCCGCTTTACCGAGCATAGCCGCGCTGCCGTCCACTCCGTACACTCGATAGCCTCTTTTTTCCAGTTCGAGCGTGAGAGCGCCCGTGCCGCACCCCAAGTCCATGCCCTCGCCGCGAGGCAAAAAGTTGCAATAGTAGTCGGCGCGAGCCTCCGCGTCGTCTTCTCCGAATAAGTCGTACACTTCGGCAAGCGCGGAATACATCATTCTTCGTTTTTTTCCTTTTCTTCCGTTTCGGGCGCAATCGTATCTACGGTCTCGTTCACCGCGTTCTCCGAGCTTTGCGTTTCGGTTTCTTCGGCGGCAACATTGCCATCAGTTACTTCGTCGGGTTCTTCTTCGTATTCGGCGTCGATACTGCGCTTAACAGCCTCTTTCTCCTGTTCGAGCCTCAATAGGTCGGCGCGAGAGAAACTCGTGGGCAACGGCGTGAACGTTTCGCCCTCGTCGATGCTCGTAATCTTTTTCGGGCGCTTTTTGGGATTGTTGAACCGAATGTTCTTGCTCTTTCTGTCACGCTCTTCGGCGGCTTTTTCGTCAGCTTCGGTCTTTTTATACATACCGCGATTTTTCACTGCGCCTTCTATCCTGTCGTTAATGAATTTGTCATATGCCCAATGCGCATATACCGTCCACACAAGAATGATAAACGAAAATCCTATAAAAGCGAATATCAGTAAACCGAAAATGGAAAGAAAGCTCGGAAGCACGAGCAAGAGCACTACGGGAATGGCGCTTATGATAAGCATAATAAGATTTGTGGGCAACAGCGCTATCGCGAACAAAAAGCTGTTTTTTATGAGCGCCCACGTTTTGAGCTTGTAGGTAACCGCCTGAGTGGTTAAAAATATCATCATGCTAAGTAGCAACACGAACTGAATGACCGACACCGCTATGCCTATTACTCTCCAAGCAATGTGAATATCCGTCATGTTGTTGTATATGCCCACGTTAGCCATAACCAAAAACAGCGATATGCCCGCAAACAGCGACGAGAACAAAAACGGCAAAAAGTTCATTTTAATGCCGCGAAAGAAATGCCCCGCAACGCTTGTCCCTTCGCCCCAAACGAGTCTGCGCATAACGTAGAACGCGCCGCTTAGCCCGACGCTTGCCACCATTATGCACGGAATTAGCACCAAATAGGTTTGCAAATCGAATTGAAACGCCCTGCGTTGCCCCAAAGCCACAACGTCGGTAATTACGGGATACCCTATTCCCACGTTGCCCGAATACGGCAACAGCGAACCGTCCATTTTTTTCACTATTTGCATAATTACCACCCATGCTATGGCGGGCAAACAGAACAAAAGCACCAACAGATTTATTTTTACTATTGCGCCGAAGCGATTGAAAAACACGTCTTTAAACAACTGAAACCGAGTTCCCGGCAGTTTGTCGGGCGTGAAGTCGGGCAAATTGTCTTTGCCCATTGTAAGCCTATAAATAAGACCTTTTTTTTGCGCCATTTATTTCTCCTTTTATTTTAGCCGAAAATCAATTTTTCGTAAATTTCAACGCCTTTTACGAGCGCCGATTCGTCGAACCCGAAAGTGTCGCTGTGAAGCGGCGACGTATGCCGAACGTCGCGACACCCCAGCCACAGTATGCAACCGGGAATTTTTTGCAAGTAGAACGCGAAATCTTCGGCCGTAAATCGAGGCTCGCATTCGAGCACTTCGGTAATTTTTTTTACCTTTGCGAGCGATGCGGGATTGTTCACAAGCGGCGGATACACCGCGTTTACAGTCACTTTATGTTCTGTTCCGAAAAGATTGTCGGTTTCAACCAAACACGCTTCTATTCTCATCATGAGCTTATCGAGGTCGGCTCGGTCGAAATAACGCAACGTGCAATAAGCGGTAGCCGAATCCGCAACAATATTGCGCGCGGTGCCTCCCGTCAGCTTTCCCACATGAAATACGGTGTTCCGCTTGCAATCGATGTTGCAACCCGCCGCTTTCATATAAAAGGTTGCGGCGGCTTTTAACGCGTCTTTGCCGTCCGAAACGTTGGCGCAATGGCAACTCTTTCCCAAAAAGTTCACGTCAAATTCGGCGGTCCCCGCAAACATTGCGCCGTCGGTAGACGCTACTTTGCCTATTTCGAGCTCGGGGCACATATGAAAAGCGAATATTTCGTCAACGCCGTCGAGAGCGCCCATATCGAGCATTTTCTCGGCGCCGCCCTCGCCCTCTTCGCCGAACTGAAAAACAAGCCTCACGTTCGTTTTGGGTCGGCGGGAACACAGTTCTTTCGCAACGCACAACAGCATTGCCGTGTGACCGTCGTGCCCGCATGCATGCATGTTGCCGCCGTCCGCTTTAAACGGGCAATCGGTTTTCTCCACTATGGGAAGCGCGTCTATATCGCAACGAAGCGCAACCGTTTTCGAGCAATCTGCGCCCTTAACGTCGCACACAATTCCCGTGCCGAATTTGCGAAACTTATGCTTCATTCCGCTCAACTCGTTCGCTATAAATTCGCTCGTTTTAAATTCGCGCTCGCTGAGCTCGGGAATTTTATGAAGCGCTCTTCGCACGTTTGTGAGGTAGTCGATATTTCCCATAATAAGATTATATACTATATCACGCGATTTTTCAATCAAATACGACGACAAAATAAAATAAATGTTTTAAGCGATTGACTTTTGTACTCTCTTATGGTATCATACAGGTGTTAATGAGGAGCGTAGAGCAATAGTAACAAGGTCTTTCCGTTGCCGCAACGGACTTGCGAAAGGGTGTCTACGCCGAAACGAAAGCCGAATTGCGGAAAAAGCGGCGTTCGTTGGGTGCGCGGGATAACACTACGCAACTGTCGCGGGAATTTTTTCCTTGCGGAGCACATTAACCGAGTCGGATTTGCGAAAATGTGCGTGCGGCGGCGGTTATTGTGCCGCCTTTTGTTATTTCCGCAAAAGTAACACACAAGAAAAGCTTTACATATAAAAAAGGAGAACAACAATGAAACAGTTTACCGTAGCGGTAGCGGGCGCCACCGGAATGGTGGGCAGAAAAATGCTTCAAGTGCTCGAAGAACGGAAAGTGCCCGTAAAAGAGCTTGTGCCGTTCGCTTCAAAGCGAAGCGCGGGCGGCAAAATTAAATTCGGCGGCAAAGAATTTGAAATAATCGAGCTTACCGAAGAAAACGTGCGAGCGCGCAAAATCGACTTCGCTCTTTTTTCGGCGGGCGCGGCGGTGAGCAAGCAATTCGCGCCCGTGTTTGCCGAGTGCGGAGCGGTTGTAATCGACAATTCGAGTCAGTGGCGCATGGAACCGAATATTCCGCTCGTTGTGCCCGAAGTTAACCCGCAAGCAATCAAGCAAGACGACCGCATTATAGCTAACCCCAACTGCTCGACCATTCAGGCGGTTGTTGCGCTCGCTCCGCTTCACCGCAAATTCGGAATAAAACGCATAGTGTATTCCACTTATCAAGCTGTTTCGGGTGCGGGTTTGGGCGGTTACAACGATTTGCAAGACGGAATAAAGGGCGAAGCGCCCAAAAAGTTCCCCCTTCCCATATTCGGAAACGTGTTGCCGCACATAGACGTTTTTCTTCCTAACGGCTACACCAAAGAGGAAGAAAAAATGATTAACGAAACGCGCAAAATACTCGGCGACCAATCGCTTCGCATAACCGCCACAACGGTGCGCGTGCCCGTGTATTACGGTCATAGCGAAAGCATAAACGTTGAATTTAAAACGTCCGTTACGGCTAAGCAAGTGCGCGAGACGCTTGAAAACACGAACGGCATCGTGGTTATGGACGACCCCTCAAAAGGAGTTTACCCCACTCCCCGCGAACTTGCCGACCGCGACGAAGTGTTTGTTGGCAGAATACGCCAAGACGAAAGCGTGGAAAGCGGCGTAAATCTTTGGGTTGTTGCAGACAACATAAGAAAAGGAGCCGCCACAAACGCGGTGCAAATTTTGGAATTTTTAATTAACCGCTAAATTATTTTCGATTGAACCGAATTAAGGGAGGCAAAAAAATGTCTTTATTCAACGGTTGCGGCGTTGCTCTCGTTACGCCGTTCGACAAAAACGGAAATGTGGATTTCGAAACGCTCGACCGCTTGCTCACCCATGTTATAAAAGGCGGAGTGAGCGCGCTGTTTGCGTGCGGAACTACGGGCGAGCCGAGCACAATGACCAAAGAAGAACGCGCGAGCGTAATTGCGGCTTGCGTGAAAAAGGCGAACGGAAAAATTCCCGTGTTTGCGGGAAGCGGCGCCAACAATACCGCCGAAGCGGTCGCGTTTTCGCGCAAGTGCGAAGATTTGGGAGCAGACGGACTTTTGGCAGTTACCCCCTATTACAACAAATGCACTCAAAACGGCGCCGTGCTTCATTATAAAGCTATTTCGGACAGCGTGCACATTCCCGTTATTGCCTACAACGTTCCCACCCGCACGGGCTTTAACTTGCAACCCGAAACAATAGCGCGGCTCGGCGACCTAAAAAACGTGCGAGGCATAAAAGAAGCGAGCGGCGACATAGACCAAGTTCTCGAAGTGGCAAGACTCACCGCAGGCAAAATGGATTTTTACAGCGGCGACGACAGCTTAACCGTGCCCGCAATGTCAATAGGCGCGAAAGGCGTGATAAGCGTTGCGGCAAACGTCATTCCCAAAGAAATGAGCACTATTGCCGAGCTTTGCGCGCAAAACAAATATCCCGAAGCGGCGACGCTCGGATTTAAAATAAATCCGTTCGTAAAAAAACTTTTCTGCGAAGTAAACCCCATTCCTTGCAAAAAGGCGCTTCAACTAATAGGAATAGACGCGGGCGCTCCCCGACTTCCGCTCACCGAACTCGAACACGAGCACACCGAATCGCTTGCCGCAGAAATGCGAAAACTCGGACTCATTTCTTGAAAGCGCGCTCCCGTTGCCGACTCGGCAACCGTTGCCCGCGCAACGCGCGATTTTGCTTTCAACCGATTTTATAAGGAGATATTGTGACAAACATGAATGTTTTTATTGTGGGCATAAGCGGCAAAATGGGCAAAGCTCTGTGCGAGCGAGCTCCCGAATTCGGAATAACCGTGTCGGGCGGACTCGACAGAATCGAAGCAATCGGCTTCCCCGTTTTTAATTCGGCAAACGAAGTCAATGTGCCCATAGACGCCGTTGTGGACTTCTCACGACCCGAAACACTCGACGAGGCAATTATGCTCGGCGAGCGCTTTAAATGCCCGTGCGTGTTCGCCACGACGGGATACGGCAAAAAGCAAGAAGAGCAAATCAAAAAACTTGCCGAGCTCGTGCCCGTATTTAAATCGGAAAACATGAGCGTGGGCGTGAGCGCACTTTCGATACTTGCCGAAAAAGCCGCCGAAATTTTAAAAGACTTCGACATTGAAATAGTGGAAAAACACCACAACCAAAAAGCGGACGCGCCGAGCGGAACCGCGAAACTTTTGTGCCGCGCAATCGAGCGCGGAATAGACTATTCCCCCTCCTATCTTTACGGCCGCGAAGGCAACGTGGGCAAGCGCAAAAAAGGCGAAATCGGGGTTCACGCCGTGCGAGGAGGCACAATAGTGGGCGAACACGAAATAGCGTTTTGCGGACCCGACGAAGTCGTAACGCTTTCGCACTCGGCTCTTTCCCGCAAAATATTTGCCGACGGCGCGCTCCGAGCGGCAATATGGCTTAACGGTAAAAAACCCGGACTTTACGACATGCGCGACATGCTCGGCTTATAAAATATCGTATACATACAAAAAACGTGTTTACGGAAACTTACCGCAAACACGTTTTTTATTTTAACTAATTTTTTTGTTTTTCACCGTTCTCTTTGAGTTTCGACTCTTCGGGCGCAGGCTGCGAAGCTTCCGATGTTTCTTCGGCGAGCGCTGCCGCAACTTGCGCCGCCGCTTCGTCTATTTGCTCCTGAGGAATGCTCATAGCCGCCGATTCGCTCAACTCGAATTCTTCCGCTTTCTTCTTCGATTTCTTTTTGGCGGGAGCTTTGGCTTTTTGGAACGTGGGCGTATACGGTTCGCCCTCGGTCACGCGAATAAACCCCTTGCGCACGAGAGCGTCGGTAGACTTATACGGAACGGCATAATCTTCGGGCTCGCGCTCGGTTTTCTCCGCTCCGAATCCGCTCATCAAGCCGTCTATTATATGCTTTGCATATCCCATTTTTCGGTCGCTCTTTATGCGATACAAAAGCGGAAATTTGTTGTTCGGATTTTTTTGCGACAAATCTTCGCCGCGATATTTCGTGCCTATGTAGCGCGACGGATCGGCGGCAAGATACAGGCAAAGAGTTTTTCCTCGCACCGCAATGCTTGCAACGTTATTTTTGCCCACGCGATAAGTTTCGCGTTTCCAAGTGTTGCGCGCAGTCGCGCCCGAATACGAAAGCAAATAGTTTTTGAGCTCGGAATAGCGCGATTTCAAGAGGTCGTCGGACTGAATTATGCGCGCGGTAAAGCTACGGTTATAGCGAATACCTTTTGCGGCAGCCTCAGCCTCTTCCGCCTCGAAGTTGGGAAGAGCGTCGCCAACAATGCGAATAAGGTCGCGCCTAACAAGCGTTTCGGTGTTTTTATATGCAGGTTTAAAGTCGGCGGCTTTATATTCCGGCAACTTCTTTATTCCCCGCTCCGCCATAAGCTCGTCGATTAAATCTTTCGCGTATCCCACTCGGCGGTCTCCGTTTATTTTAAACATTAAAGGAAACTTCGCGTTCTTGCTTCTGAGCGTCAAATCTTCGACTTTGTATTTCGTGTTTTCGTATTTTTTGGGGTCGGACGTCAAGCAAAGGCACAGAGTTTTGCCCCTCACGGTAAAACACACCGCATTCTGCTTGCCCGCGCGGAACGATTCGCGTCGCCAACTTATTCTGCTTGTAACGCCTTTATACGCAAGCAAATAGTTTTTAAGTTCCGAATAGCGCGCTTTAAGGTCGTCGTTAGCCTGAATAATGCGCGCCGTGAAACTGCGATTGTATCGAACCACAGCCCCTTCTGGAGTGAGCATATCTTCCAAGTCGTCGCCGTCTTCGTCCACCGTAAAGATTACGTCCGAATCGAAAGCTACGGTAACGTCGTCAGTCTCCGAAAATTCTTCATCGGCGGCGATTACGCCCTCTTCGGTGTCTTCGTCTTCCACCACGATTACCGCTTCGGGCGGCGGAGGAATTTCCACGCCTTCGGGCACTTCGCCGAGCACTATGATTCTGAGGTTGCCCGCCAAATACATATCGTCGCGGTTTTGCTCTTCGAGCTCGTATTCTTTTGCCGCTACTTCACCCTTAACTATGCCTTCGGCTTCGGCAAGCTTAGCGAAAAGTTCTTTCGCGTATCCCAACCTGCGCGCGGAAGTGAAGCGCATGAGCATGGGAGTCTTTTCGAAACGCTTGATTGCCGACATATCCTCGCCGTGTTCCTTAGATTCGGCATAATCGGCGGGATTGAGAGCAAGCGCCACGCACAATTTCTTTCCTCTGAATAATAGCACAGCCAAAGTTTTGCGCCCTTTATAAACGCGTTGCCTACGGAAACTTCCTTTGATTTTAACGCCTTTGTACGACGAAATCTCGTTTACGAACTCGGCGTAAAAGCTTTTAGTTTCGGCGTCGGAATTGCGAAGCCTTGCCTCGAACCCATAAGAATACCTTACGTAATACCGCTTATAGTCGTATTCGTCGCCCATAAAGCCGAGCGATTCGCGCGTTCCCGGCTCCATATCGGCAACCGCGAGAATTTCCACGCCGAGAGGCTCGCTTTCGTCGTCTTCTTCGTCGTCGACCGATGCGGCGGCGGCAACCGCCACTTCGGGAGGAACAAGTTGCCCGCCCGCCTGCAAGCCCGCCGCAATTTCCCAAAGAGGATATTGCCGAGCTTCAACCGCGCCGCCCGCCTTAATGTAGTCTAACCGCGCCATGAGTTCTTCGCGCCGGGCTTGAAGCGAGCTGTCTGATAATCGGTGCGCGCCTCTGCGCGCGAAAATAATCGCAACAGCCACGTTTGCGGCAATCAAAGCCGCCAAAACTACGGCGAGAGTTATGGTTACGGTGAGTTGCGCGGGCGAAAATATGGAAGCGCTTATTATAGTCGACGTTTTCATGCCACCGTCCCTCCTTGCGCATTCGCTTGCGGAGCGGGCGCACTCTCCTGCGGAGCATCTCCGCCCGTGCCGTCGCCGCTACCGCCAGTTTCCGACTTTTCGGCGTCCGCTTGCGCGCGCTTCTTCTTTTTGTGCAACACAACTTGCACTGCTACCGCCGCCGCCGCAACAGCCGAGAGCCCCGACAGCACGCTAACCACAACAACAAACACAGTCTTGCCGCCCACAATGTGCCATTTGATATACACTGTGTCGGTAGTGCCGTCTTCCCATTCGTAGTTTGCCGTATCGACGAGGATAATTTCGGCGGTAAAGTCGCCGCCGTAGCTGTAACTGTTGCCCTTTATTTTCATTATGCTTTCATCGAAGCCTTCGGGAAGATAAACAAGCGTTTTGCCGTTAACTACGTAATTCTTGTTGTTCGCAGTCGGACGCGCCACTTTCATGCGTGCAACCGTCCAACCGCGCACCGCGTTGCCGTTTTCGTCCGTTTGAACGCCGTCAGCCCAACGATAGTTGTTTTTGTCTTTTATAATGAATTTCACGGCATATTCGCCCGCATTGAGAGCCAATACGGTTACGTTACTGCCGAGCACTTTGGAGTTGCCGCTGTATTCGAGCCCCATTACCGAAGAATCGAAACCGCGAATCGCCGACTGCAATTCGCTTCCCGTAAACGAAGCGTTACTCTCGTTTAGAGTGAGCTCGGGCGCGGCAAGCGAAGCCTTTTGAATTTCGAACTCGACGGGTTCGCTCACAAAGCTCGAATAGTTCTTGGTGCCGGCAACGGTAAGGCGCACTTGATGAGTGCCCGCGTTTACGGGAACGGCGGTGCTCCATTTTCCGCTCGACGAGTCGTAGTATTCGAACACGTAGTCCGCCTCGATGCCGAACAGAGTTTTGGCTTGCGGCGAATTTGCCGACTGACCGAAAGTCCAACCGCCGAGCGTAATTGCCGTGCCCGACTTAAGAGCGTTGGAAGCGGGCAAAATCACGAAATCGAGTTCGCACGTATCCGCGCTTATTCCCGCCCAAGCCACGTTATAGAAGTTGTTTATTTGCAGTTTAACCTTATAAGTTCCCGCTTCTATACAGTCGCCTATGTGCTCCACAACGGTGTAAAGCTCGTTGCTCGTAAGGTTTGACGCAAGCTTTTCGCCGGTGTATGTTTTGCTTTCTACCGTAATTTCGGTTTGCGCGTCTATTTGTTTCTTTTCGATAGTGAACGCAATTCCCGTAGAGCCCATAAGCTTATAGTTGCCGCTCAGCGAGCTTTCAGCCGTAACTGTGTAAGTGCCCGCAAGATAAGGACTTTCGGAAGAAACGTTGCCTTCCAAATGCTCCCACTCTCCGTCGTTGGAAACGCCCGAATACACGAACGAGAAGTTCTTTTCCTCTTCCGCAACCGACGAAGTTATATCGTCGCCGCTGTCAGCCCTGTAAATATTCGTTATCGACGCGCTCGGCAAAATATTCTTTTCGCCCGTGTAGGTCGCGCCGTCTTGCTTGATAGCTATGCGAATTTCAAGCGGCTTTATTACGTACTTATCGGTTGAGAAAATAACGGCGTAATTCTTGTTAGACGCGGTTGCCGTTATGGCATATTCGCCCGCATCGTCGCCACGCTCGGCGTTCACGGCAATAGTTATTCCGAGCGAACTCAAATCGTCGGTATAGGCAAGGCTATCGCTAATATACAAGCTACAAGAAACGTCCGATTCGTTTATTGCGTCGCCGTAGAACGAATTTGCTCCGCGAACCCACACTCTGACCTCTTTGGGGCTCACGGTAAACGTGCCCGTTTGCGCCAAAATAAAGTAGTTGTCGGCGGATAAGCCTTTCACATAATCAGTGTCGTGCTCGGTTTCGAGCATGAACGCATAGCCTCCGTCTTTCACAACGAGTTTTTCGGGAATATCGCCCTTTTTGAATGTCACTTTTTCGAGTACGTTTCCGAGAACGGAGCTTTCGGTATCGTTATAATAGAACGTTCCCGATATTGCGCACGCGAAGCTTGCGGAGCTTTGCGAATATGTTTCGCCATAAGTAGCGTAGCCGCTCGGCGTTGCGTAAAGCGTCGCTTTTTCTATATTCAAACTTCCCGTAGCGTTTTCGTCGGCGTTAAAGTTGTCGCCCGAAGCGCTCACCGCTTTAATCCAATAGTCGCCCGTGTTTATAGGCGCGTCGGCGTTCCACGAAGTAACGTCGGAAGCGGAAGCAAAATCATCTTTATTTGCGTAATAGTAGTTTACCGAGCCTCCGAACTTAGCGGTTGCCGAAAGTTTATTCTCAAACGGCACGCCGTATTGCGTAGTAACGTCATTGTTATTCCAAACGAGCGAGTTGGTCGCTTTGCCTATCGTCCACACGAGCGTAACGTTTCCGTCGGAATTCACCGTAGCGCCCGTTCCCCAAACGTAATTTACGTATTCTTTGGGATTGGTGAGCGCAAAGGTTACGCTGTAACTTTTCGCGTTCGTAGCCGAAAGCGTTCCGTCGTAGCTCACGCTAAGCCCTTGCGTGCTCTCTTCGACTCTCATGCGCGACGCCGCATAGTTCAGCACTTGCACCGAAAGAACGGAACCCGTGTATTCGTAGCCGCTCGCACTCGAATCAAGAACTGGCGCGATTACCAAAGCGGGCGACACGCGGAACAAATAATATGCCGAACGGTTGGTTAGCGTTGCGTTGCCGGCAAAATATGCGCGCACTACGCAATAACCCGCATTGACGGGAACCGACTGACTGAACGACAATCCCTTTATGAGCTCCGATTCGTTAGCTATAATCTGTCCGTCCGGGTCAAAGTCGGTAACGGGGCAATCATTGCTCACCCATGCGTAGGTAAACGTAATTTCGCCTTGCACGCCGTTGGTAAGCTCGGCCTTAGGCGCGTTTTTCTCGGCGTCGTATTCGCCGTATGTCCACCCCTTTATAGTAAAGCCCGTTATTTCCGCTCTCTCGGCGGTAACTCTGAATTCGAAGTAAACAACCGAGTCTCCGTTGCCCCATTTGTAGTTTCTCTTGGCGTTATCGTTAAATTCAAGTCCTATTCTGAACGTGCCCGTAGAGTAAACGTAAATAACCACGTTAAAATCATGTTCTTCGTATTTCGACGGATTTACGGGCGCCGTCGATAAGTCGCCGCCGAGCGTAAACGAAGATATATTCATAACGTCTTTAATATATCCCGTAAGAGTGTTGGTCTGCTCGGGCTTGCCGTCTTCGTAAGTGGGAGCGTTTCCTTCGCTATTGCCGCTCCAACGAACGTTGCTTATTTCTTTTTGCGTGACGCTGTAATCGAGAGTTAGCGCGTCGCCGCTTGCGGAAACCGAAACGAATTTATTTCCGTCTTCGGTAGCGTAATCGCTCGAACCCGCCTTAAACAGATAATCGCGATTGTTCGCGCCTATTCCGTTCGTACTAATTACAACAGTAACGGTATAATCTCCCACTTTGGTAGGCGCGGCGCCTATCAAGTTCGCGTCGGTCGATTTGGTGCTATATGTGCGCTCGAACTTGGGCGCAAATACTTCGCTCGAATTGCCTACGCCGAAAAACTCTATTTCGGCGTCGTGTTCGGCGCCGTGTTCGCCGCCGTGATAGTTCACCGCGCCGCCGCTGTTGTCTTCGGTGTATACTCTATCGAACGTCGTTGCGGTGATATAGCGCGGGGTTATTGCGAGAGGGCACGAAACGTAGGTAACCTTATAGTTGGTAAAGGCGAGACCGCTCGCTTCAACTGTGTAGCTTTCGCCCACATGACTGCTATATGCCGCATACGGTTTGCCTGTGCCGTTAAGCTTCGAAGCATAGGCGATTTGCCCCGTAGCCGTGCCGCTTTTAAGCGTGCCCACTCCGAGCTCGTCACCCTCTCCCGTAAGCCAACCGCCGTAACGCACGGTGTAAAGCACGGTAGCGTCTTCGCCGTATACCACGCTCACGCTTTGAGCGAAAGCGTCGACCGTTAAGGAGCCTACTTTAACGGTAAGCGCAAGTTGCTTTATAATATACGTAGGGCGATTGTCTCCGTCTAACGTGTTGCCCTTAAAATCCACAAACGACACACGGTAGTTTTTATTTCCGCAAAGCGCGTTCATGAAATACGTTGCGGCGTTCGTGGGATTGCCGAATTCAAACGTTAAGCCAAGCGACTCGATTGTGTCTCCGCTCTTGCCGAACGCCTTACTTCCGTAATCTTTGCCGCTTTCGTCGGCGGCGCTATCCGCGCGGAAAAATTTGTTAAGCGCGGCGAGCGTTTTCAAAGCGTTATTTAGCGTGCTCTCGTGGTCGGCTTCGCCCGTGTAATCGCGCACAGCCTCCGCAACTCCGTTATTCGCGCCGAACACGGTAACAGTAATTTCGCGCGCCACAACCGTAACGATGCCGTCGTTGTAAACAACGCTGTAATTATAGGCTATTACTCCGCTCGGCTTAACTCCGAACGTCTTATTTACAAACGCGGCTTCGGTGCCGAGCACGTTGTTATAATCGGCGGCATTATATACTAAACCGCTGTCGCTGAAATCGCCGTTGTTTCTTTCCGCCGCTATTATAGCAGCAACGTCGACGTCGAGCACGCCCGCTATGCCGTAGGTTACGCCCACGTTTTTCACGCGAGAGCTATCGGCGGCAAAAGGAGCGCCGTATTGCACGGTTATGTTCCTATTAGCCGAAACGCTTAAATGTCTGCGCTCGATTGTGAAAGCGAACTCGAAATAAGTTTTGCTCGAATCGGCAAACTCGTAGTTCTTCGTATCGGCAAGGCTCATTTTCACGGTGTATATGCCCGCATTCTTAGCTGTGAGAGTATATTCTCCCGTTTGCATATAATCACCGCTCACGCCGTAATCGGGCATAGTAGTCTCGTATTTTAAACGCGAAGCGCCGCCGTTGTTTTCAACTATTTCTTTAACCGAAACGCTTTGCGAGAGCACTTTGTTCCCCGCAAAATTCGTCCAACCGTTGTAGTTCTCAACGGTGAATATTTTATCGTCGCCGTCGTAGGTAGCGTTTACGGAAGAATTCGCTGCGGGGTTAGTAACCACCGTTTTGCTAATCGCAAAAGTTTCGCTCTTTTTATCAAGCGTATAGTTGCTCCATTCCGCTCCGAGCGCAATGTGCACCGTGTATTCGCCCGCGTTCGTAGGCGCGCTCACGGTGTTTCCTCCCTTGTCGGTGTAGGAAACGGAACACGTAACTTGCTCATTATTCACTCTGTTTCCGAAAGCGTACGTTACCGAATATGCCGCGCCGTTATAGTAGTGAGTTGCGGCAAGCGCTTCGCCGCTCACAACTTTGTCGGGTTGCTCGTTTACTACCGAACCCGTCACGGTAAGCGTGCGAGGATAGATGCTGAATCCTCGGTCGCGAGCTCCCGACTCATAGTTGTTATTATCGGAAATGAACTCAACAATATAGTCGCCTACATTTACGGGAGCGCTCGATAAAATCTTATTTTTATCGGCAGTGTAGTATTTAGGCGTGAACACAAGAGTCGCGTTGTCGCGTGCCGTAGCCTTAAAATGCTTGCCTAATCCGTCGTAGGTTGTTTCGTCGTTATCCGTATATTTGTCGGTGCACGCCTCGTTTTTATACGGTCCCGTTATGCTCATATCGAGCGCCGCTTTCTCGATTACGAAAGTAGCTTTTTCCCATGTAATATCATAATCGGTGCCGTAGTTATTCAAGAACTCCAACAAAATATCGTATTTGCCCGCGCTGTTGGTGCGGTTCGAGAAATCGCAATATTCGTGTTTGAATGCGTCGGTCACAAGGGTAAACACGATTTGAACTTCGTTAAACACGTATTCCTTTCCTTGCTCGATTGTTTTGCCCTCTACTATATCGCCGCCGTAAATTGTTCCGTTCGTAACGCTGAACGTTAAAGCGTCAGGCTTTTCAATAGGATATTTTTCTCCGTCCCACTTGCCGAGCAAATCGAAGTGATTGCTCTTGTTTTGAATTTGAACAGTTACCGCTCGTTTATTAACGGTGAGCGTGCCAGTATCGAACGTAACGACGTAATTGGTCATAGCGTTCGTGTAATCGCTTTGGTTCGTTATGCTCGCGGTATAAGCTTTTCCCGCCGAGCCTTTTTCGTGCCCAACCTCGTAATCGCCGGCAAACACGGGCGTAATATTAAACTGCGCGAGAGTTTCTTGCGTCGTGCCGTTTGTCACGAGTCCGCTTGCGGCGGCCGAATACTCGGGTTCTTCGCCGTAGGTAGTAGCGGCGTCTTGCACTTTAACGGTCACGTCTTTTTTAGCCACTTCGAATATGCGCACCGAAGTAGCTTGGTTATAGCTGGCAGTGCCCTGCGCCGTAAACGTGAGCTTATAGAAGCCCGCGTTAAATTTGCCGTCCGCAAACACGCCCGCAAACCACTCGTTGAAGTTCGCGTCTACCGTAGTTGCGCCTACGGGCTCGCCCGTAGCGCTCGCGCTCGCAAAGTATTCGAGCGTAACGCTTATTGCGGGAAGTTCGCGATTGAATTTCATTGCGGGCGAAACGACTCTGTGGCTACTCGACGCGTTAAGATAGCCGTTCGGGTTATTAGTTGCGTCGTAAGCACCGTAAGTCCATGCCGAAGCCGAAACCGCGCCGAAGTCGTTTTCGTCAGTCCAACCGAACACAACGTTCGCCTTTTCGAACGCGAACGGAGTTTTGAATTCGTTGTCCGCCTTTTCGATTTGCACAATCCTTTCAAACTCTTGCGCAGTATGATTTTCCGCCTCTATGCGATAGTGAACATAATATTTGCCCGCGTCTATAAATTTAGGCATTGCGGCAAGCACGCCCGCGCCGTTGCCGTTTTCACCCCAGCTCACGGTTTCGCCTTGCGTATCGCTCAAATAATAGAACACCGAATATTTCGCGCTATCAACAGTCTTTGCCGCTTCGCCCGCCGCTATGCCGTTAGCAGTGTCCGCACCGAACGAGAGCGCGTCATGTTCGTTTTCGTCGTACTTCTCGGGAGTAGTTTCGCCGTAGGCGGTAACGCTTTCGTTAACCGTGAATGCGGCGGGAGTTAAGGTGTATACGCCCGCTTTGCCGCTTTGGTCGCCGTCTGCCCATGCTCCCGCATAAGTAATAGCATAATTTGCGGAAGCGGTTCCGTTTGCGGCAACGATTGCGTATTTTCCCACCTTATTGGTGTTAGCGTTTGCACCCGTTTCGGTATTAGCGTAATGCGTAAACGCAGCGGATGAGAGCGTGAATATTGCGCTCAAATCGTCTTTGTGGAAAATATCCACAATAGCGCCGTCATAAATCGACGTTGCGGAAGCGGTAACGCTCGCCGTAAGCGTTTCGCGCGCCGCATTATAAACGCTTTCTTTATTATCGATTGCCACCGATACGAGAAGCGCATTTACGGTAAGCGTGCCGCCGCCGTTGCCGAACGTATAGTTTTTGGATTCGAGGCTGCTTAAATTAAATTCGAAAGTATATTCGCCGATTGCGCTACCCGCCGCATACGAAACTCCGCTCTCGTTTTTCGCTGTGTACGAGAATGTGCCGCTAAGTCCGAATTTTTCGTCGTTGCTCTTAAACAACGCTTCGTCGTTGCCCTTAAAGCCCGTAACGGAATACATTTTTCCCGCGCCGTTAAAGTTGGCAACAAGCCCCGATATATCCGTTAAATATCCGCTCTCGCCATAACTTTCGGGAGCGACTTCGCCGAAGAATATTTGGAGAGCCGCCGATACGGTGAGCACGACTTTATTTATTTTTGCTGTTACGGGAGTATATCCGCCGTCTGCCATAAAGAACGCGTCTTTGTGATTTGCGGCAACGGCTTTCACAAAGTAATGCCACTCGCCCGCGTCTTTTTTAAGTTCGACGTCCGAATATTTTTGCCACACAAGACCTTCGGGCAAGCTCTCAACGGCTTCGTCGGAGCTAACTTCCGCCACCCACCAAGTAACGGCAGAACCGTCTACCGTAGTAGCGGATTCTGTTCCGTCCAAGACACTGTGTTCGCCCGCGTCGTAAGGAGCCGAATAACCCGTAGCCGAAATCGCGGTAATTTCCGCGTTTGTAATCGAATACGAAACGCCATCGAAATGAACGGTGTAATTATTGCCCAAATAACCCGCAACGCTCGAAACGTCTTTAAGCGTAACGCGGTAATCGTTGCCCGCAGACGAACCTTTCATAGCCGCAGTGCCGCTCGCGTCAACTACTTGCAACGCAAACACAAGCGAATCGGCTACATCGTTCGCAATTGCGGGCGCCCCCGCTACTACGTTGGTAGAATTTAACGCAACGTCGTATATATTGCCGTCGAGCGTTATGAGGTTTTCATTATACACGCTTGAAAGCGTTACGCCGCTTTTTATGGTTATTGTGATTTCACGCTTAACGATAGTAAACGTGCCTTCGGTTACGTTGAGTTCAAAGTTGTTAGTGTTTGTTATTACGGGAACTACTCGATAACTATTTCCCACCGCCGCAGTATTAACAAAGTTCGTTATGTTATTATGCAAAGCGTCTTGAATTTGTACGTCGACGAAGTCGTCGCTCCAAGTTGCGGGAAGCGTCGCCTTGTCGAAGTCATTCACAAAAGTCCACTTCTTCTCCTCGCTCGTAACGCTCTCGCCGTAAACGTGTTTCAATACGCTCGTACCGTTAACCGCAACAACAAACTTTTTGATTAAAAGTTCGCCGTCGACATTCACGCCGTCGAGCGTATAGTTGTTTATATCGCTTATCGCGCTAATTTTAACGTTATAAGGTATTGCGTTGCCTTGCGCGTCGGTTTTAACGTTTATAGGATAGCCGCTCTCGTCAACGCCGTAGCCGCTGTCGGAAAGCGTCACGGTGAGCGCGGGAACGGTCGCGTCGCCCGCAACTTTTCGGTCGGGCGCGTTTGTTACGGTAGCGGTAGCCATATGCCCGTTGCCGTCGTAAGTAATTTCGGTGTTGCTCCAAGCAAAATCAACTACTCGCTTTTCAACGACAAAATCTTTAATCTCAAACGAACGGTCTTGATAGTCAGATTCTTTGCCGTCCAAGCCGAAAGTGATATTCACGTTCACGGTATAGGTTCCCGCCGCCCACGGCAGCCCGTTTTCAAGGTAGTCGGCAGTAAGAATATTGCCGCTCGAATCTTTAAACACAATGGTTATTGCGTAATGTTCGGTTGAGTCAAGCGCAATTAAGCTCTCTATTCCTTCGATTTTGAGTTGAGTGCTGTTGACGGCGGTAATCTGTCCCGCCTTAAATTCGCCCGTAAGCTCTCTTGCGCTTCCGCCTACGCCGTTTTTGCCGAACGTGTAGCCGTTCATACTCACGGTGAGCGCAAGAAGCTGTTTTGTGATTGCCCAATGCAAATACACCGCCACGCCGTCGGTTTCGTTATAAACGATTGTACCGTATTCGTTGTTTACGGGTTCGAGAGCGCTACCCTTTTGGTCGTCTTTGTTCTCAATCCATTCGTAGTTATAGTTATTGTCGGAATTTACGGTGAGTTTGGCGTAATATTGCCCGCGAATATCAAACGGACCGCCTGCAATATATTTCTCCTCTTTCTCTTCATCGATTTTGCCGTATTCCACGTTATAGCTCACGGTATGACCGTTCACCGTTATGCTTCCGCTAAACGCGGCTTCGGGCTTGCGATCCGCGCCCGGTTCTTTTATTTGCAACGCGCGGTTTTCACCGAGCGCAGGCGCGGTGAGTTGCATTCTTTGCACCGTAATCGCGGCGGCGTTATATTCGTACTTGCCCGCAAAAGTGAAATCTTCCGCGTTCCCGTCGCCACTCCAACAGTAGTTGTTGCTGTCGATAAGACTGAAAGTAACGGTGTAAGTGCCCGCGTTTGTGTAGGAAAACACGCCGCTGTTTAACGTAAACGCTCCGCCCGAAACGGTCGCGTTATTCAGCCATGTATTTACGCCCGAAACGGTCGCGGTCACTTCGTTGTTAATTGAGGCGAGCCATTCGCTCCAATTAGCGCCCGAAACTTCGAAGTTAAGCTTTTGCGCCGCTCCGTTAAACGTTCCGCCGTTTGTCGAAGAAGTCGGCTTAACAATTTCTTTCTTTTTGATTATAAACGAATGTTGTTTGTCGGAGTCGAGAGACGGAAGCGCGTAGTTTTTCTTATATTCACGCGTAAAGCCGGTTGCTTCGGCAGTCCAACGCCCCGCGTCAGTCCCCGCGCCGTCGGTCAACTCAACTATCTTGCCTACCGTCACGGCTACTTTGCCTATGTCGTCGGTAGCCAAATCTTTAATAGTAGCGGTGGGCTTCTTCGCGTCGCCGTCGTAAGTAAACGAATCGTTACTCCATTCGAGTTCGACGATAAGCGGAGTTATAACAACTGTGTATGTATATTCGCGTTTTTTGTCCGCTTCGGTTGTTGCGTGTTCCCACTCGTAGTTTGCGTCGGGTTTAACAGTAACGGTATATCCGCCCTCAACCACGTTGCGCATTCTAGAGGTGTTGCCCGAAAGAGTAACCGAAACAATAAGCTTGCAATCGGAGCCGACAGTGTAATCAGCCCAATTTTTCACAAAATCGCCGAATAAATATTCATCCGCTCTATATGTTACCGTGATAGTATTGCCCGAAATGTTTATGTCGTCATTAAATACAATCGCCTCTAATTCCGCCGAAGTAATCGTAAACGATTTTATGTAGGGTTCGCCGCTCTCGGTGCAGAAGTTAGGCGCACCGTCGCCGCCGTAATAGAGCTTGACGTAATACGTTTCAGCCGCAGTTACGTTTTCCGCTTCGCCCGCAGTGCACTCGGCGTTAGTATAGACCTTAGCGGATAGCGTAAGCGTTCCCGCCGCCACTTCGGTTGCGGTAATGCCGTCGATAGCTTGCGGCGCGGGCGCGTGACCTTTTCCGTCGTATAAGAATGTAAGCTCGTTCCACGCAAACTGTATTGCTTGCCTATATAAAGTATAGGTAAGCGTAATGTCGTTAGTGTGATTAGCGTCTTCGTCTGCCGCCTTTTTCCACTCGTAGTTAAATTTATCGGGCAACTCGACGGTAACGGTATATTCGCCCGCATTCGTAACGGCGAACGCGTTGCCGCTCTCGGGAAGCGTAACCGATATTGCAGTATTTTTTCCGTCGAGAGTTTTGCCCGCAATAGCCGATATGCGCATTGCGTCCGCCTCGAAGCTCGCGCCGCCTACCGCTACGGTATGCACCTCTCCGTCGTATTTGCCCAAATCGCCGCTATCAGTGAGTTGAGCGAGCGCTTTTTTTGCGATTATGTATTCCGCAAGTTCGATTTTGCCGTCGTCTTGCGGAACGCTCCATTCGTAGTTATCGGTAAAACTTGCGTTTATGGTAACGGTAACGGCGTATGCGCCCGCGTCCGTTATTTTAACTTCGCCCGCCGTTGTATTTATATCAATCTTTGAGGCATCTATTGCCGTAACTCCGTCAAAACAAGTGCCGTGAACTTCGACGCTTAGGAATTCCCCGCCCGTTTTGGTTTTGTCGCCGTTTACGAGCGCTTTGCTCCAATCGGTTAGCGTAATCGTAAGCTCTCTACCGCTATAAATCGCGTTTGCGGGAGCGTTGAATGTAATAGGCGCAATTTGCGCTTTCTTCACCGTGATTTGCGCGTAAGCAAAAGGAAGATTGTAGTCTATGGGCGCGCCGTTTTCGTCAAGCTCGCCACAAGTTGCCGCATTCGCCTGCAACTCGGTTTCGTACAATGCGAAATAAGTTCCCGCGTCCCACTCGGAAAAGTCTCTTGTCTCGGGAGTTTTTTTATCCGCCTTATAGTAAGCGGTAGGCTCTTTTTTTATATCCACATATTCGGCGCCGTTGCCGAGAACTTTATTTTGTGCGGAGAAATTTAAATCGGCAAGCTTTTTATTCTCTCCGTAATAGAATTCCGCGCCTGTCATGTCGAAACTCAGCGAAAGTTTATTGATTACGAATTCTACCGAAACTTTGCCTCCCGTTACCGTTTGCCCCGTCGCCCATGTATAGTTTTTGGCATACGCGGCGGCAATGGCAAGTTGCACGTTATATGTGCCCGCGTGTACAAATCCGCCTACGGGTTCGCCCGTAACGCTTAGCACCTCTTTTGCCGTTTCGGAATAGCTTATTCCGTCGTCGTTAGTAGCGCTCGGGAAATTCTCTTTGCCAACGAAATCCTTAACCGTGTAGCTTTCGCCGCGCTTATAATCGGGCGCGTTCGGCTCCGCCACGCTTATTTCGCGCGGCAAAATAGTTACCGTTCTTGCGGCGCCGCGCATGGTTTTAGACTGCATGTAGGCGGCGTTTTCTTCGGTGACCGCAATCACATAATACGTGCCCGCGTTTTTGGGCGGTGTCTCGACGATTGCATCGTATTGCGGCATGTTGTCGTAAGTTTTTCCGTCGTAATCGTAGTAATATAATTTATATTTGAGCGCGAGAGTTTTATTTTCCAAGTCGTCGGCAGTCGCTTCGCGGTCTAACGTGTATTCCGTGCCCGCGATTTTCCCTTTTACCGTAGGTTTCACGGAATTTTCGCCGTATCGCCACTCGGCGGCGTTCTCTCCGTAGTCCAAAACGACCTCGAACGTGCCTTTCGTGACTGTAACGGTATAGGTTATAATAAAGTCGGAAGTTCTGCTGACATATGTGGGTATAGAAGAAGTCGCCCACTGCCATTCGGGTTTAGCGTCGCTTTTAACCAGCAAACGAATAAGATATGTGCCACCCGCGTTAAAACCTACTTTGTTTGTTGTCTCGTCGAAAGACGCGAGAGGGTTTTCTCCCACGTCAAGCCGAGTTTCTTCGGCGTTAAACACTCCCATAAATTCCGCTTGCTCTTTTTGCTCGGGTTTTAACCAATTAAACGTAACACCGCAACCGTTGCTGTATTCGAGGTCGGGCGTATCGAGCGTGGGAATGTCGAGAGAATCGCGGTTTATGATAATGTTATCACCGACATATCCGTCTAACGGATAAGTTTCGGTTCCCAAATAATTCAATACCAATTCAATAACTTTAACTTTGGAAGTAAGTCCCGTTTCACCGATATTTGTTATCTCATCCGTTTTACCCTCGTCGGCATAAAACCTTGTAGTCAAACAACCCGAATCTATAAAATCCGAAAGCGAAGCATCGATATATGTATCGCGCGTACTCCCCTCAGGTCTATAAGTCAACCTAACGGTTAATCCCGAATAATCGAAAGGCTTATGCATCGTTTGCTGTGCAAAGCTACCGCTTATATCGCTCGACACTCTTTTCGGCGTTGCGGGCTGAATATTCGTAAACGTAACCGAAGCGGTTATGTTAGTGGCTATTTTATTGTCGCCGTCGCCCGAATAATAACGTATCGTTACAGGCTTTTTATATGGCGAAGTTGTGCCTATGTCGGTCCCTCTCGGCGTAAGCGAACCCTCAACTTCGTATTGCCCTGCACCGAGAGGCGAATCGGTTCCTTTCTTACCCGAATTATAGACGGGAATAATGAACCCCGCAAAAATATTAACGTTAAGTTGCGTATAAGAATAAAGTTCGGCAGGTTGTTTCCATTTTTCCGAAACTTCGATAGCCACAACCGTTCTTTCTTCAAACGGAATAGTTATGGAAGCCGTTTTTTGCGTTCCTTTTTGACCTATAACCGTAAGATTTAACGTGTTGGGGCCCGCCGCAAAATTTCGGCTGTCGGTGTTCACGGTTTCGCCCGTTTGGGTGTTGGCGCCGCCTTGCAAAGCTCCGATATCGTCAAAGAACAACGTTAAATCGCGGCGGGAGTTCGGATAATGCGCAGTAATAACAAGCCCCGCGAAAACTTCTTGTTGCGTCATGCCCGCAACGAAACCCGAATAATCGCTCGGCGTTTTATAGTTACCCGCCGTGTCTTGCGTATAGTCGGGATTTACCGCAACCGATACGCTTTGAAGCGTTGCAAACGTGGGGCGAACGATAACCGTGCCGAATGCACCGCCGCACTCGTTCACAAAAGCAACGGTAACGATATTGTCGGTATCCGCAATTAAACTGTTCCACGCAAAACTCACGTTATACAGTTCGCGGTTAACGATAAGTTCTTCTACCTCTTTGCTCGTGCCGTCTTCTTCGGTTTTCGTATACGTGCCGTAAACCTTTAAAACTTTTTTCAAGGTTTGGGGAGTGTGGTCGTCGGAAACGGTTTCGGTAACGGGTGCTATTCTAAGTTTAGCGTATTGTTTGAGCGCCTCTTTTTTAACAACCGTAACGGGTGAAAGCGGCTCGCTGTCTATGCTTCCGCAACGAACCGAAACGGTGCTGAGTTTGATTGAATCGTCGGTTTCGAACTCCTTAAAATCGTCGCTCGGAAAATTATAGGAATCGGCGCGAGCCGTGCCGTTAATTGCAATTATGTATTCTTCGGGTTCGAGAACGAATTCGCCGTCGGCTGTCGTGCCTATTACCGTAAGGTTTTGTTTCAACCCCGCAATAGTGGTAAACTCGGCGTAAATTACGGCGTCGGCGTTAAGTTCCGCAGTGAGCGTCGTGTAGGCGCGGTGCGGCTTCGCGACGGGAATTTCAGAAGCACCCCCCCCCGCAGATTCGGAGTCGGAAGTTATTTGCCCCGCAGAGTTTTCGGCAAACGCATTGCCGTTATAAAGCGACGGAAGCACCGCACCGATACTAAGCAGTACGCAACCCAAAAAGGCGCAAAAAGCCATAGCCATTTTCCGCTTTAACGAAAGGTTACACAAACGTTTCATTACCAAACTCTCCTTTCCGCTCTTTTCGCCGCAAAACTTTGCACAAAGAATAGAGCGGTTAAAACCGATTTGCAAACAATACCGTTATTATTAAATTAGCACAAATATTCGCGCACGTTTCGGCTCAAAAATCAAAACCGCCGCACATAGCGTGTTTTGCCGTGTTGAAAAAAGGCTAAAACAACCCGTGTGCGTGTTTTTTCGCTGCTTTTTATAAAAAACGCTAACACGTGCGCGCATTTTCAAGCATTATTCTGCAAAATATGCAACCCGTATAGGCAACCCGTGTGTGCGTTTTATTTAGCGCAAAAAACCTAATTACTCGCATATATTTTATCACACATTACACATATATGTCAAGGGACTATATTAAAAAACATACGCGCAAACATTGAGTTTACGCGCATATAATAGTGATTTTGTCTTTGGAAATTTGTTGAAATGGCTGTATGCGCCACGAGTTTAAAATCTTATTTCGATTGCGGCAACCTTTCCCGCCGCAAGCGCAAAGCCCGAAACAAGCCCCGCCTCGTAGTCGATTTTTTCGGAAGCGTTTTTGCTTATAAAACGTTTTGCGCCTTCGGGCAAACGCAAATTAACGTTCATTGCTCTGCGCGATTTAAGTTTAACGAGCACTACTCCCTTTTTCTTATCCCACGCAAGCGAAGTAACCTCCACGCCCGTGCGCGTCTGCAAGCCGCTTATTTCGCCCTTAGGGAGCGCGCTCGGAAGCGCGGGCAAAAGTCGAACGCAATCGGAAGTTGATTGAACGAGCATTTCCTGCAAAGCGCCCGTTATTCCCATATTGCTCTCGATTGTGTATTGCGCCCAGTTGTTGCCGTTAGCAACGCCCATGCCGCGCCAATCGGTGGCGGAGAACACAAGGTTGCTCATTGCCATATTGCGCGCAAGGGTGGTTATAATATCGAGCGCGGTGTCGCCGTCGCCCATGCGAGCGAATACCGACGCATAACGCGCCAAGCTCATACTCGTGTGCTCCGAAGTTGCCCCCGCAATCTTCTTTTTTGCGGCAAGCATAAACGAGCGCATAAGCTCGGGATTTTCGGGCGTGACTTCATAGCCGGGATAAACGGGATAAAACATCGATACGGAAGCCGAAGAATAATTGTCGGCAAAAGCGTCGTCTAAATATTCCCTCACGGTGCCGTCGTCGTTTAACTTGTAGTCGGGTATACGGGTGAGCATATCTTTCCATTTGGGAATTTCCGACTTATTCATTGCCGCACGCTCGCTTCCCTCAACAAGGTTATTTAAAAGCTCTTTCGCAACGGCGAAATCGATTAGCGAATTGCGCGCGATTTCAAGCGAATCGACGCCCCCGTTCGAATAATTCGCGGGAGTGGTGTCGGGCGAATAAGAGGGGCAACTTTCGTATTTCGAACTCGAATCGAGCTTAAAGAAATTTTCGTAGAACAAAGCTACTTCTTTCATGAAAGGAAGAGCGCGGGTTTTAAGGAACTTTATGTCGTCGGTGTAAAGATAGTAATCGTAGAAAAGCCGCGCAATCCACCCCGCTACCGCCGTGAAATGAATAACTTTGCTGTCAATCATTCCGAGCACGCCTGTGCCGTGAGCCATAACCGACGGAATAAATATTCCTCTGCAACCGTAAAGGCGCGACGCATTCTTTTTAAGGTCGTCGAGCACGCTCTCGTAGTAGGTGAACACGCTTTGCATTTGGTCGGCAAGATTGCCCGCAAGAACGTGGCAATAAGTGTTTTGCAAACTGCCCGACGCGTTTATTTGGCTGTTAGGCGCTTTAAAGTCGCCGCACCACAAGCCGTAGGGCGGCAACGGGTGCGAAGCGTCCGACGAGCCGCACAGCATCAAATACCGTCCGTAAGCCCAAAGTTTTTCGATTAGAGCGGGGCTCGCCTCACCCCATGCGAATGCCTCTCTGAGTAGGTCGTCGGCGGCAACGTCGCGTTCTTCGGCGTCGAGGTCGAGTTCGGCGCTGTTAAACAGGCGGTTATGAAGAGGCGCGTGCTCTTTTAAAAGCTTTTCATAAGTCGATTTAACCGCTTTAAGCGATTCTCGAATTGCTTTCCATTCTTTTTCGCGCTGACTTTCAACAAACGGACGAACGAGCACGAGAATTTTTTCGGCTCCGCGAATGGTTATACCCTTTCCGTCCACTATTTGCTCGCCGCCGAAATGATTTATAAAGCCCACCGCTCCGAAATCGGCGCCCGAATCGCTACGCGCCGAAAAACACATAAAATACTTTTCGTATTTCACGTTTACGCCGTCGGGAAGCTTCGAAACCGCGTCGGGAGTGCGAACGTTGAACTTGTCGTGAACGTCGAGCGAAAATTTCACGTCTATCGCTTTGCCGCCCGTACGGGTAATTTCATAAACAATAGTGTTGGGAAGCGCGCGCGACACAAACATAGAGCGGTCGTAACGCGTGGCTCCGTCTTTGAAAGAAACGGTTATTTCGCCGTTTTCCATATTTAAAACGCGGCTGTATTCTTTTGCCGCTCTGTCGAGCTTCATGTCAACGTGAAAATCGCACACGGGAAGCGGATACGCCAAAAGAGGACGGTAATTTTTGCTTATAAGCGAATCGCGGAGCATATTTTCGGCTTCGCGCACTTCGAGGTCGTCCATTTTTTTGCGCACGTCTTTCAGCTTGTCGGCTACGTCTTGCAACACGCCCACATGCCCTTGCCACCAGTTGTCGCAATGATTTATCATAATAACTTCGTTTGCCGCGCCGCCGTACACTGCCGCGCCCACCACGCCATTTCCCGCAGGAAGAGCCTCGCGCCACGTAGAGCCCCACCAACTTGCGGGCATAGTGAATCGGAGTGCGTTTTTCGGTTTGCGAATCGTTGCCATAAATCTCGTTCCTCTGCTATTTTTTCGGTTGCCGAAGCAACCTTTTCCACTATAATATTATACCACAATATTATAAATTTTGTCTACTGTAAACGGTTAGTAAAAGAGGCAAAAACGGTATTTTTTGCCCGTTTTCGCCTCTTTATAGTTTTTTAAAGCTCTCTTTTAAATCGATTTGGTAATTTTGAGAACGATTCCGCTTTTAATTGCGGGTCCCACTTCGGAGTTAGAGAGATAGTATTTATAAAGTTCGTCCCAGTCGCCTGTCGAAGAAATATTACTGCTGTTGAATATGTGCTGTTCGAACATGATTTCGCAACTCGCGTCTATCGTCATGGTAAAGTCGGAATAGCCGTAAGGCAAGCGGAACACGATTTCGCTTTGCTCGTTAAAGGTATATTCTTCGCTCTCGCGGTTTTCGTCGCCTTTGTTGAATATAACGCTCTTCACCGCCGAAGCGCCTTTGAGCGTAACGGTTACGAGCGAATTGCCCGAATCGGTAACTTTAAATTCAACGGCGCCGTTCGAATTCTTATCGAAGTCGGAAACGGACGACGACAAAATATCTTCCGTTCTGCCGTTGTAATTTTTAACGTAAGCGTGCTTATCGGCGTTCCAGCTCATGTCTTTAACCGCATAACGGATAAAGTTATAAGCCGACATATCGTGAACTTCAACGGTTGTGGTTGCCGCAGAACTGCCGTTCTTTTCGTACACGAACAAAAGCGAATCGTCGTAAATGGAATCGTAATAAGAATACGTTTGCGCCGCCGCCGAGCTATAAGCCGTAGTGCCGAACGAGCAGAACATAACGAGCATAACCGCCGACACGAACGCGACGAACGAAATGCCTATGCGGTTCAGATATTTGCAAGGCGTTTTCACTTTCTCGATTTTCTTAACTTGAACTTCGGTGAACTTGCCTTTTTTGGCTTTGTCTTCCACTTTCTCGGTTACAACGCGCTCGTAGCGAACGGTGCGCATGGGAAGCTTGCGGAAAGCTTTATCGAGCACGGGTTTTAGGTAGTCGGCAAACGGAGCTATAAAGCCCGCAAGCCCGAGCACAACCGCGAGCACGAGCACAATCGTAACTGCGGGGAAAAGCGTTTGAGCCGCATATATCACGGGCAAGAAAAGCGGAAGCGAGAACACTATTGCCCAAACGTAAAGGAACAAACGCTCGATGTCGGTTTTGAACTTCTCTTTGAATTTGCGTTTAAAGAGTACAGTCATAAGCATTGCAACAAGAGAGAACAATGCCACGCAAGTAAACGGATAGCTTATGCCGGGCGCCGCAAACGACATCACGAACGCGACGAGCGCGAAAATGAAAGTGTTGCCTCTCACCACGTCTACCGCCTTAACGGCGAAAGTGCGTTTCAATATTATATAGAAGAATATCGCAAGCGCAATCGCAAGAATCGAGGCGGATAAAAGCATTCCGGTGCCCGCAAACCTAACCGCCGAAATACTGCGGAACGAAATCACTCCGAACCCAGACAGCAAAAGCGCGAACAGATAATATAAAGCAAGCATAGCAAGCGAAGTTGCGAGAAGCGTAACGAGTTGAACCGCCGCGCCCGCAAGCGCCTTGCCCCATCCGAAAGCTTTATTGCGAATGTTTAGTATTACAATCGCTATTACAAGCCCCAAAATTATGCCCGCAATAACGAACGCAACCGCCGCAGGATAGTACACCGTCATAACGTCGAGATACGAGAAATATACCGCAGTCGATTTGGCGTCGAATTTAGCCACCGACGAATCGGAATAGCACGACACGAACTTGCTCATGGCGTTCGCTTGTTGTTCCACAAGCTTGCGGTTGAGCTTTGCGTCGTTCGCCGTTGCATATTCGTTAAATCCGCCGCGATTGGTAAAGTTCAAAGTGGCGTAATCGCCGAACACTCCGCTTGCCGAATAGTCGCTGCTCTTAAACAAAAGAGGCAAAGCGCTCGACGCGAACGTGCCGCCGTTAAAGCGGGAATATTTTCCGACAAGCGAAAGAACGTTGCCGCTGCTTGCGTACATCATAAGCGTGCCGCCGGTGCCGCCCGCCGAAAAATCCGCAACCGCGCGCACTCGTTCGCTCACGTTGTCGAAGCCCGAAAATTGTTTCGTGAAAGCATAGGCGCCCAAATCGCCCTCTTGCCCCGCGTCGCCGAAAAGGAACACCAACGTGTTTAAAGGAGTCTTGCCGCTTGCGAGAGCGTCTACCGCAGTTTGAAGCAATGCGCCCGAAGCCGCCGCGTCGGAAGCGCCGCCTATAACGGAACCGTCGTAGCGCGCGTGAAGCAACACGGCGTCGGCGCCCGTGCCGGGAATTGACAAAATAACGTTTTCAACGGTGCGCGACACGCTCACGTCGGCGTCGGACGGAAGCGAGCTTTGTTTTACGGTAGCTTTTTGAACGTAAACCGTAGGAGTGGCAACGTTTTCGCGCTTGAAATATTCCACCGTGTTCTTTCCGTCGGCGTCCAAATCGTTGCTCGACGTAAAACGAGGCATTTTGTTAGCGCCCGCATCGGTAAGCGTTTTAACTATATAGTCGCGCGCCTCTTCCCTATTAGCCGAACTGTGCGCGTCTTCGGTTTCGCCGCCCGCAAGTTGCGAAGCGTAACGCATAGCCGAATCGACTTGCGATTTCTTTAAACCGCTACCGCCGCCTACGCGCGAATCCACGATGCCGAGCACCAACATAAGCACAACCAAAGCCGCCATAACGGGATAGTAAATGCGCTTGAATATCTTCATCAGGGTGTGACCTCCGTATGTGCCGACGCATAAGGCGTCGGAATAAAAGCAGAAAAGCTCTTACTATTTTACCACACTCCAAATCAAATTACAAATCTTTTTCGGCTATTTTGGGAATATTTACAAAATTTTCGAGTGCAAAATATGCGTTTGTACGCAACAACGGGTTATTTGCGTGCAAGAGCTACTATGCGCTACCCATTTAACGCTCTACTCAAATGCTTTGTTTCACGAGTATACCGTAGCCCGCGCGCTCCACTCGCACATAATTTTGTTCGTGAGAAAACAGCGGAGTATCGAACGAAACCAAAAGTCCGCCGTCCATAATCACCGCCGCGCGAGCTATAATGCGGCGGTTGCCTATGCGCGAATACATAGTCCAATCGTCAACGCAACCCGACGGCTGACGTTCGCTCAAAAATCCGTATGCCTCGCCGCCCACAGAATACGCGCCTATGCGCGAAAAGCCCGCGTCGTATTTTAAAATTACGGGGTCGCCCGGCAACACGTTTTCGGTTCCTATTGTGCGAATCATAGCAAACATATTTTTTCTCCTTTACCGTAAGTTTAGGCAAGTTATTCTTATTTACGTATACAGTATAACACAATATTGTTGACAACGTCTGTCAGTAATGTTAAAATATTTTTACAAAAACGAACTTTTTTACGCGAGGAACAAACGCTTGAACGCCGATATTATTCTAATTATTTATTTCACCCTTATGTCTAAACGCAAAAAGGTGAAGAGAAGCACGCTCGCTTTGCGCGCGGGCGTGAACGTGCGCACCGTGAGCCGCGCAATCGACGCGCTCACGCTTGCGGGCGTGCCCGTGTATTCCGAAACAGGTCCCGAAGGCGGCTACTACATTCCGGACGACTACGTTATAACCCAAGCCGCGTTTACCGCCGCCGAAAAAGCGCGAATAGTAAATTGCCTAAACGCCGCGAAGAGCAATTTTTCGGACAACCTTTGCGACACCGTACTCGATAAGCTCGGCAGTCTCGCCTCCCCGTCCGAAAATTACCTCATAAAGTCGGAAACACTCGTTATAGACGCGTCGGGTTGGAACGAACCTTTGCACGCGAGCAATAAAATAAACGTTTTGAGCCGCGCGGTTGACGAGCGCAAAACGCTACGCATGAAATACGTTGACCGCTACGAATATTCGTCGGAACGCTATTTCGACCCCTATTGCATAGTTCAAAAAGGCGGCATGTGGTATGTTTACGGTTGGTGCCACAGCCGTAAAGATTTCAGACTGTTTAAAATCGCGCGCATAGAAGACATTGTAATTACCGACAAAACGTTTGCTCGTCGACCGAGCGACGTATACGCAAAACTGCGCGGCGACTTTAATAGCGACGACCTTGTGAACTTTTCGATTGAATTTTCAAGTCTCATGCTTCCCGAAATCGAAGAATGGCTTGGTCCCGAATGCATAGAAGACATGGGCAGATGCTATGTGGCAAACGCTCGAATGTTCGGAAGCAATCAATTAGTGAGCAAAATTTTGAGTTTCGGATCGGGCGTGCGAGTGCTTTCGCCCGATGCGTTGCGCGAAGAAGTGGAAGTTGAATGCAAACGTATGCTTTCAAACTACGGCGACTGAATATAACAATCCGCTACGTTTAAGCGCGCGCGTGCCGAATAGCTCGCGCGATTATCTGAATTTTTCGTAAATTTTTTTAGCTCGCAAAACTTTTTTCACGTACTCGCGTGTTTCCTTAAATCCGTATTCCTCTCTTTTTTCACCCTTCCACCTCATTAAATTCCCCTCGCCTGCGTTGTAGGCGGCGAGCGCGTCTTCGAGCGAATATTTATCGGTAAGATATTTAAGATATGCAGTGCCCAAACGAATATTTTCGGAGGGTTCTCTCAAACGAGTTGCCGACTCGGGAGAGCCCGTTTTTTCGGCAAGCCACAAAGCTGTGGACGGCATAATTTGCATAAGCCCCACAGCACCCGCATGAGATTGAGCGTCGGGGCGATATTTGCTCTCGGTGCGAATTACGGCACGCACAAGGTTTTCGTCCACTCCGAATTCATTGCATGCCGAATTTATTTCGTCGCGGTATTTATTAGGATACGCAATCGACAAAAAAAGGGCGAACGACAAAACAGTCGCCGCCGCAACAATCAAAACCACCGCCGTAATTTTCCACGCCTTAGAAATGTTCTCCGCACCTCCGTCAGATTAAGCAGAGCATTCTATACACGAATCGATTTTCATGCTCAAAGCGAGTTTGAATATAAGATGCCCTGCTTATTCGGTAAGCTCCAAATACGTTCTCAAAACTTGCGCTCTGAGCCGAGCCAAGCCGCCGTCGTTTTCGAGCACTATATCCGCTCGGGCGGCGCGCTCCGCGTCGGTCATTTGCGCGCGCACCATGCTCTCGGCAAGCTCACCGCTCACAGTATCCCTCTTTTTGAGCCGCTCTATTCTCACGCTTTCGTCGCAACCCACAGTTATGTTAGGCTTTGTAAGCTTATAAAACTCCGTTTCGAAGAGTAGCGGCACCACAACTATTATAAGAGGCTCTTTTCCGAACTGTAACGCTTCGTCTATTTCGCTCTTCGTTTCTTCCATAATCGCGGGATGCAAAACGGAATCGAGCGCCTTTCTTTTTTCGCCGTTCGAAAAAACTATTTCGCGAAGCGCCCGCCTATTAAGCTCATTACCCGAATATGCGCTCGGAAAAATGCGCTTCAATTTTTCGCGAACCTCCGAAAAATCGGTAACTTTGCGAGCTATTACGTCGGTATCTATAATATATGCTCCCGCCTCGCGAAACATTTCCGCCGCCGCGCTTTTTCCGCTCGCGATTCCGCCCGTGAGCCCCGCAACCGTTTTATTCATTTTTTTCATTAAATATCCGACCTCTTTATCTTTTATTTGCAGTCGAACCAACTGCGTCCCTCGCTCACTTCCGCCACAAGAGGCACGCTGAGAGTAAACGCGTTTTCCATTTCTTTTTTGAGCATAGTTTTAACGGCGTCTTTTTCTTCGAAAGCCGTTTCAACAATAAGCTCGTCGTGAACTTGCAAAATAAGTCTCGATTTCATTCCTTCGAGCGCTTTGCTCACGTTTAGCATCGCTATTTTGATTATGTCGGCGGCGGTGCCTTGAAGAGGCATGTTCATTGCGGCGCGCTCGCCAAACTGACGAGTGAAATAAACGGACGAAAACAATTCGGGAATTTTGCGTCGCCGCCCGAGCAAAGTCGTGACGTAGCCGTCTTTTTTCGCTTGCTCAACGCATTTATCGAGGTATTCGCGCACTCCGCTGAACCGCGCGAAATAATTCTCTATATATTGTTTCGCTTCGGTTTTGGAAATTTTCAAATTAGCGGCAAGTCCGAACTCGCTTATGCCGTATATTATTCCGAAATTCACCGTTTTTGCGGTTCGGCGCATTACCGGCGTAACTTCGTTAAGAGGCACGCCGAAAACCTGCGCCGCCGTATATGCGTGTATATCCGCCCCCTCTCGATACGCTTCGAGCATAATGGGGTCTTGGGAATAGTGCGCCATAATTCGCAGCTCTATTTGCGAATAGTCGGCGGAAACGAGGGTGAACCCCTCGCGCGCCACAAACAGCGAACGCAAGATTTTTCCGTCTTCTTCGCGCACGGGTATGTTTTGCAAATTGGGTTCCACGCTCGAAAGCCTACCCGTTGTGGTGAGCGTTTGACGAAACTCGGTGTGCACCGTACCTTTCGCGTCCAAAAGTTTTCTCAGTCCGTCAATATACGTGCTGTTAAGCTTGGTGATAAAACGGTAACGCAAAACGAGAGGCACAATGGTGTACGACGGGTCGAGCTGTTCGAGGATTTCGGCGTTTGTGTTAAAAGTTTTCGCCCCCTTTTTGGGATAAGGAATACCCATATCTTCAAACAGAATTTTTGCAAGCTGTCGCGGCGATTTAATATTGAATTGCTTTCCCGCCTCAATGTGAATTTGCCTTGTTAAACGCTGTTCTTCTTCCGAATAGACGGCGCCTATTTCTTCGAGACGGGCGCGATTCACTTCGAACCCCTCCTGCTCCATATCGAATAATACTTTCACGAGCGGCAATTCTATGTCGTAATACAATCTGTGCATACCCGATTCGTTCAACGCATCGTTGAGTTCCCGCCTTAACGTAAGCATTCCGCTCGCAAGGTCGGTCGCGGCTATAGAGTAAGCTTCGAACAGTCCGTTCATAACGGCGTGAGGCACAGTTGCGTCGGCAATATATTGCGCAAGTCCCACGTCGAAAAAGCCGTCGCACAGTATTTTGTAATTCTTATATATATACGTTATAAAACTTTTCGAATCGAAAACAATCTTCGTTATATCGGCGCAAGTAAGCACGTCTTTTATAGCCGCGATTATTTCGGGCTCGCTCAATCCCGCCGCCAAAAGATCGTAGCTTAAATTAACAACATACTCCGTGCTTTCGTCAACGGCAAAATGAAACTCCGACTCGGTTATGTGTATCGCCACTTCGGTTTTGTCCGCAAGAATTTCTTTGAGTTTTTCGACGGACGCAATCGCCACCCTTTCGGCTACCGCTCTCAACGAAGCCGTAGGCACGGTTCCCGTAGTAAATATTTCCGCGCGCTTTATCAGCGATTTAAATCCCTGACTTTCGAAAAACGTGAAAACCGATTGCGAAAACGGGAACTCGTATTTACACTCGGGAAGCTCGCACTCGAACGGAACGGCAATATCAATCGTGGCGAGAGTTTTCGAAAGATACGCGCTTTCTTTTCCGTTAAGCATTTTATTTCTTATTCCCGCGCCCATTTCGTCGAGCGAATTAAAAATTCCGTCGAGAGAGCCGTATTGCTTCAACAAATTTTTCGCCGTTCTATCTCCTATTCCGGGAACGCCGGGTATATCGTCGCTGCCGTCGCCGGCAAGCGCTTTATAGTCTATAATTCCTTGCGCCGTAAGCTCGTATTTTTCGAAAAGATTCGAGGCGTCCACCTCGTCCACTTCGGTAATGCCGCGCTTTGTTAAAAGCACGCGAGTCTTCGAATCAATAAGTTGCAAACTGTCGCGGTCGCCCGTTACGATATACGTTTCCGCGTCGTAACGCTTGGAAAGCGTGCCTATAATGTCGTCCGCTTCGTAACCGGCCAACTCCACGCGTTTAATTCCCATAACGTCGAGCATTTCTTTGAGCACGGGCATTTGAGCGGCAAGCTCGTCGGGCATTCCCTTTCTGCGCGATTTGTAACCGTCGTAAAGTTTGTGCCGAAATGTGGGCGCGTGAACGTCGAACGCCGCGACTATATAATCGGGCTTAACCGTTTCAATCATTTTAACGAGCATAGTGGCAAAGCCGAAAACCGCTTGCACCTGCATTCCCTGAGGATTATTTAATGGCGGCAATGCGTAATATGCGCGGTTCACTAAGCTGTTTCCGTCTATAAGCAGTAATTTTTCCATACGAACATTGTACTATTTTCACTCGCCTTTCGTCAAGAAAAACCCGCACCGCCGCAAAACATATTTTTATATTTGACAACGCGCCGCATTATGTTATAGAATAAATCGTATCGGCATAATAAAAACCGACGCGCAAATACTAAAAATGCTAAGGAGGACACCACTACGGCTAATTGGCTCGACAAAACGTTTTTGCCTTTCGACAGAGCTATTTTCAAAGCAATGCATTCGCTGCAACAGGCGGCGGGAAGTTTTTTTAACGGATTTTCAAAGTTCGTATCTTTTTTCGGCGAACTCGGTTGGTTCTTTATTGTGCTCGCTTTTGCGTTTTTACTGTTTAAACGCATGCGCCGCGAGGGGCTCGCTATGGCAATCGCGCTCTTTATAGGAGCTTTAATCACAAATATTTTGCTTAAAAACATAATCGGGCGCGCTCGCCCGTTCACACGCGAAGGAACTCCGTTTAATGAATGGTGGATTGCAGCCGGGCAAAGTCCCGAAGATTCCGCTTCGTTTCCGTCGGGACACACAACGGCGGCTTTCGCGTCTATGGTGGCGTTTTTTATAATTGGCAATAAGCGCTATTCTTGGACGGGACTCGTGTTCGCGTTTGTTATGGCGCTTTCGCGAATATATCTTGTGGTACACTACCCCACCGACGTTATAGCCGGCATTGTAGTTGGCACGGTTGCGGGCATATGCGGAGCGCTTTTAAGCAAACTCATTTACAAAAAAGCGGGCGGCAAATTCGGCAATCTGCTGAAAAATTTCAGTATAGTCGTTTTTATAAAACAACTCTTTTCAAAAAAGACTCCGCCCAAACAAAACAATGTTGATGGCGAAGTAGTATCTAATAACGCAGAATCAAACGAACTAAAATAAATATTCGATATCTTTCCCCCTTTCTTTACTTCCCTCAACCTTTCCGCAAAAGCGGAGAGGTTTTTGCGTTTGCAACACTCCCTACATTTGTAGGGTTTTTCCAAAAATGCAAACTTTTGTGGGAAAATAGTGTAAAGAGAGGTGTTCACTATGGACCACGAGGTTAAACTATCGGAAAGACTCAAAGAACTCATGGAGCTTAAAGGGCTCAACCAACGCCAGTTGGAATTGGAAACGAAACTGTCGAACCAAGCGATTTCGTTTTGGCTGTCGAATCAAAGGTTGCCATCTTTGCTTTCGCTTTGGGATTTAGCAGACTTTTTCGAATGCAGCATAGACTATCTTGTAGGCAGAGAAGACCACTAAATCCTTTAAAACTTTTTAAATAATTTGCAAAATTTTTCGACACAAAAGCTTGTCGATATTTTTTCGTTGCCTCTCCCAAAAATTTTAAACGCGCATACGCAACAAAATGCTTGCCAAATTTTCCCGAATATGCTATTATAATCAAGATGCGCCGCCGTGGTGGAATTGGCAGACGCGCCGGACTCAAAATCCGGTGGTAGCGATACCGTGTCGGTTCGACTCCGACCGGCGGCACCAGCGAAAATCCCGTGCTTTTGTACGGGATTTTTGCTAATGCGTAGGTTGGATTGAGAACCCTGTTTACAGCGGTTCGCTCAGCCGAGCCCGTAGGGCGAACGCCACGAGCACGACAGTGCGAGTACTCCGACCGGCGGCGCCATGAAAAAAGCACTCTCATGCGAGGGTGCTTTTCTCGTGTCTATGCGTTCGCAGTCTCTCGACTGTGGCGGTGGCG
>CAMUKG010000013.1 GCA_947089425.1 uncultured Clostridia bacterium
CCGAAGGGGAGAGCGAAATGCCCTTAAAATCAATGAAATTCAACTTTCCCGTGTACAAAGACGGGAAAGAGGTACGGGAAATCTTTTTGAATAACAGCACAAACGTCGAATGTTTGGCTGTGTTTCAACTTTAACAAAACAGGCGTTATAAATAATAACGCGAATTTGCGATAAAAATAACTATTGACAAAACAGTATTCTTATGCTACAATAACGTATAAACATTGACCGCGAGCAAGGGCGCTTGAAAGACAAGACTTTTGCGCGCGGTTTTTTTACGGAGGTTCTTATGAAAAAACTAAGGATTGTGCTAATAGCGTTAGTGTTGGCGCTTGCGGCAGTGGGCGTTGCGGCGTGCACGGGAGAAACTTCCGCGAGCGAACACACGGTAACGTTCCAAATCGCGGGGGGGGGGAACGATTGAACCTCAAACCGTGAAAAACGGCGAATCGGCAATAAAGCCCGCCGACCCCGAAAGAATAGGCTTTACGTTCGAGGGGTGGTATTTGGGCGACGTCGAATATACGTTTACCGAAGCGGTAACACAAGATATAACTTTAACGGCTAAATTTAGTTCCGTATTGGGCGGAGAGGGAACGGCAAGCAGTCCGTTTACTATTGACGACGCCGAAGAGCTCAAACTTATGAGCGAATACATTGCGGCGGGAGCGAGCGAATTCGTTAGTGCGAACTATATTCAAACGGCAGACATTGTTTCGACGCTCGAAGCAAAATCAAACCATGCGAGCATAAGCGAGTTTGCGGGAGTTTACGACGGAAACGGCAAAAGTCTTACCGTTTCTCGACCTCTTTTCGATAAACTTTCGGGCGCGGTGAAAAATCTTAAACTTGCAGGCAACGCGGAAATAAGTTCGTCGGGCGCGGATATATCGGAGATTCCCGCAGGTATTTTGGCAAATACGGCGGACGGCGCATATATTTCGAATTTAAACGTGAGCGGCAAAATAACTGCCGAACGCGCGGTTGCGGGCGGCATTGCGGGCGAGCTCAAAGGCGGAAGAATAGAGTATTCGAGCACCGCTGCGACTGTTAGCGGAAGAATAGCGGGCGGTATTGCGGGCGAAAGCAGCGGCGCTATCGTGAACTGCGTAGCTACGGGCAATGTGACGGCTACGGGAAATAGCGCGGCGAGCGGAATAGGCGGCGGCATTGCGGGCATTATTAAAGAGAACGGACTCGTTCAAAACAGCGGCTACGGCGCGAATTTAAATTCGAGCGGCGAAGCGGGCGGCATAGCAGGTCGGAAAGAAAACGGCTCGGCAATTTTCCGTGCGTTCGTTTTCGGCAACGGCAAAATAGGGGGCGAAAACGCGGGCGCGATTGCGGGCTACGTAGAATCGTCGCTGTATCATTATGAAGATATAGTGAATTGCGCGGTGGGCGCCGACATTAGTGTTGTTTCTAAAAACGCGGCAATAGTTACGGAGGGCGAAAGCGTAGTTCATTTCTTTACGTCGTTGGGGCTTCCCGAAAACGTTTGGAATTTAGACGGCGACGCTCCCGCTCTCAAATCGGAAATCGGAGCGGCTCCCGCCGAAGTGGAACTCACTGTAAGCGGAAAAAAGAGCTCGGTGCCTTACGGCTCGCACGTGCAAGGCGAATTGTTCACGAACGCGGAACCGTCGTTGCATTTTTCCACGCTTATAGAACTCGACTCGGCGCACATCTTGAACAAAGCCGAGCCTATTCACGAGACTTATGCGGGCGGGTTCACGTCCGGTAACGCCGAAATAGAATTTGCCGCAAACGGCGCGACGCTTAAAGCGGACAAAAACACGGAAGCGCAAGCTCTTACTTTTCGTAAAATTTATTTCCGCAAAGATAAGTTTACTTACACTCCCGACTTTTCAAATCCTTCGTCAGCTTACGACGTGGAGTACGACGCTCCCGTCAGCATATATACTTGCGGTGAAAACGTTTACGCTTTTGTGGTGACAAAAGACCAAATACAGTCGGGCTACGTTGCGTTTTTGGAGTCTTACGTTAAAACCGATACGGGGTGGGAACACGCCGACAGTTGGTATCCCCAAGCGGACGACTTTAAGGGCGCTTATTCGTACACCACTAATTTCTCGCTCGTGTCGGTGATGAAGCACTTTGTGATTATCGACGGCGAATACGTTGTGAAAGACGGCGAAGGTTACTATCTCACAAGATATATGCCCCGTTATCTCGACCATGACGGCGTTTTGCTCGAAGAGGGCAAAGTTGTGGCGGGGCGCGGACAAACGGTAATGTTTTTGGGCGACAGCGAGAATAACGCTCCCAAAACGGCGCTTTTTTTCGACGTGAACTACGAAGGCTATGTTGACTTTATTTACTTTAACGACAAAGGCGAGCTAGTGAGCTCCACAGGTTCGCCCGTTACAAACGCCACCGCCGATTTTTTGGGCGGAAGCTGGTTCGACGGAACGAACAAATACACGTTTAACGTTGAAAACGGCACCGTTGCGATTACAAGCGCGAGCGGCAATCAAAACGTAGCTTTCACCGTGAGCGGGAATATTGTTTCGTTTGCGGCGAGCGGAAAAAATTATGTTCTTATGCTTGCTCCCACTGAATTCGGTGCCTATAAGCTCGTATCTGAAAATTCTGCCGACGAACTTAATATTGCGACTTATATCGACAACGCGTTCGACGGAAAGTGGCTCACCGAGAACGGAGACGTTTTGAACGTGGCGAGCGAACCTGCGGCAAGCGTAACATTTAAGGGCGAAACGGTTCAAGCGCATGAGGCTGTATATAACGGAGTTCAAGCCGTTCACTTCGAGGCGGACGGAAAAGAATACTATTTGGTTGCCTATCGCGACGAGGGCGTCACGCTTTTGTATCGCGACAACGTTGCCGTGAGCGCGTTTTCCGCTCGAATGCTCGAAGAGCTTTTTGCGGGCGAATTCGTTTCGGTTGCAAACGGCGCAAAAATAACGCTTTCGATTACCGACGAGTTTGCCGTAACTTTTAAAGAGGGCGCCGCCGATGCGCAAACCGCGAACGCGAAACCCGTAGTTATAAAAGGCGAGAGCGAAAACGAATACGGAATAGAGTTTACGCTCGGAGCGGACACTTTCACCGCGCTTCGCAAAAACGACGCCGTTGTGCTCGCGAGCGAAAATAGGACGCTCGCTTTCACGACGGCCAAGCTTTTCAAAAGGTTTGTTGTGGAATACACCAACGGGCGCGAAATGCTTAAAATCACCGAAAACGGCACTTTCGTTCGCTACGAGCGCGGCACGACTCCCGCCGAAACGGACTATGTCGAGCTTACGGCGGAATATCGCGACGAACGCGCCGTATACGGCGGCGAAAATCGCGGCTTTGTGCTCAGCCACAAAGAGGGAACCGATAAATTTTTCTTCTACGCCGACGTCGACGCGCAAAATATTCAATACTTCCGTGCTCGTCCCGACGCGCAAACGGGAAAGGACGTTGTGCAAAGAGCTAACAACTTTGTTCCGGAGAGCGAGATTGAGCATTTGTTTGGCGCGGTTTTCGCACGCACCTACGACGGAAATCCGGACACGCTCACTTTTGCTACCGACGGAACGCTTACCAGAGTGTATACGGCAAGTATCGGCGGAGAGCAGACCGAAGAATTGCTGTGGTATCCCATATTAAACTATAACAGAAACACTCAAACTTCGAGACTTGCGGCATACACTTTTGAGGACGGCGACAACGGAATCGGCTTTACTACGCTCATCGACTTTACCGCCACAGGAATAAAGTGGGGACTCAATTCGTATTTCACGCCCGAAGTGCAAGCTGTTTTCGCCCCCTTTATGGCGCTCGTATATAAAAATTCCGAAAACACAATGCTCGAAGTTTTGTCAGACGGCATTCGTTTGACTTTCCTAAAAAGAAAGGAAACGGAGAAAGACGGAGTTGTTTCCGTTATTTATTCGCAAACAACGTCTTCGTATTCGTTCGATACGTTTGAAGAGGAAAACGAAGTTATTACCGTTACCATGACCGAAAGAGGAATGGGAATTGACGAGCCTCGTAGCGCGAGCATGGTGCTTTCTAAGAGCGGAGACGAAAGCGCGGCAACTCTTACCGTTGCGGACGGCGCGGCTCAAAAATTTGCGGGCGAGACAATGCTCTCTTACGAAGAACTTGCGGGCGACTATATAAACGACGGCACAACGTATTCGTTTAAAGTTAGTTCGAGTTACTATGGACCCAGGATTTCGCTCGAATACAAAGAGGGAAGCGCCACAAGAATATACAATTATTCAACGTCTAACGGCGTTATAATAATGAGTAACGGAAAACAGGCGTTGCCGTTGGTAAATACGGCTACGAATAAAAACAAGTACGTTTGGAAAGAGGGAAGCAGTCTTATGATTGGCGACAGCCTCGACGCAAGCAAAGCTATTGCCGCCGAGAACGCCGCTATCGCGGGAATGCCGTCTATCGACGAACTCAAAGAAATGCTTGACGGCAAAGAATTTACCGCCGCCGACGGTTCCGTTGTGTCGTTCGAGTCGGGCTCGAGTGTTTTTACGGGCGCGTATTTCCAAATCACGGACGGAGAAACCGAACTGTATTTGGAAAGCTATTCGCGCGACGTAGGCGTGTATACTTTATTGTTCGGTGACGATTTCTCGGTTGATACGCGTTGCGTGCTTGTGCACTTAAACGAAGCGGGAATAACCAAACTTTTGGTGGGCGAAACGGTTGAAACCGCCACGAAAGAATACAGTCCCGCCGTAACGTTCCCGTCCGTTGACGAAATGAAAAATATGCTTCTTAACACGGGATATAAAGCGACCGACGGAACTACGGCTATGTTCTATATGGATAAAACGATAGTAAAAGAATACTATACGCTTAATTTGAACGGAGAAACTTGCTATTATAAGAGCGGGTCTTTCGAAAATGGCTTGTATACTTTTGAATTTGATGATGATTTTATGACTAATGCAACGGTAATCGTAACGTATTCGGCTACGGGAATAGAAAAAATCACGGTTGCCGGAAAAGATTATTTGCCTATCGCGTTGCCCACAATCGACGAACTCAAAAATATGTTAGACGGAAAAACGTTTGTAGACGAATACGACGAAACGCAAACGATAACATTTGCAATTTCGACAGATTGGTTAGGCGATGAAAGTTTTGAATTGACGATTGCAGGCGATGAAAAAACGTACTTTTTCGAGAGTTGTACGCAAGACGGAGTTACCTACACGCTCACATTTAAATTTAGCACGGTTAAAACCGTTGTTGTCACTCTTTACCCCGACGGCACCGTGCAAAAAATAACGATAGGCGACACGGAATACATTTCCGCCGCATAACAAGTTTAAATGCACTTAAAGAATTTGACATTTTAAATTTTATATGCTATAATAGCACACAATAAAAATAACCGCGAGCAAGGGCGCTTGAAAAACAAGACTTTTGCGCGCGGTTTTTTTACGGAGGTTCTTATGAAAAAACTGAGAATAGCGCTAATAGCGTTAGTGTTGGCGCTTGCGGCAGTGGGCGTTGCGGCGTGCACGGATAATAACGCGCCCGCAAGCGAACACACTGTAACGTTCCAAATCGCGGGGGGGGGAACTATTGAACCTCAAACCGTGAAAAACGGCGAATCGGCAATAAAACCCGCCGACCCCGAAAGAATAGGCTTTACGTTCGAGGGGTGGTATTTGGGCGACGTCGAATATACGTTTACCGAAGCGGTAACACAAGATATAACTTTAACGGCTAAATTTAGTTCCGTATTGGGCGGAGAGGGAACGGCAAGCAGTCCGTTTACTATTGACGACGCCGAAGAGCTCAAACTTATGAGCGAATACATTGCGGCGGGAGCGAGCGAATTCGTTAGTGCGAACTATATTCAAACGGCAGACATTGTTTCGACGCTCGCCGAGCCTATAAAAAACTTTACGGGCGAATACGACGGCGGAAATAAATCGCTTTCGCTCGCTTCTCCGTTATTCGCCACTCTCGGCGGCACCGTTAAAAACCTTACGGTAAACGGCGAAATCGAATATAAAGGCGACAACGCGGGACTTATTGCTAACGTTGCCGACGGCGCCGTTATATCCAAAGTTACGGTAAGCGGCAGTGTTACCGCGCCACGCGGCACGGCGGGCGGCATAGCGGGCATTTTCAGCGGAAGAGCGGAATACGTTAACTCTTCGGTTGCGGTTTCGGCGCGCGTTGCGGGCGGCATAGCGGGCGAAACCGGCGGCGCTATTTTAAACGGTACCGTTACGGCAAACATATCCGCTGACCGTAGCGGCGGCGGTATTGCGGGCGTGCTAAAAGAAAACGCGCTCGTTCAAAACTGCGGTTATAGCGGTTCGGTGCGCGCGGGTGAAAACGCGGGCGGCGTTGCAGGCAGTAAAGAGGCAGGTTCTGCCGTGTTCCGCGCGTTCGTTTTCGGCGACGCGAGCATAGAGGGCGAGAACGCGGGCGGTATTGCTGGCGTGCTTGGTTTCGACGTTATGAAATACGACGACGTGCTCAAATGTATGGTTGGCACTTCGGTAACGGTTACGGGAAGCAAGCAAGTAACCGAATGCGACGGCGTTTTTAACCTCGACGCGTTTGCGGCTCTCGGACTTCCCGCCGAAGTTTGGGACGTTAGCGGCACAGTGCCCGCGCTTAAAGCCGAAATCGGAGAATTGCCCGCGCAAATAGCCGTTAGCATAAACGGCGAAGAAAATTCGGCGGCTTACGGTTCGCACGTTCGTGGCGAATTGTTCGACGACAACGACTTGCACTTTTCCACCCTTATAGAACTCGATTATAACGCCGAACTGAAAACTATCGAAGTTTCCAACGAGGCGCTAAACGGCGTTTTTGCGAGCGGCCACTCCGAACTCGAATTTACCGAGAACGGCGCGCTTTACACAGCGAGCAAAGCGACGGGCACGAAAACGCTTACCTACACGGGTTCGCGCGTGAACTACGAAAAGTATTACGACAGTTGGTGGGGCAAAGACGTTGATTATGCCGCGCATGTTCACGGCTATTCCGACGGCACGAACGAATACGCTTTCATGATAGAAAAGGAGCTTATAAAAGAGGCAAACCCCGACTTTATAGGCTACCTATATATGTTCGAGAAAAAAGACGGCAAATGGGCGCTCGCCAAAGAGTGGACTCCCAAAACCGACGCTTTCGTCGGCTCATATGTTGCGACTTCGGAAAGCACGGAACTTTATCTTATAGTTGACGGTACTTACACTGTCGACGAAGTGCAGGGCACCGAAGTGGGTTGTTATTACACCGAATTTTCGGTATATGTCGGCGGCGAATTCAGCCGAAAGGCGAACGGCAGGGGAATAACGGCAATGTTTTTCGGAAGCACGGCGAACGGAAACGCATATATTCCCGCGCTCGTGTATGCCGAAGACAACGCCGATTCGTTAGACGTAATACGTTACGTGAACGGCGAACTCATGTCTTATGCTTATTCGAATTTCGGAAGCTATACCTATTCCGACTTTTTGGCGTCGGGGAAATGGTTTGACGGCGAAAAAAATTACGATATAAATGCGCAAGACAAAACCGTTGCAATCGGCGGCGGCTCGCCCGTGCAGTACGAATTATCGGAAGAGAACGGAAGTATTTCGTTCTCGGCGGGTAGCGAAAGCTACAACCTCATGTTGGGGCTAAACGCTTACGGCGACTATAAGCTTTATTCCGTAAACTCGGATAAGCAATTCGTTGCTGTGGCTTATACCGACGGCGCGCTTGCGGGCACTTGGCGCGCGGGCGATACCGTTATAGCGGTTGGCGAAAGTTCGGTAACGGTAAACGGCGAAGCGGCTACGGGCGTGAAAAATGCGGTGTATAACGACGCGCTCGCGTTGCGTTTTGTTGATAGCGCCAACGCCGAATATTACTTGGTGCAATATGCCGATTCCGTTTCGCTATTATATAAGAACGGCGCGCGTTCGTTTGCCGTTAAGGAAGAAACGCTCGAACTCTACGAGGGCACTTTCGTGTCGTTCGTTCACGGACAAAGGGCGGAAATTACTATAAACGCCGCCGACTTTTCGGGTTCGTATAGGTTCGGCGCAAATTCTTGGCAAATTACGCCTCGCCTAATCTTTAACGAAACGCTCGGTGTCGTAACCGTTGCATTCGAGGCAAATTCCACCACATACGTTATAGTGTTCTATGACGAAATCACGATTATGGCGGTTGACGTGAATTCCGCCGAACAGCTGTTTTTCATAACTCCCGAACTTATGCAAAAATACGTTGTTTCCGATTATACAAACGGAACGCAAATGCTTGAAATAACCTCGTCGGGCACATACGCGATTTACGACAGAGGCGGCGAAAAGGGAACGCCGAAAGGACTGACCGCGAACTATCTTGAAAGACACAACTTTTCGCTCGTGGCTTACAACGGCGACTCTATCGACAAGTTCTTTACGTTCGACGAATACGGAAACGTGTATTACCGCGACGGCGAAAGCGGCGATATTATTTGTGCCTTTGTGCCCGATTCGGCAGTTCAAGCGGCTGTGGGGACGTATGCGAGCAACAACGGTTTCGGATTGGGCATCGAGGTTAGAACCACTCTTCATTCCGACGGAAGAATAACCGAAACATATACCGAAAAAGACGGCACCGAACATAAAGACGTGGAAAGACGTTGGTATCCCGAACTCAACACGAAAAAACAGGTGACGCTTCTTATATATGACGAATCCACGGGAATGAACGTTTATTACCTTAAAGAAGCTTTGGGGCTTTCGCTTTTCGGCGGCGATATAATTTACTATAACGAAGACATATACGAATATATGATTTTGTCGAACGCCTACAAAACTCCCGACGGCGGCGTGGTGCAAATCGCGGGAGCTTCGGCGGTTGACTATAACGGCACAAGATACTCTGTTACCGCGTCGGAGGGCTCGGAGAACGGCGCAACCATTTCGCTCGAATATATTCAGAACGGTTCTCCTGTGTCAGCTTCGCTCGCTTTCGCAAAGGCGGACGGAAACATTACGGTAACGTTCACAACGGGGAGCGATACGTTCGCGCTCACTCCCGTAGAAGTTAAAGATATAGGCGACCTGACGGGAACGTACCGTAGCGGAGAAACAATTTACACCGTTTCCATATCGGAATATAACGGAAAAACGGTTGTGAAAATAGAAAGCGACGATTACACCGATATTGGGCTCAGATATGCCGACGACGGAGAAACGGTGCTTGCGGTACAAGGTTTTATTTTCAATCCGGTGCCTGAAACGGTTACATTGTATATCCGTAAAGACGGCGAAAACTTGATTGTTTACAGCTCGCTTTCCGACACGTCTCCCAAAACGGCAACGCCCATAACCGTGAGCATTACAAGCTATTATCATACTTATAAGTTAGGAGAGAAAACAGCCGCGATTGAATTGGTTCAAGACGATTGGGATGATTGGGTTACGGCTCTGACTCTTACCGACGGCGATAATACTTCGGTTTATTATTACAGATACAGCTATTATTCGGACGATAACTACGCAATGTGTTTTGAAAATAGACGTTACGAAAGCATTTACGTTCGCGTAACCGAAAACTCCGACGGCTCGATAACCATTTCGATAGGCTCGCAAAAAGACGAGCAAGAGGGCGACGAAAAGTACACTTGGGAGAATTCGATTCCTCTTCCGCCTCTTCCGCCGCCCCCTCCGCCCGCGCCTCCTTTGCCGTAAATTTCGTTTAACGGTTTGAGCGGCTATCGGAAATCTTTTAAAAGAGAAACTCTTTTTCGGAGTTTCTCTTTTTTGTATTGTCGGAAAAACGGTTGACAAATTTTTCAATAGGGAATATAATATAAATCGATAATAATTTATCGATTACGGAGAGTTATGATTGAAGTTAAGGCAGACGCGGTTGCGTCTAAGGCGACGATTTCGCGGTTACCCGTATATCTGCGATTTCTGCGAGACAAATTAAAAGCGGGCGACGAAAACGTGTCGAGCACCGCCATAGCCGAAGAACTTCGACTCAATCCCGTGCAGGTGCGCAAAGACCTCGCGCTTGTTTCTTCCGAATCGGGCAAGCCCAAACTCGGATTCCGCCTAAAAGAGCTAATCGAGGGCATAGAGAACTTTTTGGGGATTTGCAACACGCACGACGCCGTTTTGTGCGGGGTGGGGAGCTTGGGGAGCACGCTTTTAAAATACGAGGGCTTTAAAAATTACGGACTGAATATTGTTGCGGCATTCGACACAAATTCCGCCGTCATAGGCAAAAAAATAAACGGCATTTCCGTTTTTGCCTACGACGCACTGCCTAAAACGGTGAAGAGACTCAATATTAAAATGGGAATAATAACAGTGCCCAAAAGCGTTGCTCAAAATGTTGCCGACAATATGGCGCAAAGCGGCATTATGGCGATTTGGAACTTTGCTCCCGTGCATCTCAGCTTGCCCGAAGAAGTCGCGGTTAAATACGAAGACCTCGCTGCATCGCTCGCGTTGCTCGGCAAAAAACTCGAAGACACTTTGCGCAAAGAATGATTTGCCGCTTTTATAACGTTATTGCGAATAGCCGAAAGGCGACGCGGCAATCGTAAACACAGAACAGCAAAAAAGTATTAAATTTTAAGGAGACATATAAACAATGGAAAAAACTATCGTAGACAGCGTTGAAAGTCTGCTTGCCCGTATAGAGCAAGTGCAGGCTGCGCAAAAAGAGTTTGCCACGTTCTCGCAAGAGCAAGTTGACAAAATCTTTCTTGCGGCGGCGTCGGCGGCAAACAAAATGCGCATTCCGCTTGCCAAAATGGCGGTGGAAGAAACGGGCATGGGCGTTGTGGAAGATAAGGTTATAAAAAACCATTACGCCGCAGAATACATTTATAACGCGTATAAAAATACCAAAACTTGCGGCGTTATAGAAGAAGACCCCGCTTTCGGAACAAAGAAAATTGCCGAGCCTATCGGCGTTGTGGCGGCGGTTATTCCCACAACCAACCCCACGAGCACCGCGATTTTCAAAGCGCTCATTTGCCTTAAAACCCGCAACGGCATAATCATAAGTCCGCACCCCCGCGCAAAAAACTGCACGATTGCGGCGGCGAAAGTTGTGCTCGACGCGGCTGTGGCGGCGGGCGCTCCCGAAGGCATAATTTCGTGGATAGACGTTCCCTCGCTCGACATGACGAACACGCTCATGAAGAGTGCGGATATTATTCTCGCTACGGGCGGACCGGGCATGGTTAAAGCGGCGTATTCGTCGGGAAAGCCCGCCGTAGGCGTTGGCGCGGGCAACACTCCCGCGATTATCGACGACACGGCGAACATAAACATTGCGGTGAACTCGATTATTCACAGTAAGACTTTCGACAACGGCATGATTTGCGCGTCCGAGCAGTCGGTTATAGTGCTCGATAAAGTTTACAACGCCGTCAAAAAAGAATTTAAGGCGCGCGGTTGCCACATTCTCAGCGCCGAAGAGTGCGAGAAAGTGCGCAAAACGATACTCATAAACGGCGCGTTAAACGCCAAAATAGTGGGACAAAGCGCTCACACAATAGCGGCGCTTGCGGGCGTTAAAGTGCCGCAAGACACCAAGATAATCATAGGCGAAGTGGAAAGCGTGGCGCTCGAAGAGGAATTTGCGCACGAAAAACTCAGCCCCGTGCTTGCAATGTATCGCGCGAAAGACTTTGCCGACGCGCTCGACAAGGCGGCTCAGCTCGTTGCCGACGGCGGTTACGGACACACTTCAAGCCTTTACGTGAACGAGCAACAAGAAAAAGACAAGATTGCCGCGTTTGCCGCAAGAATGAAAACTTGCCGCATACTCGTGAACACTCCGTCGAGTCAGGGCGGAATAGGCGACCTTTACAACTTCAAGCTTGCGCCGTCGCTCACTTTGGGGTGCGGTTCTTGGGGCGGCAACTCCGTTTCCGAGAACGTGGGCGTAAAACATTTGTTAAACATTAAAACCGTTGCGGAAAGGAGAGAAAATATGCTGTGGCTTAGGTTGCCCGCGAAAGTATACCACAAAAAAGGGTGCCTGCCTGTGGCGCTCGACGAATTAAAGCACGTTATGGGCAAAAAGCGTTGCTTTATAGTTACCGACGAATTTTTGTATAAAAACGGCTACACCAAAAGCATAACCGACAAGCTCGACGAAATGGGCATAGTGCACACCACGTTCTTCAAAGTGTTGCCCGACCCCACGCTCGGTTGCGCCAAAGAGGGCGCCGAAGCAATGCGCGCGTTCGAGCCCGATTGCATTATAGCGCTCGGCGGCGGCTCCGCTATGGACGCGGGCAAAATAATGTGGGTTCTCTACGAGCACCCCGACGCCGACTTTATGGACATGGCAATGCGCTTTGTTGATATTCGCAAGCGCGTGTACACTTTCCCCAAAATGGGAGAAAAGGCAACGTTTATCGCCGTTCCCACTTCGGCGGGCACGGGTAGCGAGGTTACTCCGTTTGCCGTAATTACCGACGAGAGCACGAATATCAAATATCCGCTCGCCGACTACGAGCTTTTGCCCAATATCGCTATTATCGACGCCGACCTTATGATGAACATGCCCAAAGGGCTCACTTCCGCATCGGGCATAGACGCTATGACTCACGCGCTCGAAGCTTACGCGAGTATGCTCGCGACTCCGTATACCGACGGCGAAGCTCTCGTGGCGCTCAAACTCATATTCGAGAATTTGCCTATTGCCTACGAAAAGGGAGCCGCCGACGCGGTAGCTCGCGAGAAAATGGCGGACGCGAGCACAATGGCGGGCATTGCGTTTGCAAACGCGTTCTTGGGCGTTTGCCACTCTATGGCGCACAAGCTCGGCGCATATCACCACATTGCGCACGGCATAGCCAACGCTTTGCTTATAACCGAAGTTATGCGGTTTAACGCGAGCGAACAGCCCAAAAAGATGGGAACGTTCTCGCAATACGGCTACCCGCACACCTTAAAAAGATACGCTGAAATCGCGTCTTTCTTAGGGCTCGAAGGCAAAACCGATTCGGAGAAGTTCGAAAGCCTCATTGCGGCAATCGAAGAACTCAAAGCGAAAGTGGGCATTAAAAAGACGATTGCCGAATACGGTGTTGACGAAAAAGCGTTCCTTGCCACTCTCGACGAAATGACCGAACTTGCGTTCGACGACCAATGCACGGGCGCGAACCCTCGCTATCCGCTTATGAGCGAAATCAAACAAATGTATTTGAACGCCTACTACGGCGCGAAAAAATAAGGAGGAGAGAATAATGAAATTAGACAAAGTTATGGCACAGCGCCCCGATAAAACGATTTATCGCGACGGCGACAAGGTTATAAAGGTTTTTTCAAAAGATAAGCATAAGTCCGACGTACTCAACGAGGCGCTCAATCAAGCGCGCGTTGAAGAGTCGGGGCTTAAAATCCCCAAAATTTGCGACGTAACCTGCCTCGAAGACGGGCGTTGGGCGATTGTTATGGATTACGTGGAAGGCAAAACTCTCGCGTCGCTCATAGAGGAGAACCCCAAAAAAGCGGACGAATATCTTGAAAAGTTCGTAGACTTGCAAATAAGCGTTCACGAAAAAAGAGTGCCGCTTTTAAACAAGCTCAAAGATAAAATGATGCGCAAGATAAGCGAAACCGACTTTTCGGCTACCGTGCGCTACGAACTCAACGTGCGGCTCGAAAGTATGCCCAAGCACACGAAACTCTGTCATGGCGACTTTAACCCCTCGAACATTATAATTACTTCGAATGGCGACGCCTACATTATAGACTGGGCGCACGCCACGCAAGGAAACGCGTCCGCCGACGTTGCGCGCACCTATCTTTTGTTCTGTCTTGCGGATAAAAAAGACGTTGCCGAAAAATACTTGAAACTGTTCTGCGACAAGAGCGACACCGCCAAGCAGTATGTTTTGAAATGGTTGCCGATAGTCGCCGCGAGTCAGTCGGTTAAGCAAAAGCCGGAAGAGAAAGAGCTTTTGCATTCGTGGATAGACGTGGTGGAATACGAGTAATTATTTTCGCCCAAACGCAACACGGCGCTACCCATGCGGTGCCATACGGCACTTGCTTGCTTAATCCGTGTTGGGCGAACTCGATAAGGCGTTCTTTCGCGGTACACGCCCGCGAAAGTCGATTTCGACAAACGCCGGTCTTTTGGTTGCAAAAGGATTCGGCGAAAACGACAAAGGGGGAAGGCACTTTCGACTGTGTCCTTGCCGGGTTGCGGGCGTAGCCGCTCCCCGCTTTGTCTACAAACAGCACACTGTGCTGTTTGCTTAACGCGTCGCGCCTTCTTAACTTTCCACCCTGCAACGACAAGGGGCTTTGCCCCCTTACACTCTTAACGGTTGAAGAAGATGGTAACCGTAACTACAATGTCATTGCGAGCGGAGCATAGCGAAGTCGAGAAATCTTGAAAAATTCTTAAAAGAACAATTCGCATAATCGAGCCGAATTGTTCTTTTTTGCGCCTTATAGCCCCTTTTAAGGGCGCGAGACGGCGCGTGTCTAAAATTTCGACCGAATTTTCACAAGCAAACGGGCTAAAACACTTTATTTTTCGGCAAAAATATGGTATAATTAAAATATAACCGTTGCAAAGGTTTGCCGAGCTCATTTTGGGGCGAGGAAAGGAGAAAACGGACACAATGGCAAGAAAGGTAGACACGCATTACGACAGTAGCGAAATTCAGGTGCTCGAAGGACTCGAACCTGTGCGCAAACGTCCGGGCATGTATATAGGCAGCACCGACGAGCGCGGACTTCATCACCTTATAGTGGAGATAGTTGACAACAGCGTTGACGAAGCGCTTGCGGGATATTGCGACACCATTATAGTGGAGCTCACTCCCGAAGGGGCTGTTTCGGTTACCGACAACGGTCGCGGCATACCCGTAGACATTCACCCCAAAGAAAAAGTCAGTTCGGTGCAAGTGGTGCTCACCAAGCTCCATGCGGGCGGCAAGTTCGGCGGCGGCGGATACAAAGTGTCGGGCGGCTTGCACGGCGTGGGGCTCAGCGTGGTTAACGCGCTAAGCGAATGGCTCGAAGTGGAAGTTTACAAAAACGGAAAAATGTATCGTCAGCGTTACAATCGCGGCGTGCCTCAACGCGCTTTGGCGGAAATCGGAAGAACCGACCGCACGGGCACGAAAGTCACGTTTTTCCCCGACGACGAAATTTTCGAGACGATTGAATTTACTTACGATTTAATTCGCACCCGTATGCGCGAGGTGGCATACCTCAATCGCGGGCTGTCAATTCAGCTTATAGACAACCGACCGGGAAGAGAAAAGCAGGAAACGTTTAAATATGAGGGCGGCATTCTCGATTTCGTGGACTACCTCAACCGCAGTAAAGAGACGCTTTTCCCGCAGTCGCTCTATATCGAAAAGACGTATAAAGACAATACAATCGAAATTGCCATGCAATACAACGACAGCTACAACGAAGTGTTGTATTCGTATGCGAACAACATAAACACCGAAGAGGGCGGCACCCACCTCGTTGGTTTTAAGAACGCGCTCACAAAGGTTATAAACGATTACGCTCACGAGCAAAAGGTTATTAAAGAAGAAGAGAAACTCACCGGCGACGACGTGCGCGAGGGACTCACCGCCATAATAAGCGTGAAACTCACCGAGCCGCAGTTCGAGGGGCAGACCAAAACGAAACTCGGCAACAGCGAAATGCGCGGATATGTGGAAAAAGCGCTCGTTGACGGGCTCGGCACCTACCTCGAAGAAAACCCGAAAGAAGCGAAAGAGCTTGTGTTAAAGTGTATTACGGCGCAACGAGCGCGCGACGCGGCGCGTAACGCCCGCGAGCTCACCCGCCGCAAAGGAGTGCTTGAAACCACCACGCTTCCCGGCAAGCTCGCCGATTGTTCCGACCGCGACCCCGCGCATTGCGAAATTTATATTGTGGAGGGCGACAGCGCAGGCGGCACCGCTAAGCAAGGGCGCGACCGCAGATTCCAAGCTATATTGCCGCTTAGAGGCAAAATTCTCAACGTTGAAAAAGCGCGTCTCGGAAAAGTTCTCGAAAACGCCGAAATCAAAGCCATGATTACCGCGTTCGGTTGCGGAGTGGGCGAAGAGTTCGACGAAAGCAAGCTCCGTTACGATAAAATTATCTGTATGACCGATGCCGACGTGGACGGCAGTCACATTCGCATTTTGTTGCTCACGTTCTTCTTCCGCTATATGCGCCCGCTCATAGAAAAAGGGCATGTTTATAGCGCAATGCCGCCGCTTTACAAAGTGAGCAAAGGCAAAAACGACTATTATTGCTACACCGACCGCGAGCTCAACGAAACGCTCGATAGGTTGGGAAGAAAGGGAAGCGAAGTTCAGCGCTACAAAGGCTTGGGCGAAATGAACGCGGAACAACTTTGGCACACTACAATGAGCCCCGAATTCCGCACGTTAAAGCAAGTAACTATGGACGACGCGTTCGCCGCCGACGAAATTTTTACCATTCTTATGGGCGAGATGCCCGAGCTCCGCAGGCAATTCATAGAAGAGAACGCGAAACTCGTGAAAGAATTAGATATATAGTTTTGTTAGAGAGGAAATATGAAAAAACGTAATTTCAGTGACGACGAAATAAAGCACGTTGACAACACGAAAATCGTTAAAGTGCAACTTGAAGAGGAAATGAAAACCTCGTTCATTGCCTACGCTATGGCGGTTAACGTGTCGCGTGCAATTCCCGACGTGCGTGACGGACTTAAACCGGTGCATCGCCGCATACTCTACTCTATGGGCGAGCTGAATTTGTTTGCGGATAAGCCTTACCGCAAATGCGCGCGTATAGTGGGCGACGTGCTCGGCAAATACCACCCTCACGGCGACAGCGCGGTGTATATGGCGCTCGTGCGTTTGGCGCAAGACTTCTCCATTCGTTGCCCGCTCGTTGACGGGCACGGAAACTTCGGTTCGGTAGACGGCGACCCTCCTGCGGCTCAACGTTACACCGAAGCGCGTCTCAGCAAAATTGCGGGCGAAATGCTCCGCGATATAGACAAAGAGACGGTTGACTGGTATCCAAATTTCGACGACACGCTCGAACAGCCCACAGTTCTTCCCGCGCGCTTCCCCAACCTTTTGGTTAACGGCTCCGACGGCATAGCCGTAGGCATGGCAACAAACATTCCGCCTCACAATTTGGGCGAGGTTATAAACGGCGTTTGCGCGCTAATCGACAACCCCGAAATTACGGTCGATGAGCTAATGCAGTATGTCCCCGCGCCCGATTATCCTACGGGCGGCATAATTATGGGACGCGCTAATTTGCGTCACGCTTACCGCACCGGTAAGGGCGGTGTGGTTATTCGTGCGAAAACGGAAATAGAAGAATATCCTATGCGCGACGGCAGCGCGCAAATGCGTCAGCGCATTATAGTAACCGAACTTCCGTATCAAGTTAACAAAGCGGAACTCATAAAAACGATTGCCGACCTCGTTAAAGACAAGCGTATAGAGGGCATTTCCGACATTAAAGAGGAAAGCGATCGTCAGGGTATGCGCATTGTAATAGAAGTTAAGCGCGACGCGCAAGCGCAAGTTGTGCTCAACACTCTTTATAAGCACACCGATTTGCAAACGTCTAACGGCATAACGTATCTTGCTCTTGTGAACGGCGAGCCCAAAATTCTCAATCTTAAAGAAATGCTCTATTACTATGTGGAGCATCAAAAAGAAATTGTGCTCAGAAGAACGCGTTACGACCTCGAAAAGGCGGAAGAGCGAGCTCACATTCTCGAAGGTCTCGTTAAAGCGCTTGCAAACATCGATAAAGTTGTGGCTATAATCAAAGCGAGTCGCGACAAAGTGGAAGCATGCGAAAAGCTAATGAGCGAGTTTATTCTTTCGGATAAACAAGCGAACGCCATTCTCGAAATGAGATTGCAACGCCTCACAAGCCTCGAAGTGGAGCACTTAAAAGCCGAGCTTGCCGCGCTCAAAGAGACGATTGCCGACCTCAAAAACATTATAGCCAACCCTCACAGAGTGGAAGAAATCGTTAAAACCGAACTCGGAGAAATCAAAGAAAAATACGACACCCCGCGAAAAACCGAGCTGTGCATAGACTACGACGAAATCGACATAGGCGACCTAATAGAGCGCGAAGATGTAGTGATTTCAATGACGCACTTCGGTTATATCAAGCGTCTGCCCACAACCGAATACAAAGCGCAACATAGAGGCGGCAAGGGCGTTACGGCGCACCGCCCCAAAGAAGAGGACTTTGTGGAGAACATGTTTGTAACGTGCACTCACGACAACGTGCTGTTTTTCACGAATTTGGGCAAAGTGTATTCCATTAAAGCCTACGAGGTTCCCGAAGCCGAAAAGACGGCGAGAGGACGCGCAATAGTCAACCTATTGCAACTCGGCGAGGGCGAAAAGGTTAACGCGGTAATTCCCATAAAAGAGGATATGCGCGGCAACCTTATTATGGCGACCAAAAACGGTTTAATCAAAAAGACGGCGCTCGACGAATTCGCGTCTATTCGCAAGGTGGGCAAAATAGCAATCAATCTTGTGGAAGGCGACGAACTCATATCGGTGCAACTCACTTGCGGACGCGACGAAATACTTGTGGCGTCGAGCGAAGGCAAGTGCATAAGGTTCAGCGAAGAAGACGTGCGTCTTATGGGACGCGACACGCAGGGCGTGAAGTCTATGAAACTCAACACCGACGATTACGTTGTGGATATGACGGTCGTAAAATCGGGTTGCGAGGTTCTCACGGTGTCGCAACTCGGCTACGGCAAGCGCACCGACCTCGACGATTATCGTTTGCAGAGCCGCGCGGGCAAAGGAATCAAAGCGGGCGTGTTCAATAAAAAGACGGGTAGGCTCGTAAACTTGAAACAAATCACTCCCGACGACGACGTTATGATTATAGCCGACAACGGTACCATTATCCGTATGCGTGCAAAAGAAATAAGCAAAATAGGGCGCGACACGCAGGGCGTTCGTATTATGAAAATGAAACAGCAAGGCAGCGTCGTTTGCGTGGCTGTGGCTCAACCCGAAGAGGAAGAAGTTCTCGACGGCGAGGGCGAAACTACCGAAGAATAAGATTAGCAACGGGACGCACCCCGAAAAAACAAATAAAAAAGGTTCGCAAAAATAAGTTTGCGAACCTTTTTTGCTTGTGAATATCCGGCAACAAAAAAATATAATATACGGTTCATATGATTGACGGGGCGAGGTGTATAACCCGGTAGAAACAGTTAAACATGAATGATCCATTTGATTCACAGATAGGGTAAGTAAAGATATATATACTGCTTTTCGCTTATCTCATAATACGGAAGTCAACGAGAATGTAAAAGTTTTGGAAGAATACAAAGCTATGGTCGAAAATTCGAAAAATGAGTTTAACGTAAAATAAGAGGCAGCTGATTTTTGAATGCCGTTATGTGACGGCTTTTTTTTGCATTAAAGCAATTAAAAACTATATTAACCGTATATCCGCCGTTTTTTGCTTGTGAATTTATTGAAAAAGTGATATAATATATGTTCACGAAAATGCGGTTTGGAGGATTTTGCGAATTGCTCGATTGGGATTCGTTATATAGCGAGGCGGGGGCGCGCGCCGTTACGGGCGGGAAAAAGCGGTTTTACGATAACCGCGTTAAAAATATACGCACGTTGCGCAGAGACGGCAAATTCGTTGTGCAAGCGTCGGTGCAAGGCGACAGAGACTACGAAACCGAAGTTCAGTTCGACGAGCAGGGCGGGCTATATGACTACTCGTGCGATTGCCCCGCCGATAAGTCTATTGACGGACCTTGCCGGCATATAGTGGCGACGGCGCTCGCCTACGAAAATAAGTTTCCGCAAGAACAGATTCGCGGCACAGCCGATTCGGTCGCACGGCGCAGCGACGCGGGAATACGAGCCTTAATAGAACAATACGGCAGAATGAGACGCGTGCGGCGCGTTGCCGAAGAGGGCGAGAGAGTTAAACTCGTGCCCGCTATGGAAATAGGCGAAGACGGCAGATTAAAACTTAAATTCACAATAGGCACGAAAAAAATGTACACGCTCAAAGACGTATCCGACTTCGTTTCGTGTTGGAATACGGGAGCCGAAAAGCGGTACGGAATAGAGCTTACCGTAACGCACGTGCCCGAGTCGTTCGACGAACTTTCGGCTGAGCTTGCGGCGTTTATTGCGGGTTGTTGGCGTGAAAAAGCCGAGTTTTTAGCCGACCTTAACGCTCCGAATCCCGACTATCGCGACGAACTTAGACTGTCGGCGGGCGGGGTGGACGAATTTATGCGGCTGTATGCGGGGCATCTTGTTGCGTGCGGCGATTCGTTTATAAAAGGCGGGGTTTGCCTTATAGTGCTAAAACCGAACGCCGTAGAAGCGGGGTTACGCGTAAGTAAGGCTTCGGGCGGCTATGTGCTTGAAAGCAAGTTGCGCTCTCATCGAGTTTTATTCGGAAAAGAGAACAAATATATCGTTACCGAAAACAGAATTTATCCCGTTACCGACGCTTATTATAGCGCGGTTATTCCTGTGGTGAACGCGATAGAGGCGCGCGGGCGGCTGTTTGTTGCCGAAAACGATATGTCGCAGTTTTATAACAGCGTGCTCACTCGGGTAATCGCTTTTACCGAAATAGAAGCGCCCGACGTGAATTTGAGCGTGTTCGAAGCGGCTCCGCTCGAACTAGGAGTGTATTTGAACGCGTTGCCGCAAGGCGGCATTGAAGCGTCTTTGCACGCGAGCTACGACGGTGAAAACGAGGTGGATATTCTCGACGAAAATTCCGCTTCGCCCTTTGTGCGCGACTATGAGAGCGAGGGGGCGTTTTTGCAAACGCTCAAAAAGTATTTTCCCGACTTCCCTCATCTTGCGGTATACGACGAAGCGGACGTATACATGTTGCTTCGCGAAGGGCTTCGCGAGCTAATGGGAAGCGCCGAAGTCTATTTGAGCGACGACATCAAAAAAATGAAAGTGAGAAAGCCGCCGCGCATGAAAGTGGGCGTGAGAATAAAAAGCGATTTGCTTGGCTTGGAGCTTTCGAGCGAAGAATATTCTTCGGCAGAACTATCCGAAATTTTGCGCGCGTATAAAAACAAACGCAGTTACGTGCGTTTAACCGACGGTTCTTTCGTGGACTTATTAGACCCCTCGATTGCCGCAATGTCCGAAGTGGCGGAAATTGCGACGGAAGACGGCGGCGACTTTACTCTTCCGCTGTATTACGCGCCTTATGTGGATTACGAATTAAAGAGCGGATTTTTCAACCTCGAACGGAGCGCCGAATTCAAGCAGATGATAAAAGAGCTTTCCGACGCGTCCGAAAGCCTTGCCGAAGTGCCCGCAAAGCTCAAACCCGTTTTGAGAAATTACCAAAAAGCGGGGTTCCGTTGGCTTAAAACGCTTACGCGCATGGGGTTCGGCGGCATTCTCGCCGACGACATGGGGCTCGGCAAAACGCTTCAAATAATAGCGCTGTTAGTTAGCGAAAAGCAAGGCACGAGCATAGTTGTGTGCCCTACCACTCTCGTTTTGAACTGGGTGAACGAATTAAATAAGTTTGCGCCCGAATTGAAAGCGCTTGCGGTGACGGGCAGCGGCGAAGAGCGAAAAGAACTTGTTGCCGAGTTTAAAAATTACGACGTTGTAATTACGAGCTACGAGCTTTTGCGCCGAGACGCGCCGCTTTATTCGAAAGAACAGTTCCGTTTCGCGGTGCTCGACGAAGCGCAATATATCAAAAATCCCGAAACGCGTAACGCTCGCGCCGTTAAAACGCTCAACGCGAAATACCGTTTCGCACTCACGGGCACCCCTGTGGAGAACAGTCTCGCCGAGCTGTGGAGCATTTTCGACTTTTTGATGCCCGGCTATTTGTTTTCATACCGAAAGTTCCGCGACACGTTGGAAAGCGAAATCGTGCGCGGCAACGATGCGGCGGCTATGCGACTCAATAGGCTTATAAAACCGTTTGTGTTAAGGCGACTGAAATCGGGCGTGCTCAAAGAATTGCCGCCCAAAATGGAAAGCGACGTACTTTGCCCGCTCGAAGGGGAACAGCACGAACTGTATTCGGCTAATTTGGGACTTGTGAAAGAGAGCGTTAAGGCGGCGGGCGAAAAGGTGAACAAAGTGGTGGTTTTGAGCATGCTCACCAAATTGCGACAAATTTGTTGCGAGCCGAGCCTTGTGTATTCCGATTACAAAGGCAATTCTTCAAAGCTCAACGCTTGCCTCGAACTTATTCGCTCGGCGTCGCAGTCGGGGCACAAAGTTCTCGTGTTCAGTCAGTTCACGTCCATGCTCGAAATACTTCGAGCTCGGCTTGTAGACGAGGGAATAACGCACTATCTTTTGCAAGGCGATACTCCCAAAGCGGAGCGAGTGAAACTTGTGGCGAGGTTTAACGCCGACAAAACCGAAGCTTTTCTCATATCGCTCAAAGCGGGCGGCACGGGGCTCAACCTTACCGGCGCCGACGTGGTTATTCACTATGACCCGTGGTGGAACGAATCCGTCATGAACCAAGCCACCGACCGCGCTTACAGAATAGGGCAGGAAAAGTCCGTTCAGGTGTATAAGCTCATTATGCAAGACAGCATAGAGCAAAGAATTATGAAACTGCAAGAAAAGAAAAACGCCCTATCCGACATAGTGATGCACGCTGCGTCGGGAGGCGTAAATCTTAAAGTGGAAGAAATTTTGGAATTGCTTTCTTAGCGTTTTTTGTTATAAGATTATTGTTTTCGTCAAACGCAAAAATTTAATCGGAGCAAAAAACAGTTGCGTTATGCGGCATTAAAACTATTCGCGTTTGCCTTGCCAAATGTTGCCGCTCGCGTCTTTTTCGGCTTCGTTCAGCGCGTCGGTTGTGTTCACACCCTTTTCCGCTTTTTCTATTGCGGCGGGAATATACGTTTTAGCGAGAGAATTCATTCCGCAAAGGTCGGGCGCGGGAGTTGCTTCCGATAAATATTTTATAACGTCGGCGTCGTCGGTAGATATGGGGCTAATGTCTTTTTTAGCCGAATAGCGTTTATATAGGGCGGAAAGCTTATCCGTTTCGGTTTGCAAAAATTCGAGCAATGCGAAAGCTTGTTTTTGATTTTTGCTTTGTTTGCTCATTCCCATAGCGACGGTTTGCAAACGATTGAGCCCGAAGAGAGAAGAGAGAGTTATTTCGGAGTCGGGATAGCGTTCGGCATTTTGCGCTCTTTCTTGCATTGTGAGAATGGAAAACGCCGCTTTGCCCTCGCCCACGGCGTCCGACTGCTCGGCGGATTGTTTTAAAAGCTCGGCGCAATCTTCGAGCGCGGTTTTGCCCTCCTCCGACGCGAATTCGAGTTTCGTTTTGCGCGCGTTCAGCATTTTGCCGCCGTGAGAGCGAAGAAGAGTTTCGAATAAGAGCGTTTGCTTTTCGGGCGTCAGTTTTTCAAACGACGACAGCTTTTTCTCTTTCAGCGCTTCGCATTCCGCAACGAGCTTTTCGGCTGTGTCGGGCGGCGCGGAAACGAGCGCGCGGTTGGTTGCAAGCAAATATACGTCGGCAAAAAGCGGCACGCCTCTCGTTTTTCCTTGATAGGCGCACGCTCTGCGAGTCGATTCGAGCAATTCGTCGGCTTTCACTTTGCTTATGCGAAGTCTGTCCGATAGGTCGGCGATTTTTTCCTTTTCCGCAAGGTCGGGAATGGAATCGGCGAAAAACATAAACACGTCGGGCGCGTCGTCTTTTTCGAATGCGTCGCTAATGCGAACGGAAAGTTCCTTTGCGGGCACGAAAGATATTAGCGCGTTGGAGTCGAAATGACGCACCATTTGGCGGATTTCCGTTTCGGCGGACTCCGACGACGGCTCTATGAGCCATATTCTCGGAGCGGGCGCCTGTTTTTTGCACGCCGTGGCGGGAATTATGCACAGCAAACACAATAAAACGCTTACAAACTTTTTCATGGTATTAACTTGCGCGAGCGAGCGGTTTTTTATGCTTTTTTAATACCGTAATTGTGATTGTCTTTGATGCCGTAGCTTTTTTTAATGCCGTATCCGTATTTGTTAAAACGTCACACCTTTTTAATGCTGTCGCGATATTGCTTGGGAGTCATGCCCGTGTGTTTTTTGAACGCGTTGGAAAAAGACGAAACCGAATCGAAACACAACAGGTCGGATATTTCGGTGAACGAATTGCCTTTTCTTATAAGACTTTTGGCTTCGTCCGTTTTAAATTTGAGGTAGGTGGCATATATGCCCGTGCCCGTCTTTTCTTTGAAAAACGTGCACAGCTTCACTTTGCCGTAATGCAGTTTTTCGCAAACGTCGTTTAGGCTGAACTTGCAATACACGCTTTCACGCAATATGCGCACGATTTCGTCTTCGAGCGCGTCCGAAAGGTCGGTTTTGGATACGAAAAACGCGGTAGAGGCTATTTTGTCGTTTTCGGAGCGCAACAAATATATTAAAAGCGTCTCCAAAGAATTTTTAATGAGTTGCTCGCCGCCGAGCGGCGGGGCGGCGTTGGGGCGCAACCTGTTAAGCTCGGGGTCGAAGTCGGGCAAATCGAAAGCGGCGGCGGCTTCGGTCATTATGTTTTGCAACAAATAAAGGCGTTCTTTGGGCACGGTAAGCTTTTTGTCGGAAAAGAATTGCATACTTTCCGAACGGCACTCGAACGATATTATAAATATGTTCGGCTCGTATTCGTCGCTTTCCACGTAGTGCGGCACGTTGGGGGTTATAAAAAATATGTCGCCCTGTTTAAGGTTTATTCGTCTGTTTTCCGAAACGACGGCGGCTTTGCCTTTGTCGGCATACACGAGTTCCCAAAAGTTATGCCATTCTTCGTTAGCTTTATAACGTTTGGGAAGCGCTTGATAGTGAATGGTAACTATTTTTTGCACATTGAAAAGATTGTCTATTTTGTGCATATAAAATTTTTTCGTTTGGTGCCGTGCGTCCATTTTTTTATTATATCGCAAAAATGCGCGTAAAAAGGCTAAAATAACAAATGAAAGTTGAAAATATTTTCCACGATTTTTATTTGTGAAATATTTCCAAAATTTCAGGAAAGATTTTCCATTGAAACGAATATAATTCGTGATACAATTAGAGTAAGCAGAGCATTCCATGCACGAACCCAACGCGGGCTTGAATATAAAAATGCTCTGCGTATAAAAATTGTTTTCGACGGAGGAAAGTATGATTAAACCCAAGCTTGACAAAGCGTTTTATCCCATGATTCGCGCTCTCGAAGATTTCGACAAAAAAGTTAAAAGCGAGCCCGAAAAGAATAGGACGCGCATAACTTTGGTTGTGGAGCGCAACGGCGGCTACAACTACGTTTATTCGTTCGACGCATTTCGCGACGGAATAAACGACGAACTCAATTATCGCATTGCCGAGAGACTCGCAAAAACGGTTTTGTGGGTGTGCGGCGGCTATAAAATAGGCGTTGCGGGAAGCGAGGAGATTTTCCGCAGGCTCAAAGAGTCATATTCGAAAAAGGGCGAGCGCGCATTTGACGAAGACTTTATGAGCGGCGTATACGAAAAACCGTTCGAAGTGGTGAGGCTTGAAAAAGTTCCGCCGCAAAAGAACGCGTCTATGAAAGTGGGTGGGCACCTTAAAGGTTGCCGCATAGGTTTCGACGCGGGCGGTTCCGACCGCAAAGTGAGCGCGGTAATCGACGGCGAAGTGGTGTATTCCGAAGAAGTGGTTTGGAATCCCAAAATCACCGCCGACCCGCACTATCATTATAACGAAATTCTTACCGCAATGAAGACGGCGGCGAGCAAAATGCCTCGCGTCGATTCAATCGGCGTTTCGAGCGCGGGCGTGTATGTTGACAATAAAATTATGGTTGCGTCGCTGTTTTTGAAAGTGGACAAGAAAAAATACGGCGACTACGTTAAAAATATGTATATAAATATCGCCAAAGAAATGGGCGACGTACCCATAGAGGTGGCGAACGACGGCGACGTTACCGCGCTTGCGGGAAGCATAGACCTTGCCGACAACAAAGTGCTCGGAATCGCTATGGGCACGAGCGAAGCGGTGGGCTACATAAACGCCGACGGCGGAATAAACGGTTGGCTCTCCGAGCTCGCGTTCGTTCCCGTAGATTTTGCCGAGAGCGCCATGCAAGACGAATGGAGCGGCGATTACGGTGTGGGTTGCAAATACTTCTCGCAAGACGCCGTGATAAAACTTGCCGAGCTCGGCGGTTTTAAATTCGAAGACGGACTCACGCCCGCGCAAAAGCTCAAAGTAATTCAAGCGCTCATGGAAAAAGGCGACGAACTCGCGCGCACGATATACGAAGATATAGGCGTTTATTTGGCGCACACGTTGCCGTATTACGCGAAATTCTACGACATGAAACACGTCCTTTTGCTTGGAAGAGTGACGGGCGGCGACGGCGGCAATATCATTCTCGACACCTGCAAAAAGGTGCTCGCCGCCGAATATCCCGAGTTTAAAGACCTCGACATTTCGCTTCCCGACGAAAGTAATAGGCGGGTGGGGCAGAGTATTGCGGCGGCGTCGTTGTGCCCCGATACGGCGGTGTAAAAGGGCGCATATCGTTTTTGCAAGGCCTTGCGTTTTTGTCTAAGCCTTTTGGCGCTCGAAAATGCCGGTAAATAGTTAGAACGAAAAAAGTTACATTAGATAAAAAAGCGAACCCGTTGCTTCAAGAGGCAACAAAAAAATATTCGGAGAAATTCAAAAATGAAAATTGTAATAGTTAAAGATTATGAAAAAGTCAGCGACAAAGCTTTCGAAATTATGAAAGAAGTAGTTACGAATAAACCCGACGCGGTTTTGGGACTTGCCACAGGCACAACCCCGCTCGGACTGTATGCGCGCATGATACGCGACCACGAAGAAAACGGCACAAGCTATGCGCGCGTTAAAGCCGCCAACCTCGACGAATACGCGGGAGTGGGCAAAGACAATGCGAACAGCTACGCATATTTCATGCGCAAAAATCTGTTCGATAAAATCGACATAAAGCTCGAAAACACGCACATAGAAAACGGCATGGCGTCCGACGCCGAAGCGGAATGCAAACGTTACGCCGAGCTTCTCGCAAACATGCCTCGCGACATTCAAGTGCTTGGAATAGGAAGCAACGGGCACATAGCGTTTAACGAGCCGGGCACGCCGTTTAACAGCGTGACTCACACGGTCGAACTTGCCGAAAGCACGGTGCGCGACAACGCTCGTCTGTTCGACAGAATAGAGGACGTTCCGAGAAAGGCTTTTACAATGGGGCTTTCGGAAATCATGCAAGCGAAAAAAATTCTTATTTTGGCTACGGGCGCGAATAAAGCGGACGCGGTGTTCGGTATGGTGCGCGGAGAAGTGAGCGAACAACTCCCCGCAAGCATATTGAGAAAGCACGCCGATTGCGTACTTATATGCGACGATGCGGCGGGTAGCCGACTGAAAAATTGACGCGTTTTTGCGCAAACTAATTGAGGAGAGGTAGAAAAAGATGAAAGCATTCGAAAACGTGAACGTATACGTTTACGGCGCGGGCGTTAAGAAAACGGATATTGCGTTCGACGAGAAAATACGCGCAATAGGCGACGCGCGCGGCGCGGAAGAATATATCCCTCTTCCCGCCGACGCTATCGTGTTGCCCGGCTTTATAGACGAGCACATTCACGGCGCGGGCGGGTTCGATGCAATGGACGGCACCGAAGAGGCTTTAAAAACAATCGCCGATACCGTAGCCGCCGAAGGCACAACCGGCTTTTTGGCGACCACCATGACGCAGTCGCCCGAAAATATTGAAAAGGCGCTCGCCGCCGTAAAAGAATACCGCAAGACGGGAAGAGAAGAGGGCGCGGCGGTTTTGGGCGTGCACTTGGAGGGTCCGTTTATCGCGGCGGCGCATAAAGGCGCTCAACCGCTCGAATACGTGGCAAAACCCGACGTTAAAGCTTTCGAGCGTTATAACGCGGCGAGCGGAAACTGCATTAAAATAGTTACTCTCGCGCCCGAAGAAGAGGGCGCGCTCGAACTGATTGCCCACCTTAAAGCGAAAGGAATAGTGCCGTCTATCGGGCACACGGGCGCAAAACACGAAGCTGTGCGCGCGGCAATTAAAGCGGGCGCAACCAACGTGACGCACACTTATAACGCGCAATCAGCTTTGCACCACCGCGAAATAGGCGTTGTGGGCAGTGCGCTTTTGTGCGACGACCTAACCTGCGAAATGATTTGCGACACAATTCACGTTTCCGTTCCCGCAATGAAACTGCTCGTTAAGAATAAACCGAAAGGAAAACTCGCGCTAATCACCGATGCCATGCGCGCAAAGGGGCTTGCCGACGGAGTTTCGGAGCTCGGCGGGCAAACGGTTTACGTTAAGGGAAGCGAGGCGCGCCTTGCCGACGGAACGCTTGCGGGAAGCGTGCTTAAAATGAACAGAGCGGTGCAAAACCTCGTCGAGAAAGTGGGAATGCCGTTTTGCGACGCGGTTGACTGCGCCACGCTCGTTCCCGCCACCGTTCTCGGGCTCGATAAAGAGACGGGAAGCATAGAACTCGGCAAAAGCGCCGACTTTGCGGTGCTCGACCGAAAGTTCGACGTAATTCTTACCGTGCGCGGCGGTAAGGTAGTGTATAGGCGCAAATGAATTACACTGTAAGAAACGAAAACCTTGCGGTAAAGGTGAGTTCGCTCGGCGCCGAAATGCTTAGCGTGTCGGCGTTCGGCAAAGAAAGACTTTGGCAAAACGAGAACGGAAGTTGGAGCGGGCACGCGCCCGTGTTGTTTCCCGCGTGCGGAAGTTGCGGCGTAACGGTTAACGGCGAAAGCTATGCAACGGGCGCTCACGGGTTCGCGAGGAAAAGCGAATTTACGCTAAGGCATATATCCGAAGGGAAAATAATACTGTCGCTTGATTCAAACGACGAAACCAAAAAGAAATTCCCGTACGATTTTGTTTTTAAGGTGCAATACGCACTCATAAAAAACTCGGTGCAAATAACTTACACCGTCGAAAATCCGTCGGACGCGGAATTGCCGTTTTCTTGCGGCGGGCACGAGTCGTTTGCGCTCGATTCGGGAGTGGAAAACTACAAAATCGTGTTCGAAAAAGAGGAACGCCTCGTGCACGCTTTTCACGGCGAGCAAGGAACGCTTACGGGCGAGACGCGCGACTACGGCGCAATAAAAGAGTTCCCGCTACCCGCCGACTTTTTGACGGACGGGAAAACGCTCATATTTCCCAAAATAAAATCGCGCGCGGTCGAGCTTCGCTCTTTATCGAATGAAAAAATAGCGAAATCCGAATTCGAAGATTTCGAAAACTTGCTCTTGTGGAGAAGCAACGGCGCGAACATGATTTGCATAGAACCGTGGGGCAATTTGCCCGACGCCGAACACGAACCCGCGCGCGAGTTTTCTCAAAAAGACGGAATTCGGAAAGTTGCGCCCCGTTCCCGAAAGGTTATAACGAGAACGGTTACATACTTTTAATTTGCTTATAAGGGCAAATACCTTATGATTTTTTTACCGCGCGAAACGAACGGAATTTATGCCGTTCGTTTTGTGTTTTTTGTCGGTTTTTCGCGCTTTCGTTATATGAAATTTGTTTGAATTTGCCAATATAAAAGGCGCGAATATATACGGCGTTTGGTAATTTTTTTATATAAAACGTTCCAATCTTGCGCTTGTAGCATTTTAGGCATGGTAAAAAAGAATAAAACGGTAATTAGCGAGAATTATGTTGCGACTAACGCCGAAAACTGGCAAACTGTACTGTTTTTTACTATTGACTGTTGCATAAATATATGTTATATTTTTCGTAACAAAACCGATTAGGACTATTTCGGAGGAAAATTGTGAAAACGAAAGTGAAACGAGTTAACTTAAAGAGAGCAGTCTTTTTATGCTTGTTTGTCGTGCTTGCGGCTTTTTGCGTGCCGGTGTGCGGGTTTGCGCCCATGAAAAGCGTTGCCCGAGCGGAAGAGGCTTTCACCGTTAAAGGCGAAAAAGGCACGGCGGGCACTATTGCGGCTAAATCCGAAATGTTTTCGGACACCGCTACATATAAGTTCGATAATCCGCCCGCAAATATTGCGGGAGTTAACTATATCAAGAGTCCGCAAGCGGGCGATACTTACACGGTAACTTCGGGCGAGGGCTACGTTTACGTTCTTACCGTAGCGGATAATCCGTATGTTGCCGCGAGCGCAAAACCTGCGGGCGAAGTTTCTCAATCGCAAAATTTGCTTTTAGACGGATTCGAGCAAGTGAAATTTACTTTTTACGTAAATTTTTGCGATGCGCATTCCAATAACAACAATAGCAATCACTACACGTTTTCCCGTTCGAAGTGTATAAGAAATTTATGCGAAACGGCGCAAAATTCACGCTCGAAAACACGAGCGTGGTAATGTTCAGCCAAAAAGAAATTTGCTTAGAAACGGCTGTGCCCAAAGACGCGAGCAACGCTATCGCATATATCGCGGGGGGGGGACTGATTTGGAAAGACGGCACGGAGAAATTTTCGGATAGTCTTCCCGCGCCGTTTTACGGGTTGCCGTTTATGCAGTCGGCGAAAGGCACGGCGACTTCGGCGAGCATACGCAACGGCTACGTTTACTGTCTTGCCACCAATGCTTCGCTTACGGGATATACGCAAGTTGCGGACTTGAAAGTGAAAGCCGTTGAGGGAAGCGAAACAGAATATAACGTGTTTTATAAAACAATAAACCGCAAACAACAGCGCGCTCACAACGGGCGACGCCGCGAAAGCGCTTTGGAATTTGGACACCGAGCGGCACCGTCTTCACAAGAGAACGCAAACGAGCACCACTCCCGCCGACAAACTGAACATTTCGTCCGCGTATCTTAAAGACGTGTTCCTCACGAACTTCGACATGAGCGTTGACTTTAAGCGCAACACGGCGAACTATAATTGGCTTACGCTTGTGGGAAGAGTTCGCTACGGCGGGCACACTTGCGACACGGCTAATTCGGGCGGAGGCGGAGGTTTTATGGCTACCGTGCAACGCGAGGGCATAAGCGCTTTCCGCAATATTTCGGTTAACTATCGGACGGGCGAGCCTATAAGCGGATATAACGACAACCTTTGGCACAATTTGCGCGTGCATTACGTGGGCATGGTTTGCAATATTTACGTTGACTACAAGCTTGTGTACACCTATATAGGCACCGACCACGACGCACTCGGCGGATTGGTTGGGTTGCAGTCGCGCAACAACACGGGCGCGTATTCGAATTGCAGTGTTACCGCGCTCGACATAAACGGCAACCCCACAGTGTTCGCTCCGTCCGAAATCAAAAAGATTAAAGTTGCGACTGTGGGCGATAGCATAACCTACGGCGCGGGCGCGTATAACGAGCAAAACAAAATTGACGCTTCGCTTACCTATCCCGCGCGCCTATCCGAAATGCTCGGGAGCGGAGTGGAACTGCGCAACTTCGGCATTGCGGGAAGAAAGGCCATGAAAGGCGCCGATTGCTTTATGAACGAGCCCGAATATAAGGCGAGCCTCGAATATAAGCCCGACATTGTGTATGTTATGCTCGGCACCAACGATATTAAAACGGTATTTTGGGCGGGTAGCGACATAGGCGACAAATACAAGGCGGACTACACCGAGCTAATCGAGAGCTACAAAAAGGCTAATCCAAACGTGAAAATATTCCTCATGACGTCGCCGTACCTGTATGTTACCGACCCTTCGATGCCGGGTTCGCGCGTTGAGGAAGAACTCGTGCCGTTGCAACATGAAATTGCAAAAGCGACCGATTGCACGCTTATAGACGTTTTCACCGCAACTACGGGCAAACCCGAAATGTTCCCCGACAAAATTCACCCGAGCGCCGACGGATACGAAGAGCTTGCCAAGTTCGTTTATGAGCAGAGTATGGGGCACGTTGCCGCAATAAATAAGAGCGCGGAAGCGAGCGAACCCGTGAAAGTGGGCGAAAAAGCGAACGTTAAAGCGTCGCTCACTCTTCTCGGCAAAAAGCTCGACGATATGAAAATTTACTATTCGTCGGAAGACGAGAGCGTGGCTACCGTCGACGAGAACGGAACCGTTACAGCAGTGGCGCGGGCACTACGAAAGTGCGCGCTCAGGTGGGCACTCAAATAGAATACTTCGACATAACGGTAAATAAGCACTTGCTTTCGATAGAAGTTGCCGTGCCCGACTACGAATATATTGCGGGAGCGTATATGCCGAGCATTACCACGTCGGACGTGCACGGGCGCGTGCGCTTTGCCGACGGGCAAACGCTCAAAGAGGGCACGCACTCCTACGAGTGGATTTTCGAGCCTTACGACGAGCACTATTACGAAGCCGTGACGGGCACTGTGGAAATCACCGCTCTTGCCGCGCCTTTCGTTCCGGTAGAAGTTCCTTCGCCCGCACCCTCGACCGCAAGCGGCGGCGGAAAAGCGAGCACCGCTTTGGCAATCGTGTTCGGTTGCGTTTCGGCGGCTCTTGCCGTAGCACTCGTTCTCGCGTCGGTGCTGAAAAGACGCAAAAACACGGTGAATAAAGACTAAGTTTGTTTCGAGTTTTTCAAATAGCAAAAACCCCGTTTCTTTTATGAGAATCGGGGTTTTGCATATAACCTTATAAAAAAATCAAAGTTCGGTTTTAACCGACGAAGAGTATTCGCTCGGAGTCATACCCGTGTGTTTTTTGAACAGCCGCGAAAAGTAATGCACCGAAGAAAATCCGAGCACTTCGGCAATTTCGGTGAAATTGAGGTTGCGCTCGCGAATGAGCGTGCCCGCGTGCTTTAATTTCATGTCGTTGAATTTTTCTATTACGCCGCACTTGAAATATTTTGAAAAATACTTTTTGAACGCGCTTTCGCTCATCGAAAAATGCTCGGCTATTTCGGCTACCGTGAGTTGCTCGCCTATGTTTTTTTCGAGGTACACCAAAATTTCGTAGGCTTGGTCGGGGTAGTCGCTTTTTTCTATTCTGCTAACGCTTCGGCTCTCGCGCGCTATCGCCGAGTCGCTTCGGCGCAATAAAACCGCGAGAAATTGTTCTAAAAGATTGAAAGTGAGTTGCCGAGCCGCTTTCGGGGCGTTCGGTTTTTCTTTCATGCCCATAACGGGAGGTTTTTTGGTGAGAGGTTCGAACGCCGACATGCCCTCTTTTAACAGCGCCGACAATACGTTGCGTTCTTCCGCCGAAAGCTTGAATATTTTGTTTTCGAAGAACTTCATCGCTTCCGACTTGCAAACGAACGAAACTATGGTGACGTTCGGCGGAACGTTGAACGCCGCAAGCTTATGGAACTCGTTCGGCTTGTGAAACGCGATTTCGCCGCCTTTGAGCAAAAATTCGCGGCTGTCGGCTGTGAACACCACCGAGCCTTTGTCGATATAAGTAAATTCCCAAAAGTCGTGAGCCTCTCCCGCGAACACGAAATCTTTGGAATACTCCATATATAGCACGGTGACTATGCGCTCCACCGATATAACTTTGCGGTTCTCCTGTTTTACGAATTTATCGCGCACGGAAATAGTCTCCTCATTGCGGGTGCAAATGTGCAAAAAAACGGAACGAACGTTTAAAGACTTTTTTGCACTTTCAGTGTATCATATTATTGACTGAAAAGTCAATGTTTTTATCGAAATATAATTGCGCTCGGCAATAAGACGACGGGTGCAACGGTATTTAAAAAACGGGAGGTAAATATGAAAAAGGGTATTAGTATTTGGAGCTTTGCGGGCGGAACGATTGCGGAAAATTTCCGTCTTGCGAAACAGGCGGGATTCGACGGCGTGGAAGTGGCGCTCGACGAGACGGGGGAACTTTCGCTCGAATCGACGCGCGCCGACGTTGAGAAAATCAAGGAAGAAGCGAAAAAAGCGGGAATAGAGCTCTATTCGGTGGCGAGCGGTCTGTATTGGAAGTATTCGCTTTCGTCCGACAACGAAAAAATGCGCGAAAAGGCGAAAGCGTGCGTGCGCAAACAGCTCGAAGTTGCCTCGTGGCTCGGGTGCGACACGATTTTAATCGTGCCCGGCGCGGTTTCGGTTTCGTTCTCGCCCGAACTCGGCGTAACCGATTACGACGTTGTATACGAGCGCTCGCTCGCGGCGGTTAAAGAACTCGCCAAAGACGCCGAACGTCTTAAAGTGAGCATAGGGCTTGAAAATGTGTGGAACAACTTTTTGCTTTCGCCGCTCGAAATGCGCGACTTTATAGACAAAGTGGGAAGCGACTACGTGGGGAGCTATTTCGACGTGGGCAACGTTGTGTATTGCGGGTATCCCGAGCAGTGGATAAAAATTCTCGGAAAACGCATCAAAAAAGTGCACTTTAAAGACTATCGCAGAGCTGTGGGCTCGCTCGATGGCTTCGTGGATTTGCTCGCAGGCGACGTGAATTGGAAAGCGGTGAAAGAGGCGTTCGACAAAATCGGATATAAAGGTTGGGTAACGGGCGAAATGATTCCGCCTTATGCTCAGCATTCGGAAACGATTATTTTCAATACGTCGAATGCTATGAATAAAATTATCGGAAGATAAGAAGGCGAATAATGGCGCATCTTTCCGCTACGCTTGCCGAGCCTGCTCGCTTGTGAATGTTCGAATACACGTCGTTCGCGTGCTCGGCAACTGTTGCGAAAATCTGCAACCCTTCTTCGCCGTTTTAAAAATGAACAAAATTTGCGCGAGGACGAAACTCACAGAGAATAAAATTTCCGACATAATATCAAAAATAAGAAAAAGGAGAAAAAGAAAAATGCTTAAAATAGGACTTATAGGGTGCGGATTTATGGGCACCATGCACGCTAATTGCTATAAAGCGCTAAGCGGAGTGCAGGTTGTCGCCGTTGCCGATTTGCAACGCGATAAGGCGGAAGCTCTCGCGAAATTGAGCGACGCGAAAATTTACTCCACAGGAATGGAGCTTATAGAAAAAGAAGAAGTTGACGCAATAGACATTTGCTTGCCCACGTATATGCACGCGACTCATGCCGAAGCGGCTATGAGAAAGGTGAAAAACGTGTTTGTGGAAAAGCCCGTTACGTTCACCGTGAAAGAGGGAGAACATCTTCTCAAAGTTCAGCGCGAGACGGGCGCGGGCGTGCAAGTGGGGCAGGTAATTCGTTTTTGGGACGAATATGTGTGGCTCAAAGAACTGATTGACAGCGGCAAATACGGCAAAGTGGTGAACGCAATGTTCCGTCGTCTGTCCCCCCGTCCCGACGGTTGGGAACACTGGTTTCGCGACGCGAGCAAAAGCGGCGGCGCGGCGCTCGATTTGCACATTCACGACGTTGATTACATGCTTTACGCGTTTGGAAAGCCCAAAACTTTCAATTCGGTTGTGGCGCACGGCGGAGAACGCAACAGCTATGTGTCGGCTGTCGCGGACTACGGCGACAAAGTCGTCACGCTCGAAGGCTCGTGGGATTTTCCCGCCGAGTTCCCGTTCGAAATGTTTTTCCGCGTGAAGTTCGAAAACGCGGTTGTCGAATATTCGAATAGCGGCTTAAAGCTCTACACGGGCGGCGGTGTTGAAGACGTGAAAATCGAAAAGGCGTTCACCGCTTCGGTGGAAGGCGCGGGCAACATTTCCGACTTGGGCGGCTACTATAACGAATTGAGATATTTCACCGATTGTCTCAAAGCGGGCAAGCACCCCGAAAAAGCGGGACTTGCCGACGCGGTGGAGTCGGTGAGGTTTGTTCGCAAAGAAATCGACTGATTAGAGGCGGCGCATACGGGCACATATAGGCGCTACGCTCGGCACGCCGATTCGGTTACGTATCGGGAAGTACGCGCCCTATCGGCGAGCCGACATTATAATACAAAAAAAGCGACCCGTTGCTCGCAAGGCAACAAAGAGGAACTCTTATGAAAAAATTGAAAACCGTAATTATAGGGTGCGGCAACATTTTTACAATGCACGTAACGCCCGTAATGCACAGAGACGACACAGAGCTAATAGGCGTGTGCGACATTAAAAAAGAGCGTGCCGACAAAGCGGCGAAAAAATTCGGTGCGGCGGCATATTACGACTACGAGAAAATGCTTAGCGAATTAAAGCCCGACATAGCGCATATTTGTTTGCCGCACTATTTGCACCCCGTTGCGTCTAAGTTCGCGCTCGAACACGGCGTAAACGTGCTTTGCGAAAAGCCGATGTCAATTCGCTACGCCGACGGCGAGGAGTGCGTGAAAACGGCGGAAAAATACGGCGTGAACTACGGCATTATTTTTCAGTGCCGCTATAACGACGCGTCGCAACTCGTTAAAAAAACGCTCGAAAGCGGCGAACTCGGCAAAGTTATATCGGCGCGCAGTACGCTCACGTGGTTTCGTCCCGACGACTATTACAACGGTTCCGACTGGAAAGGCACGTGGGAATATGAGGGTGGCGGCGTGATTATAGACCAAGCCATTCATTCGCTCGACCTCGTGAACTGGTTCGTGGGAAGCTCGCCCAAAGAGGTTAGCGCTCACTACGCCAATCGCGGGCACTCCGTAATGGAAGTGGAAGACACGGCGGAGGGACTCATAACCTACGAGAACGGCACTCGCTACGCTTTTTGGGCTATGAACAACTACGGTTGCGACGAGCCAATCGAAATTCGCTTGCTGTGCGAAAAAGGCAAGGTCGTGCTAACCTACGACGACGCATGGATTACTTTTGCCGACGGACGGGAATTGCACGTGAGGCAAAGCGCCGACAATCTTGTGTACGAGAACGGCAAAGATTACTGGGGCTTTCAGCACGTTAAACAAATAGACGAGTTTTACCGTAGCGTGCTCGAAAAACGCGATCCCGAAATCAGCGGCAAAGAGGCTCTCAAAATTCAAAAAATAGTTTGCGGAATTTACGAGAGCGGCAAAACGGGCAAGCCCGTGAAACTCGGTTGATTTTTTCGTTTATGTAAACTTGGAGAGAGGCGGCGCGTACGTGCGTTCGTCTCTTTTTTTGTTACCGCTCGAATAATGCGCGCGCCGTAAGGCGTTTGCCGCCATTTCGGCACAAGTATGCGCAAACGCCGTTATAACCGCAAACAGGCGATTTCGGGCTTAAATAAGCATGTTTTTTGTCAAGCGATTTGCCGCCGTTTTTTGAAAATTTAATACAAATAATTTATGCCTAAATCGTTGACACGCACCGTCGCGCGGTAGTATAATCAAAAAGCTCACCGACAAAATCGGCACTATATATAGTGGTTAAAATCGGGAAAAGGGTAAAAGAGAATCTATATATTGTATTTTTTTCGCGCACGCGAATAAAATAAAAAAGACGACCGAGAACAATGGAGGAAATCGGAATGAAACAAATTATCAAGCGTGACGGACGGAAAGTTGAATTCGAAAGTTCCAAGATTGAGGCGGCGATAGCCAAAGCTTTGAAAGCCGCGAAAGTAAACGACGTGGCGCAAGCCAAGTCGCTGTCGAAGCAAGTGGAAGAGGGATTCCCGGCAGACTACGTCCCCACCGTAGAAGAGGTGCAAGACAAAGTTGAGGCTGTTCTCATCGAGAACGGACTTGTTCGCACGGCGAAAGAATACATATTGTATCGCGCCGAACGCACCCGCATTCGCGAGTCGAACACCCGCCTTATGCGCACGCTCGACGAGCTCACTTTCAAGGAAGCGCGCGAAAACGACGTTAAGCGCGAAAACGCCAACATAGACGGCGATACCGCAATGGGCACAATGCTCAAATACGGAAGCGAGAGCGCGAAGCAGTTTTATGAAATGTGCGTGCTCAATCCTCGTCACAGCGAAATGCACAAGAGCGGCGATATTCACATTCACGACCTCGACTTTTTGACGCTCACCACAACTTGCTGCCAAATCGACCTCGACAAATTGTTTACGGGCGGTTTTTCCACAGGGCACGGCTTTTTGCGCGAGCCGAACCATATAGCGTCGTACGCGAGCCTTGCATGTATAGCGGTGCAGAGCAACCAAAACGACCAACACGGCGGACAAAGCATTCCCAACTTCGACTACGACCTCGCGCCCGGCGTGGCTAAAACTTACGCCCGCAACTATCGTGACAATTTGGGTCGCGCGCTCGAACTTTTGTCGGGCGACAAAGCGGCGGCGGACATTGCGATTTCCACAGTCGAAAAAATCAAAAACGACTTTAACTTAAAGCCTATTCTCGACAATAACAACGGCTATGCCGAAAAAGAAGCGGAAATTTTAAAGAAACATTTTAAACCCGACGTGGTGGAAAAGGCTCAGGCTTTCGCTATCGAACGCGCGTTGCCCGAAACGGAACGCGCCACCTATCAAGCTATGGAAGCGCTTGTGCACAACCTCAACACCATGCACTCGCGCGCGGGCGCTCAAATTCCTTTCTCGTCGATAAACTACGGCACCGACACTTCGAGCGAGGGAAGAATGCTCGTGAAAAACCTTTTGAAGGCTACCGAATCGGGGCTCGGAAACGGCGAAACTCCCATTTTCCCGATACAAATTTTTAAAGTTAAAGAGGGAATCAATTACAATCCGGGCGACCCCAACTACGATTTGTTTGTGCTCTCTTGCGAATGCAGCGCAAAACGTTTGTTCCCCAACTTCTCGTTTATAGACGCTCCTTTCAACTTGCAGTATTACGTTCCCGGCAGAAAAGAAACGGAAATCGCCTACATGGGTTGCCGCACTCGCGTAATCGGCAATTCCTATGACCCGAGCAACGAAATCGTTACGGGCAGGGGAAATCTCAGTTTCACTTCGGTGAATTTGCCCCGACTCGCTATAAAGAGCAAAGGCAACGTGGAACTTTTCTTCGAACAGCTCGATAGAGTTATAGACGTTGTTATAGAGCAACTTCTCGAAAGATTTTCCATTCAGTGCAAAAAGAAAGTTAAGAACTATCCGTTCCTTATGGGGCAGGGCGTGTGGCTCGGCTCGGATAAACTCGGACCCGAAGACGAGGTGGGCGAGGTGCTCAAACAGGGCACCCTTACTTGCGGCTTTATAGGGCTTGCCGAGTGCTTGAAGTCGCTCATAGGAAAGCATCACGGCGAGTCGGAAGAAGCGCAAAATTTGGGTCTCGAAATAGTGGGGCACATGCGCAAGCGCATGGACGAAGCCACCGAAAAAACGGGGCTCAACTTCTCGCTAATCGCCACTCCCGCCGAAGGACTTTCGGGTAGGTTTGTGCGCATCGATAAGAAAAAGTACGGCAAAATCCCCGGCATTACCGACCGCGATTACTACACGAACTCTTTCCACATTCCCGTGTATTACAAGATTTCCGCATTCGATAAAATACGCCTCGAAGCGCCGTATCACGCGCTCACCAACGGCGGGCACATATCGTATGTGGAACTCGACGGCGACACCGTGAACAACGTGGAAGCGTTCATGAAAGTAATTCGCTACATGAAAGAATGCAATATCGGTTACGGTTCGATAAATCACCCCGTAGACCGCGACCCCATGTGCGGCTACACGGGCGTGATAGGCGAAACTTGCCCCAAATGCGGACGAAAGGAATGCGACGGCGACTTCGGGTTCGAACGCATACGCAGAATAACGGGCTATCTTGTGGGCACCCTCGAACGCTTTAACAACGCCAAAGCCGCCGAAGAGCGCGACCGCGTGAAGCACGGGCTTGCGGGCGGCGCAATTAAAGGAAAGAAGAAGTAAGGTTTTTAGTTGCCTTGCGAGCAACGGTTCGATTTTTATTGCGAAGCCCGCAACGGAGAACTTTTGACTTATTGAAACTTTGCGAGTTAAAGTAAGACGGCTTTTTGTGACCAAAAAGCCGTCTTTTCACACCCCTTTTAAAAGGCACGGTTTGCTTTGTTTGCGCGTTTCGTTCAGGTCGAGAATTCTTTGGTTTTTTGAGCCTCTGAACGGAAGCGTCAAATCTTTTTGCGCTTCTAAAAACGGTCCGTCAACAAGTACGTCGATATTCTCCAAAAGCTCGCGCACCGCAATGTCTTTTTCACCGAGAGCGCAAAGCTGTTCATAGGTGTAGCCCGAATAGCACCAAACGTTTAACCCGTTTGCGTGGCACCACTTTGCGAGTTCGCCGAGCGGCTCGGGTTGTAAAAAGGGCTCTCCGCCCGAGAAAGTCAGACCGTCTAAAAGAGGGTCTTTTTTTGCTAAGTTAGTTATAAATTCGAGCGAATAGTCCGCGCCGCCGTTTAAGTCCCAAGTTGCGGGATTATGGCACCCCTTGCAACCGTGTTTGCAACCTTGCACGAATACCGTCATGCGTATTCCTTTGCCGTCCACCACCGATTCGGGCACAATGTCGGCAAGGCGAATTATTTTATTTAAATCGAACATTTTTCATTTGTCCTTTATGCGTTTAGCGCTTTGAGTTTGGCAAAAAACGTTTTTTCGCGTTCTCCGCTTAAAAAGTCGTAGTAGAATATTCTGTTTACGTGGCTCGTTTTATCGAGCAAGGTGAGCGCCTTTTGCTTAACCGTGTTTATATATTCGTCGGTAACGTCGGGCGACCTGTATTTTATGTTGTTGAGCGAAGAGAAAAACAGTTTGTCGGTTATAAACACGTCGTAGGCGCGCGAATAAATAATGCTCTCGTCTTCGCCGTAAACGCTGCTGCCGTATAGAATATTACCGTAACATTTAACGCCGAGCAAGTCGAGTATTGTGGGTACTATGTCGGTCGTTGTGGTGAATTTGGTAATTTTTATTTGTTCGGTTTGATTTCCCACGCGAATCATCATGGGCACGCGGAAAAGGTCGGTGTAGTTTCTTCCGTTGTCGTCGTTTAAATACAGTTTTTTTACGTCGTTTGAAAGCGTTTGGTAATAGGCGTTATGGTCGCCGAACAAAACTATTAAAGTTTTTTCGATTAGCGGGGTGCCGCTAACGTCTTTCGTCGTTTTAAGATAGCTAAGCATTTCGCCGATTGCCTTATCGAATTCGAGCGCGCACGCGGCGTAATGAATGAACGGCTCTATTTCTTCGAGTTCGCGCATTTCGTCGGTATAATCGCCGATGATTCCCGCATCGTAAAGCTTTTTGTAATGCGGCATAAGGTTTTCGCGAGCGGCAAATTGCCCGTGCATAGTTATAGACGTTATATAAGTGTTGAATCTTCTGTCGGCGGGGAACATTTCCTCTTTGCACGCCGCAATCATTTCGCTGTCGAGGTTGCGTTCGCCCGTTTCTACTTCGTAGTTTGTGAACGTTTCGGGGTGCAATTCAGCCATTTGTTCGCTTGCGTAGAATTTTTTAAAGCCGAGCACATTTTCATGGTGGATATTGCGGTTATAAAAAGTGTACACGCCGTTGTGAAACGAATACGACTCCACGCCGTACAACTCGCGCATAATGTTCGGAACGGAGTAAGGAACGGTGTTTTCGGGATAGTCGTAGTTTATAAAGCAGTTGGTGGGGTAGTTGCCTATTATCGATTGGTTTTCGGATATGTCGGTCTTTTCGCGCGCGTGGTGATTGAGGCAAACTGTCGAGGTGTTATATAGCTCGTATAAGTTGGGGTAGAGAGAGCGCAAAACGTCTTCGTTCACCTTGAACCCGCCGGGATAAGCGTCGGTAAGTCCCGCGTCGGGCAAGCCCGCCATAAAGCTGAACCACTCGAAGCTTTCGGCGAGAACGGTTACAACGTTATAGCCTTCCGCTTTGGCAAACATGCTCGTGGGTTTTGTCACATTGCTTTCGCTGTAAATAAAGTTTTCGAGTTCGGTTTCGTCGCCGAGCCCCACTTTGTTGAAAAAAGCGCCTTTATAAAGTTCGTCAACGAAATTGCCGAGTATCCCCCTGTCGCAATACGAGCTGTCGTTTACGTCGTAAAGTTTATAGCTTAGGTCGGCGGGGTTATAATGGCGGTTTTCGGTGTACGCCATGCAACCGTGAAAGGCGAGAACAACCGCCATAATGCCCGCCACTGCGGGGCGCGGCAATATGCGCGAGGGCGCGGGAACGATTTTTATGTAGTAGCGAGCCAAAAGCATATATAAACTTATGCACACGCCCGCTACGAGTACGTAAACGAAGTCTATGGGCACGCTCTCCACAATCGCCATAGCGTCGCCGCGCAGCTTCAACATCGAAAAGTCGAAAGTCGAGCCCGTCATGGCGAACACCACTATAAATATAAGGTCGAGCAAAAACAGTGTGAACATTAGCACGAACGCGCACCAATACCGCCCTTTCTGACTCTTTATTGTAAATAGAACTACCGTGAAGACGGCGAGCAAAGATAAGAACATGTACGGGCGACGAATAAAAAATTTGCCGCTCGTTACGCATACCCCCGTAAGCTCTATTATGAGCATTATCGCGAGGAACGCCCAAATTATGAAATTCGATTTTAAAAACCGCAAAAATTTTTCTTTCATAATTTTCTTTTGCCTTTGTTTACAAAATATAAATAATCAAACTCACGAAATAGGTAACAAAAAAGTTTTTCTTAGATAGCAGATAAATTACGCCGTAAAGCAGATTGAACGCAACGTACAGCCAAGCGAACATTGTGAATAGCCCCGTGCCGTATGCCACTATAACGTCGGTGAATCCGCAAATAAGGCAAGCCGCTATGCCGCCGAAAGGGATATATTCCGAATATTTGCCTTTATACAAAAGTTGTGCCGCCTCTTGCACGAGCTCTATGATTATTACGGTGAGAATAAGCTTTACGGCTCCGTGCACATACATGATAGCGTTTGTGGTGAGCTGCATTCCCGTAACTTTTTTGCCGAGTTCGAAAACCACTTTTATTTCGAAGCCGAGCGCCGCGCTCACTATAAAAATGGGGACGAGAGCGCACGCATATATAATTAAACTGCGTTTGAGCGAAACTTCCTCGCGGTTACGGCGAAAAACCTTGTAGCCCGTATGCTTCTTTATCTGCTTATACAACACGACTATGAACGGAATCCAAAAAATTACGTTGCAGGCATAAAAGAAAATCGTGGTGAGATTGCCGTAATAAATTTTATCGAAAAGAGGCGCGAAAACGTGGAAAATTTGAACGAAGTACATTCCCGCAAGCGCGATTGCCGCAAATATAATATATTTTATTGCCAAGCGTTTTTGCTCGGCGGGAGTTAGCGCGGGGGAATCCGCCTTTTCGGTTTGTTCGTTGTGCGGGGGCTCGGCGTCGGATTGTTCGTTGCAAGTTTCGGGCTCGCAAGATTGCTTGCCGCAATTTTCGGTCTTTTCGTCTATAATTCCCGCAAGCGCTTCAACGGCTTCGTCGGCTTGACTCGTTTCGTCGGGCGCAAAAACGGGCAACTCTTCGGTTGTCTTTTTTTCGGCGTTTAAATTTTTGCTCTCTTGCCCGCTCATTAGCCTTACCTTTTTATGCGCTCATATTTGCGCTCGTTACTTTAATAATATCACGGAACGCAGTTTTTTTGCATAACCGAGCCTTGCCGTATTCTCACAAAGTTGTAAGACGCCGACAACAGTTCATTCTATATTATAGCCGATTGTTTCCGTTTTGGCAAGAATTTAAAACCGATTGAATTGAAAAAGCGACGCGACTCATTTTGTAAGGCGCGCCGCCTATGTAAAATTATGCGCGAAGAAAGAATTTGCAAAAGAAAACTTTTAACGCGCAAACAAGGAGAAGCGGAACAAAGTTTATTTGGATAGAATTTCGGTGACTACCGAAAGCGCGACGTCGGCGGGAATTGCGAAGCCGAGCCCCTCTACGTCGGTGCCGGTTGATTTTGCGTTAACTATGCCTATCAGTCTGCCGTCGAGGTCGAACATGCCGCCGCCCGAGTTTCCCGAGTTTATCGAGGCGTTGGTTTGCAAAAGCCGCATGGTGGTGCCGTCGATTGTAATGTCGCGGTCGAGCGCGCTTATTATTCCGTCGGTTACCGAGCCGCCGAGCTTGCCGAGCGGATTGCCTATAACCACAACCGTTTGCCCGACTTTTAGCTCGTAGGTGCCGAAAGTGGCGTAAGTAAGATTTTCCGCCGAAATTCTGAGTACCGCAATATCGTGGCTTTCGTCGGAACCTACGAGAGTCGCTTTGTATTCGTCTCCGTTTCTGAGCCGCACGTTTATTTGCGTCGCGCCCTCTATAACGTGGTGATTCGTTACTATTGTGCCGTCGGCGGATATGATTACGCCGCTTCCCGCGCTCGTGGCGCTGTATGTGGTGGGGCGCTGAAACCAACCGCCGCCGCTCTGCACCAAAACGGTGCACTCTATTTCCACAACCGAGTCGGCGACTTCTTCAACAACGTTAACAACCGAGCGTTCGCCGAGTTGCGATAGTTGCGACACGTTGCCGTCTTGCGAATGAATTACGGTTACGTTGTTTTTGCCTATGCTATGACCTATAAATCCGCCCACAGCGCCTATTGCTATTGCCGCCGCCACGAAAAGGCAAATCAATAAAACTATAAACCGTTTGTCGCGCTTGGGCGCTGTCGCCGCCGTAACTTTTATTTCTTCGTCTCGTCTGTCGTCCATATCGATGAGCCCTCCTGCAAAAATTTTTATTGTTGGGTTATGCGCCCGCACGGTGATTTTTTCCGCGAAACGGATTTGCCGTCGAATTTATTAAATTATATAACTCGAAAGTGAAAACCTCGTGACAAAAGCCGCAAAATAACCGCACCCCGAATTAGAATTCGATTACGCAAATTAAAATACGATTAAAACCGCCGCAACGCTTATTGTAACCTTTAATTGGATTGGCAATACGAGGCGCGCCAAAAGCTTTTTAAGATATGAATAAATAGCGAAAAATTGAAAAGGTATTGACAAAATTTAACAATCATGTTATACTGTAAACAACCTAAAAGTACCATACCGAACGGTTTATTAGGTTACTGTAATAAGGGTTTATCCCGTAAAGCTCTGTCCCGAATCGTTTTCGGGACATCTTTATATAAAGCGGTAACTATGCAAAAGAAATTGATGCAGGCATACGGAGGAAAATATGAACAACGAAACTATGGACAATAAAATCGATTTGTCGAGTTATGGGAACGGCAAAATTGCCGACTATTACAGGCTCGGTTTGGATATAGGCATAGGTTCGGTGGGGTGGGCGTGTCTTGCGTGCGATAGAGACGGAAGCGTAAAACACATTTTGGATTTGGGCGTTCGAACGTTTGACCCGCCCGAGACGGATAAAGGAGAAAGTAACGCCGCACCGCGCAGAGAAAAGAGGTCGCTTCGAAGAAGAACGAGACGCAGAGCTCTTCGTATGGAACGGGCTCGGGAATTGCTCGGCGTGGAAAAGGAAACTCCCGAAGAGTACAGCGGAGCAACAAATCGCGTCGACGTGTATGAATTGAGGTATCGCGCGCTTGACGAACTTTTATCGGAAAGAGAATTTGCCGCAGTTTTGATGTTGTTGGTGAAGCGGCGCGGTTATCAGGCGAACAGTAAACGTAGTGCGGATAAAGACGAGGGAAAAGTAAAAGACGCAATACGTAAAAACGAATTGCAAATGAAGGAACACAGCTATCGCACTGTGGGAGAAATGCTCTTTAAAAGCGCCAAAGAAGAAAACGGCAGGCGCGTATATGAAGTTCGGAATCACAACGATTACGAGCGGTGTATATCGCGCGATTTGTTGCTTGAAGAAATAAAGATATTGTTTGAGAAGCAAAGGGAATACGGTAATCCGTTGGCGTGCGAAACTACGGAGAAAGAATATGTCGAAATTTTTTCGGCGCAACGGAATTTCGACGACGGGCCGGGTAAAGGCAGTAAGTATTCGGCTTCGTTAAAAGTGGGGAAGTGTCCGTTTGAACCGAATGAAAAGCGCGTCGCAAAAGCAACGTATTCGTTTGAATATTTCAGAGTATTGCAGGCACTCAATAATTTGCGTATTGCGACTGACGGCGCCGTCAGAAGACTTGACGAAAAAGAGCGTAAAAAAGCGCTTGATTTTTGTCTATTTCGCGAATCGGTTAAATATGCGGATTTGCGAAAGAAGCTCGAATTAAAAGAGTGCGAGTTTTTCGACGCATTGCAATATCGTGTTAAACGAAACAAAAAGGAAGACGAAAAATCAAACGTCGAATCGGAGGATATAGTCGCCCAAACCGAAAAGGCAAAGTTTTGCGGAATGCCCGCGAGCAACAAAATAAAAAAAGCCCTTTCGGATGAAAACGGTTTAAACGAGGAATTGCTCGATATTATCGGCGAAATTTTAACATACAATAAAAGCGAGGAAAGGATTTTATTCGAGTTCGAAAAAAACGATATTTGCAAAAGATTACTGTCGGACGAAGAAAAACAAAGTTTATTAAAACTAAGCTTTGCGGGGTTTGGACACGTCGGGTTAACTGTACTGCGAAAAACAATTCCGTTTTTGGAAGAGGGGTTTGTGTACAGCGAAGCAATGGATAAAGCGGGTTACAATCATGCTAATCCGAACGAAACAATAGAAAGAGGAATTTTGATAAACGTTAACGCTTCCGATTATAGAGAGGAATTGTCGGACATTACTTCTCCCGCCGTGCGTCGTGCCGTTTCTCAATCCGTGAAAGTCGTGAATTCCGTTATTCGCAAGTACGGAAGTCCTATTGCGATACATATCGAATTAGCTCGCGAGCTCGGCAAAACAAAGACGGAACGGGATAAGATTAAAAAAGAGAACGATTCGCGTTGGGAATATAACGAAAAAAAGATAAAAGAAATAAGCGATAAGTTTAATATAGCTCAACCTACGGGTCGGCAACTTGTGAAATACAAATTATACGAAGAGCAGGGCGGAAAATGCGTTTACAGCGGAAAGCAACTTGACCTTGAACGCGTAATGAACGACGATAAATATTCGGAAGTTGACCACATAATTCCTTATAGCCGTAGCTTTTGCGACGCGCAGTATAATAAAGTTCTTGTTTTGTCGGAAGAGAATCAAAAGAAAGGCAACGGATTGCCGAAAGAATATTTGGGAGACGGAGAAGAATGGCAGAATTTTTGCGTTCGCGTGCAATCGATTTATAGTCGCGACGTTAAAAAACGCGAGGCGTTATTGCGGGAAAAGTTCACCGTTGAAGACGGCAAAGCGTGGAAAGAGCGCACGTTGAACGACACAAAATATATTTCGCGTTTCATGTATAATCTGTTAAGAAATAGATTGATATTTGCGGATAGCGCAACCGAGCGAAAGAAAAAAGTTGTTGCGGTAAACGGAATAGTTACGTCGTATGCTCGAAAACTTTGGGGAATACAAAAGGTTAGAGAAGACGGAGACTTGCATCATGCCGTTGACGCCGTTATTATAGCTTGCATAGGCGACGCTTTTATTCAATCGCTTACAAAATGGTCGAAAGGGCGCGAATTCCGTTATGCCTTTATTAAAGGTAAAGTTATAGACCGAGAAACGGGCGAAGTGCTAAGCGTCGAGCAAATGAACGACGATTGTCCTAAACGTTTGCCTATGCCGCACGAAAACTTTGCTCGCGAACTCGAATGTCGTTTGAGCGAAAAACCGAAAGATTACGAAAGACTCTATTTTCAATATGGCTACGATAGCGAAGCTGTGGGACTCGTGCATGAAGTTTTTGTGAGCCGTATGCCCGAACGCAAAGCGAAAGGAGCAATACATTTGGAGACGATTTATTCGTTTGACTGCGAAGCCAATACCGCGACTTTAAAGACTGATTTAGCAAAACTTAAATTGAAAGACGGCGAGATAGAGAATTATAACGAACAAGCGAAAAAGAGCGACGCTATTTTATATGAAGCGTTGAAACAAAGGTTAAAAGAGTTTGACGGGAACGGAGAGAAAGCGTTTGCCGAGCCGTTTTATAAGCCAAAGTCTGACGGAACTCGCGGACCGCTTGTAAAAAAAGTGTTAATCAATCAAAAAACGTCCGCGCCCGTGTCGCTTGCTCGAGGAAGAGCGTGCAACGATAGAATGGTGCGTGTGGATATTTTCAGTCGTAACGGGAAATTTTACGGCGTGCCCGTGTATGTGGCTGATGTTTATAACGGAATTTTGCCGAACAAAGCTGTGGTTGCGGGCAAGTCCGAAAGCGAATGGTTGGAAATGACGGAAGAATATACTTATCGTTTTTCGCTCTACAAAAACGATTTGATATTTATAAAAAGCAAGGGTGGATTGAAATTTAAGCCTTCAAATAAAGACGACAAAGATATTGAATTGCGCGAAACTTTTGCTTATTATAAAGGGTTTGACCGTTCGACGGGCGCAATAGGAATTATCTTGCATGACAATTCGTTTTCTTCGCGTGGTGTTGGTATTCAAAGATTGGAAGTTTTTGAAAAATGGGAAGTGGACATGCTCGGAGAAATACACAAGATAACGCAAACAAAAAGACCGCCTGCTCAAATGAAAAAGCGTTAAAAACTGGTGTGGGGGCATTATGGGATTTATAAACGTGTTTGTTACGTCCGAAGCCGCAATTTCGGTAGAAAATCGTCAGCTTGTTTTAAGTGGCGAAAAACGCATGATTTTTCCGCTTGAAGATATTAACAGCATAATGTTGGAAAACAGACAGACGCGAATAAGCGTTTACGCGTTATCCGAAATTGTGGCTTTCGGCGGCGTTGTGTTTTTGTGCGACGAAAAACATTTGCCGACAACGCTCGTATTGCCTCAAAGCACGTATTATCGCAAACGAAAAGCAATTTCGGCACAGGTCGAAGCGTCGAAACCTCTTGTGAAACAGCTTTGGCAAAGGGTTGTGAAAGCAAAAATAGCAAATCAAGCGGAATGTTTGCGGCTATGCGGCAAACCCGAATATGAACGTGTTGCTGAGCTTGGCAATCGTGTGTTGAGTGGTGACGGTAGTCATAAAGAAGCGGAAGCGGCGGCTTTATATTTTCGTGCGTTATTTGGGAAAGACTTTGTGCGTTCTGCCGACAGCGGAATAAATTTTGCGTTGAATTACGGTTATGCCGTTATGCGAGGACTTGTTGCGCGAACGATTGCGTGCTACGGATTTGAGCAGAGTCTCGGAATTTTTCATTGTAACGAATTAAACCCGTTTAATTTAGCCGACGATTTAATGGAGCCGCTTCGTCCGATAGTTGATTTATTTGCGTTTTCGCATACTTCGGAATATACGGACGAAAGTCAATATAAAAAAGAGATTTGCAATCTTATGAATTGTAACATGAATTCGGGAGGGGAAAAGCATTCGGTAACTCGCGCGGTGGAGCGCTTGGTGGTCAGTTTTGGAAAAAGTCTTTACGAATGCGAAGAATGTTTGATGCCGCCGTATTTATTGCCGTTTGAAATTCACGAATATGAGTAGATTTATGCGATTATTGGTTTTTTTCGATTTGCCTGTGGCAACTAAAACGGAAAGAAAAATATATTCCGGATTTCGTCGTTTTTTATTGAACGACGGATATTATATGATTCAATTTTCCGTTTACGGTAGATTGTGCAATCATTCGGAAGACGTCGGAAAACATGAAGCGCGTTTAATTGCGAACGCCCCGCAATCGGGTTCTATAAGAACGCTTGCCGTAACCGAAAAACAATATGCGGGAATAAAAATTTTATCTGGCAAGAAAAAAGAACGCGAAAAGGGCGTTAAAGGGTATCAAATATCGTTTTTTTGAAAAAACGTTTGTAGTATTATATAAGTTCGGTATTAAAATTAAATTTCTAAAAAAACAAAAGAAAAAATCGTCTACATATTGTGTATAAAAACAAAAAGAAAAAAGTCGTACCCCTAAATATACGACTTTTTTCTTCAGCTCCCGAAACCCTATTATACCATACCGAACGATTTTAGGGAACTATAACTTAACAAGACGCGGTTAGATCGAATAGCGAATTATACCATACCGAACGATTTTAGGGAACTATAACGTGTTCTTGTCGGCGTGTTCTCTCTGCTCGATTATACCATACCGAACGATTTTAGGGAACTATAACAGCGTATGAGTAATACCGCTTATCAACGTGATTATACCATACCGAACGATTTTAGGGAACTATAACAATGGCGATAGTTGATAACGATTATGTTAAATTATACCATACCGAACGATTTTAGGGAACTATAACTGCGGCGGAGTTCGGAGGAGAATTATTTTGATTATACCATACCGAACGATTTTAGGGAACTATAACGGAATTTATTAAGCAGTTACTTGGGTTGGCATTATACCATACCGAACGATTTTAGGGAACTATAACTTTAGTGAGAATATAAATATATACTTACGTATTATACCATACCGAACGATTTTAGGGAACTATAACCTCGCCATACATTATTAAAGCGCATAAAAAATTATACCATACCGAACGATTTTAGGGAACTATAACGACATAAGGCCGCATATGAGCGGTAACACGATTATACCATACCGAACGATTTTAGGGAACTATAACAGTTTGGCAAAAAGCGTCAGTTTGAATTTAATTATACCATACCGAACGATTTTAGGGAACTATAACCATCGGTGAACAGCCTATATATAATCGTGAATTATACCATACCGAACGATTTTAGGGAACTATAACCTTCACAAAATGCTCTTGACCGCGATTTCAATTATACCATACCGAACGATTTTAGGGAACTATAACATTGAGTCAGAGCCGTTATCTGTGCTTTGCATTATACCATACCGAACGATTTTAGGGAACTATAACCGTCGTATAGCGATATTCTCGTAATACAAAATTATACCATACCGAACGATTTTAGGGAACTATAACCAATCCACAACTCTATGTCGCGTTGACGCAATTATACCATACCGAACGATTTTAGGGAACTATAACATTGAGGCAGGTGGTCAGCTCGGTGCTGCTATTATACCATACCGAACGATTTTAGGGAACTATAACACCTTTATCAAGATAATTAGCGACATACTTATTATACCATACCGAACGATTTTAGGGAACTATAACTACCTTTGTTATGGACGAGGGCGGCATACTATTATACCATACCGAACGATTTTAGGGAACTATAACATTCGTCCGCGCTCTTCTCGATTCGGTGTTATTATACCATACCGAACGATTAAAAATTGGTTTATTTGTTTTTCAATGTGCTATGAATATATTAGCATACATGAAGCAAAAAAGTCAACGGTTCAATAAATGTTTGCGATTTGTTAGCCGCATTCGATAAACCACCCTAAAAACAGTTGACGGGGGCTAAGGCAATATGCTAAAATATTATAGCGCATACTGAAAGGTGTGCGCTTGTGTTTGTTTGCGCTCTTTTGCCTGAAAAGGGCGGCGGCACAAGGTAAGAAAGAAAAAGACCTGCCTACGATAAGAATTTAAGTTTTATTGAGGCGGGCAAGACTACTGAAAAAGGAGGTAGAGTAATAATGCCTACGATTAACCAGCTTATAAGGAAAGGCCGCGAGAAACCCGTGTTCAAGTCGCTCAGTCCTATTTTGGACAACAATCCGCAAAAGCGGGGAGTGTGCTTGTCGGTTACCACGACCACCCCTAAAAAGCCCAACTCGGCAATTCGCAAAATTGCAAGAGTCCGTCTTGTGAATAAGATGGAAGGCACGGTTTACATTCCGGGTATCGGACACAATCTGCAAGAACATAGCGTCGTGCTGATTCGTGGAGGCAGAGTGAAGGATTTGCCCGGCGTTCGGTATCACA
>CAMUKG010000014.1 GCA_947089425.1 uncultured Clostridia bacterium
CTCAAACAGACAGCTTATTAAGAATATCATATCTATATGTTTTTGTCAAGAGTTTGAAGAAATAAAAATATAAAAAATCAAGAAAAATTTATGAAATTTTACGGTAATTACAAAATAAATCGGCTTTCTCGGTTAAAACACGCATGTATGCCGTAAAAATGTAAGCAGAGCAAAAATTAAAAAGTGCAAACCGAAACGAAAAATAATTGCGTTCGGCAAAACAATGTGCTATACTATATCGGTATGAGAATTGATAAGTTCTTAAAAGTTTCGAGAATTTTAAAGCGACGCGGAGTTGCGAATTCCGCTTGCGACAGCGGAAAAGTGTTTGTGGGCGACAAGCAAGTTAAACCCGCCTACCGTCTTAAAGTGGGCGACGTTGTGCGCGTGCAATTTTCGGGCAACGAACTTAGGTTCGTTGTGAAAGAACTTAACGAAAAAGCGAGCAAGGAGGAAGCTTCGCGGCTGTATGAAATCATCTGACGGCGGCAAAACGTGCGCTATGCTCCTTTGCGCGGGAACAGGCTCGCGCACTAAACTCGCATACAATAAAATTTTACACTATATAGGCAAAAAAACTGTTCTCGAACTAACCCTCGACGCGTTTGAAAAAAGCGACGCAAGCGACTTACTGCTCGTTATAAATCCATCCGACGAAGTAGCGATTAGAGAGCTTGCCGCGCCATATAAAAACGTGCGTTTTACGCACGGAGGTAATACGCGCACCGAATCGGTGCGACGCGGGCTCGAAGCGATTGGCGAGAGCGAATTTGTGGCTATTCACGACGGAGCGCGCCCTTTTGTTTCCCCCGCCCTTATAAACGCCACAATAGAGTCGGCTAAAAAGTACGGAAGCGGAATCGCCGCCGTGCGCTCGACCGACACCGTCAAAGAAGCGGAAAACGGAACGTTTATAAAAAGTCTTTCGCGCGAAAAACTGTGGAACGTGCAAACTCCGCAAACGTTCTCGCTCGCGCAAATAAAAAAAGCGTATAACGATATAAACGGCGATTACACCGACGACAGCGAAGTTTATTCTCTCGCGGGGTTCTCGCCCAAAATAGTCGAGGGCGAATACGGCAACGTTAAAATAACGACCGAAAGCGACCTATACGGGTTTATGCCCTCAACTGCGCGCATAGGCACTGGGTTCGACGTTCACGAACTCGTTACGGGGCGTCCGCTCGTGCTCGGCGGAATCACAGTTCCGCACAACAAAGGACTTTCGGGACACAGCGACGCCGACGCGCTCGCTCACGCCATAATGGACGCGCTTTTATCGGCGGCAGGACTTCAAGACATAGGCGTATTGTTCCCCGATACCGACAAAAGCACCGAAGGGATTTCGAGTATGCTTCTTTTGGAACGCGTCAACGAAAAAATACGAGCGGCGGGTTACGAAGTCGGCAACATTTCCTCCGTAATCATGGCGCAAAAGCCAAAGCTTGCCACGCACATTCAATCTATGAGGCAAAACCTTGCGAACGAGCTGAAAATCGAGCTAAGCAAAATAAATATTTCGGCGACCACTACCGAGCATCTCGGCATAATAGGCGAAGAAAAAGGGATTGCGGCAAGTGCCGTATGCATTTTAACACGCTCCAAACATGAAAGCGGAAAATAAACATGACGATAAGAGAACAACAGCACAAGCTACTTTATAGAAAGAGATTTAGACTCTCTCCCGCGCACATAATTGTGTCGGGCTTTTTGGTTATTATCTTATTGGGCGCTTTTTTGCTGTGTCTTCCTATAAGCGCACGCAGCCGCGAATGGACAAACTTTTTAAACGCGCTTTTCACTTCTACGAGCGCGGTATGCGTAACGGGGCTGTCCGTAATAACCATATCTTCTTCGCTGAGTATTTTCGGACAAATCGTTTTACTTTTGCTTATTCAAATCGGCGGACTGGGATTTATGAGCCTTACCACAATGTTTATGCTCATACTTCGAAAAAAAATAACGCTTAAAAACAGACTCGTAATAAAAGAAGCTCTCAATCAAAACGAAAATCGAGGACTTGTACGACTTACCCGCAATATTCTTTTCGTTACGCTCGCAATAGAAGGCTTTGGTTTTTTGCTCTTACTATACCCTCTTGTTTCGGCAAACGGCGCAATAGGAGTTTGGCAAGCCGCATTCACGGCAATATCGGCATTTTGCAATGCGGGATTCGACATAATAGGTGAAAGCAGTCTTACCGGGTTTGCGGGAAATATTGCAGTAAATCTTTCGGTTATGTTTCTTATAGTTTTAGGCGGAATAGGTTTTACCGTTATAATGGACATAGGAAAACACAAGGGCAACTTTAAACGACTTGCCGTTCATTCGAAAATCGTGCTCGTTGCCACGTTTATATTGATTTTGTTGGGCGGTATATTCTATTTCGGAGTTGAGTATTCAAACGTCGGCACCCTGGGAAATATGAGTTTCGGAAAAAAAGTTTTAGCGGCGTTTTTTCAGTCCGTTACCACAAGAACGGCTGGGTTTGCCACCATAAATCAAAACGCAATGACGCCGGCGGGAAAATTCGGCACAATGCTTCTCATGTTTATAGGAGCCTCTCCCGGTTCCACGGGCGGAGGAATCAAAACTACTTCTACGGTAATACTTCTTTTGGTAACACTGTCGGGAATACGCAAAAACGGCGACATTACCGTAAACAAGCGTAAAATAGGAACATATAGCGCTCGCAAAGCTGTAAGCATACTTGTTGCGGGGACGTTGGTGGTTATTATCTCCACATTCATATTATTGATTACAGAACGAGGCAAAGCCGCCGACGCCGCCGAACTATTGACGTTCGAAAATACCCTTTTCGAATGTTTCTCTGCTTTCGGCACTGTGGGACTGAGTTGCGGTCTAACTCCTTTACTGTCGGCAGGCGGCAAAATAGTTTTAATGCTCGTTATGTTTTTCGGAAGAGTAGGAATTATAACGATAGGACTGATGTTTATGCAAGGCAATAGCGCCGACAACAAAATTAAATATCCTGATGCAAACATAATGATAGGATAAAATTACCACGCTCAAAACGGAGGAACTATGGCTAAAATCATAAAAAAACAGTACGCTGTTATAGGCTTGGGGCGTTTCGGTTGCGCTCTTACTCGCGGACTTTACGCCGAAGGCGCCGAAGTGCTCGTTGTTGATAGCGACCCCGACAAGGTGAACGAAATCGAACCTTATTGCGCGCAAGCGATTTGCGCCGACGCCACCGACGAAGCCGTGCTCGAAAAAATAGGCATACGCAATCTCGACGTTGCTATTGTGTGCATTGCAGGCGACATAGAGGCGAGCATATTCGTAACGCTAACGTGCAAACAGCTCGGAGTGCCTCAGGTAATCGCAAAAGCGCAAAACGAACGGCACCGTCACGTTCTCAAAAAAATAGGCGCCGACATCGTAATCGTTCCCGAAGAGGAAATGGGCGCAAAGCTTGCCGCCAACCTCGTGAAACCGAACATGATAGAAATTATGTCGCTTTCGGATAATTTCCGCATGGTTGAAATCCGAACGCCGCTCAAATGGCAACACAAAACGCTTTTGCAGCTAAACTTGCGCAACACCGAAAAAGTTACTATAATTCTCGTTAAACGCGGCGACGAAATAATAGTTACTCCGCAAGCCACTTGCGAGCTTTTGCCCGACGATATTTTGGTGATTGCGGGTACCTACACCGATACCAAACGGCTCAGCGCGAAAGCGACCGAAACGGTTCTCGATACTTTGGAATAACTTCCCCACCGAGCCGCAAAAGCCGTAAGGCGCCAAATTTTTATTTATAAAACAAAAAGCAATTATTATGTTTTTGTAAAAAGAATTGCCGCTTTTTATGCGGCAATTCTTTTTATTTTCTTTTATAATCGATTTTATTGCTCTAACGGCGCAATTGCTTCGTATCGCTCCGCATAATAGGAATACATATTGCCGAAATATTCGTTAAATTCCGCTATTTCCGTTTCCGAAAGCTTTTCGTATAATGCCTTAAACGTAGTAACGGCGGCGGTGAGGTCTTTCGCGGTCGCGTCAGTCTTTTCGTTATACTCGTAGGCGGTGTCATAATATTCCCAATCGAATAATGCCACTGCGGCTACGGCAACGTTCTCGCTCAAATTTACGCCGAAATAGCCGCTCAACGCCCTATCGTATAAGAAGAACGGCGTAATACCCGAAACTCCCGTTTCGGTATAATCCAAAGCGTAGAACAGTATTTTCTCGTCGGCGGAAAGCATGTAAAACGAGTTAATCGCATTTATTACGTTTTGTTTGTTTTCCGCTCCGTAATATTTTTCGTCCTCAACTTCTTCCTCGTTACTCTTAGGATAAAATATATCATATGCTTGATTCACAAACATTTGCATAACGGGCGACGCGGTGCTCATAAACGCTTTAAAGCTTTCGGAAGCGGTTTGATACTGTTGCCACAAATCTTGCTCCGATTTAACGAGAGCGTTCACGTATGTTTCGCGCAAGGCATAAAGCGCGCTGTCAAACGACATTCCATCGCTGTAATCGAGGTAATAATATGCGTTGCGAATTGTTTCGTTGTCGCATGCAACGAGCTCGGCGGCAAGGCTTTGCGCATATTCGTAGCCCGCCACAAACGCTCCGTAGGCGTATATCTTTACTCCAAACAATCCGTATCCTTTATTAACGTTTTCCACAACCGATTTAAGACTGTCGAATTTAACTTTCCATTCGTCCAAATCGACCGATTTCATAGAGCCGTCGGCGTTATACATGCCGTATATCGTGCTGTATTTAGAATAGAAATAGCCGAGCGAGGAGTCGAAAGCCGTTTTATCGTCATCTGAGAGCGCGGCATATTTCGTTTGCGCCGAACGCATGGCGACGAGAAACTGTTGCAGATAATCTATTTTAACGTTATCCTTAGTGCCGCCGTAATAGCGAAGCGCGTAATCTTCGAGCGCAATCATCAAATCGCGGAAAATAGCCTGACATTCGGCGGATAAAACGCCGTCGATTCCCGTGTAGTGCGAGAAAATTATATTCGCAAACTCGGAGTTAGAAAAGTTTTCGTCATAATCGAGCGCATGCTCAGGCACCGCCTTATAATGCGGAAGTTCGTTGTAGCATGTGTTTACCGACGCAATAAACGCATATTGCACCGAAGGCGACGCTTGCACGAATTTAGACAAAAGTTCTTCCGTCGCATCGTTTTTCCCGACTCCCGAGTCGCGCGCGTCAACTGCGGCAATATAAGCGCGCCAAAGAGCGTCGAACTCGCCGTCGCCGAGCGAGCCGTGACAGTTGTCGTAATAGCCGAAATCTATCACGCGCAACCATTCCAACAGCCCCTCGAAAGGCAAATACGTTCCGCGAAAAGAAAACACCATGTTTTCATACAGCCACTTAGTCTTTGCGGCGTCGGCAGTTGCTCCGTTTCCTTTTGCGGCAACGGACGCGGCAAACGCTTCGGCGTCGGCAAAGAGAAGCATAAACTCGGTGGAATCGAGTTTGGTATAGTCGTATAAATCAGCCCATGCGTTAAGCGTGGACGCTATACGCACATACAGAGCTTCGAAGTCTCCGACAAGCCCTATATTGCAAACGGTTTTAAGCGCTTCCGCATCTTTCGCGTTATAACAATAATCGAAAAACAGGTCAAACATGTCGCCCGCGTTATGCCACGACGCAACAGCGTCGTACATGTCTTTACAACCGAAATCTTTGTATTCGCTCTCTCTTATACATTTGAGCGTAGCCGAAACGGCGACTTCGTTATTGTCGGCAGTTACGTCTTTATAAACTTCGTACAGTTTAAGCATATACGTAAGCTTATCGGTTATGGCGCGCACGTTTTCCCCGCTCATAACGTTGCCTATATATTCTTCGGCGGTTTTGCCGTCGAGTATTATCGTGCCGCCGAATGTGTTTACGATATTGCGCAAACTGTCGGCAATGGCTGAAATAACGTTGCTCTCATTCATCAACATGTCGAGGTCTTCTTTCGCACCCGTCGGCGTGCTAGTAGGCTTAAACGTATAATTTCCGTTATCGTCGATTTCCACCGTGCCGGCGCAATCTCGCACAAGTTTTCCCCATGCGGTTTTTCCGTATACAGCCGCCGCGCGAACGACGCTTGTCACCTCTTCTTGCGTTAAAAGTTCCTTGTCGCTATTGCTCAACCCGAAATAGCCGCCAATAGCCGCGACCGAACGCTTCCCCATTGCGTCGGGTAGCTCGGTAAGAGCAACGCCGTTTAATTCGCTCGCGCACGCCTTTACGTATGTAACGTAACTGTAAGTTACTTTCACAGTAAACGTTTGAGCTTGCCCGAGACAGCTCACCGAAATATCCTGTTTCAGCGGAATTCTAATATTATCCGCCGTTGCCGCCGACGGCTCGAAACCGCCCGTGATCATATCTGCGGCAAGCGGCACTCTTCTCACGATATTGCCGTTATTCGCCGTTACGGTAACATATCCGCCCGACAAATCGAGTTCGGTTTCATGGCTCTTATAAGAAAGTTTATTCGGCGCGTGCAATTTTACGCTTTCCGCCGAATACACGTTTACCGAAAGCGTAGTAGTATCGCCGTTATAGCTTACCGTCACGGAAGCGTTGCCTTCTTGCGCGAATACTGCGTCGTCCACCGTCACGGAAGCGTCGTTTAGCCGTACGGACGACGCGGCTATTCCGTCTTCGCGGTAAATGAGCAGTTTGCCTTGCGCGACGTTAAACTTTTCGCCCACAACATACTCTTCGATATAGTCCACAGCCTCTATTTTCCCGTGCACGTTAACGGTAAACGTACACGACTGTCCGCCGTAGTTTACGGTAACGGTCTGTTTGCCGAGCAAGTTTTTGTCGTATCCCGAAATTTGCACGTCCGACGACGTAAGCGCAATTTCTTTTTCCTTGCCGTCGACTGTCGCCGAAATGGAACCTTTGGATAAATCGAGTTCTTGCCCTTGCACATATTCGGTGCGCGGCATGTTTTTCATAGCTACGGAATCTGCTTTCGCGCTACCGCATGCCGCAAACGAGGCGGCGAACGCAATGAGCGCCGAAAGCGCCGCTACCGTTATTACAAATTTAATCGCTTTTTTCACTTCTTTCTTCTCCGTTCTTTTTTGCTTTAATTTACGCGACTGCAAGGTCTTCTTTCCAAACCGCGTACCAAGTGGCGCCGTCGTCGGGAGCGAGCACAATTCCCTCCGCCGTGTATTTGGGCGTCGTGCCGCCGGGAACGTCGGTCCACCCTTCGAAAGTATATCCTTCTCTGTAAGGCATGTTCACTACGGTATTTCCGTAAAGCGTTAAAATACTGTCCGCCGTTTTATTGAAAGATAGCACGTAGTCTTTATCGGCGGAAAGCGTAGCGCCCAAAAACACCGGACGATAAGACGAGTTCCAACGAAGATTCCACGTTTCGGGCAAAGAAGTCGCCTCCGCATAAACCGTCATATTTTCGCACCCGTAAAAAGCGTGCGCGCCTATTTGCGTAACCGAAGAACTTATCGCCACCGAGCGCAAAAGAGTACAGTTGCGAAAGGCTTGCTTTCCTATGCTCGTTACGCTTTCCGAAAGCCGCAAGCTGCCGAGTTTCGAACAACCGTAGAACGCATAATTACCTATTGTTCGCACGCTCGCCCCCAACGCAAGGTCGGTTAACCCTACGCACTTTCCGAAAGCGTAATTGCCTATCGTTTCGACGCTGTCGGGAATCGCCAGTTTTTCGAGCGATGAACAGCCGTAAAAGGCTCTGTCGCCTATGGTCTCCAAATTGTCGCCCAAAGAAAGCACGCTCAAATTTTCGCATTTATAAAAAGCTTTTTCTCCTACGGTTTGCACGCCCGAGCCCATAAGCACCGTTTTGAGCGACACAAAACGGTAAAACGCCAAATTACCTATGCGCTTCACGCCGCCGCCGATACGCAACATGCTTACGCCCGAAATCTTTTCTATGTTGCCGTCTTCGTCGTATGTGATTTTGCCGCATTTATAAAACGCATAATCGCCTATTTCTTCCACGCTGTCGGGAATAAACATCGAAACGTTGTTCGCGTCGACGTTTTCTTCCAAGCCAATAAGCTCGCACTGATAAAAAGCCGACCTGCCTATGTATTTTAGCTCCGTCATTCTGTTTATGTTTATACCCATCAAAAACTTGCACTTGTAAAAAGTGTAGTCTTCTATGCGTTCGAGCCCTACGGGAAGATTTGCGTCCGTCAAATATTCGCAGTTATAAAACGCTCCGCGTCCGATATATTTTACGCTGTCGGGCATTGTAATGCTGTTTACTGTCGTAACGTTTTGAAAAGCGTACTCCGCAATGCCCGCAGTTCCTATTCTTAAAGTTTCGTCATACAGAGGTTCCACTCCCGCTTCTATGCGGTATCCAACTGCCCAGTTACCCGCATACACTATGCCCGAATACGTATTCCACAAAGCGGTGCCTACAAAGGCGTTGGCGCCTATTCTTTTAACCGACGCGGGAATAGCTATGTTTCCGAGTTTTTCGCACCCGTCGAACGCATTCGCGCCTATGCTCGTGAGCGTGTCGGGAAGATTTATTTTTTCCAACGAGGCGCAACCGTCGAACGCGTTATCTTCTATAACTTCAACGCTGCTTTTTCCCGCAACGTTGTCTTTATACGACGCGAGAATGACGTTTCGCAAGTTTTCGCATTTATTAAACATATATCGCGATACAACTTTAACGCCGCCGCCTACGGCAACGCCTACCAAGTTGTCGCATCCGTCGAACGCATAAGCGGAAATTACTTTAACGCTGTCGGGAAGCGTCACGTTCCTCACAATCGGCTTGCCCGAACTGTCTGCAACAGTTGAAAACACAGCCCCCGCAACTCCGTAAAGTCCCGTTTTGAAATCGTTCGCCATAAAAGTGTCTTTGCTTGCGCTTGCCTTAATGCCGACAAGCCAATTTCCTATATACACCATGCCTTCGGCGGCATTCCATATTCCCGTATTCCAAAAAGCGCCCGCAAGTATCGTTTTCACGCCCGCGCCGAGCGTAACGTCGGTCAAATTTCCGCAACCGAAAAACGCGCTCATTCCTATTTCAGTCACCGTATCGGGCAAAACTACGTTACCGAGCAACGAGCAATATGCGAACGCAAAACTACCTATACTCTCCACGTTGCCGCCAAACTCTACCGAAGCAAGCGACGAACAACGGAAAAATGCGCCGTTCGGTATATCTTCGATTCCTTTTCCTATTTTAATCTCGGTTATGCCGCTACCCGAAAACGCGTCGTTTCCCAAAGCGGTTACTCCGTCGGGAATGACTACGTCGGTTAAGCTCTTGCAGTTCGCGAAAGCGCTTTCGCCTATTTCTTTCAATCCCGCGCCGAGAGAAACGGTTTTAAGTCGCTCGCAATAGCCGAACGCGGCTTTGCCGAGCGTGCTCACGCTGTCGGGAAGCGATATGTCGCTTAGCTTAGCGCAACCTTGAAATGCGCTCTCTCCTATAAACGCAAGCTTGTCGTTTAGCGTCACGCGCTCCAAATTCTCACAGTCGTTAAACGCCGCCGCCCCTATGCTCGTAATATTTGCGCCCAGCGTTACGCTCGTGAGTTTGTGAAGCGACGAAAACGCCTTTTCGGCAATGCTCGTCACGGGTTTGCCGCGATAGGTGTCGGGAATCACTACGTCTCCGCTTGCCGTGCCCATGCCGTCTACCGAATACTCTTTCTTGCCTTCGGGAAGAGTGAGAGCGAGCCCTGTTTCGCGCTCGCGCGTGAACCGAACCTCAGCCGACCACTCAGAGTCGGCGTATTGTTTGTCGGAAGCGCACGCCTTTACTTTTATTACATAGTCGCCCTCGTCAAGGCTTATGAGCGAATACGAATTTTTGGACGCATTTTTGTTAGTACCGTTTATGTTCACCACATAGCGGCGCGCGTTAGGCACTTCTTTCCACGTAAGCGTGAGAGTAGACTCGTCTACGCGCACGGCGGTAGGGCGAGTCAACGCCGCCGATTTAGCGCAACCCGCAAAAGTTACCAAACTGCAAACAAACAATATACACGGTATGAAAAAACGAAGTTTTTTCATAAGTTTCTCCTTTTTGCGCAACATTAAGTTCTGTTCTCTTTCAAAGCTTTCTTTTCTTTATAATCGCGCACAAGTTCGTGCGGCCATTTTATCTTGAATTTGCGCACAGCCACGTCGAGCAAGAATGCGACTATCGCCAAAATCAAAAACGGTATTCTCGGATTATACTCGCGCTTTTGCAACTTTACAAAAGAATCGAATACGTCGAAAACATTCTCAACAACCGCACCTCTGCCGTCGGTCGCCAAATTTGCGAGGTATTTCGCGCCGTCGAGCTCTATTTCGGGAAACATATCGTATTCTCTCGAATAGGATAACGCCTTATATAGCGTTACTTTTTTTGGCTCGTCGCCGTTCGCCGAAATCTTACTAACGGTGATTTCGTATATACCCGGCACCGTCGCCGCAAACGTAAAGCTATTATTTTCGTCCGACGCCGTAACTACAATCGGATTTTGCCTATATGCGTCTTTTGCTTCTTCCGTAACGGGAGTTACCGACACTTCTATGCGGTCGCCCTCCTGTTTTTCGGCGTATACGCTGAGCCTGTTAGTGTAGTTGTCTTCTCGCAAAACGGCTTTAATTTCGCTTTTGCGAATATCTTTTGTGGGAAACAACCCCGTAACCGCATTGCGAATAAATCGTTCGCCTGCGGGGCTGCTCATAAAATCTTTCGACCACTCCCCGCTTACCGTGCACATAAAGCTTCCTACGGTACCCTCTCCGTATTTCCATTGCGCATACATGGGAACGCGCTGCGACGAACTCGCCGCTTTATTCCCCTCTTGCGTTTCTTCCGTAGGCGTAACTCCGCACCAAAGCGGCACGTCGGCGCCCTCTTTCGCACGAGTGCCGTAATAACCGTAAACGGAAGGCAATTCCTCTTGCGTAATGCCCGCGAGCGTGGGCGTCATATCTCCCATATACAGCGAGAAAGGCTTTCCGTATTCGATTTCGGCAACTGCGTTCGCCGAAAGGTCTTTTTGAATATTCGTGGCAATCGCTTCCACTTTATCGGTCTCGTAAAAGGTGCCTCCGCCGAGTTCGGCGGCTTTTTGCATAAGCTCGGCATCATAGGAGCTATTTGAATTTTTAATTACAACGATGGACATCGTAACTCCGTTTTCACGGTTGAGTTCTATCTCTTTTTGAAAGTCGTTTTTATCGTTAGGCTCGCCGTCCGTCACCAAAATAATATGCTTTTGCTGTATGTTCACTCCCGACAAAACCATGCCCGCGCGCTCGATTGCAGCGGAATACATAGTTCCTCCGTCGCCCTCCGCCGTAATTCTGTTTATCGCGGCTTCTATTTCGCTCTTATGCGACACTTGCGTGGGCGCAAGCAACTCGCTCGCGGTGTCTTTAAGCGTCATAACGCCGCAATAATCGCGCGGATTCAACACGTCGAACACTGTTTTTGCTCCCTGTTTCGCGAAGTGCATGGCGCTGTTTTCGCCCGTGCCCATAGAACCCGAACTGTCGATTACTATCATTACGGCTACCGGCGGCGTGTAGTGCAGAACTTGCACGGGCAACATTTGCCCGTACAGCGTGCCTCCCGAAAGCATGTCGTCGCGGTTATATGCGTGAGGGGTATTATCCTCGTCGTTGCGCCCGCCTACAGTAAGCAGTCCGCCGCCCTCAACTCGCACATATTCGTCAAGCAGTTCGTCGTATCCTTTTTCGGTTTCGAGCGCGCGGGAAATCGCAGCCAAATCGCCGTTCGATATGTTGGCTAAAATAATTTGCCTATATTCGCACAGCTCGGCTACGGTTTTGGGCAAACTCGCCATATCCTGTTCCAAACTCAAAGAATTTACTTCGTAATCTTCCGAGAGCATTGCGCGCAACGGTTCGGCTTCGCCCTCGTCCTTTTCTATGATTAAAACGGTTTCCGACGTTAAAATGCGAATATACGTGTAATAAGTGTTGTTTTGAGCGAGCGTATCCGACGGACACTTCACTTTAAAGCAAAGCTTGTGCAAGCCGGGAACGTCGAACGAATGCTCTATCTTTACTGTTTGCGTCCCCTCCGCGAGGGTAAACGAATGCTCTTTGCCCGCTTCGTCGGCAATCGCACCGTCTACGGTGTCGTATACGGTGACGGAAGCTTCGTTTTCGCCGCTCTTTACACTGCTTATAACAGTCAGTTCGATATTGAATTTATCGCCGATATTTATATTGTAATCCGGCGTTTTTACGCCAACAATCTGCGCTTCGCCGTGCTTCGCGTTGGGTACATGCACAGTGTCCACCTTTATTCCGTCGGCGGCAACCGATTTGATTACCGAGTCGGCTTTACCGTCCGTTTCGAGTCCGTCGGATATTAGCACGATTTTTCCCGACTCGGGATTTGAAAAGAGCGTTTGCGCGTATTTCAGCGCCGACGCCATATCGGTCGCGCTTGCGTCGGGGTCTTGCGAGGCAAGATATTTATTGTATACGTCGCTCGAATCGGAAGAAAGCGGCGCAACGTAAAGTTGACCGTATCCGAATTTTACTATGCCCACCTTAAATTCGTCGTTGCACTCGTCCACAATAGAGCGAACGAACTCGTCTTTCGCGTTTCTCTGCTCGCTTCCGCTGTGCGAACAGTCCACCAAAAGCAAAATCTCGTTTTTGCTGTTAGGCACGTTATAAGTAAACGTAATGCCCGCAATTAGAAAAACGCACAATAGCGACACAAGGGTGTGAAGCGACAACGAAATAATGCGGTTACGGTTGCGTCTGTATTTTCTTTTTGAAAGAAAATGCGGCAAAAACGCAATCGCCAACGCGGGAATGAGCAACAGCAATAGCCACGGACGGCTAAAAACGATTTTAAAATTTTCCATTTTTCGCCCTCCTATAAATACTCGCGCGACTGCAAAAACCATTCCAAACATACAATGGCGAAAAGCGCGCCCGCTATATAAACAAGTAAATCTTTATCTGTCTTTTCCGTCCGCTTCACCATGTGCAAATCGGGCAAAGCGTCCACCTGTTTCGTGAACTCGCTTTCATAGTTCGAAATGCTCGCGTAAACCGTCTCGATTAGTTCGTCGTCGGTCATTGTGCTCTGCCTAAACGTATACGTGCCGGGACGTGTCACGATAAACGATGCGGGAAACTCCGAAAACTCGTACTTGGCAGACGGACCTTCCACGTTCAAAGATTCGCCCCTCGAATTTACGACAACGGTGTCGCCCACTTCATAAGCATATTGCGAAACGGTAGCGGGAATAAAGTAGTTGAAAAAATTGTGCATGAAAATGGGAAAATCGAACAAAATGCCCAAGTTTGAGCGGTTGAGACTGAACGGCAAAACCGCAAACTTTGCTTTTTTGTTCTTCGACACCAACAGCATGGGGTCTTCGCCGCAATACATAAGAGTATCGAACCCCTCGCAATCGGTAAGCCTCACATAGCGCGAAACGGTAATATCTTCGGGCGTAACGAATTTCGTCAAAGCGTGTTGCGCGCCCGAAACAAGCGTTGTGTTTTTATCCACGTCTACGGTTGAATCTATGCGCATATTCATTCCTTCGGGCAATCCTTCGGGAATTTTGTCGGGATCTACGAGAAGCGAAACGCCGTCGCTCGGCAACTTCGCGGGCATTACGTGTTCGAAAACATAAAAATCATAACCGAACAGTTCTCCGTAAACAAATCCCTCTTCCACAGGCACGTCGACCACCGTTATGTCCCATTTGTCTTTATACGCCGAGCGCATATTCAGCAAAACGCCTGTAAAAAACTTGTTGGGAACCGAACTTACGTACAAAATATTTATTTTCGGTTTTTTGCCGCCGTAAAGGTGAAAAGAATTATCCGAATCGAGCGAATCGTCTTCTTCCACGTGCACGTATATTCGTTCATAAGAATACACAGCCTCGCCGCCGAGCGCGATTTGGTCGTCGGGCGTAAACGAAACCGTCTTTTTTTGTTCGGTAGCGTCGAACAGCTCCGTCTTTTTCATTACGAGCGAACGCGAACTGTTGTTCACACCGTCGATTTCGCAATGAACGGTTATGGGGCGCGTGCTTCCGAAACAGCCCATTTGCACCTCTACGGTGTAATAATTTTCGTCTTGCACCGCCGCGCAATCGAGCACGGCGACATTCCATTCGTCTTCGCGCGAAACGTCTACCACCCGATAGCCTTTTGTATCGACATAATCGGTAGCGGTATATAAAATCACGTCGCAAGCGGGATTTTCGGAAAGAACCGCGTCGGCAAGAAGCGCCGCACCGTCCATATCGGCGGAACCGTATGAGCACTTGAAATCGTCGGGCGCAATAAGCCCGTCAAGCAAATCGTATAATTCTTCCACTCCGTCGGACTGCGAGCGTTGCGCCAAAAAATACGGTTCGCCGTCGGCGACTATCACCGAAAGCACGCCGCCCTTATCGGCGGTAGTCGCGGCAAGCGCGCGCACCTCGCCCACAGCCCGCTCGAAACGCGTCTCGTCTCCCGACTGTTTTGCCAACATGCTCGCCGAAGCGTCTATAATAGCCACCTTTTCGGAATATTCGCCGCCCTTCGCCACGGGAGAAACGGGTTTTGCCAACAAAAGAGCGCAACTTGCGAGAATGCACAACTGGCAAATGAAAATAACTATATTTTTTATTCGGTTGAGCGGTAAACTCTTTTTCTTATATTTAAGGCTTTTTTTCCAAACGTATGTGCTCGAAACGAACTTTTGCTGGTAATTCGGCTTTATGATATATATAAGAATGAGCGCCGCTATTGAGAGCAAACCGAGTAGCCCCAACGGTAACAGTAAACTCATGACATAATACCTTTTTTTAAAAGTTCGCCGAACAGCATTTTTTCGATAGGCACATCGGTGCTAACGCCTATGAAAGCGGCTCCGCGCGACGAGCAATACGACTTTAATTCTTCCACAATGTCTTTTAAAGCATCTTGATAAGCGGCTTGCATTCCCGCCGTTATTCTAAGTTTCAAATTTTTATCGTCCATTAAATTCGCGGACTCGGAATCGATTAAGTTCACTCTTCCGCTGTATAACGGGTCTAGCTCGTCGGGCGCAAGCACCTGAATGAGCATAACTTGACGCTGTTTGTAGCACAGGTAGTCGACAGCCTTTTTCCAATCGATGTCGGTCAAAAAATCGGAAATGATAATAGAGAGTCCGTCTTTCGTGCCCGCGTCCGACTCGCTCATAACGGCGGCTGAAATATCCGTTTCGTCGTCGAAACTCATATCTTGCAAAGTGCTTACCGCACGAAAAAACGAACGTTTTCCCACAATGGTTCCGAACGGATTTTCGGCTTTGTCGCCTTTTAAGAACTTAAAAGACATCTTGTCCATATTGTGCACCGACAAAAAGCCGAGTGCCGCAGCCGTCGCTATGGCATAATCGCCTTTATCGCGGTTGAATTTGCCCATAGACGCCGAACAGTCCAAATATATGCGAGTGTGCATTTGCCGCTCGTCGGTGAAAAGTTTTATAAAGAACTTTTCAAAACGGCTGTACAAATTCCAATCTATTCGCCGAATGTCGTCGCCGAGCATATATTCGCGGTAATCGGCAAACTCCACAGTCTGCCCGTATGTACGCACAAGATGCTTTCCTCCGAAAAAGCCGGCTAAGTCCGCTCGCAAATTGAGCGCCATAGTCTCCAACCGACTGAAAAATGCGTCGTTTAAGAGAAATTTCATTATGAATTATTTTCTCCCGAAACGCTTTTTCTTCTTTTCGACGGGCGCCGCTTCCGCTTGCTCCGCGTCTTGCCCGTTTTCTGCAATATCGGTTGCGGCCACGCTTGCCGCTCTGCCCTCTTCCGCACCTAACGCGGTTGCGGCTTTGCTCTTTTTTCCGAGCTCGTCGATTATCATACTTATAATATCGTCGGGTGCCACACGCTCGGCTATCGCTTCGAAATTGAGTTTCATGCGGTGACGCAAAACGGGATACGCAAGCGTATTCACGTCTTCATACGACACGTTGAATCTTCCCGCAAGCAACGCGCGCACTTTCGCCGCAGATATAAGAGCTTGCCCCGCGCGAGGGCTTGCGCCGAGTCGCACGTATTTTTTAGCCGTTTGAGTTGCGCAGTCGCTGTCGGGGTGAGTTGCCGAGCACAGCGTCATTGCATATCGCATAACTTCTTGCGCCACGGGAATAGCGCTCGCCGTCTTGCGCATTTCGAGAAGTTGTTCGCCGCTGCAAACCGCGTCGGCTACTTCTTCCATAGTTTTTTGCGTTAAGTCAACTATATTCATAAGCTCGTCGAGCGACGGGTTTTTTACCACAAGCTTAAACATAAATCGGTCCATCTGCGCTTCGGGCAACGGATATGTTCCGTCTTGCTCAATCGGGTTTTGAGTGGCGAGTACGAAAAACGGCTCGTTCAGTTTGCGCGAAACGCCCATAACGGTAACGGTGTGCTCTTGCATTGCTTCGAGCAAAGCCGACTGAGTCTTCGGAGTGGCGCGGTTAATTTCGTCCGCCAAAATAATATTGCTGAAAATGGGACCCGGCTGAAAAGAAAACTGTGTGTTTCCCGCTTCGTCTTTAACTATTATGTTAGTGCCCGTAACGTCGGCGGGCATCAAGTCGGGAGTAAACTGTATGCGCGAAAACGGCAAGTTAAACACTCTGCCGAGCGTGCGCACCAAACGTGTTTTACCCACGCCGGGCACGCCTTCGAGCAACACGTTGCCGCCCGCGAGCATGGCAATAACCGTATTTTCCACAACATCCGTTTGCCCCACTACGTCGCGTCCTATTTGCGTAAATATATCTTTGCATTGCTCGCTGAATTGTTTTATGCTTTGTTCCGTAACCATAATTAACCTCTTTTTTCTGTTTCCGTAATTTTTAAATACTGCCGAAATATTTTTCTATAAAGTCGCGCTCTTCTTTCGTGAGTCCGGTGCCCGCCGTCAATTTTTCCATAACGGCGTTATAATATCCCACCACGTCGCGATAGTACGTCTCGCCGTCGATTACCTGATTTTTGTCTTCGTATTTCGAATCGGGATTGTCCGGATTATCGGGGTCTTCGGGAGGCGGTTGCTGTTCTTCGTCGGCGGGGTCTTTGTTTTCGTTGTTTTGATTTTCGTTCGGCTTTTGATTGTCGTCGTCGCTGTCTTTCCCCTCGCCGTCGCTATCCTCGCCTTCGCCGTCTTCGTCAACCTCTTCGAATATGGCGATTACCGTCAAATCTTGGTTTACCGCCGTGTCGTAGCGATAGGGGTCGGTTACGCCGTCGCTCCACTCTTTAAAAGCCCACCCCTCGTCGGGCACCGCAGCAACGGGCTCGGCGGATTCACCTAACAAAACCAACTGGTCTTCTTCGCCCGAAATTTCGCCGCCCTCGTCAGCCATATAACTTACCGCCGCATATCCGTCGGGAACGAGCGGAGACTCGCCCGCAACAATGGGCGGAATAACGCGAGCCGCCATAAGTCCGCTCACCGTAGTGGCCGCGCCTCCCGCTAAAAAGAGCACGCACGCGAACACAATCGCCGTTACCGAAACCGATAGCTTTGCCAAAGCGGAACCCTCCGCAAGAGCAATATGCTCGGCGGCATCTTCTCTTTGGCGGCGTGCCACATACGAATCGTCGCCATTAAGCTCCAACATTGTAATAGAGCGCTCTTGCAATCCCGTAGCGTCGGCGCGTTCCGCCATTTTGCGCTCGGTAGGGCGAAACTTTAAAAAGTACAGCGCCGCAGTAACGCCCGCAAAAACGGCTATTCCCGCTCCTAAGGCAAGCCCCAAAACAAGCGCAAGACTTGCGTCTACCAACATGCAAACAACCGAGAGCACGGCGGAAATCGCACCGCCCGCCGACAGTCCTATAAGTCCCGCGTTGAGTATGCCCTCTTTTTTCATGCGAGAATAATATTTTTCGAAAACAACTTTTGTTTGCATAGGCAAACGCTCCTTACGGAAAAAATGTATAATAAGAACTATTTTACCATATTTGCACGCAAACTGTCACGCAAATGTGATACTGATATAAAACTATTTTTTTTAAGACATAACCCGCCCAACTTCTGCACGGCGGTTTTGCGCGATTCGAATAACATCAACCCAACGGGTCGTTTAATACAACCGCCACCATATAATCGGCGGTACCGCTGTAAGAAACTTTAATATAATATTCTCCGCCGCTCGACAGCGTTGCCTCTACTACCGAAGAACTTGCGGTCTTCGCCACTACTTTTCCCGTAGCGTCGCACACTGTAAAAGTGATATTAGCGGGTTGTATATAATCATAGTTATCGTCAAAAGCGTAAACGTAAATTTTGGGGCCCGATTCCAATTCAAGCTTTATCCACACTTCGGTATCGGATGCCGCAAAACTGTTGTTAAACGGGTAACTCGGCAACGAAGTTATAGTCTTGTTCACCGTTGCGGGAATATTAAGCGTCTCGTTCTCCCCGCCAGAAGACGTGTCTTCAACCGCTTCCAACTTTACGGTGCAAGTAGTCGTTCCGTAATACGGTGCGGCGGAAACTTTGAGATAATACGTCTCTCCAGCAGTAAATTCTTTTGTAACGGTCACAGAGGAATAACCCGCCGTTTTTTCTTCCGTACCGTCGGTATACACGATAGTCGCGCCGCAAGAATTCAAGCCGCTGCTATAACTAACGCTTATCTTTATTTTGCCCGAAGCGGTAGGAGAAAACCGCAACCAATAATCGGCAGAACTGCTCACCGAACCGCTATATGTTTGCCCGACTTGCGCAAGCGCGGCAACTTCCTTTGATGAACCCGGAACGGCAAAGCAGACTGTGAAATCGGGATTAGCGTCGGTAGCTGTCACTTTGAAATAGTATATGATATTTGCGTTTAAGGTTTTTTCAATGCGGAAATTGTTGCCCGCGTCTTTATCTTCCGTGTTAGTAGACGTGCCGTTCGCCCAACACAAATCGCCCGTCACCGCGTTGTTGCCCACCGAATAAATAATCGTGTCGGTTGCGGAAGACGGCGAAAGCTTAAACCAATATTCGCCTGCCGTAACGTTATACGACTTGCCGATTGACGCGCTAATAGCGCCCTCCAAACAAGAGCCGTCGGGCTTTAATTTTATTTGCATGGCATACGGAGCTATGCCCGCCGAACGGTTTAATTTAAGATAATATTTACCCGCTATCAAATTATGCGTTACGGTTTGGCTTGATTCGTCGCAAACTTTGTTCCCGTCCGCAATCGAAACGCCGTCATTGTCATAAATAATGTAGTCAACTATAATATATGCGTTGTTCTTATTTACAAAGGTAATTTCAACGCTCTTATCGTCGCCGAGCGTAAAAGTAAACCAATACGCAGTCGAGTCGGCAAACGTATCGCTTTCCCATGCGTTGTATGTAGCGGCAGCCGCAAACGCCTTGCTCTTCACGGTTCCTTCTGGCATATCGTCTTCGGTCAATACTCTTTGTGCGAACGTCACGCTGTAAATCGCGCTCTCAGTCCCTTTGTTTGTAACGGTCACATAATAATCGCCCGCTGCCAAATAGGTGGCGCTCTTTTCGCCTACCGTCTTATTCTCGAACGTTACTTCCGCATTCGCGGGATTGCCGTCAACAGTCGCCGTAACTTCTGCGGGCGCGCTAAGGGTGAATTTATACCAACATTTATCTCCCGTCGTGAGCGTAATGCTGTCTGCCGTGTCAAACGCAACCGTTTTGGGTCTGTCTTTTGCGTAGCCGTCTTTTATGGCAATCAAATTTACGGTACAATTTCCGTTAAAAGATATATGATAAGTTTTATTCGCGCTCAAATTCACCGTAAATTCGATTTTAGAAGAATAAGAACTGCTACCGCCGCCTATTCTCGGCAAATCTTGACTGTAATCGAACACGTTAATCATAACGCTACTATATGTGGATATCTCCGATGCGGCTATTTTCAATTCGGTATCTTCGGCGGGCGTGACGGCAAACCAATACACAGCGTAAGCGCTTGCCGTTACCGAATAGCTTTGTCCGATTTGAGCGGCTTCGGCGGCGTCTTTGCTACTGCCGATTTTGGCGATTCCAACATTAAAATCGGGAGTGCCGTTTGCCGTCGTCACTTTAAGATAGTATTTTGTTCCTCTATTAAGCATAACCGCTAATTTTATGTTGTTGCTCGCATCGCTGTCGGTAACTCCGGTAAGCTCAACGTCTCGCGCATACAGTTTTGCCGAAACGTCGCTTTCACATGCCGAATAAATAACAGCATCGATTGAGGAAGTCGGCGTAAAGGTAAGCCAATACTCTCCCGCCTTTACTGCGATTTCTTTTGCGTTCGAAGACGATAATTCCACGTCAATCGCCTCTTCTTTGCTTGTTCCGTCGGGAATCGCCGAAACGGTAACGGTAAACGTGTTTGCGTTATTTTGCGCGGCTTTAAACAGTAAGTAATATTCGCCGTTAGCTTTCACGTCTTTGCGTATGGTAAGAAGTCCGCTGTCGGGGTCAAAATGTTCGGTAGTTGCCGTGTCACCGTCATACCACACGTAATCGTGACTTTGTCCGTTGTCGTTGGTAACCGCAATTTTCACCTGTCTGTCTTTATCTGCGGCAATTTTGAACCAGTTGTCCCTGTTTTTCGGCAAGTTCGCTTTTGAAATTCCCGCAACCGTCGCAACAATATCGAACGGCTTTTCCTTTGCGGCGCCGTCGGGTATGTCGGCTATGGTTTGAGCGGAAAACGCAACCGATACGCTCGCACTTTGTTCGCCTTTATTCGTAACTTTCACATAGTATTCGCCCGCCGTATAGTACGTCATGCTTGTGGCGCCGTCTTGCGCATTGTCGAAATAGAACCTTATGTCGGCGTTTTCTTCGTCGAGAGTCGCTTCAACTATCGAAGCTTCGGAAACGGTAAATTTATACCAAAAAGCTTTGCCCGCCTCCAAAGTGAAACTGTCTGCGGTGTCGAACTCAACCGTTTTCGCGATTTCTTTATACGCTCCGTCTTCGGGCATTTCGAGCAGTACGGTGGCGTCATACGAACTGAGCGTAGTTCGCAACTCGATATAATAAAGCTCGCCTTGCGTTACTTGCGCATATAAGCTGACTTTGTTGGCTTTATCGGAGCCAAGTTCGTGAGCGTCGGAGTCATAAAGCGTAACGGTATTTTGCTGACTGTACGCGCTGTCGCCCTCCGCATACACGCGCAAACGCCCCGTGCTTTGCGCCGTGAATTTCAGCCAATACGTATTGAGTTCGCCGTATTTTATAGTTTTTTCTTCGTCTAACGCGCATTCCACAGCCAAAGCTTTGGTAGAACCGGGAAGCGGCGCTTTTACGGTAATTTCGCATTCCGCAGTAAATTCGCCGTCTACCGTCGTTGCGGTAATTGTAGCCTTGCCCTCTTTAACTGCGGTAACTACGCCGTCCGCAACTGTGGCGAACTGTTCCGACGAAGAAGCCCATGTTACCGATTTATTTGTGGCGTTTTCGGGCGAAAGCGAAGCGGTAAGCGTATGGCTTTCTCCCTCGGTAAGCGTAATCGCCTCGCTGTTAAGCGTTATTCCCGTAACGGCTACGGGCGCTTTTACGGTAACTTCGCACGTAGCCGCAGCTCCGTCCGAAGTAGTCACTGTAATAATCGCTTTACCCTCTTTCACGGCAGTAACTGTGCCGCCCGCTACGGTTGCAACGGTCTCGTCGGACGAGCGCCACGAAAGCGCAACGTCTTTATTCGAGACGTTGGCGGTAAGCGTGTGAGTTTCGCCTTCCGTCAGTTCGATTTTAGCGCTATCGAGCGTTACGGTTGTGTTCGAGGCGTTTGGCTTCGAGTCGCAAGCGCACAGTCCTAACGCAAATAAGAGCGAAATAACCGTTACAAGCAGTGCGGTAAACAGTCTTTTTTTCATGTTATACTCCTAGATAAAAATTTAATACGAACGAAGTGTTTGCCTTTTTCACAACTCGGCAATGTTGATTGTAAAGTCGTCGTAGCTGTTTCCCCAAAGGTTTACAAGCAAATAGTACTTACCCGACTTTAACTTTTCAGTCAGTTCGAACGTGCTCTCGCCCCAATTAAATCTTCCGTTCGCCACCGTGTTTCCGTCTTCGTCGAAAAGCACGTACACAATATCGTTGTAACCCGTGTCGATGAAATTCACTTGTATGTCCGCTTCGTTGGAAAGCGTAAACGTGAACCAGCACGGCATGAGGTCGGCATACAGGCGTTGAGAGAAATCTTGCGACAAATCGACCTCTACGGCGGTGTCTTTGCTGAGCCCCGTAGGCGTAGCTATTTGTTCAGCTGCAAACGTAACGCTGAGCGAAGAGCCCGTCATGGGGCGTACTGCCACATAATAAGTTTTATTTTCCACAAACACGCATTTGAGCGACAGCGAACTCGTATAGGCATAGCCGCTCTCTTTTATAAGAGCTCCGCTTTCGTCGTAAATATAGGCATACATTGTTCCGCCCGCCAAATACGAACTTGCCGTAATAATTACCTTTGCCGAAATATCGGGCGTAAATTTGAGCCAATACATGCCGCTTGTTTTCACCGAATAGGTTTTGTTGAGCTCCGCTTCCGCCGCCGTCGCCATAGACGAACCGGGCTCGGGCGCTATTTTCAGCGTAAAGCCGCTAAGCGAACCGCTTGTGTACACCTTTAAATAGTACACTCCCGTCTCCGCTTCTATTCCGCTTGCGGGCAAACTTCCGCCCTTTATAGCAACGTCTTTATCGTTATACATGATGTACGACAAGCTTGCGCCTTCGGCATACATATTAAACGCGGTGTTTTCGGAAAGGGTAAGTTTGAACCAATACTCGCCCGCGTCAAACGACTGTTCGTACGCTTTCGAAATATCGAGCTCTATCGCTTTATTTTTGGTAGAGCCTTCCGTTTCGGGAATTTGCTCAACTCGCACGGTGCAATCGTTGGCGCCGTAATACACCGCAACATTGAGATAATACGTATCCGCCGCAAAATTCTTAACAGCCACGAATTCGCCGTTGTTGCTATCGGTTTGCGAACCGTCGGAATCGTATAAAGCGCACATTATGCTCGAAGCGCTTCTAACGGTAATTTTGAGCCGCGTTTCTTGCAACAGCATAATTGCAAACCATGTGTCTTTGGTGTTCACCGTCTTTTCGTATACGGCGTCGAGCGTCACTCTGTGCGCCTTTTCTTTGGTGCTTCCGTCGCAATCGTATATATTCGCCCATTTAGCGTAGAGCGTGGCGTCGCTGCCGGTAAAGTAAGGGAATTTTATCGGTTTCCCCGAAAACTCGGCGTTATCGTACCAACCGTCGAACACGCAATCGTCTTTTTGCGGTTTGGGAAGTTGGTCTGCCGAGAGGAACACCTCTTTCACGCTTTCGGCGTCTTCGCCGTTATTGAGTCGGAAAGAATAAGTAACGGGTTTCAAATCTTGTTCTTGCCAAAAACGAATTTCGTTTTCCGCATAATGCCACGTTCCCGGCGCATACGTTTCGGAATAATAATAGCGGTTCGCCTCGCGCAACGTTCTGTTGCCGTCTTGCGCAACGTTTGTGAGCCACTCCGCTTCGGAACCAATAAAGTAAATGCCGTCGGAGAGCGTCATGCCCGCAAAGCCGAACGCGCAAATAGTAATCGATTGATTTTTACCGAGAATAACTACTCTCGTTATAGCCGAATTATTAAAGTTATATCCTTTGTATCTGTCGGCGGTCGAACTGTACGCATCGTAATCGTATATCAACCGCACGTCTGGCGACAAGACTATTTCGCCGAGCGCGGAATCTTCGAACGCGTGAGGTCCCACAATCATATTTGGCTGAATCGTGTAAGAGCCTGTAATCTTCGACGGGAACGCGATTATAACGTCGCCGTCATCGGTTGCCGCTATGAGCGCGTCATTTTCCACTCGCAAATAAGCGTTATCGCCGCTTATCGAGTAGCTCTCAACCGAAGAGCCCGCAAACGGATTGTATCCTATGCTCGTAACGCTTGCGGGAATTACCGCCGCAGAGCGTAACGCCAAACAGTTTCTGAAAGCGTAACTACCTATTTCGTATAACGTGGCGGGCAAAGCGAGTTCGCTAAGACGAGTGCAATTTGCGAATGCGGAATGCCCAAGCGATTGCAAACCGTAGTTCAGTTCGATTGCTTCGAGACCATAGCAAGCGCCGAACGCACAGTTCGCTATTGTGCGCATCGACGAGGGAAGCGTCACGTTATTGAGCTTTTGGCAATTATAAAACGCATATGCGCCGATATAATTCACGCCGCCTTCGAACTCCACGCTTTGAAGCGAAGTGCAACCCGCGAACGCATAACTTTCGATGCGTTGCACGTTCGACGGAATTTTTATGTGAGTCAGCCCGGTGCAATTTTGCAAAAGCGCCGATGAAATAGTCGTAAATGCCGCAGTGACGGGCAACTCGATTTCGGTCAGTCGCACGCAACCGTCAAAAGGACTGCCGTCTCTCATCGAAGATATTTGAGTAACGTACCTAAGACCCGTAATCTTTCTGAGCGACACGCAACCCGAGAAAGCTCCCGATTTAATTACCATTACGCTGTCGGGCACTACGAACTCGTTTATGCCCGTTGACGAAAAAGCGTAACTGCCTATCGTTTTTACGGTATTCGGCAAAGCAATTTCGGTAAGTTTTCTGCAACCGCTGAACATGTGGTCGGGAATTTCGTTAAACCGCGCGTTTACCGGCAATTTAACGCTCGCAAGCGACGAACAGCCGTTAAACGCGTTTTCGCCTACGGTATGCACTGTGTCGGGAATAACCACCGTAGTCAATTTCGTGCAACGCTCGAATAAGCTTGCTGCAAGTTCGGTGATGCCGTTAGGCAAAACAAACTCCGTGAGAGCGGTGCGGGCAAAACAGCTTTCGCCGTAAGAAACAACGTTTTCGATATTTGCTATGCTTGCGAGCGACGTACAACCGCTGAACACCGCGCGCCCGAGCGAGCGCACTCCGAAGGGGAGCGCGATATACGTTATGCTCGCGCAACCTAAGAACGCTTCGTCGCCTATATTCGTTACGCCCGACGGAACGGCAAAATTGCCGAGCACCGTGCAACCCGAAAACGCCGCGTTCCCTATAATTTGCAACGCGCTGTTCTCTCCCACCGTCACGCTCGCAAGCGCTCCGCAACCGCCGAACGCGCCGTTCGCAACAGTCTTTACGCTTGCGGGTATTTGGAACGACGATAGAGCCCCGCAACCGTAAAACGCATAAGCGCCTATTGTTTCGCACCTGCTTGCGGAGCCAAACTGCACCGACGTAAGCGCGGAACCGTCGAACGCATGTTCGCCTATAACGGTAACCGAAGCGGGGATTTCAATGCTATTTATATTGCTTCCCGCAAAGGCGTAACTTCCTATTTTCTCTAAGCGCGAGCCGTCGCCAAACGTAATGCTCGTTAAATTCGCGCATCCGCCGAACAAATTGAACGAACCCGTAGCATCGGGAATTTCTTTCACGGAAGCGGGAAACTCGATGGAAGCGAGCGCTACGCATTTATAGAAAGCCGCGTTCCCGAGCTCGGAAAGTCTGCAATTCGCGTCGAACGTAACCGAAGAAAGATTGCCGCACGAAATAAACGCGTTTTCGCCGAGCGACACGAGACGCGCGGGCAACGTTATTTCCGCTATTTCGCTCATCATGAACGCGCTGCTTTCTATATAAAGGTCGCCGAGCGCGGAATTCGAACTCTCTTCGAACGTGACTTGCGAGAGCTTGCTCTCGTTAAACGCAAGCTCGGCGATACGAGTTACGGTTTTGGGAATTTCAAACGTTCCCGTCAAGGTGTCGGGCACGTAGAGCACGGCAACGGGGTTGCCGTTTTCAGCCGCGCACAGCACGCCGTTATCGAGTTTAATAACGTCGGTTTGCCCCTCGTTCACGCGAACGTCTATTGTGCGACCGCTCGCTTTGAGAGCGTTCACAAGATTAGAGAGCGTGGCGGGAATGGAAATATAGGTAAGACTCTTGCAAGACGAGAACGTGGCGCTATTGAGCGTCTTCACGTTGTCGTGAATATTCGCGCGTTTTATTCCCGGCGGGCACACTACTACGGCGCTGAAATCGCTATTGTAAATTATTCCTTCATAAGCTTTGTATTTTTCGTTATTGTCCATTTCCAACGTTTGCAACGCGGTGCAACCGTCGAACACCGACGAATTCGAAAAGAACGTGTTAAGCTCCGCGCCCGTTTCGTCGGTATAGGAAGTTATATTTGCGGGCAAAACGATTTTCGTAAGCAAAGCGCAATCTTTAAACGCCCATTTGTCTATCGTCACGTCGTTAGCGTTGCCGCTCTCGAACGTCACCGTTTGCAAAGAAACACAGCCCGCGAACGCGCCCTCGCTTACTGCTGCGGCGTGATATGCGTCGGTAGCGGCGGGATTGGTTTTAATCGCGTCGCAATTACGTACCGATTTGGGAATTATAACGCTCGTAAGCCCCGAGAACGCAAATGCGCGGTCGGGAATAAATTTGAGCCCGCTCTCTTCTCCCTCGCCCGCAAACGTCACCGTTTTTAACGAGGAACAACCGTAAAACGTAGCGTAACCGAGTTCGGTCGTTCTACTCGGCAAGAATACCGAAGCAAGCGCAGTGCAACGCGCAAACGATTCGCCGTAGGCAAAGTAGCCGTCTTCCTTATGCTCTGAGTCTACCGCGCCTATTATAAGGTCGTCCGTGCCTCCCGAAACGAATATGAGTTCGGCGAGCGACGCATTGTCGGCAAACGCTTGGGGAGCTATTACCGTTACGGTATTCGGAACGGTGAAAGACGTAAGAGACGAACAATAAAACGCTTTATATGCAATCGTCGAAAGCCTGCTGCCGTCTTCAAACGTTATTCTTTTTACCGGACTGTATGCAAACGATTCGGCGGATAGCACAGTTACGTTCTTGGGAATACGTACCGTGTTTGCTCCCGTATACGCGAACGCGCTCTCTCCTATGCTTTCGAGACGCGAATCGGCGCCGCCGAACGTGAGCGCGGAGAGTTCACCAACTTTATAGAAAGCAAAGTCGCCTATTGCGCGAATACGCGACGGCAAGTTAAGAGCGGTGATTGCAGAGCAATTATAAAACGCGTTTGCCTCTATAATAAGGTCTTCGCTTCCGCCGCTTGCAAAAATCACTTCGGTAAGCGCTTCACACTGGTAAAACGCATTTTTGCCGATAGTTTGCAAGTTTTTGCCTAACGTGATTCTTTGCAATTTTTTGTTTTCGCGGAAAGCGCCTTCGGCAATCGCAGTTACGCTCTCGGGCACTTTGTATTCTGTCGCGTTCTCGGGAAAATAGAACAGAGTCGTTTGAGCTTTGTCGAACACGGCGCCGTTCTGTTCCGATAAATACAAACTACTTTCGCTCACATTGATATTTTTAAGCGAAGAGCATCCCACGAAACCGGGCAAATTTTTCGCTTGCTTGGGAAGAGTGAGCGTTTCGAGTTTAGCGCAATAGTTAAACGTTTCCCCGCCGAAAGTAAGACTCGCGTTCGCGCCGTCGTTATCCGCAAACGCAACTTCGGTGAGAGCCGAACAGCGGTAAAACGCTCTGTAACCTACCTTTTGCAACGTTTTGGGCAAACCGAGCGAAGTCAACTTTTTGCAATCGTAGAAAGCCAAAGAATCGAACTCCGAAACGTTGCTGCCGCTTTCGAACGTCATGTTTTCGAGCGAGGTACACGCGAACGCGCATTTGCCTATAACGAGAGGCTCCGACTCTATTCCGCCGCCGAAAGAAAGCGTGCGCACGTTTGACTTATAGAACGCGAGTTCTCCGAGCTTAGTTACGTTCGAGGGAATTTCGATTATATAAACGGCTTTACTTCCGTAAAACGCGCCGTCGCTTATCTCGGAAGCCGAACTCCTAATTCTCACCGATTTCGTTCTTCCCGAAGGGCAATACAAAAGTTTAGCTCCGCTTCCGTCATACAAAATACCGTCTTCCGAAGAGTAATTTTCGTTCCCCGCTTCCACGTGTATTTCCGAAAGCGAAGAACACCCTTTAAACGCGTCTTTAAGGTCGGTGTAATCGTAACGGCTCGTTATGTCGGTGATAAAGTTTGCGCCGCCGAAATCTTCGTAGTCGTATTCGTTAAACGTATAGTCGTTAATAAGGCATCTTTCGAGCGGAATTGTTTTAAGTCTTGCGGGCAACGTAATAGCCGCAAGCGAAGAGCACCCCTCAAACGCCCAGTCGTAGAGCGTGAGCGGCAACGCGGCGGCTTTACTTTCAGGTGCGGAAAAAATCACTTCCGCTAAACCTATGCAACCTTTAAACGCCTGACTGCCCACGTCGGTAACGCTTGCGGGAATAACGACTTTCGTAAGTCCCGCCACGTTTTCGAACGCGTTCGCTTTTATAGAAGTCACGTTTTTATCTGCGGGAATTGCGTATTCCCCCTCAAGTCGGGTCGGAACAAACGTAAGTTGCGACGCGACGCGAGTATCCGCTCGACCGCTGTCGTACAATACGCCGCCGTGCGTCCAATAGCGAATATTATTGTTGCCCTCCACGTGTCGTATTTCTATTTCTTGCAACGCGGTGCACCCGCCGAAAGGCGACACTTCGGATATTGAAAGTATGCTGTCGGGTATGCTGATTTTTTTTACGGACGTGCAACCGTAAAAGGCGTTGGGGCCCAAAATTACAGGCAACCCCTTGTAGGTTTCGGGTACGAAAATTTCCGTTTGACCGTAAATTCGCAAACCTTTGGCTACCGAATATACCTTACGCCCTTCGAATTCGGTCTCGGTGTAATCGAGAATAAGGTCGCGCCAAAATGCGTGCAATTCCACATTCTCGGGACGAGGCCAACCGAAAATACTTGCGCCCACCTCGTCGGTGTATTGCAACCCTTTGCCGCCGCTCTCACCGAACCAACCGCCGAACGACTTATCTTCGCTCACGCCGTTCGGTACGGGAAGAGTAAATGGCATACCAAATAAAACGGTGAACTTTTCTGTGCCGTCGAGCGGTCTGCCGTCGTCGTAATACAGCGTAACGGTATAGCTCTTGGGCGCGTAGTAAGCGTAAAGTTTAACGTCGGCGCCGTAATAAAAGTAATCGTCTTTGCAAGCGGCTCCGTTGGAATTAGGGCCTTTCTCGGTGTTGTACCATGCGCGGAAATCGTAACCTTGTTTTTCGGCTACGGGAAGACTTTCGGCGGTGCCGTTCATCTTGTCGCCGTCAGCCTTATACTGCAACTCGACATTTGCAGAGCCGCCGTTTGCGTCATACGTCACCGTGTAGGCGAATACTGTAAACGTCGCCCATTCGCTGTCTTCGCTTCCGTCGTTAAAACGCACGCTTACGGAATTGTCGCCCGCTTTCGTCAGAGCGATTTCCGCAAAATTCGCGCCGTCTTCTATTTTGAGCGGCGTGCCGTCGTTTACCTTAACTTCGTAGTATACAGCGCCCACAACATGCCGCCACGAAACAACGCTGTGCGAATAGTTAAGCGTGGCATACATAGCGTAATACCTAATGTCGAGCGGGTCGCTCCACAGTGAATTTTGCGCGCCGTTAGCTCTAATCGAAAGCGTATAATCCGTGTCGCTCCAAGTAAGATCTCCATTATTCAATTCAAGCGAGGTTTGTGTGCCGTTCGTATTCACCTCAGTTTCGCCCACCTTCACGGTGTAGCTCGTTGCGCCTTTCACTTCGTTCCAGCTCAAAGTGTTGCCCGTAATGCGTATGTTCGAAGGAGTGGCAAGCCGAGCAAGCGAGAGAGAAAGTTCTGCCGCCGCGCCCGCTTTGTATCCCTTTATTTCGGCGTGAACGCTCACCGTCGTTTTCGCGTCGCAAAATTCGTATTCTTTTATGCAGAAACTTGTTTTCTTGTCATTATTAACCGATATGCCGTGCTTGTGTTCGGCATTCTCGCAACTAACGTGCACTCGGTAATTTGTAATGCCGTCAACCGCGTCCCACGCGAATATTTGCGTGTCTTCGTCAAACGCAAGATTTTTCACGTCGTAAACGCCTTTCCCGTAGGTAAACTCGGATACCGACGGAGCGTAGTTCGCCGCAACCGCTTTAACGGTAAAGCGAATGCCGCCCTCTTGCATAGCGCAATCAGAAAAATCAAAAGTATTGCGCTTGCCTATGTCTAATTCGGTATGATTATGATTTTTGTCGCCGCAATCCACCGATATTAGATATTTGTCGGCATGCTCAACTTCGCCGAACAATAACGCGCCGTTCTCAACCTTGAAGAAAGGCACTTTTTTCAGCCATTTGTTTATGTAATACCTAAAAGTCGTGTCGGAATTATTTTTTTCTTGCGATGCAATCGCCGTAACTTTCACCACATAGTCGCCCGCAGGACTTTCCGAAAATTTTACCGGCTTACTCGTGGACGGAATATCTTCGTTTATCGCCTTAAAGCCGGACGGGCCGCTCACTTCGATTTTATACTTGGTCGCGTTTTCTACGCTGTTCCACAATATAAGATTGTTTTGTATGTCCGCTTGCGGCGCGGCAAGTTTATCCGTTTTGGCTTTGGAATACCATAAGGCGTACAGCGTGGCGTCTCCGTCGAACTCGGTAACGCCTTCGGCAAACTTATACGACAGTTTTTCTCTGTCGCCGTACATGCTTATCCACCACCCCGCAAAGGCGTATCCCTCTCTTTGCGGCTCTGGCGCGTTATAAAGTTTTCCGCCTACGGTTTTTCTGCTTTCGAGCGGTTCCGCATCGGCATAGCAGAGGTCGAACGATATAAGCCGCTCGTTCTCGGGAGCGAAATTACTGTCTATCCACTTAGCGTACAGCGTAATATTTTCGGTCACAACCGACGAAAAATCATACGCCGCTTGCGCGCAATCGGAGTCTGAATACCACGCCACAAAAGCGAAGCCCTCTTTTTGCGGGTCGGCGGGCTTAGGCGCTTTCTTGCCGTTCCGCACCGTTACAGAATCCACCGTGCTCCCGCCTTTCGTATCGAAAGAAACGGTGAAATCCATTTTCTTATAAAACGTCATTTCAATGCCGTCATACGTCAAAACAATCGCGTTGCCCTTTAATTTCGCCGTAAGCGTTCCGTTTGCATATGTAAGAGTTAGCGCGCCGTCTTTATTTGTGTAACTGCCCGACATTTGCGAACCTTTTATCGAACAATCAAACTTTCCGCCATCCGAAAGATTGAGAGCATACTCCTCATCTCCGTCATAGCAATAATATTGCCCTACTTCCGCGCCGCGAGCGTCCTCTTTGCTTTTTTCGGAACAACGAACAACCCCGAAAATCGTCACGCCAGCCAAAACAGCCGCAAGCAAGCCGATAAGTAAAAATATAATAAGTTTTGTTTTTTTCTTTGCCATTTCTATCTTAGCCATTCCTTTCTATTTTTGCTTTATGCTCGTAGCGATTACGGTTTATAATTTTATATAACAAAAAAAGACCGCGTCATATTCCGCAGTCTTCTTTGACCTTATTATGTTTTTTCTTAACTTGATTAACTAACGAACGAAACAACTCCCGACGTTTACTTTAATTTTGCAACTAACGGTTTTGTCCGTTTGCCGTGCTATTCTATATCATCGCGCATATTTCACCAACTTTTGCGACGAATATATAATACACATATATAGTATAATACATTGCCACACATTTGTCAACAAATTACGCTCAACTTTTTCGATTGACTTTTCGGATTGCTTAAAAGCCAAAAACTTTATTCCCAAATAGGCAACGGACTCAAAAATATTATGTCGTCTCTTTGCGCGGCTTCTCCTTCGGCAAGCACCGCAGCTTTAACGGCGACTTCGCCGCCCGCCTCCCGCACGAGCTCGCAAAGCGCCTCAATCGAGCCGCCCGACGATATTACGTCGTCTACCACCGCCACGCGTTTGCAGCAAAGCAATCGTACGTCGTGCGCCGACAAATAAAACCTTTGTTCTCCCTTCGTGGTTATGCTTTTAACAGCCACCGAAATGCCGTCTTGCATGTATAGCTTTTTGCTCTTTCGCGCAACCGCATAAAAACTTTGCCCGAGCTCGCGCGCAACGCAGTGCGCAAGTTGCAAGCCTTTGCTTTCGGCGGTGAGAATAACGTCCGCTTTGCCCGCAAGCTTTTCCGAGAGCTTACGAGCGCAAAATTCGGTGAGCTCAACATTGCCGTGCAAATTGAAAAACGCTATCTTCGGTCCGTTTTCAAGCCTCATAACGGGTAATTCTTCTCTTCTGCCGCAAATATCGATTGCAAAAAATTCTTCCATAATTTTTATGCCTCAGAGATAATTTCGGGCGTTTCTACGGGAGTCGCGTTAACCTTATAGGCAACTTCAAACGTTACCGTTGCGAACACATATTCCCCGCTCTCGTTTTCGAACATAACGTCGCATTCAAGCGTTTCGGTTTGCTCATCGCCGTCTTCGTCATAGTCGGCTGTCACCGTTATTCCGTTGGAGCTTATTTCCGCGTTCACATGTTCGGAATTATTTTTCACGGCGGTAATTGTGCCGTTAAACCCTTCGAACGTTACGTTATAAATAATTTTGCCCGCCGTCGTAGCAGTGTCGCCCTCGCCGACCGTTGCCGTAATTCCCGCACTGTCGGCGGCTATAACTACCTCGACTGTGTTCTCAACAACCGCGCCGCTTTCGAGAGTGGCTTTAACTTTTATTACCGTTTTGCCCGACCTGCCGCTTACCGCAGTAAACGCGCCCGAAGTATTCGACGCGAGCGTTACGCTGTTACCGCTCGTCACCGTATATTCGTATTGCGCGTTTTCGCCGCCATCCGATAGCGAGGGAACAACCGCGCCGCCGTTTTCGTTTCTCGTAACTTCGAGCGTAAGCGTAGGAACGGAAGTTGTTATTTCAAGTTCGAACGTGAACTCCAAGCCGCCGAGCACGCCGCCGAGCACGCCGCCGTTTACGGTAGCCGAAACGGTTACGGGAATTGTGCGCGATTCGTAGCTTCCCACAAAATTGCCTTGCGCGTCGATTGTTACGTATTTTTTGTCCGCATCGCCAACCGCGAACTCGAAATCGCCGCTATGCGCATAGTTGAACGCAACCGTTATTTTAGTGCTCGTCGCCGTAGCGGTAAGCTTCGGAAGCGCGGGAATAGGAACGTCGTATCCCTTACTCAAAATTTCGCCCGTATAACTGCAATCGCCCTTAACGCGGTAATAAAGCGTAACCTTAACGGGGGTGCTTTCGGAATTCGGCGTAATCACAAAGCCCGTAGCGCCGTGAGTGGATAAGCGCGACGAATATTCTTTTACTTGCACAAACAACACTTCGAAGCCGCTACCCGCAAACGTAAAGCTACCCGTAAACGAAACGGGATTGATTTGGGCGTTAGGCGTAAGCGTTCCGAGCGAAAGCTCGCCGGGAACGGGCGCGGCAACCGAAGTAACGGTAGCCTCGCAATTTATCGAGGTTCCTTTATATGCGCCGCTTGTAAGGCTCGCGCTAACCGCAATTTTTATAGTTCCGCCAAACGACGAATCTTTCAGTTTAAATTCGCCCGTAGTTGCGTTCAAGTTGATATACTTCGCTTGCGTCTGGTCTGCAAGCGCAAACGAGAACGTTGCGCTGTCGCCCGAAGAAACTACGGGGATTATTACGCCACCTTGAACGTTAGCCGTAAGCGTGGGCGCAGTTGCGGCGAGAACCTCAATTTCGGCGGTAATGCCCGTGAGCACAAGTCCGTTATAAGGCTCGCCCGACACGGTCACGCTCACAGTAACTTTCGCGCTTTGTTTTTGCGACGTTTTCGCAAACGTAAAGCTACCGTCGGGAGCAAGCAAAATTCCGCTTCCTTCCGTTACGGCATAGGCGTAACCAAACGTATACCCGTCTCCGTTCTCTATCGTCGCGGTAATTTGTCCGCCGTTGCCGTCTTCCGAAAGCTTAAAGCCCACTTCGGAGAGCACGGGAGCGCGCTTGCCCGTAACCGACAGAGTCACAGTCTTTTCCCACACGTTGCCGTCGTAAGTTCCGCCCTCGTAATCGCCGCCCTCTATTTTCATGAAGACGCGGAGCACAACGTTGCCGCCGAGCGACAGAGTTTTGGGCGTAAGCGTGAACGTGTTTTCAGTCGAATAAACGTCGTATGCTGTATCATAATTATCAAGCAGTTCTTTGCCCGAAAGCACATCTATTTTGTATTGCGCGCCGCTAAACGTTTTTCCGTCGTTGGCTACAAACGTATTTCCGTTTTGCGTCACTTCGAACTCGGGCACTGCAATAGGCAATACGGTGAAATCGAACTCTCCGTAATACGCTCTATTGTTCGAATCGGTGTGAGTTACAAACAGCTTAACGGTTTTGTTCGCCGTGCCGTAGTTGGCGTTTGGCAAAACTTTTAAATAGTCGCCCTCTTGCGCAACGAATGCGGAATCGGACGAAATGCTTATTCCCGTAAGCACATTCCCGTCCGCGCTCTTAAACAGCGTTTTCAAGTCGATTCTTTCGCCAGCTTTTGCCGAGAATTTGCTCGACGCCGATTGCTTCGCAAGCCATGTTACGCAAACGCGTTCTGTCACGGTATACTCGGCTCCCGCATAATCGCCGCCAACAATTTTTACTGTGGCTGTAATGTTCGCTTCGGAAGAAGCGGGTACGGTTTCACCGCCGTAAATTGCGGGCACGAACGTGTTGCCCGAAATCGAGCCCCACTCGCTCTTGTCTACCGAATAACTCGCCGCAATATATTCGCGAGAAATATTTCCCACGCTCGCGGTAAAAGTAAGTTTTGAATTGCCGCTAACATAGCGAACGCCGCTTATACCCACGCCGCCGTCCACAGTCAAAGTTGCGGACGCGGGCATAACGGTAACTTTGATTGTTCCCTTTACGGGCGTAGCTCCGCTATAATAGCCGCCAGTAACTTTAAACGTATAGCCTAATTCGAACACGGCACCGTCTTTCGCCGCTTCCCCTCTCGTATACGTTCCGCTTCCGTCTTTATTTTGCGAAACAACGAGTGTTCCGTATATATTATCGTAGGTGTATTCAACCTCGTAAGCAAAACTATTATCGCCGCTGTCGTGCGTTACGTTTAGAAGCGCACCCAAATCGAGCGTTTGTTGATTTGCCGCGAGCTTAGCTTCTTCTGTCACCGAAATTGCGGGCGAAGCGTAAACGTTCACGGTTACGGGAATTTCAAACGTCTCTTTGTAGCCGTTGTAAAGTCCGCCGCTAACCGTAACGGTCACTACAAGCGTGGCATTTCCGCCGCCAAGCAACTTTTTCGCACTCACCGTAAACTCGTTGAGTTCTGACTCGTTTTGCGCAACTGCGGCAAATTCCGCTCTGAGCGTAGCCGAATATGTTAAAGCTCCTTTAAAGTCGCTTGCATTGCCGTTATTCACCGTAACGACGACGCTCTCGCCCGGATTAAGCGTTATTCCGCTTGCGTTAGTAACCGTAAATTCGGGCATAACGGCTTCAAGCGTGGCGCTAACCGTATTAGCCGAATACACCGTTCCACCAAGCATAGAAGTGTGCACGCCGAGCGCTATATTTCCCGTCGCCTTTGCTTTATAATAGGCAACGAAGAATTTGCCGTGACGAATTTCGCTCTTGATAAATTCGAGCGCCGAATTATCGCTCACAATGAAATCGGTTAAGGTAGCGTTTGACAAAGCGGACGGAGCTCCCTCGAAATTCACGACAAGCGCAAGCACTTTGGGGTCGGACTCATAGCTAACGTCAACGTTCTCGCCTATTTGCGTGGCGCCCGTAACGCTTCCGTCCGAATTCACGGTAATTTCGCCGTCTTCATCGTCGGATATATAAGCCTTACTTTCGAGCACGCCCGAATCGGCTATAACGATTTCGAGCGAAGAAGTAAAGGAGTAAGCGCCATCGCCGAAAAGAACCACATTCACACTGACGCTCACATTGCCGCATTGCGAAATGGTGAACGTAGCCGAATTATTCGCGTTGGTAAGCGTAAGCGAACCGTTGCTCGCTACAAACGTTGCAACATAACTCACGGCGGGAGCGTTTGCAAGAACAAACTTGTATTCGCTTGCAAGTTTTTTGTCTATTTCGTAAACGTCGCCTGCGGGCAATACAAGAGTTCCGTTTTTGCGAAGTTCTATTTTTGGCGTATAAGCGTTTTGCTTAGCCGTAATTTCAAAATTTACGCTCGATTCGAGCGGCAACACATCAGCGCCGTTGCGTTGAAGTTGAGCGGTAACTCTCACTGTATGCGCTTTAATATCCGCCGCAGTAAGCGCGCTTCTGTTAACTGTAACGCGATAATAATTTATTCCCGTAAGCGCAACCGAGAAAGCTCCCGTAGCAGTGCCGCCGACAGACATTTCGTTGCCGTCGATATATATTTTTACGTCAGCGAACGAATATCCGCTCGGAACGCCGCTCAAAGTCACACTGAAATCTGCCGAATAACCCGAGAACACGTTTATTTCGGAATTGCCGTCTTTAAAATCAACGCTCAAAACCGCTTGCGAAACGTTAACGTTAAACGCGAACGTTTTGCCGTCGGCGCCCGACACGGTAATAACGGCAGAGCCCGCCTTCAAAGGATTGAGCGTAAGCGTGCCGTTTTCAATCGTAGCCCCCACGCAATCGGCGGAACTCGAAACCGTAAGCGTAGTGTCGGCGGGGTCTAAGCCCGCAATCGCGCTCAATGCTTTTACCGAGAACGTACAGTCGTTTCCGCTTTGCCCGCAAGCAAGTTCGAGCTTTGCTCCCGACGCAAGCTTTGTGCCCGCATTGTTTTTAACTTCTATTTCGCTCGCAGGCACGCGCACCGTAACGGTAGCGCTCGCTTCCACAGTCACGCCTTCGGGCGACGTGTAAGACGCCACTACGGTAAACGTGCCAAAACTGCCGCGAACCGTAATATTCGGACTACTCGGGTCGTTCGATACAACTATATTGTTCTTGTCGTCTTTAACGGTGTAAGTTATTTCGGCGTTTTTAACGGGGTCGTTCGTGCCCGCGTTGGTAACGGTAGCTTTAACGTTTATTACCGAATTGTCGGTGCGAACTTCTTCTATGTTTTTATCGTCAAACGCAATGCTCACCTTAGAAGTGCTCACGCTTATGAGAACTCTCACCTCTTTGACGCCCGCGCTCAAAACAAGCGTAGCGGAAGCCGATTGAGTTTGGCTGTTTGCAACCCACAGTTTTCCGTCATGCACGCGGAACACGTTTTCGCACGACGCGTTTTCAAGCGAATACGTAAGTTCGGGGTCGTTTTGGGGTTTGCGATTTTCGTCGCCGTCGTTTATAACGGCTTCGAGCGCAAATTGTTGCTCGCCGCTATCGCCCGTAGTAATCACGTCAAGCTTGCCGCCATTTCCCGAATACACGGCGTCGCCTATTTTCAAGCCGAGCTTTTCAATTCCCACGTCGACGGTTATTTTCAGTTTTAATTCGTAAGTATATTTTTCGTCGTCGTCAAGAATTTCCACTACGGTAATCGTAAGCAACAAATCGTCTATTCTCGTGCCGAGCGCCGTGAAGCGATACATGGTAATAGCTTTTCTCGCTTCGGCTGTGTCCGCGTTACCGAAATAGTCGGTGGTGTTCGAACGGAAAACGCCTTCTATTCCGCTAACCGCGCCGCCGTCCGCATAAGAGAACTGCGCCATATAATGAAGATTTTCGCGGTCGATTTCGTTTCCGTTTTGAGCGAAATTAAACAAAATATCATAGGAGTTATTTCCGTTAGGCACATACGTCACCGTAACGTTTTGCGGCACGGCATCGCTACTCAACACTATCAAGCCGTTCGCGTTCAAATCCGCCGTAAAAGCGCGCTCGACCGCTGTGGTAACGCGTATTTTGCTCGACGCCGAAACGCCGCCGTTAGCGCTTACGACGGCAAATCCGTCGTAGATTTCGTTCGGCGCAGTAGTGCGCGTAATTTCGAATTCGCCCTCGTAAATAAGCTCGCCGCTCTCGCCAAACGACACGCCGTCAAAGCCCGTTATGTCGTTCCCGAAAGGTTCGTCTAAAAATGCGGGGTTAAATCCCGTGACGGCAAAACCTTGCGGCAAAGTATATTCAAACCCTTCGTAGGCGGTGTCGCCCGGTTTTTTAGGAGCGTAAGTAACTTTATAGTAAACATCCGCGCTTGATTGCCGTCCCGAATTGGTATAAAGCGTAGGCATTAAGAACGGTTGCGTATACTGCGCGTCGGCAAAAAGCTCTATACTCGCAATACTGACTTGCGTATTCGAAACCGAAACTTCGACAGACACCGACTTACCGTCCTCTTTAAACTCGGCCTCGCCGAACGAGAACGTTCCTTCGTAAGTCTTGCCCGGTTCGCAAACAAGCTTATAACTTCCGAATCCGAGCCGCTCCACCGACGAAGTGTTTAAAGGATATGTCTCCGCCAACGAACTGCACGCAAAATGCCATGCCGCATTATCGTGTGCAACAACGAAATCGGATTTGTCTTTCATTTTTATAACGCCTGAAGGATAAGCGGTAAAGATATCGCCGCTCGAAACCGTAATAGGCGCGCTCGCAGAAAGCTCTTGCGAATACGTGGCGTCTGTGTAAAGCTTTACTTCGTCGAAACGGCGATAAAGCGTATAATGGGAAACCGCCGAAAATTTTTCGTCGCGTCCCGCAATATATCCGTCTTGAATCGTGTAAATATTTTCGCCGTAGCCGTAAAAAAGGCTGAAAGTTTGCCAATCTTTTTTCTCGCCTACGCTGAGCGAGAACAGGTCGCGCAAAACTACAACCGTAGAATCAATCAAAATATCGGTATTGCGAGTTTTAAATAACGCGTTTCCTATATGCTTATCAGTCATTTCGCTCTCTTTTGTGCCGAGAGGGAAATAATAAATCGACGAACCTATTGCCTTTTTGGGCAACAAATACGGATAATTATTTTGCTTAACCGCAATATCGAGCGAAACATATTCGCGGTTTATAATGTTGTGTTTCGATTCAAGCACTATTTGAGGCGTAGTCGTAGACATAAGTTGCGGTACGTCGCGCTTATAATTGTCTAACAACACAACTTCGGAACCCGTCGAATACAACTCGGGGTTCTCGTAATAAATTTTGTGATTTTTGTCGTTGCTGTCTTTAAATTGAACGCCGCTTACGGCATACTTATATTCTACAGTTATAACTATTACGCAATCGTTAAGTTCGAGTTTTACGGAGCAACTTTCGCGAGAATTACTCGGCACTATAAAGCTGTCGGCGGCTTTCGAGTAAGCGCCTTGATTGTCCGTTTTAACAATAAAAGCATAGTTCTCGTCTTGGCTTTGCGTTACGGGATTACCGTCTTTATCGTAGAACAAAATCAAATCTTTCAAATTAAATACGGTAACTTTTTCGCTCTCGCCCGTAACGGGTCGTCCCGACCCTATTTCGAGAACGAGCGTCGCGGCATTTCCGTTGCAAATAAGTTGCGTGTTTTTATCGTCGGGATTTTTCGTAAAGTTAAAATCTTCGTTGAGTTTAAACGAATCGGCGGTGTGCACGACTTTAAACTTGACTTCGAACGACATTTTCTCGGCAGGCTCGTAACCCGTTACGTTACCGTCTTCGTCCTTTTTTTCGTTAAGACTTTGGCTTGCGAGAGTAAACGTTACCGTGTGAATGCCGTCGGGAACGTCCGCGCCTATTTTAAAGCCGAGAGGCGCGCTCAAAGTGTCTTTCGAGCCCGTAACCTTAGCAAGTTTGGGAAAAAGCACTTTGTTGTCGCCGACCTTTATTTCTCCGTCAACGGTAATTGTTTTGGCGGCGTCGGTCGAGTTTATTTCTTTCGAATACGAAATAGTAAGACTCGAATTCAATGAACTTACTGCGTCGTCGTTCGCAAACAATGTGTGCCCAATCGTGTAGCTCATTTCGGCTTTCGGAGTAGTGTCGCCGCCGAACGTTGAAATCGGATTATCCGCTTTAACGGCAACTTCATTTATGGGCGCGCGAATGTGCAAATATACAGTAGCGGACTTGCGCAAATTATTTGTTTCTCGGTTTTCAATTAACAAAGTGGCGTCGCCTACTCTGTCTTTATATTTTAGGCTGAGTTTGGCGCTCGTGGGCGTTGTGGATATATTAACGAGTTCGGAGCCCTCTTTTACCTGAACGTACAAATTGTTCATTCCCCATGTGGGGTCGGTAAGCAAACCTTTACGCACAACCTTAACATAATCGGAAAGCACAAACTGCGTAGAGGTGCCGATAGGACGGTCCAAATACAAGTCGAGTTCGTCGGTGCGCATTTTGGTGTAAGGGTCGAAGCATACGATATCGGTCACAACGTCCATTTCACTGCTCGGTAAAAATTCGACCTCTATAATTATTTCACGTTTAACGGGCGCGCCGTTATACTCGTTGGCAACGAGCTTAATTGTGCTTTTGCCAGCCCCGAGCGCCTTAAATCTAAGATTTTTTCGGCAATACGCGCCGTCGCTGCTATGCGGGTGCAAATTGAATTCAAGGTTGCCGCATTTGGTAGCCGAATCGGTTATTTCTTTATATTCGGAGTCTTCGAGGTTCCACCCGTTTGCAACAAACACGCGCACTTGGTCGTGATAGCCGCCGTTCCCCATAACGCCTTGCATTATTTTCGCGCGCTTTCCGTTGGTGCCCACAGCTCCCAACTGCGAAAAATCAAACTCGTGTTCGAGGTTATTTTCACGCAAGTCGGTTCCCAAAGTGCTTTCGTAGTAAGGAATTTGCTTTACCACACGGTAAAAACGCGATGCGTCGGTGCTCTTATCCTGTTGCAACGCGAGTTCGAGCGGGTCGCCCTTACCGGCTTCTCTAAACACAGTAATGCTTCCGTTCACTTCTTTTTTTAAATTTATCGGCGCGATTGCCTTCATGCCTTCGGTAACGTTACCGTCGGAATCGGCGTAATCGTCCGCTTCGAAATATTCGGCAAAGCCCTCCTCAACTTTCATTTCTATAACTTCGCGCACTTCGGGCGAAAATTCGCTCGTAACTATAAGTTTGAAATTGTCTCTCATAGTTTCGCTGACGCGAAAACCGAACACAACCACAGCAACAACGTCGTCTTCGCCGCTACCCACATATTCGGTTTTAAGCGGAATAATGGCGGCGGCAGGCTCGGAATAAACTTTGATTAGCGAATTCACGTCGTCTTTGGTGTAGTTGTTGCTTTTTAGCACAACGTTGAACTCCATGTTATACGCAACATTGGGCGCAACGCGATACACTAATTGCGGCGCTTCGGTATCGAGCGGGTCGTTCACCTGGCTTAGGTCGGTTTTTCCGCTGCCAACGCTTATTTTTTCGATTGACGGCGGGTCTATTGCGGGAGCTTTGGTAACCCACAGCACCGCAAACGCGACGCTCGCCGTCGCGAGCACCGCAATAAGGACTATAAACAGTATGTTTCGTCCTTTCTTTTTTGTTTCGAGTTCTATAACTTTATCGGAAATAGGCATAAAAT
>CAMUKG010000015.1 GCA_947089425.1 uncultured Clostridia bacterium
TATGTTCGAGAGCTTTTGTCCTTGCTTGAAAGTATAACTCTTAATAATTTAGTTTTTTAATTCCCTATGGGAAGTGCGCATTCGAGCTGCTCGGTTTTTTGTTGCGCTATCGCGGGTTAGACCTCGCGTTTTCGCTAAAATAAGGCTCTTAAATTATGGTGTAAAAAACGCATTTCTGTTGCGCTTTTGTCCATTGTTTTTAGTGCAAAAGTAATATATAATTGTCTTATTAAAGCTAATAATGCAAAAATTAAGAATTTATTCGTACAGGAGCAAAAATACATGAAATCGATTAGCGTGGTAGTGGTGGGATTCGGCGACAGAGCGGCGGCGTATACGAAATATGCGCTCGTTCATCCCGAAAGGTTGCAGGTTAGGGCTGTTATAGACCCTAATCCTTTTAGGCGGCAACTTGCGAAAGAAATGTTTTCGCTTTCCGACGACGCGCTGTACTTCGACATGGCGGAGTGCTTAAAGCTCGGCAAAATCGCGGATGCGGTGATAAACGGCACAATGGACGAGTTGCACATTAAAACGGCTATTCCTTTTCTTAAATTAGGGTACGACATGCTTTTGGAAAAGCCTATAACCAACAACCGCGAAGAGCTTTTGGAGCTCAAACGCGTTGCCGACGAACACGGTTGCAAGCTTATGATTTGCCACGTTTTGCGCTATACTCCGTTCTATCTTAAAATAAAAGAAATTTTACTGAGCGGCGAAATAGGCGACGTCGTGGCAATTGAAACGAATGAAATGGTGGGGGTGGCGCACTCTTCCGCGTCGTATATTCGCGGCAAATGGAACAACCGCGCAAAATGCGGTTCGTCTATGTTGCTCGCCAAATGTTGCCACGACGCCGACCTATTGTGTTGGTTCAACAGCGGCGCTAAGCCGAAAAAAGTCGCGAGTTTCGGCGGCAGACACTATTTTATAGAGAAAAACGCGCCGTCGGGTTCGGGCGCGCGTTGTCTCGTGGATTGCAAAGTAGAGGCAGAATGCCCGTATTCGTGCAAAAAACTGTTGCTCGACAACGAGTATTTCAGTCAGTACACCTTTACTTGCCTAAATAAAAAATACGAGGATATTACGTTCGAAGAAAAGAAGCGCTCGCTCGAAACCGATAACCCTATGGGGCGTTGCATTTACAAGACCGACGCCGACATTGTGGATAGGCAAGCGTTTATTTTGGAATTCGAAAACGGAGTAATAGCCACGCACAGCATGGTGTCTGGCGTGGCGAGACCGGGCAGAAACATACATATTATAGGCACCAAAGGCGAAATACAAGGCTTTTTGGAAGACAACCGCTTCGCGGTGCGCACATATAATCCCGCGAATTGCCTCTATAACGAGAGAATTGAAGAAATCACGGGCATAGAGGCAGGCGACGGGCACAGCGGCGGCGACAGCAGACTTGTGAACGACTTTGTGAATATGGAGCTCGGGTTGCCGCGTTCGATTTCGGCAACCGTGCTCGACGACTCTATAAACGGGCACCTTACCGTTTACGCGGCGGATAAGTCGCTCGATTGCGGCGGCATTACGGAAGAAGTGAAATAAATGACTGAAAATACCGAAAAAAGAGCGGCGTGGATATGGTATCCCGGCGACTACGAGGCGTGGCTGTTTTGCAAGTGCATGGCACAGCGGCGTGAGCGCGACGTGCTCATAACGCCTTTTTGGCGAATGGACAGCCACTATGTGTCGGTCAAATTTTATTGTAATTTCACCCTTGAAGAGCCCGACGAAATAACCGTTAAGGTTGACGGCGATTTCAACATTTTTATAGAGGGAATGGGATACGTAAAGAATTTCGACGGGAAATTGCGTTTGCCTGCGGGAAGCTACGAAATGCAAATTCTTGTTACGAACGTGCCCGAACTCCCGTGCGTATACGTTTGCGGCGAGCAATTAAAGTCGGGTTCGGACACTTTTCGAGTTACGTGCCAAGATCACGTGTTTTTGCCTGCGGCGCAAGGCGACTTTTTCGATATAGACGCAAGCCCTAATAAGCGCGTCAAAAAGACGAGAGAACTCGCGCCCGTTTCAACGGAACAAATAGGTAGCGGAACGCTTTACGATTTCGGCAAAGAAATTTCGGCTTATTTGGAATTGCGCGGAATGAAAGCGGGCGCAAAGTGCAAAATATATTACGGCGAATCGCGAGAGGAAGCGCTCGACACCGAGCACAGCGAGCAAACGGATTGCGTTTTTTCATGCGGCGAGGAAAGTGCCGCAACCGCTGTGACGAAAGCGTTCAGGTGGGCGTATGTGCCGCAAGCAGATGCTTTTAAAGAGCTTATCGCGCTCGAAGAAGTTTTCGAAACGGAGAACAAAGGACGGTTCAGTAGTTCGGATAAGCTCCTCGAAAAGATTTACGACGTTTCTGTGTATACGCTCGGAATGTGCAAAAAAGAGTTCTTTCTCGACGGCGCCAAGCGCGACCGTTGGGCGTGGAGCGGCGACGCTTATCAAAGCTATCTTGTGAACTACTACACTTTTTGCGACTCCGACGCGGTTAAGCGCACTATTAGAGCGCTCAAAGGAAAAGAGCCGATAAAAACGCACATCAATCACATAATGGACTACACCATGTACTGGGTGCTGTCGCTTTTCGATTATTATCTATTTACGGGCGACAAAGAGTTTCTTGCCGAAATGTTCGACGGCGCCGAAGGATACGTTAAATTCCTGCTTTCGAGAACGAACGCCGACGGCTTTTTGCACGGCTATCCCGAAGATTGGGTGTTTATCGATTGGGCGGCAATCGACAATCGCGGCGAGACTTCGTTCGAGCAGATACTTTTTGCGGTAACGCTCATACGGTTCGCGTTTATTTGCGAAGAACTCGGAAAAGACGGCTCTTTCTATGCGAAAAAGTCGGAAGAACTGCTTAAACGCACGCTCGAAGTATTTTGGGTGGACGGGCGGTTCGTGCACAGGCGGGAGAACGGCGTTTTGGACCTCGCGGTTACGCGCTACGCGAATATGTTCGCGGTGCTGTTCGACTTGCTCGACGAGGAAAAGCGAAATAGCGTAATCGAAAAGGTTATGCTTAACGACGACGTTCAAAAAATAACCACGCCTTATATGCAGTTTTACGAGCAAGCCACTCTCGCGAAAATAGGAATGCACGAAAACGTGCTCAGTGGCATGAAGGCGTATTGGGGCGGAATGCTCGGCGAGGGCGCCACTACGTTTTGGGAAGCTTACGACCCGAGCGAGACGGGCGCCGAAAAATACGCGATGTATAATAGACCTTACGGCAAAAGTCTTTGCCATGCGTGGGGAGCAAATCCCGTGTATTTAATATTCAACTGTCTGCTCGGCATACGCCCGCGCGAGGTGGGTTATAAAACTTTTTTATGCGAACCGCAGTTAAACGTTTTGCCCGACTTCGATTGCGCCGCGCCCGTAGGCAAAGGAACGCTGTATTTGAAATACGACGGCAAAATCTTTACCGCTCGGGCGGAAAAATGTTCGGGCTACGTGAAAATTCCCGACGGTTTCGTGCCCGAAGCCGAAACGGGGGGACGCACGGCAAAATTCGGACAAAAGGACGGGAAATACTTTTTGGACGAAGCCGAAAAAATTACTTTTGTGAAGCGAGAAGGAGAATATGTCTTTTAACATCGCAATGTTCGACCCCAAAGTTAATATCGTGGTTGTGGAAAGCGAGGGCTACGGCTCAATCGTGCCGCATTCGCACGAGTTTGTGGAACTTGTTTACGTTAAGAGCGGCAAGGGCGAAAACATTATAGGCGAACGCAAAATTCCCGTGAAGCAAGGCGATTTGTTTTTGATTGCCGACCGAGAGGTGTCGCATTCGATATTCCCTTTCGGCAATCCCGCAACGTTCACTGTGTGGAACATAATATTCCCGTTCGACTTTTACAACCACAACTACGATTTGATTTCGCCCGAAACGGTTGTTCCGCTCGATAAGATACGCGATGGCGAATATTTAATCAACCGCATTAAAGACGAATACGAGAGCAAAAACTGGCTTTACGAAGAAATAACCTATGGTCTCACGGGCGCGTTGCTCGCCGAAATTTTCAGAGCTTTGCCGTCGCGCAGAGGTAAAGTGAACCGCGAGCAGTCAAGGCAAAAATACATGAGCGAATACATAGACGTTGCGCTCGACTACATTCACAAGAATTATGATAAGCAAATAAGCGTTGACGACGTGGCGTCGGCGTGCGGAGTGTGCAAGCCGTATTTGCAACGCATATTCAAGCGCGAGAGAAATACTTCGGTGGTGGCGTATATAATCAAATACCGAATAGAGCAGGCGTGCCGCTATCTTTTGAACACGAGCTATTCGGTTGCCACGATATCGCAAATGGTTGGCTTCAACGACCTCAAATACTTTCACATGAAGTTTAAAGAAATCGTTGGCGACACGCCTAACAGATATAAGCAAAACGTTGAAAGAGAAAACTGAAAGCGATTTTAGGAAAAGTTAAACATAAGGAGGTTTCGTGCAATAAATGGTTGCGGAAGCTGTGAAAGAAAACAAGAAGAGCAAAGCGCGCGACGGCTACGTTTTCAGCGTGCGCGGAAAAGCGCTCGTGCAAGCCGCTCTCGTTTTGTGCGCGCTCGTGCTCTTCCTTGCGGGCGGATTTGTGGAATACTCGTTTAACTTAATAAACATAAAGCTCGGCGGCGCCGACGTGCTTTCGGGCTCTTTGTACGGCGGCAATGTGGGCTACATGAACTACGGCACCGTTTTGTATTTGCATATTCCCGTTTATATAACGCTACTCGGTTGGCTGTGCCTTTTGGCTCCGCTCGCATGCGCGGTTTATTCGGTGCTCCGCTCGTTCGTATTTAAAAAAGACAACCGCATATCGGGCTACATTTTGCTCGCGTTCGGCGGGGTGTGCATAGTCGCGTATATTTTGCTACTCACTTGCGGCAAAATTCCCGCAACCGACGTGAACGGAAATAAAACGGGATTTTACAGGATTTTCGAAGTGAAATCGACGTTTTTAATGTTCTCTTTGCTCGCCGTGTTCGCGGGGTTCGTGCAGTTGTTCGTGAAGCCGCAAACTATGCTCAAAGTGAAGCGCTTTGCGGTTTTCTACATTATTCTCGTAATTCCCACAGTGCTTGTTCTCATTTTCAACGTGTACCCGAGCTTGCTCCAAACGGTGCTCGCGTTTAAAGATTACACGCTCAGCACGGGAATTTGGGGAAGCGACTGGGTGGGGCTAAGCAACTTTAAATACATATTTTCTGACGGCAAAATGCTCATGGTGATTTGGCAAACTATTTATTTGAGCTTTTTGCGTTTGCTCGCGGGCACTATTCCGGCGGTTGTGTTTGCACTCGTTTTCTACCATATCACGTCAAAAAAATATAAAGCGGCTGTGCAAACAATCGTGTATATTCCGCACTTTTTCAGTTGGGTTGTTATATACGCGATTATATCGGCGTTCTTGATGCCCAACGGGGTTATAAACAACGTTATAACGAACGTGTTTCACGGCACTCCCATAGACTTTCTTTCGCGGCAAGATTTGTTTTACGCCAACATGATACTATCTTCCATTTGGAAAGAAGTGGGCTGGGGGACTATTCTTTACACCGCGAGCCTTATGGGAATTGACCGTTCGCTTTTCGAAGCCGCAAGCATAGACGGCGCGGGCTTTTTCAAAAAGCTGTGGCACATAACTCTTCCGAGCGTTGTGCCTATGCTCGTGTATCAAGTTATTATGGCTGTCGGCAATCTTTTAAAGGGGGCGGGCGGCGAGCAAATACTGATATTCGCCACAAGCGCGGTTAAAGAAAACAAAGCGCTCGTTATAGACACTTGGCTGTATTGGGAAGGGCTTCAAGAACTCAAATACGGGTTGAGCGGCGCGGTGTCGTTCGTGCAGTCGGTTATAGGGTTCGGCATGGTTGTGGGCGCTCATAAGCTTTCGCAAAAGACTGTTGGCATAGGCGCTTGGTAAGGAGACGGCGAAATGGTTAGAGGAAAGGGAGAAAAAATATTCGAAGCCGTGTGTATTGTTTTGGCGGCTTTGCTCGCGCTGTTGTGCTTGTATCCGCTTTTGTATACGCTCGGCGTGTCGCTTTGCAGCGAAGCCGAATGGACGAGCAGAAACGGACTCTTGGTGCTGTTTCCCACACGCCCCACTTTCACGGCGTACCGAAAGATTTTCGGAGTGGGGAGCTACGTTCTCAAAGCTCTCGGCATGTCGTTTTTGCGCACCGCCGTGGGCACGGTTACGTCGGTTGCGGTGAACGCGCTTGTGGGCTACGTTCTTTCGCGCCGCGACTTTCCGGGCAAAAACAAATACATCTATTTGTTGCTGTTCACTATTTTCTTTTCGGGCGGGCTTATTCCCAACTACCTTGTGATAAAAGAATTGCACCTACTCAACAATTTTTGGGCTATGATACTCCCCAACATTGTGAGCGCGTGGAATATTTTGGTTTTCAAACAATTTTTCACGGGGCTTCCCAAAGAAATAGAAGAGGCGGCGATTGTTGACGGCACGGGCGAAATCAAACTGTTTTTGAAAATAGTGTTGCCGCTTTCCACTCCCGTCGTGGCGTCTATCGGGCTGTTCACTATGGTTACTCACTGGAACAACTGGTTTGACGTTATGATTTATATCGACCAAGCTCATTCCTCGCTTTGGACGCTTCAATATTATATAATGATAAACTTCAATAATCTTTCGCAAATCGATTCGTCGGTTATAATCGGCGGGAGCGGAGTTTCTCAGCTTACGCAGAGAATGGCGCTCACCATAGTAGGATTTTTGCCCATACTGTGCATTTACCCGTTCTTTCAAAGGTTCTTTAAAGACGGCGTATTTCTCGGCGCGGTTAAAGGCTGAAATTAAAAATATTTCCGGGAGGACAAAGGAAAATGAAATTGTTGAAACGAATGAGCTTTATGGCTATGGCTTTCGTAATGTGCGCGAGCGTGTTTTCACTCGCGGGCTGCAAGGGCACCGTGAAAATAGTGGGCGGGGTGACGTCGTCTAATAAAGTCACTATTTTAACCACTGCGGCGGTGGGCACGGCAACAACCGACAACGACCCTTACAAAAAGTATATACAGGATAATTACGGGCTTGACGTTACGCTTATTGCGGCGAGCGACTTTTCCACAACGGCGCAACTCAAATTTTCAAACATAGACGACATGCCCGACATAGTTGCGTTCGAGAGCATAGATTCGTTTCGCACCATTTACAATCAAGGGGTGCTTTTAAGCGACTGGTCGCCCTACCTCGAATCGATGCCGAACTTTAAAACGATTGTGAACACGCCCGACGCCGACCGACCGGGCGAGGATTCGATAGCAAAGCTCATGCTCACCGAAAACGGCGGGCTCACCGCGCTGTGGACTCTGCCCGACCCGCCCGCATGGTCGCTTAAAATTCGCGAAGACTGGGCGAACGAGTTCAGACAAACGCCCGACGGCGAGGGGTGGATGCCCGACTCGCCCGACGCGCTTTTGGAATTTGCACGTTGGATAAAAACGGCTAAAAACTCCGACCAAAACAATCTTACCTGTTTCGGGTTTTCTACGGCGGGCGAGCAAAAAGATTTCGGCGTGTTGGGAACGTGGATTCCTTTAATGTACGGCGCCGTGTGTCAACTTCCTTGGGGCGTTTACTTCGATAAAGACGGCAACGTGGATTTCGGCATAACCGACGGCACCGAAAAACTTATGCTCGATTTTATTCGCACTCTCGTGGTTGAAAAGCTAATCGAGCCCAACTGGTATTATCAAAACGCGTCGCAAAAAACTTCGACGGCGGGAAAAATAGGAATCGAGTGGTACACGGGCGAAATAAGCGAGAACACGCAAAGCTACTATAACCGCAACGAAATCAAAGACCCCGCTACGGGCAAGATAGTTGACACCACCGAATGGTGGAAAACTTATCCCGTGCCCAAAGCGGGCGGCAGAGAATACGGCGGCTATCAACCGTCCGACGGCTTTTTGGGAACGATTATCACAGTTTCGGTTAAAGCCGCCAACGACGAGGAAAAAATGCAAAAGATAGTTAAATTCCTCGACGACCTCGCCATGACGAAAACCACCGACGAAGACGGCAATACGAATTACAACCGCTCGAAAGCTTACGATGCGCTTCGTTGGGGCGTGGGAATAGAAAGCTCGCTGTCGTTCAGCGAGATAGAGGGTTCTTCGCAAGTGTATATTTACACGGGCGACGAGGGCGTGGAAGAACGCTCGTATCGTTCGCAATATCCGGGCGCGTGGGACTGGGGAATGTTCTTCCGCTCCAAAGACGACGGCGTAGTGCAAGGCACCACCAATAAAGAAGTTACCAAAATAACAAACAAAGTTATAGAGCACGACTCCATAACGGCGGAATATCCGCGCAGGTTGCAATTCGGCTCCGTGTTGAAGCTCGACACGTCGGTGATTGCTGCGCTCACAAAAAAAATGCAGGCGTTCGAATATAACTACGTTACTAACACGAGAAACTCGTCGCCGCAAGAATTGCAAAACATGTACAATAACTTTGTTTCCGAATGGAAAAAGGGCGGCGGCAACGACCTTTTGAAAGAGGCGGCAAGGCAGTTTAAAAGCTACGGTTGGATTTAAGCGCATTCATCGGCGAAAACGGCTTATGTCCCGCTTATCGGCTCGGTCATGTGCTCTATTGCGTACAAACCCGACTTCGCCGCGCGGGCTGTTGCCCGACTTCGCCGCGACCGCGCTTTTAAATCATTATTTAACGGGAGGTAATGATAAAAAATGAAAAAATTGAAATTCGTTTTGATTGCGCTTTGTATTGCCGCTATGGCGGGAATGGGAACGGTTGCGTTTGCAAGCGCCGAAACGAGCGGGAGCGTTACGCCGCACTTAATCGATTTATCGAGCGAAAGCTTTTTCGAAAACGCTGTCGCGTCGTTTGTGCCTAGCGGCGGCAAAGGCGCAATCGAAGAGGCGACGGCGCACTGGAAGAAAGACGGCGACGCCATAACGCGAGTTAAAAACGTGGAGACTTCGGATGTTGAAGGGAATTATGCGGCGCTGTATTTTAACGATTGCTATTTGCGCTATTTCGAACTTAACGCGCAAATAAAATACGGGCAAAAAGGGCTAACGGGAGTTATATTCGGCAAAAAGGATATGACTTTGCGCCACATGGCAGACGGCAACGCGCTCTATTTCTTGCCCGACCCGTGTGTGGAGCTTAAAGGAAGCACAATCACGGCGAAGAAAACTTCGGCGAAATTCTCTGCTAAAAACGAATCGCAAGACGGCGGCTATTATTCGTTGAAGCTCGTTGTGTGCGCCGACTATGTGAAGTGCTACGTTGACGGCAACCTTAAAATAGAAGCCGAATATCCCGAAGAGCTTTTCGGCTACGGAAGAATAGGGCTTTTCACCGCTAACGCCGCAGGCTCGTTTAGAGGCAACGTGGAAATTTACAACCTCGACGCTCGCGGCAACCGCATAGCTTTCGAAAACTCGACGCTCGTGAAGCAAATCACCGCAACAAAAGATAGCTTCGAGCTCGAAGCGGGAGGCGAAAGCGAAAAGTTCGCCTATTCGGTTTTGCCTCAAAACGCGACGAATAAAAACGTTCGCTTTCTGTCCGATAATCCCGACATAGCGACTTGCGACACGCTCGGCAACATTCACGCGCTCAAAGCGGGCACAACCGAAATTTACGCCATAACCGAAGACGGAGGCTTTCGCGCGGCGGCTCGGGTAACGGTTATAGAAACGAAGCCCGCGCTTAGCGGCATAACGATTTCGCAAACGCAGGGCGAAGTGGCTGTGGGTGAGAAACTCTATTTGAGCGCGGGCATCACTCCCGAAGACGCCGAAAATCTCGGGTTTAGGTGGAGTTGTTCGAACAGTAAAGTCGCTATGGTGAATAACGGCACCGTTACGGCGCTCGGCGAGGGCGAATGCACCGTAACCGTGCGCGACTATAACGGCGACTTTTCGGCGGAATGCAAAATAAAGGTTACGCCCGCGAAAAAAACGGAAGCGAATAACGGGAACGAAAACGAGGGAAAAAGCGGCTGCGGTTCGGCGGCGGGAGCGGTTGCGCCCGTTGCGGGAATATTCGTGTTGCTTGCGTCGGCGACTATTGCGGCAATAAGGAGGAAGAAAGAAAATGTTTAAGAAAATCGCGGCAACGGTTCTTAGTTGCTTTTTAATGTTTTCGTGCGCGAGTTGCGCGAAAACCAAGCAAAGCGGCGGCAACGATGAAGAAAACAACGGCGGTAGTTCGGTTATGAAACAGATAGAATACGAACAAACGAAAAACGCTCAAAAAACGGGTTCGAACGTAAATTTGGTTATTCCGCCCGCGTCGGCGGCGAAAACGGGAGTAGAGCTCACCGCCTACGTTATGCCCGATATAGACCTCGAAAACTACAATTATTACGTTGTGGACTGGGGCGACGGCACTTGGAGCTACAACGGACCGTATGTGTATAACGACGACCACAAAGTTATGGGCGAGGTATACCACACCTATAAAAATGCGGGCACCTATAAATTAAAAGCTTGCGCCGTGAATTTGGGCGTTGGCAAACTTTACGGTTGGACGGAAGAGCAAACTCTCGCCGTTACGGGCGAAGACTACTCGGGCAATATGATTACAAATGTGAGTGCGATTAGCTCAACCGACGCTGACAGCGCGCATTCGGCGGCTAAGATTGCCGACAGCGACAATTCCACGCGTTGGCAGAGCGCCGTTTCCGATTCCGTTTCGTCGCAAGACTATGCGGGATATTTGTTCGACGACTATTACACGCTCGACACTCTCGAAATCAAATTCCCGTCCGACGTGCAAATTTTTCCGTCGAACATAAGCGTGGAATACACCACCGACGGCGGAGAAAGTTGGTATATGCTTCCGCACTACTACTATGTGCTTCCCAACTCCGAAGGGCAATACAGTTGCATTATGAACTTTCCCAACCCCAAAGGCGCCACGCTCGACTTGCCGCTAAACCAAATAACGGCGAACGGCATACGAATAAAGAGCTTACTGTATCCGCTTTCGAGCTCGGGAGTTAAATTCTTCGCGGTGGAAGAAATGCGAGTATACGGCAAAAAGGGCGCGCTGTTATACACCTCTTACGACGGCTATTATAACGCCGACCTAAGCAATATGTGGGCTATTTTCGGAATAGCCAAAACGGAGCCGAGAATGTACAATTCGCTTCGCGGCGCTTCCACCAACGTGGAACCTTTCCGCTCGGGTCAAACCATGACGGCGTCTATCGAGTGGACCGAATGGAACGGCGCTCAACTCAACTGGTCGGGCTACGACGAAGCGGTGAATATTCACGTGAATTCGCTCAAAAACGCCGTTTACGGCGGCGACGGCTGGTATAAAAACGCGAAAGGCGAATACGTGGTGGACACGGCGGAATACAAAAACAATTCTCGCGACGACGGGTTTATTTGGGCGACCGAGAGCGCTCCTCAGCATTTGGGCGAGCAAAACCACTACACCAACAACCCCGCGCTCATAATAGCGTCGCGCGACTATCTTTTAACGGGAAACGGAACTGCCGGATTTTTAGACAGCGTGAACAGCAAAGGGCAAAAAATGCTCGATAAGCTTCGCAAAGCTATGGACTACATGCTCACCAACCTAAACGGCGAGTCGGGGCTCATGACGATTTACGACCCGCGCAACGACGGAACCGTGCACGGCGTGTCGTCTAACTACTGGGATTCGCTCAATTTCTTCGGATACAATTCGGCATACGAAAACGTGCTGTTCTATCGCTCGGTGCTCGCTATGGCGGATATAGAGAACTATTTGGGCAACACGTCGGACGCCGAATATTACGCCGACCTTGCAACCAAAATCAAACGCGTGTTTAACGAAATGTTTTGGGACGACGAAGCGGGACGGTATATCACCGCAATCAACGTGAAAGGCGACGTGCTCGATTTCGGCGTTACGTTCGTTAACTTTATGGCGGCTTCGGCGGGGCTCGCAAGCGAAGAGCAGGCAAAGCTCGTTTACGAATGGGTGGACGGCAAGCGAATAGTTGAGGGCGATACCTCAACGGGCGCGGATATATATAACTTTAAGGTGTCGGCGCGCTCTAATACTGTGGCAGTCGAGACCGTTATGGAAGACGGCTTGCACTACTGGTGGTATAACGGGCATTCGTTTAACGACGTGCTTCCCGGTCATTGGGGCGAATACGGCAATCAAATGCAGAACGGCGGTACAATCTTTTATACTTCGCATTACGACGTTTCGGGCAGAATTGCAGTGTCGGCAGATAATGCAATCGGCAGGTTCAACGCGATTATGGAAGAGTTCCACAAAGACCAACTGCGCCGCGACCCCCGCACCAAATTCGGTATTTATCAAGTGAGCATAAACGGCGAATTCCCCGAATCGGGACTCGTGCCGCTCACGTTCGTAACCGATATTCTAGGAATTACTCCCGCGCTCGAAGGATTGAAAATAGAGAGTAGTTTGCCGCAAGACATGACTTATGCGGGAGTGCAAGAATACCGCTACGGTAACCGCGTTTATGCCATAGAAGTGAATAAAGAGCTAACTAAGCCCGAAATAAAGAAAGACGGCGAGAAGTGGAGCGTAAAGCTTCCCGCAGGCAAAACTTATTATATCACTTTGGAAAATAAATTGATAGAGGGATAAGGAACGTATTGTCATTGCGAGCGTAGCGAAGCAATCCCAAGCGTTTAATTCACACCGTTATCATGAAAATAAGGAGTAATAAAAGATGAAAAAGAAATTTACCGTTATAGCGTTTTTGCTCGTGGGCGTTTTGTGCCTTTGCGGCGTTTCCGCGTTCGCGGTTGCCGAGAGCGCCGAGAGCGGTGAAAGCCGCTACGACAACGAACTGTCGCTCGGCGAGCGCTCCGAAATAGAGGAAAACTTCGATTTTCACTTTGTTTCAACGCAAAACGCCCGACGCACCGACAAGCTCGACTACACATGGCAAGTGCGCGACGGCGCGATTTGGCGAGTGGGCAATATCGACAGCAATTCCGATACGGTGAACATTGCCATAATGACCTACACGGGCGACGTGTTCGACGACTTCGAGCTGAGCGTGGATATTAAAGCGGGAAGTCTCACGTCGTTTTGGCCGGTTATAGGCATACGCCAACAAATTCCCGGAAAGTATTACACGACGTCAGGCGGCGGCACGGGCGTGTTCATGCAACAAAATGGCAAAATCACGCTTTGGGGCCCTTTGAGCAACGGAATAATAGAGAAAGAGGCTGCAAAAAATTGGTTGCCGATGATGTGGCACAACATGCGAATAGTTGCGCAAGGCACTCTCGTTTCGGTTTGGATAGACGATACCCTTGTGCTCGAACAAACGCTCAATTCCACCGACTACGTGAAAGGCTATGTGTCGTTGCAGTCGGTGAATAACGATTGCGCTTTCCGCAATTTTAAAATCAAGAGCCTATCGAAGCAACAAAACAATGGCAACGAAGAAAATAAGTATTCGGGCGCTCACGACGGCACGCCCCTCGAAGAACTTATTTAGTGTTGCCTCTTGAAGCAACTGATTCGCTTAGATGTAGGCACTTTTGGAGGCGTGCCAAAAGTGCCGCAAAAGCACGTCGGGGACACTTTCGACTGTGTCCCCGAACCCCCGCAACGAGCAGGGAGCGCCCTGCACCCCCTCACGCCTTACGGCGTAGAAGTCGAGTGACGCAAAAGCGCAACTACTGTTCTCAAATGTCATTGCGAGCGTAGCGAAGCAATCCCAAACATAGAACAGAGATTGCCGCGTCACTCACTACGTTCGTTTCTCGCAATACTCGCATACGCTCGTGGCGTTCGCGCTACGCGCTCGGCTAAGGATACTATGTCACTGCGAGCGTAGCGAAGCAGTCCCAAACGATAAGCGAATAACGAAATAAGATTGCCACGTCGAGCTTTCGCTCACCTTGCAATGACAAGACAGCAACATAGTTAATCATTCGATTGTGTTTTCATATCCCCAACCGTTGAAAGGGGTTAAGGGGCGGAGCCCCTTATCGTTGCGGAAAAGGGTTTTAATAGGCGCGACGCGTTAAGCAAACAGCACAGTGTGCTGTTTATAGCCAAAGCGGGGAGCGGCTACGCCCGCGACCCGGCAAGGACACAATCGAAAGTGTCGTCCCCTTTTATCATTTTTGCAAGGCTTTTTGTGACCAAAAAGCCGTCATGCTCTTTTGCGACCAAAAGGCTGGTTATTACGATAGGATACAAAAGCTACAAATTATAACAAAAAAGCGACTTGTTGCCGCAAGAGGCAACAAAACAAAAATGTATTTTATATGATTTAGGAGGTCATAAAAATGAAGAGAAATGTGTTACTCAAACTACTTGCGCTTGCGCTGTGCCTTGCGTGCGCGGTGTGTTGTCTCTTTGCGTGCGGTAACGTTGACACGAAGACGCCGCCCGCCGACGGCGACAACGTGCAAACTCCGGGCGACGACAATAAGCCCGAAAACCCCGACGACGAAAAGCCGGACGTGCCGCAAATCACGGCGCCCACAGTCACGCCCGCGTCTGCCGACGTGGACGCGAACAATTGCGAGGGCGGGCTCGAATTTACCGTAAATTACGGGGGGGGGTCGTTTATTTCGCTCACCGAGAACGGGGTGCCGTTGCCCTCCACCGCTTACCGTAGGCGGGTGAGCAAACTCACTTTGAACGCCGACTACATAGCAACGCTTTCGTCGGGGACGCACACGTTCGTGCTTGCGGCGGAAGGCGGCGAATGCTCGTTTACCGTAAACGTGACGAAAGAGGGGATAACGTTTACCGACCCCGTGCGCATGAAGAGCTACGACGGAAACGCCGTGTCGTTTAAAGTCGATTTCGGAACGGGTTCGCTCGCGAAAGTCACCGTTAACGGAGCGGAACTCGCGCCCGCGAACTATTCTTACGCCGACGGACGGGTTACTATCGGCAAGCAATTTTTGGAAGCTCTTCCGAACGGACTTTATGAGTTTGTGCTGTTCGACCAAAAGGGCGGCTACGCCGATTGCGCGATTACGGTAGGATTCGAGCCGAGCGAGGCGTTCTTTATAAACTACGACGGATTAAAAACGCCGAGCGGATACGGCGCGGGACTGTCGGTTTCGGATACCGACGGCTTTATAGGAAAAGGCGGACACCTCGCAAGCCCGAGCGCGGGAGTGATTTTCGATTTGGAAGCGGAATCGTTCGGCTTCGTTAACGGCAAAAAATATTCGCTTACCGCGTATTTCAACTTCGAGCGCACGCAAGCGGGCACGAGCAGCGTTCTCGATTTGCTTGTTCCCGTTCGTTTCTTTACGGCGGTTGAAAACGTGAACGCCGATTTGGGATATATTCGCTATAACGAAACCGACGGCTATTATTTCACGTCGGACAGCGCGAGCACGTATTCGCAGTTCACTAAGGCGGGCGACTGGTATCGCATGTATATCGAATTTACATACAAGAGCGAATGGAAAATCTTCGACATGGCTATGTGGATGGTGGGCGACATGAAGCTCGACGGCATTAAAATCACTCCGCAAAGCGGCAAGATGGCTGTTGCCGAAACAAATTCGGTTCGCGTGCCGCTAAACACCGAATCGGACCTCGCGCTTTCGTTCGGCTCCGATTACTTGCTCGGCGCCAAACTCGGCAATAACGCTCTCGCGGATACCGACTATACGTTCGCGAGCGGAACGCTCACGTTAAAGGCGAGCGCGCTTTCCGCGCTTACTGCGGGCGAGCACGAGCTTACGGTATTTTTCGCGAACGGCGTTCAAACCGTAACGCTTATTGTGAACAACTATTCGTTCGAAGTCACCGCCGACAGTTTCCGTTACACGCTCGACGATAACGACATGAACTTTGCGGTGAAGTGCGACGACTTTAATTTGAACGACGCCACTATATCCGACTCGAAAGGGGAACTGAAAAGCGGCGATTATGCGGTGAGCGGAAACACGCTCACTCTCAAAGCCGCATATCTGAATAAGATTTCGGGCAAAGCGGACGTTACGATTACTTTTGATGAAAACGCCGACGTGACGTTCACCGTAGAATCGAATAAACTCATGTTTGTGGATTTCGACGACAACGGCATTGAAAAAGGGTTCGGAATGAACTGCACGGCCGAAGAGGTAGAGGGCAAGAGCGGCAACGGAATGCAACTCACAGTCACGAAATCGTCTACTATGCTTGCGCTCGGCGGTCCGTTCTATCCCGTAACGTTCGAGGCGGGAAAAACCTACCGCGTGGAATTCGACATTAAACTCGTGAACGTTAACACCGAAACGAATTTTGTTTTAAAAGAAGATAACGCATGGTATCATCTTCTGTATATGCCTGTGATGTTTAATAACGGAAAAGACGCCGTTTATATAAGCGTTACCAAAACGGACGACGGCTACGCCGTGAAAAACGAAGGGCAACAAGTGGGCTCCAACACGTCGGTGTCCGCTCCCGACGAAAACGGATTTTTGCATATTGCGTTCGACGTAACGCCCGCCGAAGGGTGCACCACGCTCACTTTCGATTTGTGGATGCCGTCGGTGATTATAGTGGATAACTTGACTCTGATACAAAAGTAAGCAAATGCTTAAATAAATTATAAGAAAAAGGAGAAATTGTCATGAGAAAAACAAAAACGACTTTGCTGTCTTGCCTTTTGGCGGGAGTGCTTGCGCTTGCGGGCTTCGGGGGGGGGTACGCCTTTTTCGGCTCGCGAATTTCTGCGGCTGACGCCGCCGAGCAAACTAACGCGGCGCCGCCCGTAGAAGCGACAACAAAAAATCTTGCGCGCGGAAAAATCGGAGAATTTCGTAGCTTAACCGACTTTTCGCAAACGCTCGACTTTTACGCCTATTACCCCGATTTAAACGGCGACGCTATTGCTTCGTCGGGGTGCTACGACCCGAGCAATATAAATAATTCCACCGCCGTTCTCACCGACGGCAAAGGAGACGATTGGGGCAAATGGCACGCGATTTCAACGGCGAAAGACGTTCGCGGTTGGGCGGTTTTGGATTTGGGCGCATCTTATCCCATAGAGCGGGTTAAAGTTCATTTGCTCGCCGCATGGTGCTTCACCGACATGATTATTCAGGTTTCGAACGACGCGGATTTCGAAAGCGGAGTTACAACGCTACTTAGCACCGTAGACACGCTCGAATTCGGCGGAGAAACAGTGTATAGCGGCGGCAGAGCGGGACTGACCGCCGAAACGAAACCGCTCACCGGTTGGAACGGCAATAGCGGCATAGACAGCAAGCAAGCGGAAGGGAACATTTTCCTTGCGAACAACGTTATGGCGCGCTACGTTCGCATAACGAACAACACGCACGGCAACGGAACCGAATACAGCAGTAACACAGTGTTCACCGAAATAGAAGTGTACGGTGTGGAAAAAGGAATGCCGCCGCTCGCGTCGCTCGAATCGGGTTTCCACGAGTCGCTCGGCGAGGTTACGCTTTCCACTCCTTACGAAAACGGAAAAATTTATTACACGCTCGACGGAAGCTATCCCACAACGAGCTCCACGCTCTATTCGGGCGCAATCGATTTGAGCACGGTTGAGGAAGCTTGCGTTCTTCGCGCAATAGTGGTAACCGACGAATGGCAGAGCTTGGCGGCGGATTATCAATATAAAATAGGTTTGCCGCAAATAGGCTACAACGGCAATATCGCTCGCGGCAAGCTTGCGGAATTTCGTAGTTTGGAAGATTTTTCCGAAAAATTGCAACCTTACGCTTATTATTCCGACCAACATGGAATTGACGGGACGAGTTTTTACGATATTTCGATGGCAGGAGGAAATACCGCAAGACTTACCGACGGAGTAAATAACGAATGGGCGGGATATAATGCTATTTCAACCGCTAAAAACGTTCAAGGTTGGGCTTTTCTCGATTTGGGCACAAGTGACTATGAACTTAGCGAAGTTAAGCTTCATCTGTATGCAGGTTTCAAGTTTTTCGATTTACTTATTCAAGTTTCAAACGACCCTGAATTTAAAACGGGAGTAACAACCGTATTCAGCGAAATAGAATCGCTTAAACCGAGAAAAAACGGTGCCGTAATAGCGGGAAGCGAAAATATTTACGACGGCGGTTATGTGGGTATCGACGGAGTGACGTTGGAAGAATGGGCAGGTGTATCAAAATACGGAGACAATAATAGCAAGTATCTTGTAAGCAACCAGTTGAACGGGCACCGTTTTGTTGTACCTACGGGCACTAAGGCAAGATACGTTAGAATAACGAACAGAATTTTGCCCGATTGGCATGTTGAAGCGGGATTGAACACTTTGTTTACCGAAATAGAAGTCTATGTTAAAAACTCTGCGCCCATAGACGACGTTGAAGTCGAGCAAGCGGTTAAGAGCGTAAGTTTCGCGGCGAAAAATATCGACGTGCCGTATAATACTTCAATCGAGCAGGTGCGCGAAAAACTCAATCTTCCCGAGCAAGTAAGCGTTACCGACTATGCGGGCAACACTCATTCGGGTGCTCTTACTTGGACGGAACCCGCATATAGCGCCACCACAGCGGGAAGTTACGAATTTACCGCAGTTTGCACTCTGCCGAATAATCTTAAAGACGTGTTCGGCAAAATGCCCGAATTTAAAGCTACCGTAACGGTTGCCGAGCAAACGGACACCGCAGAGCTCAAAGCGGCAATCAAAGCCGCGAGCGAACTGATTGAAGAAGAATACACGGCGGCGTCGTGGGCGGCGTTCGCGGCAAAACTCGAAGCGGCTAAATCGGCGGCAAACAATCTTTCGGTAACCGAAGAGGAAGCCGCCAAAGCTCTCGAAGAATTGAACGACGCAATAAAAGCGCTTGCGCGCGTTGCAAGCTCCTCCGAAAAAACGGAACTCAAAGCTCTTATAGACGAAGCGAAAGCGCTCGATAAGTCGCTTTACACTTCGGAAAGCTTAGCGGGGCTTGAAGACGCGATTGCGTCCGCCGAAGAAGTCCACGCGAGCGATGTTGCGTCGAGTTCGCAAGTGAACGCGGCGAAAACGGCTTTGCAAAAAGTTTTAAACGCGAAACAGCTCAAAGCAACGCAGGCGCAAATCGACGAGCTTGTCGCTCTCATAGCCGAAGTTAAAGCGGCGGGCTACACTGTGGAAAACTACACGCAAGCCACGCTCGCGGCGGTTGAAGACGCTATCGACGAAGCCGAAGCGCTCGTCGCTCAAACCGAAATCGCGGCTTCTTCGGTTGCGGCGGCAAAAACCGCTCTTCAAGAAGCTGTGGCGGGGCTTGAATCATACGGCGACGTAGGCGAACTGAACGCGCTTATCGCCGAAGCCGAAAAGCGCGCGAAAGACGATTACACTTTGAATTCGTTTAACGCGCTCGAAACGGAAATAGAGAGCGCGAAAGGCGTTGCCGCAGATAAGCACGAGCAATCTGTGTTCGACGGTGCGAAAATCGATTTGCAAGCGGCTCTCGACGCTCTCGTGTCGATAAAGGAATTGCGCGAAGCTATTGCTACCGCCGTGCCCGAAGAGGGAAAAGCGTTCACCGAGCTTTCGCTCAAAGTGTTTGCCGACGCAAAGAACGAAGCCGAAATCATTTTGAATAGAGCGGACGCAACAAAAGAAGAGGTTGCGGCGGCTACGCAGAAACTGAACAAGGCATTTTCGGGGCTCGCTCTTAAATCGGACGAACCCGCAGAATCCGACAATAACAATACAAATACGGAAACGAAGAAAAAAGGTTGCAAAGGCAGTTTGGGCGGAGCAAGCGCGATTGCGGGAATATTGCTTTTAGCCGCCGTCGTTATGCTCGTTAAAAACAGGAGGGAAAGAGCATGAAAATAAAGAAGAGAAAAAAGTTTGCGCTTTTACTGCTCGGTGCGGTTATGGCGTGCTCTACGGCGGGAGGACTCGCGGCTAACAAAGCCGTAAAGGCAAACGCCGAAGAAGAGGCGTTTACCCCTCGCAACACGATAGACGAATTTATGTTCGGCTCGTGGGTGAGCTACTACGATTTGAGCATAAAGAGTTATGCCGAGCAAACGAAAGACATGGGCGCGGCTGGCATAAACTTTAACTGGCATCCCGAAGCTATCGAAACGGATATAAACGCCGACGGCGCAAGCTTTTACGATTACGACACAATAGAAAAAGCTCATTACGACAACAACATGATGTATTTGTACGACGCCACGAGAAGCGGCTCCAACGGATACAACGACCCCGCGTTTAAAGAAATGGCGAAAGCTTGCGTCGGCTACTACGTGAAAGACGAGCCGAGCGCGTCGCAGTTTAAGGCTACCGCCGAACTATTCGACGTTTGCTTGAAAGCGGACGACACCCGTAGCCCGTACGTTAACCTTTACCCCAACTACGCGGGAACAACGGCTCTCGGCGGCACCTATGCCCAACACGTTCAAAACTTTGTGGATATAGTGGGCGCCGAAAACCTCGAATATCTTTCCTACGACCATTATCCGTTCACCGCGTCGGAAACGGTGCGCAGTTCGTATTTTTCGGATATGGAAACAATTCGCAAAGTGGGTTACAACAGCGGCAGGCTCAAAACGCTCGGAATGCCTCAGTCGGGCTGGTGGGCGGGAATGCGCAAGCCTAACGTTGACGAAATGCGTTGGAACGTGAATACCTATGTGGCTTACGGCTTTAAAGCGATTTCCTATTTTTGTTGGGCGTCGCCCAAATATACGTCGGTTGCCGACGGCGGCGAGGCTATGCAAGATTTCGTTATAGACCGCGACGGCGTGAGAACGGAGCTATACGAGCCGCTATCAGAACAAAACTGGCAAATTCGACAGCTTGGCGACCTACTCATGAGCATAGACTGCGCGCACGCTTACCACAGCGGAAACAGTATTGCGAGCGGCACCGAAAAGCTCCCCAAAAGCTTTTTCATTCAGCCCGAGAGCAAGCAGGATAGTTACATAGTGAGTTTGTTCTACAATAAAGACAATACGGAAACGTACGTTATGCTAATGAACAACTCCACGAGCGAAAATAAGCACGGCAAATTCACAGTGTCGGCGGATTCGGGCGTCACTTCTCTCACCGAATTTAAGTCCACGATAACCCGCGACAGTTTGCCCAACCATTTGGATTTAAAGAACACGCTCGGAAAACCCCAACAAACCGAAATAAGCTTGGAGGGCGGCGCTTTCGAAACAGATTTTTTGCCCGGCGAAGTCAAAATTTATAAGCTCGACGGCGACAATATTTCCATTTCGGAAGGCGTGTCCACTCCCGAGCTTTCGCACCTCAGCGGAACCTACTACGGCGCGCAACAGGTGAAAATAACGGTGCCTCAGAAAAACGCCCGCATTTATTACACGCTTGACGGTTCTTTCCCGAGCGTTGACGAATTCGGGGAGCCGCAAGGCAGTACGCGCGAATACACCGCGCCGCTCACAATAGGGCAAAACGGCGAATGGAGCTATCACGCTCTTCGCGCGGCGGTGGTTAAAAACGGCGAATATTCAACCTTAGCCGAAGCCGACTACATTATAACCGACGGAAGCAGAAACGTTTCGCTTAATTCGAACGTGACTTTTTACAACAAGGAGTTCACTCAAAAAATAGAGGTTGATAACGAAAAGAACGAAAACGTGAAAGGCGACGTTGTTGTCGACGGCTATCACGACCCCTACACCGAAGTGTTCACCAAAGAAAAAACGAACGGTTGGGCTGTGGTGGATATGGGTAAATGCCACACCGTAAACAAGCTTAGCGTGTCGTTTTGGGCAAACTGGGAATTTACCGACGTGATTGTGCAGGTGTCGGAAGATTTCAGCACATGGACGAGCGTGTTCAATAACGACACCGACGGAAGTATGCAAAGCGTAACGGGCGAAAAAGGAACGGACGGAAAGTATAAAGACGAAATGTATAGCGGCAACGTTATAACGTTCGAGCCGAGAAGCGTGCGCTACATTCGCGTGCACAACGTGGGCGCGGGCGGCGGAAGCCTTACGGGCAAAAGCATTTGGCAAGAAATATCGGCGTTTTCGGCGTTCGACATAGCGTCGGTGCAAGGCACAACGAATTTAATAGACTCTTACGGCAATATGGGTTCGTGGAACGAGCTCGGCGGCGGAAGTTGGAAAATAGAGAACGGCAAACTTGTAACTTCGGGCACGGGCGGATGGAACAGAGCGCTTGCTCTCACCGAAAAGAAGTTTAAAAACTTTATTATAGAGGGCACGTTCTCCATGACCGACGTTGCGGCGGGACTCGTGGGTTTCGAACTCTATAAAACGTCGCCGAGCGGCGTGTTGAACGGCAACAACGGCTATATAGTGTTTATAGAGAACAAAGGGCGAGTTGGAGCTTACGACGGCGTGAACGGCGGGGCGCAGGAATTCGGCGGCACCAACATTCAGGCAACGAACTTCACTCCCGCGCAATTCACATTCCGAGTGACTTCCGCAAACGATTTGCTTTCTATAATGGTGAACGGCGAAACTGCTTATACCGTTCGCAACCAAAGAGCGGATATGGACGCGGGCTACATTGCCGTGCATTCGGGCTCAATCGGTATAACGGTGGAAAATCTTTGGATTAAAGAACTTACGGAAGCCGACGGCTTAGACGCTCTGAAATTCGAAGACGCGCTCTACGAGCAAGCCGAAGAAGTGAACGCGGCGGTTAAACTTTACGACAAAAAAGACGTTGCGCTCGCCAAACTCCCCGAGAAAGTGAAAATCAAAACGGTGGGCGGAAACGAACTCGACGTTAAAGTTAAAGGTTGGCACAGCGAAAACTATAACCGCAGGGAAGCGGGGTGGAACGATTTTTCCGCCGAGCTCGACCTCACGGGGTTGGAAAACGTAGTAAACGCAATGAACGTTACCGCGCAAGCGAAAGTGTGGGTGTCGGCGGGATTCGACGGAGAGGCGCTTCAAGGCTTTATCGACATAGCCGAGAGCTTAGACCGCTATGACTTTACCGAAGAGAGTTGGCGCGAACTTGCGCAAAAACTTTCCACAGCGAAAGAACTAATGCAAGACCCGTTTGTGGTTCAAAACTCAATTGGCGTGGCGTCGTGGCAACTTAAAGCCGCTATCGACGCGCTTGTAAATATCAGCCACGACAAAACGTTGCTCATAGCGGCAATCGAGAAGTGCGACTACAAAGCGGAAGATTACACCGCCGTTTCGTTCGGAGTATATTCGCGCGCACTTGAAAAGGCTAACGAAGTGAACGAGAGCAGTATAGCGAAGAACGGCGAAATAAACTCCGCTACTGTGGAACTTAACGAAGCCGTTAAAGCGCTCGTAAAACTTTACGATAAGTCGGAACTCCAAACCATGCTCGACGGCGCGAAAGCGAAAGAGAACAAAACCGAGCGGCTCAACTACGCCATCGCGCAAGCCGAAAAACTCTGCGAGAACGACGAAATCACCGAAGAGCAGGGAATAATTGCGGCTAACGCGATTAAAAGCGCTATTGCGGCTATGGAATCCGATTCCGACGACGACAATTCGGGCGGCAAAAAATCTGGTTGCGGTTGCGGCGGCTCTGCGGGCGGCGCAAGCATAGTCCTTTCGGCTTTGGCGCTCGCCTCGTGCGCATTGCTTGCAAGGAAGAGGAGAAAAATTTAAAAGTTGCCTTGCGAGGCAACAAAAATCACAAAACTATATTCTCTATAAGCCCGCCTCGCATTGTAATTTCACAGCGGGGCGCCGTTCCGTCCGATTTTACTAATAAATAGCCTTTTTGAGGCGTGAATGCGTTTTCGCGCACCGAAAGCACTCCGTCGAAAAAGTCGGCAAGCGCTTCGTCGGAAATCGAATCGGATAGGTCGGGAGCGAGCATAGAGCGTGCGGCGGAAAAATTGCCTTCGCGCACGAACGCGAGAAGTTGCGCGGGCGCGGACGCAACGGGTTCGGTTACGGGCGTTTGCGGCGAAAACACGTAGGCTAAGCGCGGTTTTAATTCCACTAAAATATGACCGTTCCCCATGTCGGAACACACGGCAAGACTCTTATTCGAAAGAGCCTTGCCGTTTAATATTTCGGCGGTGTACGGCAAAAACATAGCTTCGAGAGGCAAAACAGTGACGAAAAGGGGTTCGTCGGAACTGTATCGCACGCTGTGCGCCGATTGCACGAAAGAGCCGTTTAAAAGCAGTACGCTGTTTTCCGCAACAAAATGATAAACCGATTCCATACGAATATATTTATGATTTTATGTATAAAAAAATGACGGTTTGGCTATTATTGCGTGTAGTATTAAAATAAACGGAGGACTTATATTACTTATGGAAAATAATTGGACAATCGAACAGACTAAAAAACTTTTCAGCCTTGCGAGGGAAGCGAAAGAAAAGGAGCGCGGGCTCGTGTGGGCGTTTTCGGCAATGAGCGAAAAGACGGGCAGAAGCGTGAATAGCGTGCGCAACTATTATTACAGTCAGCTCAAAATGTTCGAGCTTGTGCCTAATCTTGCCAAAGATTTGGGAATCGAGCTTGTGGATTCTTCGCGCGAACGCTTCGAACTTTTCGAGGCGAACGAAATAGACGAGTTGCTCGAAAAGGTGCTGTCGGGAAAAGCGCGCGGCGTAAGCGTGCGCAAAGTGATTGCCGACATGTCGAACGGCGACGGCAAAAAGGCGCTAAGGCTTCAAAACAAATACCGCAGTATGATTTTGCACCACCGCGAAAAGGTGAACGAAGTTATGCGCAAAATAGGCGCAAGCGGCAAAGACTACTATAATCCGTATTTGAAAGAGACCGTTTCGGCGGGAAGCGAAACCGACAACTACAAAAAACTCAACGACTATATAGCCTCGCTCGACGAAGCGGAAGTAGGCGAGTTCTTGCAAATAATGAAAAAATTTTTTGCATAAGGTTTTTTGTTGCCCTCTTGCGGCGACGGGGTAGCAATATTACCAGCCTTTTTGAGGCGCCAAAAAGGCTTAGGCGAAAAAGCGTGCAGGGGGAACACTTTCGGCTGTGGCGCTCGGGTCGCGGGCGTAGCCGCTCCCCGCTTTGGCTAACAACAGCACACTGTGCTGTTGTTGCGGCACTATGTGCCCGCCGCGTCGCGCCCCTATCTGAGCCGCCTCGCAACGATAAGGGGCTTTGCCCCTTAACCCCTCTTAACGGTTGGGGTGTACGAAACCGTAACTATACTGTCATTGCGAGGAGCCGTAGGCGACGTGGCAATCTATGTTTAATGTATGAGATTGCTTCGCTACGCTCGCAATGACAAATAAGAAAATTCGATTGTGTTTGCAAATCTTAACTTATAAAAAGCCGTCAAGGGCGCAGCCTTTGTCGTTGCGGGGTAGGGTTTTAAAAGGGAAGGGACACAGTCGAAAGTGTCTCTCCCTTTTATCGTTTTCGCCGAAGCCTTTTGCGACCAAAAGGCTGGAAATGTTTTTTCGTTTGACAAAAGCTTCCTTAAAGTGTATACTGTTACAAAAAATGCAACGGAGGCAAATTGAGTGTTAGATTTGTTGCGTGATTTTTGGCTCGGGTTTTCGCCCGAATATCGTTTTTATCTCGTAGTGGTGGCGCTCTTTATTCCGCTCACCATTGCGGGCGTCGTGGCGCAAATAAAAGTTAGTTCCACGTTCAATAAGTGCAACGTGCGGGCGGACTGCGGACTTACTGCGGCGGAAGTGGCGCGCAATATTCTTGACCGCAACGGGCTGTATTCGGTGCAAATAGTGCGCATAGCGGGTCATTTAACTGATAACTTCAACCCGAGCACTAACGTGCTGTCGCTTTCGCAAAGCGTGTATAACTCCACAAGCATAAGCGCAATCGGAGTTGCGTGCCACGAGGCGGGACATGCCATTCAGCACGCGAAAAAGTATTTCTTTTCTTCTCTTCGAATAAAGCTCGTGCCTGTTGTGAATTTTGCAAATCGTGCGCTTTTTCCTCTTTTGCTCGTGGGTATGCTTTTCGGATTCGCGTCGCCGTATACTCTCGTGGGCAGAATATTTATTTGGGCGGGCATAATAGTGTTCGGACTCAGTATGCTTTTTTCGCTCGTTACTCTTCCCACCGAGTTCGACGCGAGCAGACGGGCGCAAAAGGAGCTTAAAGAGAACTTTTTTTCAAGCGAAGAAGCGGCAATGTCGCGCAAAGTGCTCACAGCCGCCGCTATGACTTATGTCGTAAGTTTCTTAATGTCGCTCATTCAGTTTTTGCGCTTTTTTGCGCTGTTGCTCATGGCGCGCAATCGCGACCGCTAAGCGGCGAGAGCGTTTCTCTTTTCGTTGCGCTTATACAATACGCATAGTTTATATGTGTTGTACCGCAAAGTAAAAGCGGGCAAAACGTTTAAAACGGCGTTTACGAACGCGACGGGGAGCCCGAAACAAAACCAATAGCGAAGCGGGCAAATGAAAATAATAGCAAACCCCGTGAAAACCGTTACGATATGAATAACAAACCCGTAGCAGGCTTCGAGTAAATAGCGGGAAAGATATTCGTTGTCGAACGGTTTTTCTATTTTGCCTTTGCTGAATTTGGTGAAGCCGCCGAGTTCGGGGATTTTGTCTTTCCATTTTTTGATTTTGAGCTTTTCGTAAAAATTCTTTTCTTTCAGCGACACCGAAAAGAATTTTTTTTCGTGAGAAAACCATTTGTTCGGGAGTCTGCGAATAATAAACGCGAATAAGCCGTCGAGCGCGATTACCGCCGCCGTGTTTATTACTGTGGCGAGAACGGAATACGCGAGCGAAAAGCCGAATGCGGGCGCGGCAAACAGCGCGTTGAAAGCCGCGATTAGCGCCATGCACACAGCTATTATTGCGCCGTAGAGAAGCATAGGGAATATTCCTCGCCGTAAATTTCTTCATACTTGTTTTTGTATAGCTCGAACGTTTGCTTGCGCATTTTTTCGCTTCCCGCCTTTTGAGCGAGTCCCTTTTGCGGAAACACGGGCGGCATAATGTGAACGGTGTGTTTTTGAACGGGGTAGCCGTTTCGAGCTAAGCGTTCGGAATCTTGCATAGTTACGAATACGGGAACTACGGGCACGTTCGCTTTAAACGCCATAATGAACCCGCCCGACTTGAAAGGTCGCGGCTTTCGGTAATTCCACCACATTGCTTGCTCGGGATAAATGAGAACGGAGTCGCCGCGTTCGAGAAGAGAACCGACCGCTTTCATGAGAGCCATAGAACCGCGCGCGTCGGACGCGAGCGGAAGAGTGTTACAGTTGCGAAATAAAAATCCGAACAAACCGCTTGCCGACGTGTAGTTGCCCTCGCGCACGATTTTATATAGCTTTCCTCTCGGCAAAAAATCTTCGAGCGCTTTATATGCTATAAAATTGTCGTAGGCGGCGAAATGATTGCACGTAACGACAGCGCCGCCGTCGAGCGCGCTCAAATTTTCGACGCCGTGCACCGATTCTATTATAACTTCGCCCTTTTTTATGAGACGCGAAAAATACGAATAGCCGAGCTTGTTCGCAATAGCCGTCTTTATTTTCGAAAAGAACTTTTCGCCCAAGTAGTCCACTTTCGTGTGGTCGAGCGGAAGTGTGGGCGGGTCGTTTTCAACGTCTATGTCGAAGCGCCCTTCGCGCTCTAACTTCGCTATTCGTGATAGCACCTCTCGTCTGTCGTCGGAAAGTGAGGGAGCGATATTGTATAAATCGGATAATTGCGGAACGTCGTAGCCTATTTGAGAAAGTTCCATTTTGTATTCTCCTTGCGTTTAAATCGCCGCATAAGTGCGATAATAGTTGGCGGGGTTGGCGGCTTCGAACGCCGCAAGCTCTATTAAGCGCTTTTCGCATTCGGCATCCGCTTGCGCGCGCTCTTTTGTGAAACCCCGTTTTACTTTCATAATGTCGTCGTAAAATTCGGTTTTTTCGGCATATTCCCAAAAGTGTTCGCAATATAAAATGTTCGCATAGTGCCACGGCTTTCGCGTGAGGTTATAGTGCACGAGTTTGGGCTCTACGGGTACGGGCGGCTCAATCGGCATTTTGTTCCATTCGGGCGAAATATAAGCCACGCGGTTGCGACACAAGACGTTTAAATAGTCTTGGTCTTGCGCCACCGAGAATTTGTATTTGCCGAGTAGCGCGTTAAAACTTTGAAAAAAGCGTTCTTCGCGGAATTTTTTAAGGTTCATTAAAAGTATGCCCGCATTGAAATATTTTTCGGGCGGTATGCCGAGCGCGTCGCTCACGTATTTGCAAAAAACGGGCTCGCTTAGCACGGTTTCGTCGGGAATTGCGCCCACGAGATTATCGCCGAGCTCGTGCGAGAACAATTCGCTTATGTCGCCCAAAATTACCGTGTCGCTGTCGAGATACAGCGCTTTGTCTAACTCGGGAAACATGTCGGCGATAAACAGGCGATAATAGGTGGCGCAAGTGTAATAGTCGCGCAACTGTAAGTTTTCGGCAAGCGAGCCGAGTTTTTCGGCTACGTCCACGAATTTTACTTTGAAATTTTCGCTTTGCAAGCCTTGAATTTTTCGGGCGTTTTCGCTGTTTATTCCCGTGTGCAATATGTGCGCAATATAGTCGTGCGCGCGCGAGGCATTGGCTTTCACAGATTCGAGCGCCACCGCGAGAAATGGCAAGTAATTGTTGTCGGCGGCAAAAAATAAAGGGATAGTCTTTTTCATGTTTTTAAGCTCCTATATATTTTGATAATTTTATAAGGCGTTTTGCCTTACGCATATATTTTATTGCGGAAAGAGCGTTAAACACAAGAGAATCGATTAAATCCGACTATAAACTTTTGTTCTTGCGGCGAGAGCTCGTTCTCTTTTCGCGAGAATATGCCGAGAAATTACTCTCACCGCAGTAGAATTGCTTGAAATGCGGGCTAAAACGTGGTAAAATATACTCGGTTATGGAACTTAAAGAGATTTTGGCGCAAAATCTGCTCGAATTGCGAAAGGCGGCGTCGCTTACGCAAATGGAGCTCGCCGAAAAATTGAATTATTCGGATAAGTCGGTTTCCAAGTGGGAGCACGGCGACTCGGTGCCCGACATAGAGGTGCTTGCGCGAATTGCGGGCTTTTACGGCGTGACGGTGGATTACCTTATATCCGAGCATGAGAACGAGCCCGCTCCTTTGCCGTCCGAAAATAACGACGCGGCGAAAAGGCGCGTTCACAATAACCGCATAATCATAACGCTTCTTGCCGCCTCTGTGGTGTGGATTGCGTCAACCGTGATATACGTCTGGCTTCTAATTTGGTCGCAATTCAACTTTTGGCAAGTGTTCGTTTGGTCGGTGCCCGCGTCGGCTGTTGTGCTCATAGTGTTTCACGCAATTTGGAGCAAAAGCGGCAATAGGTTTTCGGTTGTGCTCACGTCGGTGCTCGTGTGGTCGCTTATTACCGCGCTGTTTTTGCAATTCTTGAAATATAAAATTTGGCCGCTCTATTTCGTGGGCGCGCCGCTTCAAATAGCGATTGTGTTATGGTCGCGTTTAAAAAAGAAAACCGCGATATAACGGGTGGTGAGACGTATGAAAGTTTTAGGAAAACAACGCAACAGCAAAATGTGCATAATGTGCGGGCTCGATAACGAGTACGGCGTGCGCGCTCCGTTCTACAATTTGGAAGACGGAAGCGTGGCTACGCTGTTTTCGTATCGCGAGGCGCACCAAAGCTATCCCGGACGGGTGCACGGAGGACTTATAACCGCGATGCTCGACGAAATGGGCTTGCGGGCGCTTTGGGCGAAAGAACTTTCGGAAGAGTCGTTCGGCGTAACGTTTTCGCTCGATACGAAGTACCGAAAACCGGTGCCCTACGGAGTCCCGCTTGTGGGCGTTGGCAAACTCGTGCGCAACACGCCTAAATTCTTTTCGGCGCAAGTTGCGCTCTATGATACTTTGGGCAACGTTCTCGCAAACGGCACAACCAACTATTTGCGTCTCGCTCCCGAGCAAATTTCCGAAAACGTTTCGGTGCACGACGAAATGTGCTACTTGATTCCCGACGACGTGAAAGAAATAGAATTGTAGCGAAAAGAGATTGCTTCGCTATTGTTCGCAATGGCAGTAACTATTATGTCAGCCATTACGAAGAGGGCGAAGCCCGACATGGCAATCTTCGTTCTATATTTGAGACTGCCGCGTTTCGCTCGCAGTGATATGGTTAACGTAAGCAACAAATTTAAAATTCCCTAACCTTAAAGAGGGGTTAAGTTGCAGAGCTCCTTATCGTTGCGGGGCGGGAAGTCAAGAAGGGCGGGACACAGCCGAAAGTGTCCCGCCCTCTTGTCGTTTTTGCCGGAAATCTTTTGCAACCAAAAGGCCGGTGTTTGTATAAAACAATAAAGCTACAAATTACAACAAATAAAAGCGAACCCGTTGCCGCAAGAGGGCAACAAAGCCGCCCCTTACACAAATTGACTGTTATATAACTCCGCATAAAAGCCGCCGCGCCCAAGCAGTTCCGCGTGGGTGCCTTGCTCTATCACGTTGCCGTCGCGCATAACCAAAATAAGGTCGGCGTCGGCAATGGTTGAGAGGCGGTGCGCGATTACAAAGCTCGTTCGTCCTTTCATCATAGCGGCGAAAGCGGACTGAATTTTTTGCTCGGTGCGAGTGTCTATGTTGCTCGTGGCTTCGTCGAGAATGAGCATGGGGGGCTGGGTGAGCATTATTCTGGCAATGCACAGCAGTTGTTTTTCGCCCTGACTTATCGAGCTCCCCTCGTCGTCTATAACGGTGTCGTAGCCTTTTTCGAGTTTTTCTATAAACGAATGAATGTGCGCCCGCTTTGCCGCGTTTTCGATTTCTTCGCGCGTGGCGTCGGGCTTTCCGTAGGCAATGTTTTCGGCAACGGTGCCGCGAAATATCCAACTGTCTTGCAGTACCATGCCATAGGCTCCGCGAAGCGAAGAACGGGTTATGTCGGTTACGGGCGTGTCGGATATGAGTATGCGCCCGCTTTGCACGTCGTAAAACCGCATGAGAAGATTTATTAAAGTGGTTTTGCCGCAACCGGTGGGTCCCACTATTGCCACGCGCTTTCCGGGCAACACCGAAAGATTTAAGTCCTTTATGAGCGGACGCGAGGGGACGTAGGAAAAGTCGGCGTGCTCTATCTCTATGCTTCCGTCGCAATATTCGAGCGCGGGGAGTCCGTCGTCGGCAGGCTCCTCTTTTTCTTCGAGCAGTTCTTTAACTCGCGCCGCCGCCGCCGATGCGGTTTGCAGTTCGGTTACCACTCCCGTTATTTCGTTGAACGGTTTTGTGTATTGATGCGCGTAAGACAAAAAGCAACTGAGCATTCCCACAGTGAACGCGCCGCTCGGCGAGCGTATTACCATAAGTGCGCCCACTACGGCTACGGCGGCGTATACGATTGCGTTCACAAACCGAGTTCCCGGATTTGTGAGAGCGCTGTAAAACATTGCTTTGGTGCCAACTTTCCGAAGCTCTTCGTCCACTTCGTCAAATTCCTTTTGCGCGATTTCCTCGCGGTTAAACGCTTTAACCACCTTTATGCCGCTGAGCGCTTCTTCGGTGAGTCCGCTCAGTTCGCCGCGTTTGTTCTGTTGCGTTTTAAACATGTTGTGCGTGGCGCGCGCAATGAGGTAGGCGACGCAAATGGAAACGGGGGTTATGAGCACTACCACAAGAGTTACGGACACGTTTAGGCTCACCATAAACACTATGGTGCCCACTACGGTGACTATTCCCGAAAACAGTTGGGTAAATCCTTGAATGAGCCCGTCGGAAATGAGGTCGGTGTCGTTTACCACGCGAGAGAGTAGGTCGCCGTGAGCGCGGGTGTCTATTACGGATAGAGGCACGCGGTTTAGTTTATTGAAAGCCGCGCAACGCATGTCGCGTACAGTGTTCATAGCCGCTTTGTTTGTACAAAGCGACGCGAGCCATTGAAAGACCATTACGGCGGCAATCAGTCCCATGAGGATATATGCCCGCTTCATAACCTGCTCTAAATTTACGTTGTCGGTTCCTATAATGTAATCGATAGCGTCGCCTATTATTACGGGCGCGTAGAGAGTCGCTGCAATCTGAATTACGCTGAATAGTAGGGCGAGCGCTATTAAAGGGTAGTACGGGCGCATGAATTTTAAAACGAGCTTGATAGAGCCTTTCGCTTTTGCATTTTTTTGCTTTTTCATAGTTGTTCCTGCGCCCTCCCGTCGTTGTCGTTTTCTTCCGTTTTGGTTTGGCTCTTGCAAATTTCGCGGTATACGTCGCAACTTTCGAGAAGCTCGGAGTGCGTGCCGTAGCCTGCCGCCGCTCCGTCTTCGAGCACCAAAATTTTAGTTGCGTGCATAAGGCTGAACGCGCGCTGACTTATTAGAATAACTGCGGGTTTAAACGGAAGTTTTTCTATGGCGTGACGCATACGCGATTCGGTGGCGTAGTCGAGAGCGCTCGAAGAGTCGTCGAGAATTAGAATTTCGGGTTCGCTCGCGAGCGCGCGAGCCACCGTTAGGCGTTGGCGTTGTCCGCCCGAGAAGTTTTTGCCCCCTCTCGCTACTTCGCTATTAAGTCCGTCGGGAAGTTTTTGCACAAAATCGAGCGCTTGCGCCGCTTCGAGCGCGCCGAAAAGTTGTTCGTCGGTCGCGTTTTCATTTCCGAATTTAAGATTGTCGCGGAGCGTACCCGAAAACAGCATAGCCTTTTGCGGCACTATACCTATTTTGCGCCTTAGCTCGCGCATGGGGTAGTCTTTCACATTCGCGCCGTCCACTTTTATTTCGCCGCCGCTTGCGTCGTAAAAACGGGGAATAAGGTTTGCGAGCGTAGATTTGCCGCTTCCCGTAGAACCGATTACGCCGAGCGTTTCGCCTTTGTTTAGAGAAAAGCTAATGTCGCTTAGCGCGCTGCGTCCGCCCTCGTAGTACGAAAAACTCACGTTTTCGAACGAGAGTTTCGCGCTTCCGTCTTTCGGTTCGGGGGCTTCTGTGGCGGAGTCGATTATTTTGGGAGTTACCGCAAACACTTCGTTTATTCGCGCTGCCGACGCGGATGCTTTGGTGAAAGTTACCGCGAGGTTTGCGGTAACGACGAGCGCCAAAAGGATTTGCGAAAGGTAGTTCACGAGCGCTATAACGTCGCCCTGCTTTAAGTTTCCCGTCTCCACCGTTTTTCCGCCGAAGTATAAAACCGCAATCACCGCAAGATTGATTACGGCGTAGGTTAAAGGATTCAGTAGGGCGGAGAGCGCAGTGGCTTTCACGTTTTTCTTCTTCAACGATTCGGCCGACGCGAAAAAGTCGCGCTGTTCGGTCTCTTGGTTTGAAAAAGCGCGCACCACTCTCGCGCCCGAAAGCGTTTCGCGCGTTAGGAGCGAAACTTCGTCGAGATTAGCTTGAATTTTGCGGTAATACGGCGCCGTGCGCGACATTACGAGCCACAGTATTATGCTCACTATTACGGCGGTAATAAGGAATATAACGCTTATTTTCGGGCTTATGGATATTGCCATAACGAGCGCGCCCGCTACCAAAAACGGCGCTCTGAGCACGAGGCGAATAAACATTGCAACGCCCGTTTGCGCTTGCACGGTGTCCGAATTTATACGGGTGAGAAGCCCCGCCGTGCCGAAACGGTCGAGCTCGGAGAGCGAAAGGGAATGAATGTGGCGGTAGAGCGCGCCTCTTAGGTTTGTGCCGAACCCCGTGCTCGCCCGCGCCGCCATGTATTGCGCGGAAATCGCAAGGGCGAGACCCGCCGCGCCGAGAGCAAGCATTACGCCGCCCATTTTCCAAACGTAAGCCGAGTTGCCTCCCGCTATGCCCACGTCTATTATGCGCGCCACCACGAGCGGAATAATAAGTTCGCCCACAGCTTCGAGCAACTTGAATAGCGGACCCAAAACGGTAACGGCGCGATAGCCTTTTAAAAAGCCGAGTAGTTTGTGCATTGCAAAGATTCTCCGAAAAGGTACTACCCGTATTCTACCACATTTTTGCCGCTTTGTCATGTTTTTTGCGCGTTTCAATTTAAGCCGCGCGTTTTGTTCGCTTTTTTGTCGCATATTTCGCCTATTATTATGTATGCGCCCGTTCGTGTATCGTCACCGCGACTATTTTAGTTGTTGTAATGCGGCTAAAAGAGTAAAATATAAAAAGAAAAGAATTTTTCAGTTGAGCTCGATTTAATTGACGGCGGACCCGTTTTGCGATATAATATTTCATGTATATAAAAGAGCTATCGAGGCTCGCTATACGTAAAAGAATTCAGCGGAGAAAAAAGCGTATGAAGATTATTTGTAACGGAGCGGATTTGTCGGATGCGGTAAGCAAGGTGTATAAGGCGGCGTCCGCGCGCACCACCAACGTAATACTCGAAGGCATAAAACTCAAAGCGGCGGAAGGAAGTTTAACCCTCACCGCCACCGACTTGGAGCTTGCAATCGAAAAGTGCATTGTTGCCGACGTTCTCATCGAGGGCGAAACGGTTGTGCCCGGCAGATTCTTTGCGGAGTTCGTTAAAAAACTCACGTTCGACAGAATAGAGCTCAGCTTGACCGACGCGAACCAACTTAAAATAAAATACACCGACAGCGAGGGAATGCTTCAATGTATGAACCCCGCCGAATATCCGCAAATAAAAGAGCTAGGCGAAGCTCAATCGTTTACCGTTACGAAAAAAGATTTCCGCGACCTTGTGAATAAAATCGCGTTTTCGGTGAGCGCCGACGACGCGCGCCCCATGCTTAAAGGCGTGCTTTTGGAAATAGGAGACGATTCCGTTACGGGCGTGGCTCTCGACGGCTACCGTCTTGCCAAGTGCGTGAAACCGCTCGAAAAGACTACCGCAATGATGAGCGCGGTTGTTCCCGCCCGTTGCCTTATGGAAATTTCAAAACTGCTCGAAGACAACGAAGACCCCATAGAGGTGCGCATTCAGCGCAACTATATGCTTGTGGATTTGGGGCATACGAGAGTTACCACCCGTTTGCTCGACGGCGACTTTATAAACTATAAACAGATTATTCCGGGTTCGTTCGAGAGCACTGTCACCGTTCCCAAAGAACAATTCGAGTCGGGACTCGAACGCGCTATTTTGCTTGCCCGCTCGGATAAAAACAACCTCGTTCGCTTTGACGTGAAAGAGGGCGTTATGCAATTATCCAGCAACAGTGACATAGGCAATATAACCGAAAAAATTCCCGTTAAGCTCAACGGACTCGACATTGCAATCGCGTTTAACGCTCGCTATTTTACCGAACTGTTGCGATATATAGACTGCGACAATATTGTGATAAAGTTCATAAATTCGGTAAGCCCTTGCGTGGTTGTTCCCGCAGGCGGAGTTGAAGATTTCATGTATCTTATTTTGCCCGTTCGCATGCTCGGCTAAAATATTTTCGTTCCTCTCAAAAAACATTGCGAAATTCCCTTGCGTTTTTCGCCCGTTTATAGTAAAATAAAAAAGCTCGGTTCGTCGCGTTCGCTTTTCGCCGCACTTCGATTCCGCGCTTATGCTTCTGTGGCTCAGTTGGTAGAGCGAGTGATTCGTAATCACTAGGTCAGCGGTTCAAGTCCGCTCAGAAGCTCCACAAAAATATGTCGTAATTTGTCGAAAGATAAATTGCGGCATTTTTTATAAAAATTTTGTCACAAAACGGTATTGTTGACAAACTCAGTCAACAATTATGTGATTAAGGGAAATAGTCATAAAGTAAACTGTATTGTGAGTGCGTAAGCCCCGAAGACGGGCGGTAGTCGCTTTTTTTATTTTCCGAAAATTATATAAGGGAGAAAATACTTTGGAGGAAGATATATGGAAGAAAGCCAAAAGTAATGCGGTAAATGTAATGCAAAACAGCGGTTGGGTGCAATGGATACACGAGGGAACGAATCCCGCAATGACAAGCACGGAAAAAACATTTAATATTGCTTTATCTATATTGAGTTTAGGTAAACATTGCGCGATGTGTATGAATATAAACGGCTGTTGTTTTCCGCGCAACAATATGCCCGAGTATCCGCTGCACCCGAACTGCCACTGTAAATTGATGCCGATAGACAGAGTTTGGGCGACGGCGGAATGCCCGATAGGGAAATTCGAAAACTATATTTTAATCCTGTTGAAAATAAAGGCAAAAAAGAGTTGTTTGAAAGTTGGGGATATGCTAAAATAGACTCGACTTGATTACAACAAGAATTTGAGAGACAAGCAAGAGAGAAGTATGAAAGCGGCAATTTCAAATTGGGTAAGTTGGACAATCATGGGCAACGTATTAATATAGAAATAGAATTGCCGAGAAAAGACAGGATAGGTACGGTAAAATTTATATCGGGTTGGATGGTGTATCCAAACGGAAAGATACAAAACACAACACCGTATGGAGGATAATATGAAAGAATACAGTAGGGTGAGGCTTATAGTGGAGAAGGATAAATATGCGCGAGAAGGCGTGCATAAAGGAATGGACGGTTGGATATGCGATCCGCGCAATATAAACGGACAATGGCTTGTTTGGTTTGATCAATATGGAGAGTTACCGAATATTGCAACAATCGAAGTTAAAGAAGAAGATTTGGAAGCAATGTACGAGTAAATTATTTGATTATGAGCAGCGGTTCAACTCCCCTTGAAAAATCGCAAAATATCTTTTTGTAGCCAATTCACAAGTGTGTCGGTCTAAAAGTCTTCTGACTTTAGATCGATTTTCACGTTTTCGGGGCATTTTCGGGGCATTTTTGCCCGAAATACAGCCGACGAACAAAAAACGAATGACCGAGTACGGAAAATATGTCGTTCGCGGTCATTTTTTATTTGGAAAACAGTAAAAATTTTTCGTCAAACACACTCTTGCTTGCCACTACTAAAAGTATCCCCCGACAAGATTTGAACATAGTATACAAAACAAAGGTGTAACGAAATAAACCCACCTTATTCTTTACAAACGCTCCGCAAAATGCTTTTCGACAAATTCGGAAAAGACATATATATAGCATACGGCGAAGGCAATTCGGTAGTCTTTACTGCCGACGTGCAGGTAAGCAAACCGTTTCTCGGTTGGTGTCGCTCGTTTGGCAATATGCTAAAAGTGACTGCTCCGCAATTGATAGCGGACAAAGTAAAAGAGTTTTTGACGGCAACGGCGGAGCAGTATAAGTAAGGAGAAAACAATGGCAGTATTTATTGAAATACTTTCGATTATATGGCAAGGTTTCCGGGGAACGCTGTACGGCATCGCACAGGGTATATATGAACTATTGCCAGCCGCAATGCAACTGAGAAAATTGGCAAGTTATTTCACGCCGCCGGGAATAGTTGCGTTATATTTCGGTGTACAGGCCGTAATTGTGACGGTACTGTTTTTCATTGCGCGGAAAGCAATGAAAAAGGTAAAGTAAGCCGCTGTTTGTCTTGCTAAAATCACAAAAAAATGGTATAATGGCATAAAAGGGAGAGCGCATAAGCAATGAAAATCATTCAGGGCAAATATAACGAAGCGAAAATATACACTGACGTGGTAGACGACGGAGCGGTTGCGCAGATACAAGCGATGTGCGATTCGCCCGTGTTTAAGCAATCGAAAATCCGTATAATGCCCGACGTACACGCAGGCGCAGGTTGTACCATAGGCACGACTATGACGATAACGAATAAGATCGTGCCGAATATGGTAGGTGTGGACATCGGTTGCGGAATGGAGCTTGTGCGCATTGCAGAAAAGAATATCGATCTTGCCGCGCTGGATAAATTGATATACGCGAAAATACCGTCGGGATTCAACTACCGCGATAAACATCACGAATACACAGAACAGATAGACCTTTCCGAGCTTCAATGCGCGAAACAGGTAAATACGGACTTGGCGTATGTCAGTCTCGGAACGCTCGGCGGCGGCAATCATTTCATAGAAGCGGACAAAGACGACGACGGAAATATTTATATCGTCGTGCATTCGGGAAGTCGGCACTTGGGTAAAGAGATAGCCGAACTCTATCAAAACGAAGGATACCGCAGATTATGCGGCAATTCCAAAACGCAACTGCAAGACATAATAAAACGGCTTAAAGAAGAAGGTCGGGCGCAAGACATAGAAAAAGAGATACAAGCGGCAAAGAGCAAGCAGTCGGAAGTGTCGCAGGATATGGCATACGTCGAAGGCGAACTGTTTGACGATTATATTCACGATATGAAGATAACGCAACGCTTTGCCGTACTGAACAGACAAGCAATGGTAGACGAAATCGTGCGCGGCTTGGGTTTGACCGTTGTTGAGCAATTCACCACCATACACAATTATATTGATACGGACAATATGATACTGCGCAAAGGAGCGGTGTCGGCGCGTAAGGGTGAGAAATTGCTCATACCAATCAATATGCGCGACGGCTCGTTGATTTGCGTGGGTAAAGGGAACGACGATTGGAATCAAAGCGCACCGCACGGCGCGGGCAGGATATTGAGCCGCGGCAAAGCGCGGGCAACGCTTACCATGGACGAGTTCAAAAAAGAGATGTCGGGCATTTACACGACGTCGGTAAACCCTAACACATTGGACGAAAGCCCTATGGCGTATAAAACGATTGACGACATCGTGGATAACGTCGATCCGACAGTCGAGATAGTGAAGCGCATCAAACCGATATATAACTTTAAGGCGAGCGAAGAAGTATCGTTCGGCAAAAAGGCGTCGGGGAAATAAAAAAACGGATAGAGATGTTGCGCAGCATATAAAACGTCTGCAGACCATATTAAGGTAAAGCGATTCAAAATACAGAAAAACGAGATTTTGTAGCACGCATCTATAAAAACGCGAGATTTCATAAAACACACACAAAACAAGACTTTCGAGAAAGCGCAATTCCCATAGGGATTAAAAAACAAAAATTTTATAAGAGTTGCACT
>CAMUKG010000016.1 GCA_947089425.1 uncultured Clostridia bacterium
TTAAATTCTTCCGCAAGTTTCTTTTGAAGTTCCTCGTCGTCGCGCGATATCTTTTTGCGCATTTCTTCTTTGTATTCCGCAAGCTTTTTCGTTAGCTCGGGATATTTGAGCGCGAGCATTTGCACGGCTAAAAGTCCCGCGTTTTCGCCCGCGTTAACTCCAACCGTAGCAACGGGAATGCCCGACGGCATTTGCACCATACTCAAAAGGCTGTCGAGCCCGCCCATCATAGAAGTTTGAACGGGCAAAGCGATTACGGGGAGCACCGTGCTCGCCGCAAGCACTCCCGCAAGGTGAGCCGCCTTTCCCGCAACGCCGATAAGAACTTCTATTCCTCGCGACTGCGCCATAGCGGCAAATTCGTGCGCCTCGTCGGGGGTTCTGTGCGCGCTTATTACCCGCACTTCGGTTTCCGCTCCGAATTTTTTAAGCGCCGAAACGCAAGGTTTAACCACTTCGAAATCGGATTTACTGCCCATTACAACCGCTACTTTCATGCGTGCGTTCTCCTAAAAAACAAATACTGAAATATTGTAACAAATTTCGCACGAAAGGTCAATTAAAATAACTGTGTCACGTTTTCTTTTTGCAAAACGTGCGGGGCGATTATTTAGTTGCTTTTTATGCGAATTTATAGTAAAATATATTATTATAGTAAAATCTATTATTATAGAAAAAACTGCGACGGAGTTATAAATGAAAATTACGTTAGCAAGTATTTGCAAACAGGGCGGCAGAGAATACAACCAAGATTTTCTTGCAAGCACGGCAAACGGAAAAGAAGCTTGCCTCGTGGTGTGCGACGGGCTTGGCTCTTATGTGGGTAGCGAAGTGGCAAGCAGACTGTGCGCCACCAAAATAGTGGAGCTTTTCGGAAAAGTTTACGAAGCCGACCGCGAAAAGGCGTTTTTGCCCGAAACCGTTCAAGCATACGTTCAAAATTCGCACAACTATGTGGCGGCGTATAAAGAGCAAAATCCGGTGCTTCGGTCGAGTTGCACAACGGTGGCGTGCTTTGTTACCGACGGAAACACTTCGGTAATGAGTCATATAGGCGACACCCGCATATATTTATTTAAGCAAGGCAAACTCGCGTATCAAAGCAAAGACCACTCTTTGAGCCAACTTGCGGTTGAACGAGGCGAAATAGCTCTGCGCGACATTCGCACTCACAAAGACCAAAATAAGCTCACGCGCGTGCTCGGCAACGATTATTACATTCCGCCCGATTGCGAAATAATGCGCATGCCGCTCGCGCCCGGCGACTATGTGATACTATGCACCGACGGCTTTTGGGAATACGTATACGAGGAAGAAATGGAGCACGACCTCGTTACTTCCCCCACGCCGCAAGACGCGCTCGCCAAAATGGAGCAACGGCTACTTATGCGCGTGAACAAATTCAACGACAACTATTCGGCAATAGTGGCGTTCGCCACCGAAGACGGGGAGGCTCTTTAATCGTGGAAGCGAATAAAATGAGAACAAGCAGAAGCATATGCTTGAACTGTTTCGGCACGCTCGACGCTCAACGAGTGTGCACGACTTGCCATAAAAAAGCGGAAGACGTTCAAACTCCGCCCCACCACCTCGCTCAGCGCACAGTGCTCGCAAATAAGTATCTCATTCACCGCGCGCTCGGCGAAGGCGGCTTCGGCATAACCTATCTTGCGTGGGATATAAGTTGCGGAGTAAAGGTTGCCATAAAAGAATATTATCCGTCGGGCTATGTGAACCGAATGCCGAAAAGCAACCAAGTTATAATAAACTCCAAACAAAATCAAGCGGCGAGCAACCGCGGCTTAAAGCGGTTTATCGACGAGGCGAAAACTCTCGCCAAAATAAAAAATTTGCCCGGCATAGTTTCGGTGCGCGACTTCTTTTCGGCGAACGGCACGGCTTATATAGTAATGGAATACCTCGACGGCATTTCGCTCAAAAAGTATTTGCAACGCAAAGGCGGCAAAGTGCCTTGCGACGAAATCCTTACTATTTTACGCCCCGTAATGGAATCGCTCGTGTCGGTGCACAGGCTCGGGCTCATTCACCGCGACATTTCGCCCGACAACATTCTTTTAACCAAAACGAACGAAGTTAAACTCATAGACTTCGGCGCGGCAAAGCAATCAAACCTCGACGGCAAAAGCCTTTCGATAGTGTTAAAGCAAGGCTTTGCGCCCGAAGAGCAATACCGCACTCACGGCGAACAAGGCGCTTGGACGGATATTTACGCGCTCGGCGTAACTATATACTATTCAATAACGGGCTCGCTTCCGCCCGAAAGTATTCAACGATTGCATAAAGACACAATTGTGCGCCCGAGCGAAAAAGGCGCGATAATATCGCCCACCCAAGAGAGCGCTCTCATGAAGTCGCTCGCCGTATACGCTCAACACCGCTATCGCGACATTACGCAAATGATGGCGGGGCTTTACGGTTCTCGCAGAACGGAAGCGGCGCGCGCAGTAATTGCGTCGCGGCAACCGCGCATAGGCGAAGACGGAGCCGTCTATCCCGCGTCGGCGGCAAGGCAAAACACGTTGCAACCCACTTCTCCCGCCTTGCACCAAACACTAAAACGCACGGGAGCTAACACTGCCACGCCGACCGAAACGGAAATGCGCCGACAAGCGCTCGCGGAACGGTTCGAAGCTCAACGCAAAGCGCAAACGCATGGAAATCCCGCGACAAACGCCCAACCGCGTCCCGCGCCCGTAGCCGCTCCGCAAAATTCGCTCGAAACAAACGAGCAAAAAGAGCAAGAATTCAAACCGAGCACCATAGGGCGCACAATCACGTTTACCCGCGAAAGAAAGCCCACCTTTATGGAGCGGCTTTTCGGCAAACGGAAAAAATAAAAGTTAAACGGGTATTCTATACTCGAACCCATTTTAAGACAAAACAAACATACGCCCTATTAAAATAAAAGAATTCGAGGCAAAGCAAAAGTATAAAATTTAAATAAGGAGAAAATATATGAAAAGGTTTTTTAAAATAGCTCTTTCAGGACTTTTAGCGTGCTCTATGGCTCTTGGATTCGGCGCTTGCAGGTTGTCGCCGTATCCGCAGGAACCCGACAAAGAAAAACCGCCCGAAAACGAAGAGCCGTTAAAAACAGTTGCGGTGCAACCCCTCGATTATGAGGAAAGCACGACAACCGTTTATAATCCCGACCAAGGCTTTTATATCCCCGTTACGGTCACGGTTAAAGCCGACGGAGTTTCGTATAACGAAAACAGCATGGGCTCCGTAAAACTGAATCACTTGCGCATGGACATAAGCGCGTTTTCTTCGAAAGCCGGCGGAACGGATATGGCTTTAACGCAAGCGGCGCTCGACGGAATAGAATCGCTGGTTTTGTATCTCCGCGAACACGATAAAAACGCGATTGTGCGCTTCTGTTACGCTCCTAAATTCGGCAACGCCGCGAACTGCGAACCGTCTTTGGCAAACATGGTTAACCATATAAAACAGTTTTGCTCCGTTCTGAACCGTTTCCCCTCCACCGTAACGGCTTTGGAAGTGGGCATGGTGGGACCGTGGGGAGAAATGCACACGAGCGAAATCGTGAAAGACCCCGCAACCATAAACACGCTTATAGACACATTCTTAAAAAACACGACAGCGCTTCCCGTGCTTGTGCGAACGCCCAAAATGATATATAATTATTTGGAGCTACCTAATCATGAGGATATATATCGTTTGGGAATATTCAACGACGGCTACTTGGGTTCGGATGACGATTTGGGCACTTACGCCGACAGAGAAACGGACGTTGCGTTTATATCGGGGCAAACGGCTCACCTGCCTTTCGGCGGCGAAGTTACAGTCCCCGAAAGCACGCTACACAATATCGAAGTTTGTCTTCCCGAAATGGGTCAAATTCATTTGAGCTACTTAAACGAACAGTGGAACAACATAGTGGTGGAAAAATGGAAAAACACGACGGTAACCGAAAATTGCGAGGGCGCCGCTCCCGACTGGTACGGAAAATCCGCATACGATTATATTCAAAATCATATGGGATATCGATTTGTTCTTAAAAATTCCACGTTCACCTACACCGAAAATTACGACAGCTTGCAAATCGCGCTTACGCTCGAAAACGTGGGATTCGGAAATTTGAACAAAGCGAAAAAGGTAAAAATACTCTTCGTTGACGAAAACGGCAAAACGGCGTATGCCGTTAACAAAGCGGACTTCAACGGAGAAAACACGCTCAACTATTCTTTACCGCTCGATTTAGAAAAAGGAAGCTACAACGTTTATATTCGTCTTTACGGCGACGAATTGAAAGGCGAGCCTCGATATGCTCTGCAATTCGCCAACAGCGATTTATACGACGCGGCGCTATACGCAAACCGCGTAGGTTCAATCGAAATCAAATAAAGCCACGCGCGCAAAGCGCACCCCCCCCTTTCTGCTTTGCCGCATATAAATGGAAAAACCACCGTAAGCACGAATTACCGCGCTTACGGTGGTTTTTCTATTTGGTTATGCCGAATTTACTTTTCTTTACTTAACCGCACGACGACGGCGCATAAGGAGCAAACTTGCGAACAACATCGGCACGGCAAGCAACACCGACGACGCGGCAACGGAGCCTTTGCAACCGCAACCTTTATCCTCTTTCTTGTTGTCTTCGGGTTTAGGTGTGCCCGACACGGCTTTGGTTTTAACCTTTACCGATATTTCGTCGGAGCCGAAATTGTTTTCGTTGCCGGGAATACGCATATAAATCGTATACTCGGTGTCGGGGTTCAAGTTTTCCCAAAGAGCGGTGGTGCCCCACTCTCCGCTTTCGCCGAACTTGAATTCGTAGCCCGAAACGTGTTCGTAACTAATGCTGTTCGCGGTAATCAACGCCTTAGGAGCGGTCGACTCGGAAAGCTCCGCTTTTGCGAGAGTGATTTCGATTTTTATTTCGTGGTCGGCTTTTGAACGAATATAGAGCGTGCCGGGAGTAACCTCGCCGCCTTTCGCTAAAAGCGTTTCGAAGTTAGCCGACTTTGAAACTTCGAGTTTCTCGTCGTCGAAGTCAACAGTGCCCGCCGTATAGTCCACTTTAACCGTAAGCGACACGGGGTCAACCGCTATTTGGCTGAAACGCACTTCGCTCAAAGTTATTGATTTTTCGAGCGACACAGACGTATTCAAGCCGCCGTCGCAGAAGATTATAATATTGTTGTTGCCGCCTGCGTTTACGGCGTTTGCCGCGAATATAGGCGCGGTATCCAAGCAAATCAAGTGTCTACCCTTTCCGTACTCGGTATAATCGGGAGTGAAAGCGGAAGTGTCGACGGGGTTGCCCCAAGTGTCGAATTTGTTGCCGTTGAGGTAGAACCGCAGTTTCGCGTTTTCGGTGCAAGTAAGGTCAATCACCAAATAACGGTTGCCCTGACGCCAATTTGCAACGGGGAACGCCACCGAGTAGTAATTGCCGCCTATGTCCGCCGCGTCATAACTTAAAGTAACTTTATTGCCCTCTTTTTCTACCGCAATGAAATCGTCTCTCGAAGCGAAATTATCCAAATCGATGCTTACGGGCACATAGTTGCCGTCAAGCTGCAACGTAACTTCGAGCACGTTCGATTCGAACGCCGTTTCGGAAGGAAGTTTGCGGATATACACTTTATAGTCGGTGTTGAGCTCCAAATTGTCCCAAAACTTAGTGTTGCCCCACTCGCCGTTTTCGCCGAACTTAAATTCGTAGCCTACGGCGCTCATATAGCTTATGCTCGTGTTGGTTATAATGGGTTGAGGCGCGTTCTCGGTAGTGAGCACCGCATTTTTGAGCTCGATTTCCACCGTTACGGTATTGTCCGCTTTTGAGCGAATATAAAGTTTTCCCGCTTGAACGGTGCCGCCCTTAGCAATAAGCGTTTCGAAGTTAGCCGACTTTGAAACTTCGAGTTTCTCGTCGTCGAAGTCAACCGTGCCCTTAACGTAATTCACGTCTACGATAAGCGCAAGAGGGCTAACGGTAGTTTGCTTGAATTCGATTGAGTTGAACTTGACGGTGTTCGTTTGCGACTCAACCATTTCGGTGCCGCCAAAGCAAAACGCGTATAGTTTAAGGTCTTTGCCCGCCGCAATCATTCCCGCGTCGAGAATGGCTTTCGTATCGAAGCAAAGCACATGACGACCTTTTTCATATGTTACGTATTTTGTAAATTCCGATTTTTCATCGGGGTTTCCCCACTGGTCGAGGTGTTCGCCGTCGTTTAAGAAAAATCTGAACTGAGCGCTTTCGCTAAACGTCATATCCAAAACGAGATAACGTTGAAACAGCGGTTGCCAATTCGCAACGGGAACGGTTACGTAAGGATATTTGTTCACTGCGTTTTTAGCGTCCCACGTTAAGGAGAGCCCGCTTTCGGTGTTAACTGTGAAAATGTCGCCGCTCCCATCTTCCACGCCGCCGAGCGCAATGCCGCCGAACCCGATATAGTCGAACACAACGTTTTTAGTTCCCTCGAAATCCAACGCTTGCGGCATCCAAGCGTCTAAATAGAGCCATAACCCGTTAAGACTTTGAACCGCGCTCACGTCGATGTCGAACGAATGGTATCCTGCGTCATAGTAGCTACCGTCGGAGTCTCCCGGTTTGTGTTCCTCGTTCAATAATGCCACGTTATTATCGTCGAAAACCTTAAATCTTATTTTACTGTCGGTATAAAACGAAATATGCAACGTGGGCGTTTTAGCCGCGTCAAAAGCCGAAATAGGCGCGCTTACACGGTTATCGTTACCAACGTCTTTATTCCAACTCGCTTTAAGTCCGGTATACGTCACGTTATTTGCCTCGATTGTGCCGTTTTCGGTAACCGTAAGATTTGCATTGCTTGACTCCCAATCGCCGATTGTCACCTTTTCGGGTTCGGGCGGCGCGACGTGTTCCACAAGTTCCGCGCTAAACGCAATTTCTGTGCCTACTTCGGCACCCGCACCATTAGCGGCGGCAGCGGTTACGTCATTCGTAAACGTAAATGCTAACTGAAATGATTTGGAAGTGCGCATAGCGTCAGTAAAATATTTAGAGGGGTCGAACGTTTTCGTATACGTTTCACCAGCCGCCACAGTTTTCCAACCCTCTACGTCAGTATTGCACCAATTAGAAGTCCCCGTTTCAAAAAGAAGCACTCTAACAAACAGCTCCTTATTAGGCGTTACGGTAATTGAAATGTCTCCCGACTCATAGCCGGTAACAGGATAGCGCACATAAGCCCACGACGAACTCTGCGATATGGTCGCATTATCTCCGCTTACCGTAAAGTAGCCCGTATCATAAGTCATAAGCTCTTCGATAGTTCCGACGGGAGCTTCCGCCCTTGCCGTGACGGCTGTCAGCCCCACAGCCGCAGTTCCCGCCATAAGCACTGCCATAAGGCACGCCAACAGTAGGTTTCTGCATTTTGCCATTTTTGTTCTCATACATACCTCCTAAATTTTATATATATTTTTCGGTTTTGCAACCGTTTTTAACTTAAAAACTTTCCGCTTACTCGGTGAGCAAATCTATGCCGAGAAAGTACAGATTGCGCACGCCGTCATACACGTCTGCGCTGTTGGGGTCGTTAAGGTAGAACAGCAACGAATTTATCGTATAGTTCGCAAAAGTCTTTCCGTTAGCGTCTTTTTTCATAGCGGTAAAGTCGTAAGTAAACACATACGTTTTGCTCGCAACGTCGTATTCTATTGTTTCGGTTACTCCCTCCAAGTTGTTTGCCGCCGTAAACGAATCGGACGGAACGGAGTTTTGCCCGTCTACGCGAGCTACCGCGTTGCGCAAAACGTAACTGCCCGCGTTTTGCCCGTCGGTGCCGAGCGCCGACGTGGTGGAAATTGCAATTCCTATATGATTTAAGCCTTGCGGCGCATAAATTCTATACACAATCTTTTGCACGCCATCGCCCTTGCGCACCGCCAAAGTGGAGAACATCCAACCCGTGTAGTGCTCAACCGCGAGCTTCGCGTTTCCGCCCACAACCACATTGCTCACTTCCACGCCCGCGCAACCTTTCCATATTTCGGTTGCATAAGCGCCGTTACTCACAGTTCTTATAAACTCGATTTTCTCGATTTCCACAGAGGCGCCTGCGGGAAGTTTTATATACACGTCGGTAACTTTGCCGCCTTTAACGAACTGCGTTTTAATGTCGTCGCTCGCGTCTTTCACCCGTTGGTCGGAGAAATCGTATTCGAATACTTCGCTGTTTTCGGTAAGCGTTATGCTCTTCGCCTCCGACAAACGCTCGTTCTTCTCGCCCGACAGCTTATAAGCCACTCCGAGCTCGACATTGCCCGTGCCCGACGCCGTAATCGTGAATTTGCCGAAGTCCGCCGAGTATCTCGATATGGGAAGCCTCACCGTTCCCGCGCTATTTGCCGTGAGGGTAAGTTTTTCGCCTGCGGTAACGGTTATGTCGGTATCCGCGTTCGCATTCGAAAGGTCGGTCTCGGGAACTACATAACGGTCTTGAAGTTTGGGGTCGTCGTCGCGCAAGAATTCGAAACTTTTAATTTTGCACGAGCCTATGGTATCCGCTTGCGGCGCATACGACGGCAACGAATCAATGAAAATAACAAAACCGATTATCGTTTTATCACGCACCTTTTGGTCGGAAATTGCTTGATACACGTTGTCGGTGATACAGTAGTCGCCGAGTTCGGAAACGAGGTATTGCTCGCCCTCAACCAAATCGCCGATAAAAACCGTGACGGGCGAATATCCGAGCTCTTTGGCTTCGTAGTATATAGCCTGAATGCCCACGCGTTCGGCGGCGGGTTTCTCGCTGTTTTCAAGCGTGATTTTTATGTTGCCGTATTCGGGCGAGTAATTCTCGACGGGCGCGTAAACATACGCATAATCGGTAATATCGGCATACTCGACTTTTAATCCGTCCTCTTCGCTTGTGAGCTCATACGGATTTTCCGCTTTCGACGCGCTGTAACCGCTCACCGAAGGAACGGCGCCCGGCGCGGGCGCGGCGGGTTTCGTAGCGGGATATTCGGGATACACCACCTGCGGGCGCGTGATGGGCGCGTCCATTTCGGGGCGGTCGATTTGGTCGCTATACTTAAACTTACTTGTTTTGCCGCAAGCGAAACAAGAAAACATGAGCAGAGCAACCGTTATTAGCACAATCGCATTTTTCCAACTTTTCATACAAGCCTCTCCTTTTTTCAACCGTTTTTATTCCTTTACGGAACCGAGCATAAGCCCTTTAATAAAATATTTCTGCGCGAACAAGTAAAGCGGCAACACGGGAAGTATGGCAATGAAAATTTGCGCCGACTCCAAAGTCTTTATCGTAATATTAGAAAGAAGCGCCGCTTCTTCGGGATTTGTAACAACGTTATTTCCCGTTTTGTTCTGCTCGTTCACAATATGGTAAATATACGACTGCAACGGCATGTGTTCGGTTGTCATATACATAAGTCCGTCGAACCAACTGTTCCAATGCCCCACCGCCGTAAACAGCATTACTGTGGCAAGCGCGGGCAACGACACGGGTAACATGAATTTGAACAAAATCGTATAATGCCCCGCTCCGTCTATCTTCGCCGACTCAATCATTTCTTGGGGAACGCGTCTGAAAAAGTTTATAAGCAAAACCATGTTCCACGCGTTCATTGCCGACGGAAGCACGAGCGCGAAAATATTGTTCATAAGTTTGAGTTTGGATATTAAAATATAGGTGGGAATAAAACCGCCCGAGAAAAACATTGTAATCATGAAGAATACTGTGTAAAACATTCTTCCGCGAAACACGTTCTTTCCTCTCGACAGCGGGTACGCTCCGAACGTAATCACCGCAAGCGATATAACGGTCCCCAAAATCACGCGCCCCACGCTTATTCCGAACGAACGGAAAAACTGCACCTTAGTTATAAGCAAGCGATACGCGTCGAGCGTGAACCCTACGGGGAAAAACCAAACCACGTTTGCGTCCGCCGCCTCTTTGCTCGAAAAGCTGAGCGCGAGCAAGTTGCAAAACGGAAGCAAACTCGAAAACGCGAACAAACACAAAAACGCAGTGTTTATAACCAAAAACGCAATTCGAGGCTTTGATAATTTTACCTTCATCGGGCGCTCTTTGACGTTTATGGGACGACTTAGCATAGAAACGTTTTTCATACATTCACCGTCCTTAAAAAATCTTGTAGCCTTTCACTTTGTACGCCAACCAATAGCTGAACGCGAACACAGCGCAACTTATTCCCGATTTAAACAAACCTATTGCCGCACCGGTAGAGTAATCGAGGTCTAATAGTCCTATTCTATATGCCATAGTATCCAAAATGTCGCCCTTGTCGTACACCAAAGGATTGTACATAACCAAAATCTGTTCGAATCCCGCGTTCATTATGTTGCCGATATTCAAAATGGCGTTTAGCACAATCATGCTCATAAGACCGGGAATGGTTACGTGGCGGCAAAGCTGCATGTGGTTCGCGCCGTCTATTTTGGCGGCTTCGTACAGCGTTGGGTCAATGTTCGTGATTGTAGCCAAATAAATAATCACTTGGTATCCGAGCGACTTCCACACGTCGGTGCCCACTATGATTACTCGGAACCAATCGCCGTCTTCCATAAGGCGTGTGGGAACCATATTTATTATCATGTTTCCCAAGATAACCCACGAAAGAAAGTAAGGAAGAAACAGCACCGTTTGCACTGTCTTTTTAACAGTGTGGAGCATGATTTCGTTCATAAGAAGCGCAAACAGTATAGACAGCACTGTCATGCAAACGATTTTAACCAGCGCGATAAACACCGTATTCCACATTGCAGTCAAAAAGTCGGGGCGGCTGAATATTCGGTTAAAATACTTTAATCCCACGAATTCCGAGCCGAAAAATCCCTTTACTATGCTGTAATCCTGAAAAGCCATTACAACGCCTATCATTGGCAAAATCATGAATATGAATGCCAATACGACGCCGGGAACAAGCATGGAATGTAACGCAAGCTGCTCTTTAAATCTTGCTTTACTGCGTACTACGCGGGGCGCGGATAATGCCATTGCTAAACTCCCTTCTCTTATTATTTATCTGACGCATGCGTTGCCTGATACCAAACGTTTATTTGATTCTCTATCGTGTCGCCGCCGTTTTTGTTGTAGTTTTTAACGTAACTGTCGAATTTGGACAGCGGCTCTTTTCCTATAATATATCTTAAATAGTTGGTGCTGGTTTGCGTGTTAAGATAATCGCCGTACACTTGCATAGAGGTAAGATTAGTGCCGTAAAACTCGTTGTACTTCGCCTTTTTCTCGCCCTCAGCCAAAGCCACTACATAGGCGTAGCCGCCGTCGTCGTCTATCATCTCATGATAAATGCCCCAGCCCTCTTGCTCCGCTTCGGTCATGGCTCCCTCTTCGTCGTTCATAGATATTCCGTTTTTATACGCCACGTAATAAGGATAGCCTTCGGCAAAGTGCAAAATCTTTTCGCGAGTGCGCAACTTGTCGAATTCGGCTTTAAGCGCGGGAACGGCTTCGATTTGCGCCACGACTTCACGATTCAAGCAATAGAATCCGTCGTCGCCGTTCGCGCTTATCTTATATATCGTTTCGCCCTTGCTCTCGTATTCGGAAATCTGCGCGTTGGTGAGCGGCTGTTTGAGTCCGCCTTGCATACGTTCGTTAAGTCCCGCCGCGTAAAGATTTGTAAACACCGACTGCACGCGTTTATATTCTTGCGCCGACGCCATGCCGTCCCAAATCTTCATGGGCACGTATTGATAGTAAAAACCTTTCGACGGCAACACGTTGGAACCGTAAATTCCTTCGGCGTTGTCGTTGTAATAAATGTCGTAGAAAAGGTTGGCAAGCATTGCCGCCGCTTCGGGATGAGCGCAATTAGCCGAAACGAGGTTGTAGCCCGAAATTAACATTGTGGGAACTACGGGATAATTCTGCTCCCCCTTGTAGGTGGGCAAATCCGACCATACCCATTCGGCGCCTTTTACCGTCGACGATTTAACCGCTTCCCATACCGCGTGTTTTAACACCCACCATTCGCCGAACATGATGCCTACGTAACCCGCCGAAACTTTGTTCATAACCTGAGTGGACGATATTGTTGTGAACTGAGGGTCGAGAATGCCTTTGCTATACATAGTGTTAAGCACTTCGAGCGCGGCTTTTGAGCCGTCGGACGTGTTGGAAGAGTGAAGCCTTCCGTCGTCGCCCAAAAAGTAGGCGCCCGTAGACGAAGAACCGCAAGCGTTAAACAATCCTTCCGCCGAATACGAACCGCCGAACGTAATATCTTTATACATCGAGAACGGCACTATATTCGCTTCTTTAACGCCCGTAGCTTCGGCTATTTCTTTTTTATGAGCCACGAAAGCCTCGCCCACCGCAATCAGTTCTTCAACCGATTTGGGCAGTTTCATGTCCACTATATCCAACCAGTCTTTGCGGATATACAGCCGTTGCGCGGTAGTATACTTGTTTGTTTGTTGCGGGAGCGCATAGAGCTTGCCGTCTTTCATGCAAGACGTGATAAGCTCGGGCATATACTTTTGATAGTTTTCGAGAAGCGTGTCGTTAAGCGTGTAGTACGCTTGCGTAAGGTCGGCAAGCGCCCCGTCGTCGCGCAGTTTTGAAAACGTATCCGCCGACCCGGTGGCAAACATATCGGGCATATCGTTTGCCGCGATTGCCGCGCTTAGTTTTTGCTCGTAAACGGAACTCGTGGCAACAACCTTATACGATAGGTCGATGTTCAAAACTTCTTTCGCAATCTTATTAAACGATTGCGTGCGCACCGTCGTGCTTTCGGGCACGCCCAAGCCCGCTTCTTTATCGTCTTCCAAAATTCCGATGGTAATCTTAACAGGCTGGGGGTACTTTTTCAAAATAGGATACTTTTCGCGGTATTTTGCGTTTTGCTCCGCGTCCTCAGCCGCCGTTTTAAACTCGACTTCGGGAGCGGCAAGCGTTCCCGGATTGATAGCCACGTAGTCGAAGTTTTCTTTTGCCGTGCAGCCCGACAGCGAACCCGCGAGCATTGCGAGCGTCAACACGCAAACTAATAACAAAGTCGTTTTTTTCTTCATATTATCCCTCCCGATTTTATTCGTTTAGTTGTATAAATTCGTCAGTCTTTATTCTTGTATATTTCCACTTCCGACACCCACATAAGGTCGGAGAACGTGGTGGAGCCCTCTACTCCTGCCGTCGTCGCATCGCCCTTGTTGGCGGGTTGCACCACGCGTATGCGGTCGGTGGTTATCGTGTCGAATGTGAACACTGTGGAATTTTGCTGTATCAGCTCGCCTTCCCACGAGAACGTGGCAACCGTTTTCCAATCGTCGTCGAGCCACGCCTGCACATACGCCTCGCGTGCCGAGAAGATAGTGCCGTTGTCCACAGCCCAATACACTACCACTTTGGATATTTCCTGTTCCGCTTTGAAAGCGAACTGTATCCAGTGGTCTTTCTTTCTGTCGTGCACGCTTGCCCACGACTCTACCGCCCAATTATCTTGGTCGTGATTGTCGAGCGTAGCATAGAACCCGTCGTTTAACGGTTTGGCGCCGATGTAGCCGCCGAACGTGGAATCCACCGTCACCGAGCAAAGTTTGTTGCCCGCGTATGCCAAGTTGGCTTCCGACCTATCGCCGTTATACACAAGGTCGGTGTTGCCGCTGTTGCCTATGTTGCTCGCGTCCATATATTTGAGAGCAAGCTCGCCGCGATTTGTTTTCGGCTCCACTCCGGGCACGGGGCAAATTTCGAGAGCGCGCGAATAGGTTGTGTAGCATATAAAGTCGAACTTCCACGCTTCGTCGAAACAAATTTGCGACATGTATTTATATTCGTCTTTTTGCACGTAGTCGAGAACGAACACGGGCATATAGTCGTAACGCCGAGCGCGGTTCACAAGATTGCAACCCGCAACCCAGTTTTGCATCATTTCTTTTTCGTCGCGCAAATAGAACTCTTTTGTCGTTTCGTTGTAATTCATGCTGAAATATTCGAACATGATGCCGTCAAGATATTGCGAAATATACGGGAAAGCGGTAAAGCCGCGATTTGCGACTATTTTCGCGTCGGGGAACGCTTCGTCCAATCGTCTGCAAAGGTCTTGCATTCCGCCCATAGTGTTAGGCTCCACATAAACGGTGTCGAGCGTGTCGAGGAAGAATCCGTCTACGTCGTACTCCATTATTTTCCGCGCCTGCTCCAAAACGTGAGCTTGCCACACGGGATTCCCCGCATCCACATAGTAAGAGCCCCACGACACGTTCATTTTGGGCGCGCCGTCTTCGTAAATATAATACGAAGCGTAACCGCCCTCGCCCAAGCCGTCGCCAACGCGCAAAGCGTCGTCTTCGCCTACGGTGATATAGGCAATAACATAAGTGCCGCTGTCGCGCAATTCCTGCACGATTTCTTTCGCTTTCGGCTTTCCGAAAAGTTGGTTGCTGTGAATAATTGCGACGTCGAAATCTTTTAACGCCTCTTTAACGGGAACAAGGTCGCCGTCGTACACAGGGTCGGGTTCGGCTATGCCCGTAAGCGGACCGTAGTAGCACGTAAACGACGTCACGTCGTTCCAATCTTTCTTTTGCCCCGCCACTTTTTCAACGGTAGGGCGGGAAAAAATACTCGTTTTCTTTACGCCGCCGCACCCCGCAATCGGAAACACGAACGCCGCAACGAGCAATATTGCCAACAACCTTCCAAACACTTTCTTCATATCTTTACCCCGCTCGGTTTTAGTTTGAATTTTTTTTGTTTTATCTTCAAGTTCTTTTTATACTATACGGTATCACCGTATAGTAACGAGGGCGCGCCCTCGTTCAAAATTTTCGATTGTAGTGGAGTTTTAGGGTTTTAACCTGCGTTTATTGTCTTTTCGAATTCCGCCATATTTATATTCTCGCCGCCGCGCAATCTCGATTCTTCTGCGGCGAACGCGATTAGGTGCGCCGCAATAGCGTCGTCTATCGAAGACGCGGCTACGCCGCCCTTGTCGAGCGCGTCGAACATCTCGGTGAGCATCCTATTGTCGCCGCCGCCGTGCCCCGAAAGGTCGTCGGCAATCTTATTTATATCGTAAACGGTGCTTTCTCCTCCGAACGGCGTAACCGTTACGGTGTTCAGTCTTTGGTCGGCGACAATCTCTCCGAGCGTTCCCATAACTTTCAATTCTCGGTAATTATATGCCGTAAAGCCCGTCATGGTGAAAGACACGGTAACGTCGTCTTGCATTCGCATATTCACAACCTGGTGGTCAACCACGTTATTGTCGCAACGATAAACGCACCTGCCGTAAGGGCCCGTTTTAATAGCTTCCATGAGCGATTCTTCGGTAGGCTCTTTCACCAAAACATTGCACGGCCAATCGCGGTTGCCCTGACGGTAGCCCACGTCTTTATTGTCTATATAAATACGAAGAGCGCTATACGGGCACGTTTGCGCATATTTGCAATCGACGCAACGCGCCGCGCTCCCCTTAGGGGCGTTGCTCTCTTTAAAGTATTTAAGAGAACCCACCGAAGAGACCGAAACGCACTGTTTATTTAGCAGCCAACACAGAATATTAAAGTCGTGGCAACACTTTTGCAAAATCATCGGCGATTCGATTTGGTCGTTTCGCCAATTCCCGCGCACAAAGCTATGCGCCTGGTGCCAATAGCCAACGTTTTCCAAGGCGTTTACCGTAACGGGCTCGCCTATTACGCCGCTGTTTATAATGTCGCGTATCGTGCGATAAAAAGTGGTATACTGCAAAACGTGGCAAATAGTAACCGCTCTGCCCGCACGGTGCGCCGCGTCGCGTATCTCGATACAGTCCGAAGCGGTAACAGCCACCGGCTTTTCGAGCAAAATGTCGTATCCCCTTTCCAACGCCTTTAAAGCATGGGCGCGGTGTTGGCGGTCTTGCGTGGCGATAATCAAAACGTCGGCGAGTTTTTCGCGTTCGAGCAAACTTTCCGCGCTATCAAAACAACCCGATTCGGGAACTGAATATTTTTCCCGAGTGTATTTCACTCTTTTTTCGTCTATATCGGCAATCGCCGTTATTTTCATTCTCTCTGGAAATTTCTTTTGATACGCGGCATAACAATCCAATCCTCTGCCGCCTAATCCTACGATAGCCACCGTATACTGTTTCACTATCATGCCTCCTATCGAAAAATATTTACGTTTGAGGGCGTTAGCCGCCCTTATCGGTAAACAAAAAATGTTTCCCAAATCAAAAGTAGTATAACATGGATTTTAACGACTGTCAACAGTTTTTACGAATTTTTTACTAAAAATGTTGAATTTAAACACATTTGTTTAGTAAACATTTTAGTAAACTTTACCGAAATGTATTGACACCTACGAAAAATTCTGCTATACTTTAATTGATATAGGCTATTCAAAGTATAAGTAATCGGCGGTAAAATTATGTCTACAATAAGAGATATTGCGTCGGCGGCGGGCGTTTCGATTGCGTCGGTTTCGCGCATATTAAACGAAGACCCCACCTATAAAGCAACCGACGCGACACGAAAAAAAGTGGTTGATACGGCAAAGAAAATGAACTATTCGTCTTCTGCCGCCCATCGCAAGCAAAAACAATCGGTTGAACCGAGAATAGGTTGCATTTATCGCCTTACGGCGGAACGCAAAGCCGACAGCTATTACGCGTCTATTTTGCACGGGGTTCAAGGTTATTTCGAAAAACACGGCTATTCGCTGTCGTTTATTCAAACGCAGTTCGATATTGCCGACGAACAGAGCCTCGAATCGCTCTTTAAAATCCCTTGCGACGGCTTGATTATCATGGACATTCCGTCCGAAAAAGCGCTCGATTATATCCGTTCGAAAGTGAAACATATTGTGGGCATAGACACTCAAAACGCTCAAATCGACAACGTGCGTTACAACCGTTTCGAAGCGGGCGTAACCGCCATGCAATATTTAATAGACAACGGGCACAAAAAAATCGCGTATATCGGCTCAAAGCTTCCGCTCTCCGACAACCTCAATTTCGGAAGATACGAAGCGTATACCCGCATGATGCAAATTCACGCCCTTCCCATGCGTCCCGAATGGAGTATCGATTGCGAATGGAAACAGCAAACCTGCTACAATAAAACGATAGAGCTTATGAGCGCGCCCGACACTCCCACCGCCATATTCGTGGGGAGCGACCACATGGCAATCGCCTGCATTTCCGCCCTACATCAAATGCACGTTTCAATTCCCGAAGATATTTCGGTTATAGGCATAAGCGACATAGAGGGCGCAAAATACCTAAATCCCCCGCTCACTACCGTTGCCATTCCCCAACTGCAAATAGGTGAAATCGCCGCCGAAGATTTGCTCTCGCGCATGAACGGCAACACCACCGTTGCAAAGCAAATTTTCGTTTCCACAAGTTTGGTAGTCCGCGAAAGCGTGAGGAACCTAAACGAATAACTAAAATCAAACTTTATAACAAAACACAACCCCCGTAAAGAACCTTTACGGGGGTTGTGTTGTTAAACATAGCTAATACTTTTACACATTTTAGTTTTTAGGATTATCTTTTGGCTGTTGCGTTTCGTTTAACGTTTGCTCATATTTTTCGGTAAGCCGATTCTCCTCATGAGATTGAATATGTTGTTGCGATTTTGTCGCATAATAGCCTTTATACGGTGTGTGAGGATGATGTTTTATCCATATATGTCTTGTGAGTACTATTGCGCAAATTAGCAAAATAACTCCTATTATAAAACTTATTGCACCCACAACAGCATCTGTTGAGTTTTCTAACCTACCCATTGATTTTATATATAAGTCACCCCCACTACCATGAGCATGTGCAATAAAAACATGTAAACATTCAAAAATATAATCTATCCATTTCATAAAAGTCCTTTCAAAGGTCCAACAGGTCCCATAGGGTAAATTTTCTTTATTTTAATTAAATCTCTTAAAGAGAAAACTTCGTTCAATTTACTAAAAACTGCTGTTCCCAATTTTATTAAACTTGTAAACTGTGCAACTGACCCTTGCGGTAATAACACACTGGGTTTTACGCTTTTATTAAAGAATGGTATAACGCTTGCAGCCGCAGTAAAAAGCATTCCTTGAATTACGTCGCTCGCTATTCTATCTTTGCTATATCCTTCCGACGCACCGTAAGCCCAACTTTTTAGTCCCGAAACAGCCGTTCGCGATATTCCCAAAACGGATTTGCCTATAGGACTCGCAAATGCGGCACCCGCAATCATTGCGCCGTCTAACGAGGCACCCATTGTGGCGATTCCCACCGTCAGCAAGTTAATATTTGCCAACCCTTTATTCATTGCCTGATTTGCAATTTCTATGCTACCGACAACACCACCGCAAATAAATGCCGTTGTAGCAACAGCCGCACCGATTGTTCCCGCCATTATAGCCGTTGCGCCGAGCGTACCTGCAATAGCGACAGCCGCCGCACCCGCAGTAACGGCAACAGCCGCCGCAACGACCGCCACTACTACCACAGCCGCGACCACTTTCAGCACCTTTTTCAACCATTTTGGCATTGTTCCCTCATGGTCGACAGCCATTACGGGGTTGTTGGCACAGTAAGCATAAAGATTTAAGCCGTTAATAGTTTCGGGGTCGAGGTATTGCAAATCGTCTATGGTGATGAAACGTCCAACTTCGGGGTCGTAGTAGCGAGTCTTTAAGAAGTATAACCCCGTTTCTACGTCGTAATAGTAGCCTCTGTAACGGAACGGGTTAAGATTCCCAATGTGCGTTTGGTCAGCTAATACACTGCCGTCGGAATTATGAACTTCGCATGTGCCCCATGCGTCGTAAACATATTTTACCACAACCGCCCCTCTACTGTCAAGTAGAGCTATTATATCCCCTTGCGCGTTTTCGCGGTAGAAGTAATTTTTTGTTTCGTTGCCTTTTGTGTGCGTTATACCGATTACGCCGCCGTTGTCGTACAAAAATTTAAGCGTATTCGTGCCGCCTGTTTGCTTTAAAAGATTGCCGTTGCTGTCATAAACATATTGCGTAGTGTTCTTGCTTGTTCTTCTGCCCTGTCCGTCGTATTCAAACGTTGTTGTGCCGTACTGCTTTAACTGTCTGCCTTTCTCCCATACGAGGGTGTTATTGCGGTATGTCGTAGGGTTGCCGAGAACGTCGTACACAAAGTTTTCGGAGTTTAACGACATTAGTCTGTCGCCGTTATAGGCATACTGCGAGTATTGCGTTTCGTTCAGCTCTTCGAGCTTTTCCGTTTCTTTGAGGGTGAACGCAAACTCTCTTTTACTTAGTATATTGCCGTTATTGTCGTAAGTGAACAGCGTAGTCTTTTTGAGTTGTTTGTTGTCCTCGCGAATTAGGCGATTGAGTTTATCGTAAGTGTATTTCGCCGCAAGTTTGCCATTCTCCCATACTTCGGATATATTGCCGCAATTGTCGTACTTGTATTTAAGATTGTCGAGTTGTACGAATTGAGTTTTGCCGCCCGCCGTTGCAATATGGTTTCCGAAGCGCATTGCGCTCGGCATGTTTGTTGCGTGGTCGCCCACTTTGCGGTAAGCCATAGTTTCACTTGCGAGCGTTATGCCGTTTACTTTTATTTCCTTGCCCGTGTTTCTTCCGAGACAGTCGGACTTAGGGTATACGGATATATCGTTCACGTTAATGTAATCCAAATCTTTCGCGGCGTTAGTCTTGTAAGCGTAACCATATACCGTATTTTCGCCGTCTATCGTTACGGTCTTCTTGCTGACGTTGCCGTCGGTATTGTATTCGTATGTTTCGGTAGCTCTGCCGCCTGTTACAGAAGTGAGTCGGTCGAGAACGTCATAATTTATTTGGGTTGTTTGGTTTGTTATTCCGTCCACAAGCTTTTTAACGCGGTCTTTCTCGTCGTAAATAGCCGTTGTCTGTACAACTCCGTTATGCGCTATGCTTAAAACGTTGCCGCGCAAATCCCGTTCGGACTCTATAATATCCCCGTTCGCCATAGTAGCGGTTACTTTTTCGCCCGTTTTTATATTATTTGTTTTAATATCGGTATACTCGTACTTAACGTATTCTTTTGTGCCGTTGAGTTTTACCGCAGTTTTTCGGCGTTTGTAATCGTAGCTGTAATTTACTACATTATTGCCGCTTTTCACCTGCGTTACTTCGCCGCAGGTATACGATGTTTGCGTGCTGTTTTCCTCGCCCTCTTCGGTGCTTTGGGTAATAGCTGTTACGGTATCGTTAGCGTCGTGTCCGTAAGAGAACTTACTGCCGTTGGGAAGTATTTTGGTGCACACGATTTCGGTTCCGTCGACATATTCGAGCTTTGTTCTATTCTCGCCCGTTTCGTCTATTTCGGCGGTTATTTTGCCGTCTTCAGCGTATTCGTTTTCAGTATAGAATTTGCTTGACGGGTCGAGAGAATTGTAGGTGAAAGATTTTACAACGCGCCCCTTGTCGTCATATATCGTTTCTTCTATCGTTTTGCCGCCCGTATACTCTTCACCTAAAATATAACTTTCGGTGCGAACAACGCTTCCTTGCGAATTGTATGCGTAAGTTTTAATCGCCGTTTTAACGGTTACGTTCGTGCCTGTTTTGGTCGTTACCTCGCACGTTTCTTGTTCTATGCGTTGCTCACCGTCATAGGCGTAAGTAGTAATTTTTTTCTGCGTAACGGGAATAGCAGGTGTGACGCTATTATCATAGCCTATTATTATCCAACTCGTTTCTTCTCTCGTAGGATTATTGAAATCGTTGAGCGTTATATTCGTGAACTCGTCGGGAACAAACTTAAATATTGACAAAGAATCTTTATATAAAGTATCTTTTTTAGCATAAATTATATAATCTTTCTCATACTTTTTATAATCATACTTCTCCGCCTTTGTGACTTTATTATCCTCTTCCAAAATGTATTCCGTAAGATTGCCCTCTTCGTTAAAAGTATATTGCTGCTTAGTGGGCATATTATCGTTACAAGTTATTAGCGTTTTGTTGGCATTATACTCAAAAGTTATTGTGTTTAGTTGAGTATTTAATGAGGTAGGCGATTTTCCGTGTTGAATTGCCGCCGCAAGATTTCTATAAGTAAGCGAGGTGAGAGAACTGCTTGCATAACTCATATCTACTTTTAATTTGTCGCTTGATTCTATTGACGCTATTTGCGAATTTGCATAAGTAAACGTTAGCGTTTTGCCGTTCGGATACGTGATTGTTGTCAAATTGTTCCCCGTATACGAAAACTTTGTTTTGTTTCCGTTAGCGTCGGTAATGGAATTTAACATACTGCTTCTATACGCAAACTTTATCGCATGGTCTTTGTCGTCAACTATACGGGAAATGCGATTGCTTTTATCTCGTTCAAACATAAGATTGTTTCCGCATGAATCCCAAATTGCAACTATATTGCCTTCTTCATTAAAACCTTTTACTATTTCGCCGTTGCTAAGATAGCTTACCGGAACATACTTTTTGCGCAAGGCAAGCTCATCTCTTTTGTTAACATGTTCTTTGTAATAACTCTTAAATTTTTTTATATATTTACCGCTATTACGCTTGATATAATTTATTTGTCTTTGCAAAACAATCCATTGATTTCGCAAATCCTTATTTAATTTATCAAGTTGTTCCAAATATAAATTTCTTTGACGCATTTGCGACTTCAACACATAACCATTTTGTTTTGCCTGAACTGCAATTTCAAGTTGCGACGGATTAGAACCTAAATCATACTCTTCGTATACTATTTCATCCGTAAGCATTTCAATATATTGCATCGGAATAATTTTATCCGAACTGAACAGTGAAAATATTTCTTTCCATATGTTCTTATACTCGTCCGATATTTCGGCTTTTGTCACATCATAATATCTTTGAGCATATCTTCTCAAAGTAGCGTTAAGCTCATAATAAGTGGATTCCAACGAAAGAATTTGCTGTTTTAAATTTTGTTCGCGTGGGATTATATCGCCCGTGTTCGGAGAAGTCTCCATTACGGAATCACGTTGCAAAATTAAATTTTTATATTGAAAAGACTCGTTGCGCGTAAGAAGCATATTATCGGAATTGGATTGCGACATAAATTCATCGTATCCGTCCATGCCTAAAGACTCAAGCGTAACCCCCTTTGGCGACACATCCGACACATCGCCTGTGACAATATCCACAAAAACATAATCTTTTAATAGGTTTGTATATTCCTCTAATTGCTCCTCGAGCTGTTTTATTTCGTCTTGACGCTGTTCCAAAAATTCAATTTTTTTCAATCCTGCAAGTTGCGTTGTTGCTTTCAACCCTGTAGCCGAATGATATTCGCGCACGCCACTGTGCGAACCGTCCGTAGAAACAGCCAAATCACCTTTTTTTACATAGGTTTTTGTATTGTCATTATTTAAATAATAAAAATGCTCCTTAAAATCGTATTTATCGCCGAATGGGTCTGTATAAATATAGTCCGAACTCGAAAAACTCTTTTTATTAAATTTTTCATGCAAATTTAACCGCATGCCATTTCCGCAATTATAATTTTGCTCGCTTGTTTTAAATATTTGCTTAATATCGTAATTTAAACTAAGTCCTTCACCCGAAGCTATAGGAATCTCGCTAACGAGCTCTCCGTCGGCAATATTAAAAATCCCTTTCACTCCGCCCACAAAATCCAATTCCCTCTTACATGGATTCATTTCTTCATTTATAATTTCCTCTTTCGCCGCCAATGAAACCGTTGCGGCAACATTCATGCTAAACTCGACGGGTTGCACTTCCTCCGTTTGCTCCGTCGTAGTTGCCGCTTCGTTCATATCGTATTTCGAATTTTCCATTTCCCTATTTTTTCTCCTCTTGTTCTTCTTCCGTTTTCTTTTCCTTATTCTCTTTCTCGGCGGGCGACACGGCTATGCCGAACACAAGCAAAACGCCTCCTATTGCGTTCATTATTTTTTCGGCGAGGGCGGACATGTCTATTCCCGCGCGAGAGAGAATTAAAGCCGCCGCGCCCGCGAGAGTAACCCAAAAACTCCCCGAGCGAAGCTTTGCAACAAATTTTTTCATCGGCAAAACTCGTCGTATAATTTATAGTAATAGGCGCTGTTTAAGCTGCGGCGAATGTTCGGGTTATTCAGCACTATGTCGCGCGCGTCATGCAAATTTATGCCGCGCAATTTTTGGGCTATTTGCGAATATATAGCCGCGTAGTCCGATTCGGTCATGCCGCTCATTTCGTCCTCTTTTTTCTTTTGCGAAAGCGCCTCGCCGTAGAGCTCGCTCTCTTTCATTTGCTTATCCACCTTTTCTTTGTGCTCTTTTTCGGCAAGCGAGTTGTTGTATTTAATAGCCTCGCTCGTCTTTTTGTCGCGTTCCGATTTCAGTTCGGTTATTCTTTGGGTGAGCTTAGCCGCATAAGCGAGGTTAAACTCGTTGAGCGCCTCTTCCCTTTTGGTTGCAAGCTCGTTTATTTTTCCGTCGAGCTCGTTCAGTTCGCGCGAAAGCGCCGCGTCGAGTTCCGCTTTTGCCGACGCCGCGTTAAGCTCTATTTCTTTCTTGCTCAATGCAGCTATGCTCGAACGCGCAAGCCCGCGTTTAAGCATATCGGCGTCGGTGTTTTTCTTCGCGCTCTCGTAGCCGAGCTCAACGCTCTTTTTCGCGTTTTCGTTTTTCTCGCGCGCCGAATCGCTTTTTGCCGCATATTCTTTTTCGAGCGCCGCTATTTCCTTTTCCACTCCGCTCTCGCCTTGCGCCTTATACGCTTCGAGCTCCTTTTTCGCCGTCTCGCCGAGCGCTTCGTCGGTGGGCGCGTCGTATTCCATTCGCTCGTATGCGGGCGAGTCGGGCAACTGCGGCTTTTCGGGTAAATTCCCCTTGCCGTAGTCCTCTATGAATTTCTCGATTTCCTCCGCAGTCTCGTCTTTTTTAGTCTTGTTTTGTTTTCCGTTTTTCAGCGAATCAAGCGTTTCGCGTATGTAGTCCGCTCCCGTAGACATTTTCAAATTTTCTCCTTTTTTTCGTTATTTTCGCCCGCTTCGGCGCTTAGCGCAAGTTTTTCGCATCGCCGCATGATATGCGCCCTCGCAAGCCTTTGCCTTATTCTTTTAATTCTCTCCCGTCTTGACGGCATAGCCAACCTCCTCGCCCAAAATTTCCACCGTCGCGTTCGCAAATTCGAAATACGCGTCGGCGTAGCTCACGGTGCGCGCGCCGAAAATTTTGCCGCTCGGCAACGTTATTTGTCTCCTCACGATTTTGCCGTCTTCGCGGGTGAAAACCGACACGCCGCCGTCGATTTTGGACGAATGGCAAAACGCGCCGTCGCTCACGGAGTATAACGCCTTTTTAAACACGCAACACCTCTGTTCCCGCGCTACACGACTTCGCCTTTTTGCGCGGTTCGCTTTCTTGCCGCCTTAAAATACTCACGGCTTCGTTAACTCCCTTTTCCACGCTTTCGAGAGTTTCGAGACGGTCGAGCAAAGCGTTGATTGTTTCGCGATACTTATGCTCGCGCGTCCGTCCGTCGCGCAGTTGATACATTAAGAGCACGCAAAACAAAACCGCCCACAGTCCGTTTGAAAGCGCCGTTTTTAAAATTTCTTCCCACATATTCTTTTTTCTCCCCGTTTTTCGATTTATGCGTAGCATTGTATGCTCGCGCTCCGCTTTGAACCCTTGCGGCAACGCGCTAAGAAAGAACGAATCTTGCGCCGCCGCCCAAGTTTTTAAGCTTGCGCTCGCGATAATTGCAAAAGTAATTTTTGCCCGAGCTTCCCGCTTTCACGCGCAGAGCGACCCCGTTGCCGTCGCAATAATAGCTAAGAAGTTTTCCGTCGCGTACCGCCCAAATTCTGTCGCCCGCAAGGCACGCCGACGTTATGCCCGTTGACGCGGAATCGCTTGCAATTTCGCGCACGCCGTTGTAATGGTCGTACACATAAAAGCGACCGTCGCCGTACAAAAGCCTTCCGTTCGCGCCCTCGATTTGCGGCGCTTCCGTTATGGTGTTGTGCACGAAATCCAAAATAACCGTTTTGCCGTTTTCGTCAACCACGCTGAAACCGTCGCCCATTCCCAAAAGCGTGCGCTTAACGCGGTGGCTCGAAAGCGCGGTAAACTTAAATTCGCCGCTTATGTCGCTATCGCTCGTTTTCACGCGCAAGCTCCTGTCGCCCCACGCGATTGCGTCGCCGCATCTGCCGAGAAAGAAATACTCGCCGCCCACCGTAGGTCTTTCGAGAATATTGTCCGTCTTTCCGTCGAAAGTAAACCGATATAGCCTGTTGGCTTGACTGCAAACGCCGTGATAAACGTTTCCTTCGCGCACGAGCATTTGGCGGGTTCCGCTCGACATTCCGCTTTTATACTCGACGTAGTCGCCTTTTTCGTCGGGCTCGTAAATCGTAAGTTTATAGTAGTCCCACAGCGCGAGCGCGCCGCCTCTGCAAACAAATACGGCTTCATCGGTGCGCGGCACTCTGAATTTGAGCTCGGGTTCCGCGCCCGTAACCTTATACACTTCGGCGAACGACGCGTTATACACCGCTATATATTCGCCCGTCGGTTCGGTCGCGACCGCACCCGCGACTCCCACCGAAATCGCGTCGGCGGTTCGCATTTTCACAATGTTGTCGTACACTCGGTGAGAATCCATTCTAAGCATACTGTAACCGTCCACTTGCGCCGTCAAAATTTCTTCGGTGTAGTTTGTGTCGCACAGTATTGCGCCGTGCTCGTCTATCGTGCCCGCTTTTAGCCCTATGTCGAGCGCGTAAGGGCGCAACGCTCGCAACAGCGGAGTGTCGTTTGCGTCGTAGAGCACAAGCTCGTTTCCGTAAGTAGGCGCCGACGCGGTAAACTTAAAGCCGTTTTCGTCGGCGGTAAACTCTACGGGAAGTTTCTCCTCGATTAGAGTTTCCGACGGAACACACGCAATATTCGGATAGTTGCATCTTCCCCAACCGATTTTAAACGAAAGTTCGCCGCCGCAACCGAGCAGACGCTTTATAAGCGGATTGTCGCCGCCGCAAAATTTGACTTCTTCGCTTTGCGTATCCAAAAATATAACCGCCGTTATTTTCACTTCTTCGCCGCTTCCCGAATAGTTTAGCGCCGCGCCGATAATTTCCTCTTTCGCTCCGTTGCACAGCGACACGCGCGTATAGTTCTTTGACTGCGGGCACAAGATGCTTGCGCAGTACACCGCGCGCAACGCGCCGCCGCGCATAGGGTCACAATTTAGGTATTCGAGCCGCGCCTCTTCCCACACTCGAACGCCGTCCGAGCATGTGAGCGAAAGAAACTTTGCCCATTGCGGTTCATTTGCAACGAGCGTCCAAAAATTTGAGGAAAGAGAATTGAAAGCGGTAGCCGCTCCCTCTTCGCCGCCAACGGTAAAATAATTTCGTAATTCCATTTTTCTCCTTTATATTTTCACTTTGCAAATAGTTTTTCGAACGTTGCCTGTATTGCTCTACGGGCGCGCTTTCGCTCATAGAAGTTCGAGCGATAAGCTAACGCTCACGCCGTCGCGAACGGAAAACGCCTCTTTGGGTATTTTGGCGTAAAGCGTGCCGTTTCGGCTGAAAAACAACGCGGGAAAATCCGTCTGCTTTGATAAAAACACGTCGTCCGCTTCCGCTTCGAAATTTGCGGGCACCCATTCCGTAAGTCCTAAAAAGTTTTCGTCGCACTCGGCAAAATACAACTTTCTGCCCCTTACGCACGCCAAAAACAATCCGCCCGCGCTCTTTGCGAGCGCCACTCGCGCCGCCCCGTCGCCGAGAAAGACGCGCGATAGTTCGTTTAATTCGAAATCGTAGCACACGCCCCAAAGATTGCGATTGTCGTCGCTACACAAAACTTTCACTCCGGTTTCGGTAGCCGCAACGTCGAAAACGGAACCGTGCGAAACCGTCGCGCTCGCGTCTTCGCCGCATTTTGAAAGAATTATGTATCCGCGCGAATTTTCGTTTACGGTAAAAGTTCCGCCGCCGCACGAATCGCACTTATAGCCGCCTCCGCCCGTAGTCAATTTCACTCCGCTTCCTTGCGCGAGCACGCTAATTTCGTCGAGCAAAAGCTCGTTCGTTTCGGCGGCGAGCCGCAATTTTTCGCCCGAACCGGGAGTAACCGACGCAAGCAAATAATATCTTCCCGAGCCGTTTTGCGGCAAAGTTACGGTAACGTATGCCGCGAGCTTTTCGCCGCAATAAAGCCGCACCTTAACCGCTTGGGCTCCGAGCGGAGCGCTGACCGCTACGGCTACGCTGAGTCCCGCGTTGCCTTTTGCCGCCGACAGCGTGCAAGGCTCGTAACCGCCGTCGAACGCGGAGTGAGGATAAAACGACGCGCTCGCCGACGTGCCCGACTCGGGCGCGGTTGCGCGCAGTCGCAAATATTCTTCTATTTCCTGTGATTTGATATACGCAAGTTTGCCGTAGTCCATAGTCGTCGCCATTTCCTTTCAAACATTGGTTTTTAAGATATTTTCGTAAATTTGAGCGCCGGTCTTGCCACGCTTATGTCGCCTTCCGCTCTTATCTCCATTTGCGCTTTCGTGCCTATAAGATTCACCCGCTTTCGTTGAGCTTCGTTTTTGCCCGCAAACCGCAACATCTTGCTTCCCTTTTCGGTGGTTATTTTCACCGTGCAATCGTGCTTCGTGTCTAAGAAAACTTCGGTTATGAGTTTTCGAGCGTCGGGAGCGCCCAAATCGCCGAAACCGCTTCGCCACAGCCTTTCGGGCTTTTTGCCGAAATGGTCTCTTCCCTTTTCAAGTCGCCCTAAAAATATCTTGGGCGTTTGAACATACAGCGATTCGCCGTTACTGTCGGTAATGGGCGAAAACATTACCACGTTCAACCCCTTATTTACCGACACGAATTGAGTTCGTGGGTCGAGCACAATAAGCAAATCGTTACTCTCTTCTTGCATTTCGCGCGAACGAACCGCAAGATAATATTTTCCCGCCGAATAGCAACCCGTAGCACCGTCGTCCGCTTTCATAAGCCCGTCGAGGTTGCGCGCGACTCTTCGCGAACTTAGTCCGTCGAACGAATACAGCCCGTCCTCCGCCAAAAATATTATTCTGTCGCCGCAAACCGCCACAGTGTCGCCGTATATCTTGCCGCTCGACACGAACAAATTCGCAACAGAAAATTCGCGTTGGTCGCCGTAAGCCGTGAGACGCGCTATTCCGTAGTCGCGGAAAACGTACACGTAGCCGCCGAACGACACCGCTTTATTGAGTCGCCCGTTCTCGCTTTCGAGCTCTATAAAGCCGCCCTCGTCGAGCTCGGGGTTCCAATTCGTGGGGTTTAGGTCGTCGCTGAACCACACGGCATTTCGCCGCCCGCCTATCGTAACGAACATTCGTTCGTTGTGCATGGCAATGCTCGTTATGCTCGGCGCCGTAGGCACAGTAACCACGCGCAACAACGAATCCACCACCGCCATGCCCTCTTCGCCGCACAGTAAAAACACGTCTTCTCCGAAAAGCTTATAGTTCACGCCAAGCGGCGCTTTTTTAAATTGCGCTCCTTCGAGCGGTTTCCATGAGTTAGGACCCGCCAAGCCGCCGTGCATTTTGCCGGTCTCCGAATTGTGCGCGAGGTAAAAATCCGTCACCCTTTGAGCGGCTTCGTTATACACCTTATAGTAATACACCTTGTGAAGTTTTGATAAAATGTCGGTGTACGTCGCGCCGTAACCGTTTTCGAGCGCGCCCGACTCCAAGCAAACGTTATACGCCGCCTCGCCCTGCGAAAACGGCAACACGCGACTGTCGGAGGCGCTGTTCATTCCGCCCGACAAATCGGGCACAAAAATTCTCGTGTATCGTCTATTCGGCGCTTTAAACGCTTTTCTCATACTTTTAATTCCCTGTCTTTTTTATTTTTTAGATTCCTCGACTTCGCTCGGAATGACAATGTACTATAAGCTTGACACAGCCGAGCGTGATGAGTATGCCCTCAAAACCATTTGCGGGGGCGCACCACCTTATTCCCTCGCCCTCTCGCCTCCTCCTCTACGCATGCCACAAAGCGGTTGTCCCACACCGAAGCATCGTCGGTCATGCCGCTAATCAGGCAATATTCGCGAGCTATGCCGTATGCCAAAAGACGCGCGCTCGGCTTATTGCCGCCGTACGGCGAAACGCTCGAAAGCTTAACATGAGGCGGCGCGAAAGAATACGTAACTTTGCACTCGCCGCACACAGGCGCCGTTATGCAATCGTAATATTCGCTAAAAGGCAAACTCTTACCGTTCGCCTCAACGCAATAAATATTGATAACCTTTTCGGGCAGCGCGGAATATTCTATTTTGCCGTTGTTCGAGCGCGCTCTCGCGCAAGTTTTAAGCGGAAACTCCGCTCCGCTCAATTCCCCAAGCACCAAATTGCAACATCGTAGCAATATGTCGAGCTCGGCGGCGTTTTCTTGCGATAAAGACTGTTTGTAATCTTCTCGGTTAAACTCTTCGGCGTTCATAGCGTCGCATAGCGCGTCAAGTTGCAAAAAAACCGCCGAAGTATAAATTGCATCGAATATTTTCATCGTTATTCTCCGTCTTTGTTCTTTTTTCTTCGTTTTTTAACTGTTATATACTTTTTTCTTGATTTTGCTTCCGTATTCTTTTTTTCTATTCGTTTTATCTCTTTATCGCTGGTTTTTCTCCGCATTTCATAATTACTTTTCGTTTTTGAACTAATTTCTCGCACAGTTTGCGAATTTACCCGTTTTACTCAATAAAACTCGTTTGCTTTACGTTTGTTCGCTTTTATTCGATTTTGTTCTTTTAGTAATTCTCTTTGTTTTTGCTCTTTTGTCTTCATTTTTCTTCGTTTTTCTTCGTTTTCATTCAAAACCGTCCGTTTTTTCTCAAAATTTCTTCAACGGACGAAATCGCCGAATTTAAAACGCGAGAATTTTGTTTTCGCTCCGTCGCCGCGTTTTCCCGTTCCATTTCTTCGAACAACTTTTTTGCGTTTTCAGCCCGCGTTTTCAAAACGAGCGTGACCGTTCGCGCGTCTAAGCACGGATACGGAATACGCAGCGAGAATGTGTCTCCCCGCTGCTTAACGTTATGCACTTCGAACGCGCAAGCGCGCTTATCGTACAAAACGAAGTATCCGTCGTCTATGCTTTTGAGCCGCGCGGCAATACCGAAAACGTCGTTTTCGATTAACTCCGCGCATTTTTTCACGAGCGCACTATTCCTTTAAGGCAAGCCTGTCCGTTAGCATTGATGAGGAGCATTGTCCGCTTGAAATATTCTGCAATTCGCCCTGTGCTTT
>CAMUKG010000017.1 GCA_947089425.1 uncultured Clostridia bacterium
CGTTTGGCTTTTCTCTGCGCTCCCAAGTACGGACGCAGGCTTTCCAATCTTTCATTGGCTGATTACCGACCCGCCACCCTTTACTCTCGTAAAAATCGAAGAATGCTTGCGGGTCGACGTTGTTTTTGCGTTCGGCGCAATAAGCGGCGATTTCTTCAATGGTTGGTTTCTTAAATCGGGTATTTGAAGCGGCGACGCTTTGCGGCGCATCTTCTTCTAATCTTCCCTTATCTGCACTAACTTCTTCTTCGCTAAATTCCCCTAACCTAACCTGCGGTAACGCTTCGTTTCCACTTTGTATACATTTTGTTTCCAACCGCTCAACGTATGCGTTTTTGCGGTCGAGCGTAAGCGTTGCTTTTTCTTCAAGGTATGTCGTTTCTTTGAACCTGTCCTTTTGGATAAGGTTGTGAATTTTCCAATGCTTGATTACGACAATTCCGCTGTCAAAGGTTAGTATGAACCGCTTTACGATTAGCAGTTTGAAGTCGTCCTCGCTCGCCTTTGTTTCTCGCAGTATTCTTTTCGGACTACTGACGAACCCCTCGTCGTCTGCGTGCATTGCAAGGTGGAAGTACAACGCCTGCGTTGATAACGGCATTTCAAGGAATGCGTCCGTATCGGTAATTACCTTTGAGAACATTCTGCGCTCTGCCATTTTATTCCTCCAAATCTACGCCGAGATTTTTCGCTATCTGCCGCCCCTTTTTATCAAGCGAACGCAAGCGGTAGAGCTTTTGTTGCTTGGCTTTGTTGGCGGTATCGCGTGCAAGTTTTACATACGGCGATTTTGAAAGTCTTTCGATTTCCGCGTCGATTTCTTCGGTGGTCAATTGCTCTTTTCCCATTCTGCGCCTCCGTTAAAACGGGCAGTCGAAGTCGTCGCCGAGCGGTTGCAGGTTCGGCTTTCTGCCGCCTTGTCCGTTGCCCTTGCTCTGCTGCTCGCCCTCGCTTACGGGCGATAAAAACTCGATTTCGTCTGCCATAATCTCGGTAACGAATTTCTTGCCGTTCTCGGTTTCATAGCTGCGGTTTTGTATGCTTCCGCACACCGCTATCTTCTTGCCCTTGCTTAAAAACTTACCGCAATTATCGGCAAGCCCGCGCCATGCAACTACGTTGAAGAAGTCTGTATCTCTCTCGCCGTTCGCGTTCGTAAAATTGCGGTTTACGGCGATCGACATTTTACATACCGACACCCCGTTCGGCGTTTGCGTCAATTCGGGGTCGCGTGTTAAGTTTCCGATTAAAAATGTTTTATTCATTTTTGCTCCTATTTTTTATAAATTCGTTGTTCGTCGGGAAAGTCGCCGTACCATAATTCGAGGTGTTCTTTTACCCTCAAAAGCAGGGCTTTTCTTTCCGTGGTGTTGTCTAACTTGTCGTGGCACGGGCGGCATAGCGTTACAATGTTTTGCTCTATGCCAAGCCCGCCCTTGCTTCTGGGTATGTAGTGCGCCTCGGGAAGTCCGACCGCGCCGCATAGTATGCACCGCCCCCGGTCCCGTTTGTAGACCGTTTCCTTAACTTCCTTGCTGATTGCAAGGGCTTTCGTTCTTGCGTTCACGCCTTGCCGCCCTCCCAATTCTCAATAAGGCTTGCGAGTTCGTCGGGGGTTCGGGTTTCGATTCCTAACTCCTGCGCCTCGTAGACGACCCCGTCTATAAGGTGTGCCATTTCTGCCTTGTCGAGCGTGTGGGTGTGCTTGTAGAAAATGTACTGACTGTACTCTTTCCCGTTCTTCGCCGTGAAATCGGAAATCCACCGGGCGTATGTGTAGTAGTCCGCAACGTTCGCGGTCTTGGGTAATGCCACGACTACGGGGTCGCCGCACTCGGTAGCAACCGCCCCGTAGTCAAGTACCATTTTGACCTTTACTTCGTCCGCGCCGAGGTTCATTGCTTCGGCTATCTTTCCGACTAAAAGGTGGAAGTATGCGTTCGCGTTAAGGCTTCGGGTTTCTCTGTACCAACCGAACGCCGCCGTAAGGCGTTCTTTACCGCTTGCAAGCCCCGTACGAATGGCGGCGACTGTTTGCTTGGCGGTAAAGGTTTCGCCCTTTGGTACGCGCAACGAAAGCACAAGCGACCCGTCCGCGTCTGTTAGGCAGCTTTCAAGCCCGCAGTTGAATTTGCCGATTTCCTTTGCCACTCTTACGCCTCCCGAAGCGTGATTTTTACATACCCGCTGACGGTCGAGGTCTTGCTGTACTTCTCCGCAATCTCGGGCATTTCCTTTTTGAGCTTCGTGCTGTCAATGCTTGTTTTCGTGGTCGGTGCGACGCAGGTTATAAGCATTGACTTGTCCGCGGTTTCCCAACTCGAAATATTTTGCTCGCGCATAGCTTCGTACAATTTCTGCCTGTACAGCTTGGCGGTTTCTTCGGCGGCTTTCTTTTCTTCCTCGGCTGCTTTCAGCTCGGCTTCGGCTTGCTGTGCGCGTGCCAATAACTCCGCGCCGATTACAAGTCCCGGCTCTTGGTAGATCGTGCCGTTCTTCTCGCATTCAAGCAGTCGGTCGATTTCCGTTTCGGGTATGCGCTCGACCGGTATCGCTTTCGACTTCTTTCCCAAGTGGAAGATATACATTTTCGCAAACTTTACGCCCGCCAACCTTTCGTACAGCGAAAGCTGCCAAGCGTACGCTCTCATATCGACCTTTTGCGTCGTCTTGATATCTGCCAAAACGTACCCGTCGGGGGTCTTGCCGATAAGGTCTGCCGTTCCTGCGAAGAAGTATTCGCCCGCCTTGTCCTCGGGTATCTCGCCCGCCGGAAGTATAACCTCGCTGTCGTCTGCCGTGAACTGCAACTGCTCGGTTATGTCGATATAGTCGATAAGCTCGGAAGTGAACCCGACGTCGCCGTTCTTGATATAGTTCTCGATTTCCTTATGCACCGCCGTTCCCTTGTTGGCGGCTTTCTCCAAAACCTCCGCGTCTACGTTCGCATAGTTCGTAGACAGCCCGTGCTTTTTCAAAAGCTGTGTAACGCTGATAAGGGTCTTTTCTCCGAGCGTGTAGGTATGCTCGGCTTCGTTGAATACTACTCTCATGCGTAGCCTCCCTGCGCCGCCGCTTTCTTCTTCAAAGCCGTTTGCTTCATTTTGATAGCTTCGGCGAGAACGTCCTTGCTGATTTCTTCAACCTTGCACTTTGCGTATGCGGCTAACCCGTCTAAATTGATGCCGAGTTCTTCTGCCTGCGCCAATTGCTCGGCGGTGGGTTTCTCGAACTTCTTTTTACCCAAGTTACCGCTCGCGCCTGCGTCGGGGTCGTCGCCCGTTTGAATTTTGTACGCTTTCAAAAGCGCGTACTTGTCGGCGTAGGTCATAGCCTTGCCCGGTGCCTTGTCCTGCGTGTCTACTCCGTCGCCGTAGGTGGTAATGTCGATATAGTCGTCGGGGTTGTCAATGTTGACGAAGCGGTATACGGTTGCAAGTCGCATAAAGAACGTTGTTTTCTCGCTCTTGCGTCCGTCGTATTCGCTCGTTGTGGTGTAGGCTTCGTCCTTGATTACGGTGCGCGAAACGGGGTACGAATAAATACCGTACTTTTCCTCGATCGGCTTTACTGCTTCCAGAACGTCGGACTCTGCAACCGCCTTGTAGGACTGACTTTTGCTTATGTCCACTTTAAGATTTTTTGCCACGCGGTTGATTTCGCTCGTAGCCGCAAGCATACGCTGATAGATATTCATAGTGGAGGCGGACTTTTTCGCGCCCTCCGTGGGCTGTTTTTTTGCTTCTGTCGTGGTCGCGGTCGGCTTCTTTGCCGTTTCGGTCGAATCACTCATCTTTTACCTCCTCGCTGTCGCTGCCCTCGCGCTCTTTCGCTTTGTGTTCCTCGTTTGTTTCCATAGCGTAAGTAATACTGCTCTCTGCCTGTGCCAAAACCTCTCCGTAAAGAGCAAGCTCATCGGGTTTAATCTCGCCCTTTGCGAGCCTTGCGGCGGTCGCTTCTCTCAAAAGGTTTTCTTTTAAGATTGCGAGCTGCACCTGCTGTTCGTAGTATCCCTCCGAACCGTATCCGTGAATTTTCATTGTGGTATGTCCTCCTTGACATTTTGATTATTTTGCGATAAAATACTTTCGGGCTTCGGTTTGATAGTGGTATGTCTCTCCTTGCCCTCCCTGCGTGTCTTTTCGCCAAGACGCGCGGGGTTTTTCTTTTCGTCTTTCAAGACTGCCTCATACTGTTTTTTGAGCTTCTGAATACAAGCAGTTATCCATTCGCCTATGCTTTTATATCCGCACTTTTGCAGAACCTCTTTTGTCAGCACCTCGCGGCAACTGTTATTGAGCCGAACGGTCATTTTGTATTCCGTCGGATCGGCTGTTACTCTCGCCCCGCCCGTCGCTTCCACTCTGTTTGCGTTCGGCAGAAGTCTTACTTCGTCGGGGTCGTATACTTCGTTCGGCGTGCAGTTCAACGCTCCGAGTATCTTCTCGAAATCTTCGGGTATCGGTAACGCTCGATAGTTCTCGAACCGTGAATACATAGTTACGTCAACGCCCGCCCGTTCTGCGACTTGCTTTGCTTGCAAGCCCCTTTCTTCGCGTAGCTCTTTGAACTTTGGTATTGCTCTCACCTCCTTTTCTTGTTCGCTGTCTACGCTTCGCGCTTGGTTAAATCGTCTTTAATGAGCTTGCGAACGTACGCGCTCACGCTCGTCTCTTCGGACTTTGCCTGCTCTGCCAACTTGTCGAACATAGCTTGCGAAATACAAAGCGTCAGCCTCTTTTCCTTGCTCAAGCTCTTGCCGTTCTTTCCCATTCTGCACCTCCTTTTTGGTAGTGGGTTTCCCCCCCCGGACGCGCCGCCTCCTCTCGGCGCGTTTCGTCTTAATTTTCAAAGACTCGTCAGCGGGGTTTTAGTAACCGCAGTTCCGGTAGCGGTTTACGTTTGCATTAAATCTGTATTCTTCGGCAAGCTCGCCCGCGAGGTCTTTGCCGTGTTCTTCAATCTCTTTGTCGGTGTAGTCGTTTGCGATCGCAACAGCTTCCTTTCGTCCGCAAAATCTCGAAACGCTTTCTATGAATTCACGCCTTGACATTGTTGCCCTCCCTTAAAATTCAAAAATTTTTATGTCGTCGGGCTGCACCGAGAATGTGCAACCTTTGTATTTGCGCGGGTGCTGCGCTTGCGTTAACTTGGCGCAGTTCAGCGCGTCCTGTTTGGCGGTCGCTTCGTCCAGGGTTTTTACTATGTAGCCAATCTTAAGCGTGGGACGCTTCGTTCTGTGCTTGAACCCCTCGGGGTAGTGTACGGCAACTAAAATGTCGTAGTGTGTCATTTCTGCTCCTCCTCTTTGGTTTGAACCCATACGCCTTTTGCGCGGTAGTGCTTTGCGATCGCGCCCGCAAGTCTGCCGTTTACGCCGCTTGCAACCGTTTCGTATTTGCCGCTATCTCCGATAATCATTACGGTGTATTTTTTCATAGCTTCCTCCAAAAATAAAAAATCGGCTCGTAACTGTTGTTACGAACCGTAAAAAAAATAGGTCGTAATCATGTTACGAACCTATCTTACCATTACAATTAGACTCACAAATCAAAGTATGCGCATATTTTCTTATTGCCATATTTTGGAATTACGATAAATAAAAAGCGGAACGAGCCGCCTCATTCCGTTTTTACAGTTTATTTTACTTGTCGATTATTTCTTCTCAAATATTTTTGTGATTCATAACTTGAATCCGCTTTGCTTTCGGCAATTTACGAAACGACTCTATGAGAATTGCCAATCGCAGTTGGTCTATTCTCTCTTTGCATTCATAAATCGCCGATTTTATACCGCATTATCACGCATATTATTATATATTTATAACAAAACTCGCGCACATAGTCAAACGTATTTAAGCCGCTATCTTATACGCATAATTCAGACGTCCTGCGGGGGCTACGTCGCCGTAAAGATAAAAGTCCAAAGCGCTCCCGTAGAGTTCGTTTCTGAACGGAGCGCCGCTTCCGCCAGCAAGAGAGCCGCCCACGTTGTCGGTTGCCTTGATTTGAATTTGCTTGCCTGCGGTTTGCCCTATTGCCGACAGCGGAACGGCGAAAGCAATGGCGTTACCGTGCACGCGATAGCGGGCGGTTGCATGAGCTGTGCGCACCGGTTTGCCGTTTGCGTCTTTGCCGAGCTTTTCCACCGACGTGGCGCCGTCGGCGGCGGGAGTTCCGTTTATAACATAATTATAATTTTCCCAACCGCCTTTATCGCCTACGGAAATATACAAATTCATCCAGCTTTTGTCGCCCGATTTATATTCGGAAATGTTTTCTTTGCATACTACTTGCACATATAAATTTTCGGCGTCGTTCACAATCTTCAAATACGCTATGTCGTTGCGAGCGGTGGTGTCTTTATACGTTAAATCGCAACCCGACGCATACGTTCTCATGTTGCGTTCCCCTATTTCGCCCACAGCGTCAAGGTACTTTCGGCTAAACGCGTTCCAAGCCGCGCCGTCGGATATATCGGGCGAAGCGTGAAATCCTACCGCATCCGATTCGGTGAGCCCTTTAAAAGCGCGAATATTCATTGCGGTTTGAAAAGCGTAATTGTCGCCGTAAGCGCCCGCAACGGGTTCGAGCTCGCGAGAATACGTCAAGTCGAATTCGTCCACAAACGGAGCGTAAAGCGAATTCGGCTCTTCCGTTTTGTCTATTTTGCGCATAGCCCACTCGTTCCAACCCGTAACTGTGGCTATTTTCACTTCGCCGCCTTTGCCGCTCATGGCGTAGTTCCACTGCTGAGCGTAATTTGCTCCCGACGCAACTTTTTCGGGCTCGTAGCCCGTAGTGGTATCGCCGTAAGTCCAACCGCGAGCGCGATAAACGGGGCTGTCGTATTCCAAATACGCTCTGCTCGACCAGCACGCGTCCAAATGTTGCGACGGCGAAACATTCATAATTCCGTTGTGATTATACTGATATTCGTTCCAATCAATCCACGGCATAGCGTCGGGCTCTGGCTTGTCGGTCGGCCACTGCATTTGTTTTAAAAACAGCTTGTCGTTCCAAGCTTCATGTTCAACTTCCTTAAAGTTTCCCACAACCCACGCTTTGCCCGACGGGTTTACGGTTTCGTCGCCCGCAAACCAAACTTTGCGATACTTCCTTTCGCCGTAATAGCGAGCGTAGCAACCGTTAAGCATAGTTTTGGCATATTGCGGAAACGTGGGAAGCACAAGCATCGCTTGCGGCACGGTTACGCCGCTATCGAGCAGTTCGACGAGAACGTCGAGCACAGCCGTGACGCTCTCTTGAAAATAGTAGGGGTAGTTAGTGAGGTCAATCATAATAAAATCTACCCCCATCAAGCCGAGAAGTTCCATTTGCTTGCGAATCACCCACTTGTCGCGGTTTGCGTAATAGCCGAAAAGCGGTTCGGCATACCAGTGAGTTTTGCCGTTAGGACTTATTGCGTTGTCGTCGGCGCGGCTGAAAATAGGGTTGTATTCGTAGTATTCTTCGAGCGTCTTCCCCTTTGCGAGCCATTCTTGAATAGAATCGTAATTTTGCATTATTTTGCTCACGTCGTAAATTTCGGGCGTTGCCGAGTCCGCTTCCGAATTGTTCACGTTGTAAAACATGCCCACGTATTTGCCGTTGCTCTTTTTGTTCGAAGGCATAATCACACGCCCGAGCGAATCGACGCCCGACAGTTGCGACGCCGTGAACTCGTAGTCGGTCATGTCGGGATAAGGGTCGACATATGCGGCGTTATTTCCGCCGTTATTATTTTCATTACCGTTATTTTCGCCGCTCTCGGAGCCGTTACCGCACGCAAAAGCGCCGAAAGCCATAACCGCCGCCATAAGAGCGACGCAAATTCTCTTAAACGTTCTCATTCTTTCAGTGTTTTCCTCCCGCCCTTTCGGTATCGTTTTTTTTGTTTTTTCCGAACTTTCGAAAACGCAAAGCTACAAAAATCAGTCTTTGAGTCCGCCGATTTTTATGCCGCCTATCATTCGTTGCTGGAACACTAAAAACAAAGCTACGGGCGGCAACGACATGCACACGACCATCGCCATCATTTCGTTGTAGTGGTCGGAAAGATAGGTGCTGTTTGTGTAGTCGACGTAAAATTTGAGCGCGAGCGTGTAGCTCTTTTCGCTACCCGTCGCCAAATACATCAAAGGTCCTTGAAAGTCCATCCACTGCGCTATAACGGTGTTTATGCAAATATAAACGAACACGTTGAACACGAGCGGCATTATTATAACCGCGAAAATTCTGAAAAGACTCGCGCCGTCTATGAGCGCCGCCTCGTCGAGCTCTTTGGGAAGAGTGCGCATAAACTGAATAACCAAAAAGATATTCAGCGCGCCGCCGCCGAAAAACGACTGAATCCACAGCGAGGCGAGCTTGCCCGTGAGCCCCACCGTTGCATACATTGTGTAGGTTGGAATTTGCAAAACCGACGCGGGCACCATAACGGTGGCAAGAATTATTGCGAACGCAACTTTTTTGCCTATAAATTTTGCGCGCGCAAACGGGAACGCGGTTATGCACGCCGTGAGCGGAATGAAAAACGCGTTTATTGCCACAACCAAAAGAGTGTTGCCGAGTTGCGAAAGATAGTCTAAAATTATTTTGTAGTTCGAAGGCTGAAAACTGTGCGGGAAGAGGTGCATTTCGAGTCCGCTCGACTCGGGATAGCTCATAACGCTTTGAAAGAGCATGAACGCAACAGGCAAAAGCACAACGCAAAGTAAAAGCAAAGCTACGGCGTATTTCACTATATAGTCGAGCGCCGTTTTGCGCGCTTTGCGGCGCGACGAACTTATTAGCTGAGTTGAACAAGTATAAAAATCAGTCGTCACCGTAATGCACCCACCCGCTGAATTTAAACATGATTATAGAGAGCAACCCCACTATAACGAACAATAAATACGCTTCCGCGCACGCCAAGCCGTAATTGTGATACGAGAACGCCATGCGGTATATTTCAACCGCCATAAAGTTGAATTCCTCTTCGGGACCCGTTCCGTATGCCGCGTAAGTTCCGAACGTTTGCAAGCCCGCTATGAGCGAAGTTACGAGGTTATAAAAAACTATCGGCGTGGAAAGCGGAATAGTTATGTGAAAAAGCTGTTTGAAGTAGCCCGCGCCGTCGAGCCGAGCCGCCTCGTAAAGCGTGGGCGGAATATTCGAAAACGCCGCGAGTAGCATAATCATGCCGCCGCCCAACCCGAACACGCTTGTGAAAACAAGAGTGGGAATAGCGGTGCTCTTCGCCGAAAAGAACGTTGCTTGCGGAAGCCCCAAATTTAGCAGCCAAGTGTTTATTAGCCCCGTAGTACCCGACGCGCTGTATCTGAAAATAGCCATGTATATAAAACCCGAAATAAATCCGGGAATAAGGCAAGGCAAATAGAACAGCAATCGCACAACACCTATGCCCTTCATTTTGCGGTGCAAAAACAGAGCGAGCGCGTAGCTTAGCACCGTGCAAAAAGCCATGTTCGCAATAACGTATATAAAAGTTACGCGCATCGAATTTAAAAACCTTTCGCCCGCCACCGACGAAAAGTCGAACAGCCGTTTAAAGTTGAAAAGTCCTATTTGCGAAATAAATGCGCCGTTGTAGTTTGTGAAGCTGAAAAACAACGACATGAAGATAGGCGTTGCCGCGAATACGACCATGCCCACCGAAACGGGAATTAAAAACACCCAACACTGCAAACTTGTGCGCAACATTCTTTTGCTGTATCTGTGTTTCTTTATTCGGCAAGGAAGCGACGACGACAAAGCGCCGCCGCCCCTCGCTATCGAATTATGTTTTATGCCTATACTCAAATTGCCTATCCTTTTAAATACTCGTTACTTGCCCGAAGCTATCTTGATTGCGTTGTTTATATCTCTGTGATACGACCTAAGGAATTTGGGAATACCGTTTTTCTCGTCGGTGTAGTCGCTCGCCGTAGTGTTTTGAAGCACATATTTAATGCTGTCTTCGAACGCCTTAGAAACTTCTTTTATAGCCGTAATCGGCTTAATCAATTCGCGATACCCCGTTTGAGCGGTGAGCGACGCGGTATCGTATTTGTAGATATACGCGTTATGATTGAAGTTCTCGTTGCCGTTCACGGTAACGTTGCGCCAAACGGCGTTGTCGTCGTCGAACAGCTCTTTAAGCACGGGAATGTTATTGCCCGTAGCCGAAATCGCGTTTTGTCCCTCTTCACTCGCCACGTATTTTTGGAACAGCCAAGCCGAAGTGGGATTAGCCGCATGGCGATACATTGCGTAGCCGCTGCAACCGGTGCCCACAAAATAGCGGTCTTCGTTGTCGTGCAGGTTGGGCATGGGCACAACGCCTATGTTCGAAATGTTTGCCGCAAGGTCGGTGAGAGTAGCTCTCACGCCGAACAGAAACACCGAAAGCTTATTTTTAAAACGCCAATAGTTGCCCGTGCCGCCTTCGGTCATATAGCCCTTAATATTGAGCTCTTTAATGAATTTGTAGGTTTCGAGCGTTTCGGGGCTGTTGAGCGCGCTCACGGTTACGCCGTTTTCCTCTTTAACCACCGAACCGCCGTAGGCGTGAAGCAGTGGCCAGAGGAGCGATTCCCAATTCCAAAACGCGTCGAGAGCGCTCACGTCTTTTCCTTCGTCGTTCTTAACGTTCTTGCACTTATCCATGAGAGCCATAAATTCCGACTTTGTGAGAGCTCGCTCGGGGTGCAATTCCTCTTCGCTCACTCCCGCTTTGGCAAGGAAATCTTTGTTGTAATACATAACCATGCGGTCGCTGTCGCGCGGCATCAAATAAACGTGCTCGCCCACTTTGCAATCGTCAACCATTATTTGAACAAGATTAGCAAAGTCGAACGAATCGTCGCGCCCGTCGAAATAGTCTACGGGCATGAGCATGTCGAGCGACTGATATTCGGTTACGTCGGTATTGCTCGCCCAAAACACATCGGGGAAAGTTTCGTATTTGCCGTTAAGAGAGCAAGCCGAATTCATGTTTGTGAGCGTGTCCTTATAACCCGCCGACGGATAGTTATCGTATTCCACCGTTACAGACGGATACTTCTTTTTGAACCCGTCTAAAAGCGCGTTCATAATCGTTATTTGGTCGGGCTCTTGGTTGGTCACTATTCTGAGCGTTCCCGAATACGACTCGTCCGCTTTAAAGTCTACTGTGTCGAGCACTTCTTTTATGGCGCTGTCGAGTTCTTCATCGTCGAATCTGAACATGTTGCCGTTGCACGCCGCCGCCGAAAAGCACATTACTGCAACGCACAGCGCGCACAATACGGCGCGAAACGTTTTTTTGACGCTATATTTCATACTTTGTTCTCCTTTTCTTTTTTGTTTTTTAAGATTTCTACGCTCCGCTTCGCTTCGGTCGAAATGACATGCCCGCTCGCGGCATTCGCGCTTTGCTCGCAATTACGCCGACTAAACTTTCACCGCTTCCGCCACGAGTTTTTCGAAAGGCACCGTTGCGGTTAAATATTCGCCCTCGCGCGACGATTCAACCTTTTTCCCGTTCACGAGAATTTCGTAGCCGTCGCCCGCTTTGAATTTGAGTTTCACTTTTTCGCCCTGCACAGTTCCGCGAACTTTGGATATTCCCACAGAATAGCGCGACGCCACCATGTCGTATTTAATTCCCGCGAACATCAAGTTTTCCACTTCGAAATACGATATTTGCGACGGAAGAGCGGGCGCAACGGTGAGTAAGCCGTTGTCGGCGCCGTTAAGCCCCATAAAGCCGAGAGGTAACGCGGCAAATAATATCGCGCTCTCTATAAACTCCTCGTCGAGTCCGAGTCCGCCGTCTTTGCCGCCGCCTTGCAACGCAAAGTCTTTGTCTTCGAACCAAAGTTCTTCGTAATAGTCGCGATAAAAACGTCTTCCGCTTCCGCCCGCTTCTTTAACTTTTTTATACCACTCGTTTATCTCTTTAAAGCGAGCCCAAGCGTCGTTTGCGCCGTACACCTTTAAGCGCGCGGCAATATCGTAATACGAAGCCCAAAGCACGCTTCCGCCGTCTTGCACCTGCCTTCCGAACGGTTGGTTGCTCGCCACCCACGGCCAAACGTATTGCATGGCGTTACGCGCGGTAGACGTTCTCGGTGCGAACTCGAATTTATAAATGTCGTCGCCTTTCGAAGTGTCGGTTTCCACAATGCGCTTACCGCTAATCCAATCCATAACGGTCTTAGCTTTGTCGCCCGTTAAAATGTCTTCGGCAATAGCTTCGAGGTTGAAAACAACGTAGCCGAAATCGACGGGGTTTTCGTCGCCTATATTGTAGCCCAAATGAAGTCTGCCCGTTTTCTCGTTCCAAAAATATTCGCATATTCCGCTTTTAACGCGCTCGGCAAGAGAGGCGAGCGACGCGGAATCTTGCGTATATTTTACGTCGGCATTCCAATCGGAATCGCCTTTAACGCTCGGCTTTTCAACCTTTATATTTTCGCGCTCCGCCATTTCTTCGAGGTCGCGCATTGCGCAAACCGCCTTATAAAAATAAATGTTGGAACTCAAATTTATTTGAGGCAACGAGAGAATATCCCAATAGTTGTCGCCTATGCCGTGCCCGAGCATACGTTGGTAATTTTTATCGAGCACAAGCCCGTCGTGCCCCGCAAAATAGCCTAAATCGAGCAAACCGCTCTCCCCCTTTAAATGGGTGAGCATGAATTGCATGGCGCTACGGTAGCGCGTTAAATTTGTTTTAAGGTCGGCATAATCGTGCGTGAAGCCGTAATAATTGCGCGCCGCAGTTAAAAGCAAAGCCGCGTTCGCCGACTGACGGGTGTCGTAATTGAACCGCAGATAATTGAGCCGCGAACGAATTTTCATCGTTTTGCCCTCTTGCGGACGAATCACAATTTTGATTGCCGTAATATCGGTGTCGTTGCCCCACAAAGGGTGCAAATACATAGGCAAAAACAGCGTGCGCGAAAAGCTTTCGCCGATAAGCTCGCATATCGTGGCGAACTCGCTTTGCTTCACCATTCGCTCTTCCGAATAGTCGGAGTCGCCCTTACGTTTCCAATACACGTACAAATCGTCAACATTCGCCGCGTCGGCGCCGCTACGCTTATTCACCGCAATCGCAAGCTCCAAAAACGGAGAATGTACTGTGTTAACGTTTAGCGTCGCATTCTCGTATACCGCGTCGGACGTGAGCTTATTGCTGCTGAACGTGTAGTATCCGTTTTGAACGGTCGCGCCCTCAACGTTGCAAGTAAAGCCCTTTAAATCCGAATCGTTAAATTCGAAACCGGGCGCGTTTTCGAGACTTTCGGCATAGGTGGGAAAAGGCCAACCCTGCCTGAAAAACACGGGGCCCGCCGTAGCGTCGCCCACGTTTACGTTGTCGGACGACCACACGTAGCCGAACTTATCCACAACCACGCGGCTGAACCACTGTTTTAAGAGGTTCAAATTGTTTTTGGGAAGCGACGCGCTATCAAACCAACTTAGCGCAAGTGAATCCCATTCGCGCTCGAACATTACCGAAGCCGCATCGGCAACCGTGAGGTTGCCGACGCTCTCTTCGTCGTAGCGCAAATGCCTGTGCGCAAAATCGTTTAAAAAGTTACTAAATTCTTCGTCCGAACTGCCGAAATATACAAGGGAGTCGGACTTTTTCGAGGAAAGCAATTCGTTCATTTTTTCAGATTCAAGCACGAGAGCGGGCGGCTCTTCTTCATCGTTTTCGTTCGGTTTCGAACAGCCCGCAACGGTTACCGCACACACGATAGCCGAAAGCAATACGGTTAGAATTCGCGAAAACTTTTTCATTCCGCTTTTTTCCCGCGTTTGCGCGATAAGCTAAGAACGCCCGCCGCCGTGAGCATGAGCATTGCGCCCGCTACCGACACGGCGCCCACGCTCGACTTACAGCCTTTTTTCTTTCCCTCTTCGGTCTTATTATCGTTGTTATCGCCCTCGTTCGGCTTATTGCCGTCGTCGGGTTTATTGTCGCCGCCCGCTTTGAGCTCGGCTATCTTGTTTTCCGCCGCAACGAGCTTATCGATATTCGTTACAAGCGCTTGAAGCTCTTCGTCGAGTTCTTCGAAGAAGTCGCGAGCGTCGTTCACGTCGTATTCGTCGTCAAGCGTGAGCGAATCGACTGCGGGCAAAGCGTCGATTGCCTCTATTACGGGGCGCACTCTTTCCGCGTTTATGTCGTCTACGCTCGTGCCTTTATACCATTTGAGCGACTCGTAGTCGTAAATAAAGTTTGCGTCTTCTTTAAGCTCATAGCCTGCGGGAGTACGGAAGCCCGCTTTGATTGTGAGCGTGAAATTCTGCTTTAAGTTTTTAACGCGGAACGGCCAGTTCACCTCTCTCTTTTCGGTTACGGGGTTGCCGTCTTCGTCTAACACGGGATTTCCATCTTCGTCCAACTTATCAACGATTTTCTCTTCGCGCAAGCCGCCGATAGCAATGCGGTTGTCACCCGTTACGAGGTGAAGCACCGCCGCATTCGGGTTTTCAATAATGTCCAAATTCGATTCCGCCATCATTTCGGCAATAGACATTGTGCGGAATTCGGTGCTGTCGCCGAACACGCCGCCCAAAATTATGCTGTTGCGGGCAATATCGAACAAGCCGTTTTGCATAAACTTTTGATACTCTTCGGCGGTATAAAAACTCTGCCCTATTGCCGTATTTTTTAAGAAGTTATTTTGCGCGGTAAAATAAGCTCTATTTCCGTCCGACGGCTCTTTGTCGAATCGCAGTCTGAAAATAAGCTCGGTGTTTTCAAGCGCGGGAGCGTCGATTCCGAGCAACTTGATTTCTTCGAACGCCATTTCTTCGCGCGCGCTGTCGTATTCGCCGTTTTTGGTGTTCAAAGTAAGTTCGTCGCCGTCGGTGAGCTTAATGAGTTTGCCGGCAAAGCCGGGAAGGATTTTCACGTTTAAGCTTTCGCTAAGGTCTGGAACTTCCCAGCTAACGATTTTTGTTACTTCTTCGCCGTTTTCGTCGGTATATTTATAATTGAACGAATTAGTCTTATTTAAATAAATTTTTATTTTGTCGCCTTGAATATGAACGTCGTTGCGTCCGTCAAAATTCCCCAAAGCCTTTGCAAAGTTATAAATCTGCACATCAGTAGTTAAGCCCGCCTCGTAAGCCGCTTTAAGCGGAAGAGTCATCCAATCGACAAGCGGCACGCCGTTTATCGTTATAAGCCTACCTACGGAATAACGCAAGCCTATTTGAGTAATAGCCTCAAATAACGTGATTTTTTTTTTTCCTTTTCTCAAATCGCTAAATTCTTTAATTCCGTAAAACGTAGTAGCGGAAGTAAACTTATCGTTAGTAGTAGGGTTATAGGCTTCTTTTATCGGTTTATCATTTTCATCTTTTATCTGTTCGCCATTTTCATCAAGTTTGTAATTCCTTACCCTGTTTTGGTCATTTACGGTATCTTTTACACGGCGCATCATGTGATTTAAATCATTCGTTTCGTCAAAAATATATCCAGTTTCGCCGTCTTGCGTTTGAAGCTCGATTGTTATTTCATGCTTATTTAAGTCTTCGGGACCGTTTTCATAATACACGCGGGAAATTTTGCCCTCCGCAGCAGTTTCGGCAAACGCGCGATACCCCATTACGAATTCATTTTGATGCGCATAAATATATGCGTCTTCGGAAAGAGTCTTTTCGGTTGAGGGCGCACCGTCGCCCCACATGGGGAAGCCTTCCTTTATCACTATTTCACTAATCCAAAGAGTTTTTTTGGAAGATTCGGCGGCACTGTTTGGTATAGTCCAATCAAGGTCAAGCCTATTGATTTTGATTTCAAGCATAAACTCGGTAACAGGTATGTTTTTATTTCTCCAAACAGTCATCGTATGACTTACAAAGTTTAAAGTATAATCTTTTTCTAACAGCTTGCCGTTGACCGCGATTTTGTTTTTGTATGCGTCGTATTGCTGCAAGTTTTCAACGGTCTCCGTTGAGGGCGCCTCGCTGAAACATACATATATTATCGCTTTGTCGGTGTCCGTTTTATCCTCACCTACGTTTATTGCCTTTATTCCCGCAGGCGTTTCCTCTGCGGGCGGCGTCGTTTCATCGGCGCGGGCGGCTAAAAGGCTCCCCCCCCCGCACACTACGGCGGTTGCAAGCGCCAACACAAGCATGCACACAAGCGCGAACGCCGCTATGCTTTTTTTGGTTGTTGTTCTCATTACATTAACTCCTCCTAAAAGTTTTTTCGGAATTTTTTATATTTATACGCAAGCTTGATTGCATTTCTCGGCGGGTATTACGCGCGTTACTTTTTGCGCGAAAACCTACTTAAAGCAACCGATTGCGAGAATTTTTTATGTTTTGGCTTTGCCCAAACTTTTTCTGAAAACGGGCGACGCCTGAACTTTTTGCACAAAACACTCCATATCGGGATTTTTGATTTTGTCTATAATCGTTTTGGCAATCTGCCTACCGTAGGCGAATTTATCGAAACCGAGCGTTGTGAGCGACGGTTGCACATATTTGCATATGGAAATGTCGTCGCACCCCACCACCGAAATATCATCGGGAACGGATATTCCGTTCTCGTGCAAAGCTGTGATTGCTCCGAGCGCCGACATGTCGTTTATGCAAAACAGCACGGTGAATTTTTTGCCCGACGCGAGAAGTTTTTTGGTGAGCAAATATCCCATTTCTTCGCTCGAACGCTTTCCGCCCAAGTCGTTGCCCACAATCAAACCGTCGTCGGTGTTAAATCCGCACTGCTCGCGCAATTCTATAAATTTCGCGGCGCGAGAGTCGAGAAGCATGTATTGCGGCTCCAACGTGGAAAGTATAGCGGCGTTTTTGTGCCCGAGCTGAGCTGCTTTGCGAACAAGCGCGTCCATGCCGTCGGAATAAACGGCGTCTATTCTGAAACTTTGCTCGCACTCGAAATTCACCATTACCACGTTGTCTTGAATAAAATAACGCACATACTCGTCGGGATAAGTGTCCGACACAAAGTTCACCACTCCTCCGAGCCTTCGCGACGCAATAAGTTTAAACTTGTTTTGCGCGTTGTTATCGAGGTCGAAAACCGAGACGGCAAAATCTTGCTCCGCCGCATACGAGTCTATTCCCTTTATAACTTCTATATGATAGGGATTCGTGAGTTCCGACACAGCCACGCCGATATGCTTGTTTATTCCCGACGCAAGCCGTTGCGCCGAAGAATCCGGAATGTATTTTAAAGTTTGCGCCGCCGCAAACACGCGTTCGCGCAAATCGGCGCCCACAGGTTTGCGTCCCGTCAGCGCGTTTGTTACGGTTGCCACCGATACATTCGCAAGTTTCGCAACGTCGGCTCTATTTGCCATTTTACCTCCCTGCCCCTTTTAATGCGCGCATTTTTTAAAGTGAGTTACGCGCGTAAAACCTTGATATTATCATATCACACATTTTTGGCTTTGTCAATACCTTTTAAAAAAAAACTTGCGTTTTTTTCATAACAAAGAAAAATTCCCGACAAGGAAAATACCTTATCGAGAATTTTTAAATTCGAACATATTGCGTTTGGGCGATATCCGCAGAAAACAAATCCGACTTTCTCGGGTTGCCCGAGAAAGGACTCCGCATAGAGTTCGCCCAACACGGATTCAGCAAGGAAGTGCGCCGTTAGCGCACGCACCGAAGCGCCGTGTTGCGTTTGGGCGACAGTTTGTCAGTTCGCCGCCAAATCTTCGTCTTTAAGGCAAAGCACAAGGATACCGCCTATAAGACTGCAGAAAAAGATGTCTAAGATGCCCCAAACCATGAGGTCGGATTTCGAAGTTGCTTTCTTCATTTTCGAAAGAGTGATTCCTCCGAAGATGAGCGGCAAAATTCCGATAAATCCGAATATCATTCCCAAAATGATAAACACTTTAGCTGCCGTTTTCACTTTCTCTCTCCTTTACGTTTTTATTCGAACTTACGTTCGTCATATATATTATAAAACGAACCCCCCCCCGTTTGTCAAGCGAAAAACACGCGTTTTTTACCTATATTTCCACACACGTGCACTCGTAAAACACAATACGAGAAACGAAAAGCCGCCGCCCGTATACTTTATTCTCCCGACGGGCAAAATATGCTTAACAACAAAAAAGGAGAAAACAATATGTCTTTTAACCCGTTTACCGTTAAACCCATGCCCATAAACAAGTGTTTTGCGGACTGGAACAAACTCTACCCCAAAGCCTACGACAAAAACGAAGTAGACCCCTACACTAAGGTGCGCATCATTTTAATGAACGGCACCGAATTCGAAGCTCAATGGTTTTTGCACAATTTTGCGCGCCACTGCAACAACAACGACATTCGCCGCGAAATTGCTCTCACCCGCAGAATAGAGCAACAGCAACAGAAAAAAATAAGCATGTTAAAACCCATAAACGAAAGCACGCTCGAAACCACGATTTCCTACGAACAACTTGCCGTAGACCTCACCGCCATTATGGCGCAAAACGACCCCGACCCGTATGTGAAAGCGGCGCTCGATTTTGCCCTCTTGGAAGACTTCGACCACCTTTACCGTTACAGCGATTTGCTTGAAATGGAGCAAGGGGTGCGCGGAGAGCGTCTTGTGGGAAGCTACACCGAAATTATGCCGGGCAGACCTACTATTTCGGAACACCGCTATCCGTTCGACGACGTGCGCAGATTCGCCCCTCGCGGAAGCAGCGACATGCTCACCAACTTGCACGCCATGATAATAACCGCTGCCGAACAGCAAACTATGAACTACTATATGAACATAGGTCAAACTCATACTTCGGAACTCGGGCGCAGACTTTACAGCGAAATCGCCATGATTGAAGAACAACACGTTACGCAATACGAAAGCCTTATCGACCCCAACGCAACTTGGTTAGAGTCGGCGCTTTGCCACGAATACACCGAATGCTACCTCTACTACTCTATGATGGAAGACGAAACCGACCGCTATGTGCGCGACGTGTGGGAAGAACACCTCAACATGGAAATAGCGCATTTGCACGCCGCCGCCGACATGCTCAAAAAATACGAGCGCAAAGAATGGCAACAGGTTATTCCCGTAGGCGAATTCCCCATGCTTCTGTCGTTTAACAAAAATATAGCAAACAACAAAAAATATGTGCGCGACGTGCTTAGAAACACCGTAAACAACACGTCGGTGCTCGAAGAATACGTCGAAGTTTGCTCCGTGCCCGAAAACTACGAGTTCTTTAAATATAACGACGCCGTAAACGGTTCGAGCGGAAACGTGGCAAGCCACAACGTGATAGAGCAATATATCACCGAAGCGGGCGAAGACTATCGCTTCGAAGAAAGCAAACACCCCGTTAAAGAATTGCAATGCCGCACATGCGACAACACCGACGTGGGTAGAAGCTGCTAAGGTTTTCTAAGATTTCTCCGCTACGCTTCGCTTCGGTAGTAATGATTGAAAAAATCTGCTCGCAGTGACATGAAAAAAGAGGCTCTTTCGAGTCTCTTTTTTACTATCCTATCCACAAATACTATTTAAAATATTTTACGCCGCTTTCGAAGATTTTCATGTCGGCGTCGCCGGGAACGTTTTTCATAAGGAATTCGCCTATGCGCTCGCTGTGCCCCATTTTACCGAATATTCTTCCGTCGCGGCTCGTTATGCCTTCGATTGCCATTACGGAGCCGTTGGGGTTAAACGGGCTTACCATTGTGGCGTTGCCGCTCTCGTCGCAATATTGCGTAGCTATTTGCCCGTTTGCAATAAGTTCGACAACTTTATCGGCGGGCGCTATGAATTTGCCCTCGCCGTGACTCACCGCCACTTTATAAACTTCGCCCGTATTCACTCCCGCGAGCCAAGGGGAAAGATTGCTCGCCACGCGCACGTTAACCGCTGTGGAAACGTGACGGGCTATGTTGTTGAACGTGAGCGTGGGCGACTGTGAATCGAGCTCGCATATTTTTCCGTTCGGCAACAACCCGAGTTTTACGAGCGCCTGAAAACCGTTGCATATTCCCAAAATCAAGCCGTCGCGCTTATACAAAAGCGAGTCGATTGCGTCCGCTATCTTGCCGCAACGAAAAGCTGTGGCTATAAACTTGCCGCTTCCGTCGGGCTCGTCGCCGCCCGAGAAACCGCCTGGAAACGCTATTATGCGGCTATCCGCAATGCATTTCGCCGCCTCGTCGAGCGACGCAGCAAGTTCTTCTTGCGTGCGATTGCGAATTACGCAAATCACGGGTTCGGCGCCCGCGAGCGCGAAACGCTTTGCCGTGTCGAACTCGCAGTTCGTGCCCGGAAATACGGGGATAAACACTTTGACTTTTTTGCTCTTTTTCGCGGGGAAAGCCGTTACGCCGCCCGTGTAGCTTAGGTTTTCCGCTTTGCCGCTTGCCGCCGCCACAGTGGGATAAACGTTTTCCAGCTTGCCCGTGAACGCCGCAACGGCGTCGTCAACTTTTATGCTCGCGTCGTTTGCGCCCGCGAATGTAAATTTGCCGTCTTGCGTCGTCTCGCCTATATAGTCGAGTTCGTAGCCCACAAAGTCGTCGGGAGATTCGAGCGCAACCAAAATATCGCCCAAATACGGCAAGAATAAGTTTCTTACGTCTTTATATTCGAAATTAAAGCCGAGCTTGTTGCCGAGCGCGCTCTTTATTACAGCCGCCGCAACGCCGCCCTCTTCTACTACGGTTGCAAACTTCACTCTTCCGCGAGCGATTTCGCCGGACAATAGCTTTAATAATTCCACCGCATAGTTAAAGTCGGGAGTCCCGAACTCGTCGGTTTTGAGTTTTAAGCGATAAACTTTTTCGCCTCCGCGAAGCACGTTGTCTATTATATTGCCCGCGCGCGTAACGCCGAGCGCAAACGATATGAGAGTGGGCGGAACGTCTATTTTCTCGAAGCTTCCGCTCATAGAGTCTTTGCCGCCGATTGCCCCCAGCCCGAGCTCGAGCTCGGCTGTGAGAGCGCCCAAAAGCGCCGCCGTAGGCTTACCCCACCGCGAGGGGTCGCCGTTCATTCTCTCGAAAAATTCTTGCAAAGTTAGGCGCACGCTGCTAAGAGGCGCGCCCGCGCACACCGTTTTTATAACCGAAAGAAGCACCGAATAAATAGCGCCAGTAAAAGGCGATTCGCTCATAAGCGACGGGTTGAACCCATAGGCGCACACCGTAGCTGTATCGGTTATTCCGCTTGCCGGCAAAAGCGCCGCCATTGCTATGCTCGGTGTGAGCTGATATTTGCCGCCGAACGGCATTAAAACGGAACCCGCGCCAATCGTAGAGTCGAACGTTTCGCCCAGTCCTTTTTGCGAACATACGTTTAGTTGCGAAAGCGTTGTGCGCACAGCCGTCGCAATATCGCCTTTTTTGATTGCGGAATCCGTCTCTTTGGGAAGCGTGCCGAAGAATTTGACTTCGCCGTCGCGAATAACCGCGTCGGTGTGTTGGCGCACGCCGTTGCTGTCAAGGAATTTCCTCGGCAAATCCACCACGAGGTTGCCGCCGTAGAACATGCGCATACTCGCGCGGTCGGTAACGGTAGCCACCTTGGTTGCCGACAAGTTTTCTTCGGAGCACAGAGCGAGCATTTTTTCCTCGTCTTGCGCGCGAATAACCACAGCCATGCGCTCTTGACTCTCGCTTATGGCAAGCTCGGTAGCGTTCAAGCCGTAATACTTTTTGGGTACGGCGTCAAGGTTAATATCGAGACCCGGACTGAGTTCGCCTATTGCCACGCTCACGCCGCCCGCGCCGAAATCGTTGCACCTCTTTATTAGGCGAGTAACTTCGTTTTTTCTAAAAAGCCGTTGAATTTTGCGCTCGGTGAGAGGGTTTCCCTTTTGCACTTCGGCGCCGCAAGTGCCCAAACTCTTTTCGGTGTGAGCTTTGCTCGAACCCGTAGCGCCGCCGCAACCGTCGCGCCCCGTAGCGCCGCCTATGAGGAGCACAACGTCGCCGCTTTCGGGAACGGAACGAACCACGTTTTCGGCGGGAGCCGCGCCCACCACAAACCCCGTTTCGAGTCGCTTAGCCACATAACCGGGATGAAAAACTTCGTGAACTCCGCCCGTTGCGAGTCCTATTTGGTTGCCGTAGCTCGAAAAGCCGGCCGCCGCAGTTTTGGATATTACGCGCTGAGGGAGTTTCCCTTTCAAAGTCTTTTCGTATGGCTCTGTTATATCCGCCGCGCCCGTAACGCGCATTGCTTGATAAACGTACACTCTGCCCGAAAGCGGGTCGCGAATAGCTCCGCCCAAACAGGTGGCGGCGCCGCCGAACGGCTCTATTTCGGTGGGGTGATTGTGAGTTTCGTTTTTGAACATAACCAGCCACTGCTCGGGTTTGCCGTCGACTTCGGCGGTAACTTTAATAGAGCACGCGTTTATTTCGTCCGACGCGTCGAGGTTGTCGAGCTTGCCTTGCTTTTTGAGCTCGCGCACCCCTATTGTGGCAATATCCATAAGGCAAGGATATTTGTCGGGGCGCCCGTTGTGGTGCTCGTTGAAAAGCCGCAAATAGCGCTCGTAAGCCGCTTGCAAAGCGGGGTTTTCGCTCTTTATTTTCACCGACTTCAAGTGCGTTAAAAACGTTGTGTGGCGGCAATGATCCGACCAATATGTGTCGATAACTTTAAGTTCGGTTTCGGTGGGCTCGCGCCTCTCCGAACGGAAATGAGCTTGCACGAACATAAGGTCTTCAACGCTCATAGCAAATCCCATTCGCGCGTGGTAGCCTTTTAAATCGGACTCGGCGAACTCCAAAAAGCCGCTCACCATTTTGGCGGGGCCCGGTTCGTCGTAGGTCTCAACGAGCGTTTCGGGCTTAGCCTCGCTCGCCGCTCTCGCCTCTACGGGGTTTATGAGGTAAGACGCTATTTTCTCCTTTTGAGCCTCGTTTACGCCGCCGAACGCGTACACCGTTGCACAACGAATAAGAGGACGAGACGAAAGCGTGAGCATTTGCACGCATTGCGCGGCGCTGTCGGCGCGTTGGTCGTACTGACCCGGAAGATATTCAGAAAGTATGAGCGCGCCGCCCGTGTTCGGCAATTCTTCGAAATACACGTCGTCTACGGGAGGTTCGGAAAATACCGAAGTCACCGCGCGGTTAAAGTCTTCGCCCTCTAATCCCTCGACGTCGTAACGAAGAAACACGCGCACCCATTCGGCGCGTATTCCAAGCACTCCTTCAACGTCCGACTTGATTTTGTCGGCGCTGTGACGCAGTCCTTCTTTCTTTTCAACAAACAGTCTTTTAATCATAGCTCAGGTTTCCTTAAAATATTTTTTTGTTGCCTCTTGAAGCAACGGGTTCGCTTTTTTATTTTCTAATGTAACTTTTGTTGTTCTCACCAAACACCAGCCTTTTTGCGGCGCCAAAAAGGCTTAGGCGAAAAGCGTGCAGGGGGAACACTTTCGACTGTGGCGCTCGGGTCGCGGGCGTAGCCGCTCCCCGCTTTGGCTAACAACAGCACACTGTGCTGTTGTTACGGCACTATGTGCCGCCGCGTCGCGCCCCTATCTAAGCCCCTCGCAACGATAAGGGGCTTTGCCCCCCTTAACCCCTCTTTAAGGTTAAGATATCGTAACACAATCAATTTACTAACTTGTCATTGCGAGCATAGCGAAGCAATCTCATATTATTAAAGATTGCCGCGTCTGGCTTCGCCCTCCTCGCAATGACAACTACTCCGACCGTTTAAAAGCCGTCAAGGGCGCAGCCTTTGTCGTTGCGGGGTAGGGTTTCAAAAGGGAAGGGACACAGTCGAAAATGTCCCGCCCTTTTGTCGTTTTCGCCTAAGCCTTTTGCGACCAAAAGGCTGGCTCTACTTATGCCTCTTTGCAAATGTCGCTTCTGTAAAACATGCCTTCGAACGAAATTTTCTTTATGTTGTCGTAAGCCTTTTTCTTTGCCTCGCTCAAATCTTTACCGAGCGCGGTAACGCCGAGCACTCGCCCGCCGCTCGTAACTATTTCGCCGCATTCGGGGCAAATCGCGGTGCCCGCATGATACACGGTAACGTCTTCGTCTATATCGCCGAAAGTTATTTTTTTGCCTTTCTCGTATTTAAGCGGATAGCCGCCCGACGCCGCGACAACGCACACGGCGGCGCGTTCGTCCCATTCGAGCGTTATTTTATCGAGCGTGCCGTCTATGCACGCGTTAAACACGTCGAACACGTCCGTTTTGAGTCGGGGCAATATAACTTGCGCTTCGGGGTCGCCGAAACGGGCGTTGTATTCGAGCACTTTAATGTCGCCTTCTTTGGTAATCATGAGTCCGAAATACAGCACCCCTTTAAACGGTCTGCCCTCTTTTTCGAGAGCGCGAACAGTGGGCAAAAACACCGTTTTCATAGCGCGTTCCGCCATTTCGTGAGTGTATTTGATTTGAGGGCTGAACGTGCCCATGCCGCCCGTATTCAGCCCCGTGTCGCCGTCGTGAGCGCGCTTGTGGTCTTGGCTCGACGCCATAGGCACAACGGTTTTGCCGTCGCAAAACGCGAGTACGCTAACCTCGAACCCCGTGAGAAACTCTTCTACCACCACTTCGCTCCCCGCCGCGCCGAAAGCTTTGTCGAGCATGATTTCACGCAATCCCGCTTCCGCTTCTTCGCGCGTGTTCGCTATAATAACGCCTTTGCCGAGCGCGAGTCCGTCCGCTTTAATCACGGTGGGAATAGGGCAAGTTTTCACATATTCGTGCGCTTTATCGTATGACGAAAACGTCTCGTATTTTGCGGTGGGTATGCCGTATTTGCGCATAAGATTTTTTGAAAAAACTTTGCTCGCCTCTATGATTGCGGCGTTCGCGCGAGGTCCGAAAGCTCTATGTCCCTCTTTTTCGAGCCTATCCACAAGCCCCATAGCAAGCGGGTCGTCGGGAGCCACCACAGTGAGCTCTATGTCGGGGTGAGCGTTTACGAACTCGATTATCTTATCGAGCTCGGTGGCTTTTACGCTCGGCACGCACTCCGCTATTTGCGCAATGCCCGCGTTGCCCGGAATGCAATACAGCTTTCCCACTTTGTCGCTTTTCTTTAAAGCGCAAGCGATAGCGTGTTCTCGCCCGCCGCCGCCCACTATAAGCACGTTACTTTTTTTCATATTCTTTTATTAGGGATTGCCCCGTCTCCTACATTAGTGTTTAAAATGCCTTTGACCTACGAAAATCATAGCAATGCCGTATTTGTCACATGCTTCTATGCTCTCGTTGTCGCGAACAGACCCGCCCGGCTGAATGATTGCGGTTATGCCTGCCGCCGCCGCCGCTTCAACACAGTCGGAGAACGGGAAGAATGCGTCGGAGCCGAGCACAGCGCCTTTCGCGCGTTCGCCAGCGTGTTCTATTGCCTGTTGAGCCGCCCAAATGCGGTTGGTTTGCCCGCCGCCTACTCCGATTGCCGCGTTGTTTTTAGCGAGCGCGATTGCGTTGCTCTTTGCGTGCTTAACCACTTTATACGCAAATTCGAGCTGTTTCATTTCCTCTTTCGTGGGCGCGCGTTTTGTCACCACTTTCACGTCTTCGGAGTTAAACAAAGTAGTGTCTTTATCTTGAATGAGTAAGCCGCCGTAAACCTTTTTCATGTCGTAAGCATTAACGGCGTAAGGAGCGCTTATGTCTTTAAGGCGAAGCACGCGAAGATTTGGCTTTTTCTTGAAGAGTTCGAGAGCGTCGGGCGTGAAGTCGGGCGCAATCACTATTTCGAGGAAGATTTTGATCATCTCTTCCGCCGTCGCGCCGTCTACCGTGCGGTTCACCGCAACTATGCCGCCGAAAATGCTCACGGGGTCGCACTCGTATGCCGTTTTATACGCCTCGCACACCGTTTTGCCGAGCCCAACGCCGCAAGGGTTTGCGTGTTTGCAAGCAACAACCGCAGTCTCCGAAAACTCGCGCAAAAGTTCGAGCGCGCCGTTGGCGTCGTTTATATTGTTATAGCTTAGCTCTTTGCCCTGCAACTGTTCGGCTTGCGGCAACGAGCCTGCTACGGGGAGCGCCTCGCCATAGAAAGCGGCGTTCTGTTGGGGGTTTTCGCCGTAGCGCATGTCTTGCTTTTTCTCGTAGGCAAACGTGATTTGCTCGGGGAAACGTATGCCGAGCTTTTCGCGCATGTATCCCGAAATCATGGTGTCGTATACTGCGGTGTGTTGAAACACCTTGTACATGAGTCCGAATTTAAAGTCAACGTCGAGAGTGTTCGCTTTAAGGCGAGAAACTACTTCGGAATAGTCGGCGGGGTCCACCACCACGCAAACGTCGCGATAGTTCTTCGCCGCGCTTCTTAACATAGTGGGTCCGCCTATGTCTATATTCTCGATTGCCTCTTCGAGCGTGGTGCCCTCTTTTAAAATCGTCTGCTTAAACGGATAAAGATTTACGACAACTATGTCGATAGTGTTTATGTTAAGTTTTTCGAGTTGCGCCATGTGTTCGGGCAAGTCTCTGCGAGCCAAAAGTCCCGCATGTACTGCGGGATGCAACGTTTTAACGCGACCGTCGAGACATTCGGGAAAACCCGTTATGTCGCTTATGCCTATGTTTTTCACACCCGCGTCAGTAAGAGCTTTCGCCGTGCCGCCCGTAGAAATTATTTCGTAGCCGAGCGAGGTGAGCTCGCGGGCAAACTCCACAACTCCCGTTTTGTCGCTTACGCTTATAAGTGCTCTCTTTTTCATATCTTCTCCTTATGCGGCAATATATTGCGCGCCGCTTTTTAATGTCGTATTTGTCGTTTTCGGTATTGTATTAGCTTTTGTATGCGAGACATAACAATCTTTATTATTTAAAACAATCTTTATTATTTAAAACTGCCCGCCGCAAAAACGACTTTACCGTTTTCCACTTTTATTTCGTCGTTGCACAGCGCGCGCACCACGTCGGGAAATAGCTTGTGTTCTATGTTTTCCAAAATGCGGTGTTGAAGCGTTTGGGGAGTGTCGCCATCTTCCACTTTCAAACTCCGTTGCGCGATTATAAGTCCCGTGTCGGTTCCGCTGTCCACAAAGTGAACGGTTGCGCCGCTTTCCTTTTCGCCCGCCGCAATTACCGCCTCGTGAACGTGTATGCCGAAAAAGCCTTTGCCTCCGAATTTGGGCAAAAGCGCGGGATGAATATTCACAATTTTATACGGATATGCGTCTATTAAAAACGGCGATATTATTCCCAAATAGCCGGCGAGCAAAATATAGTCGGCGTTATGCTTTTGCACTATGCGCAATATTTCGCGGTCGCGAGCCTCGCCGCTTTCGTAATCTTTACGCGCGCAAACGTATGCGGGTATGCCGCGCGCTCGCGCGCGAGTGAGCGCGTAGGCTTCGGCGTTAGACGATATTACGGCAACCACGTCGCCGCTTATGTCGCCGCCGTCTATGCGCTCAGTAATCGCGGCGAGGTTGCTTCCTCCGCCCGACACGAGCGCCACAAGATTTTTCCTTTTCGAATTAAAAGTCATTCCGTCGTTCTCTGTTTAGCGGGCGCCCAAAAGGGTTACTCCCTCGCCCGACACCGTTTTGCCTATAACGTACGCTTTGTCGCCGAGTTTTTCGGCGGCTTGCATTACGTCGCGTTCCGCCCCTCTCGGCACGCAAAGCACAAGTCCTATGCCCATGTTAAACGTATTGTAAAGTTTAGCGTCGGAAAGTCCCGATTTTTCTTTGAGCATGTCGAACACGGGAAGCCTATTATACGAATTTATATCGATTTCGGCGCCCACTCCTTTGGGGAATATGCGCGGAATATTCTCTATAAAGCCGCCGCCCGTGATATGCGCTATTCCTTTAATAGGATAATTTTTTATAAGTTCGAGCGCCGTCTTCACGTATATGCGAGTGGGCGTGAGCACCTCTTCCAAAAGCGTTTTTCCGAGCTTGGGCTCGAATACGTTAAGCGCGGCTTTATCTTCGCCGAACAGTTTGCGCACAAGCGAAAAACCGTTGCTGTGTATGCCGCTGCTGCTTAGCCCCACAAGCACATCGCCCGCTTTGATATCGGCGCCCGTAATCGCTTTTTTCTTATCCACTATGCCAACGCAAAAGCCCGCGAGGTCGTATTCTCCCACGCTGTAAAAGCCGGGCATTTCGGCGGTTTCGCCCCCTATGAGAGCGCATTCCGATTGGCGGCAACCTTCCGCCACGCCCGATACTATTTGCTCCGCTTGCTCGGGGAACAGTTTCCCGACAGCCATATAATCGAGGAATAACAACGGTTTTGCGCCCTGACACACAACGTCGTTCACGCACATTGCAACGCAATCTATGCCCACAGTGTTGTGCTTATCGGCAATAAAGGCGTATTTGAGTTTTGTGCCCACGCCGTCGGTGCCCGCAACGAGCACAGGCTCGCCGGCCACATAGTCGGCAATGGAATAAAACCCTCCGAACGACCCGAGTCCGCCGAGCACGTTTTTATCGAACGTCGATTTAACGTGCTTTTTCATTAGCTCTACGGCTCTGTATCCTGCGGTGACGTCTACGCCCGCTTCTTTGTAATCCATAAAATTTCTCCTTTTGTTGCCTTCCGAGCAACGGGGTCGCTTTTTATCTTCTAATGTAACTTTTTTTCGTTCTAACTATTTACCAACCTTTTTGAGCGCCAAAAAGGCTTAGGCGAAAAAGCGTGCAGGGGGAACACTTTCGACTGTGGCGCTCGGGTCGCGGGCGTAGCCGCTCCCCGCTTTGGCTAACAACAGCACACTGTGCTGTTGTTACGGCACTATGTGCCGCCGCGTCGCGCCCCTATCTAAGCCCCTCGCAACGATAAGGGGCTCCGCCCCTTAACCCCTCTTTACGGTTGGGGAATAAAACACAATCGACTTATTAACTATGTTACGGATTTAAAATGCCTAAGGCGGCGAAGAAGGGTTGCAGATTTTCGCAACAGTCGGCACGCCGATGAGGGCGCGTATTCACACATACGCAACCGAGTCGGCGTGCCGAGCGTAGCGGAAAGATGCGCCCTTATTCGCCGTCGTTAAATACCTAAGCGGCGCATCATCTCGGCATACGCCTCTTCCACTCCGCCCATATCGCGGCGGAAACGGTCTTTATCGAGTTTTTCTTTGGTGGTGCAGTCCCAGAAGCGGCAAGTGTCGGGGCTGATTTCGTCGGCAAGAATGATTTTTCCGTGATACTTGCCGAATTCGAGTTTGAAGTCAACCAAATCTATATTGAGTTTTTTGAAGTAGTCGAGCATGAAAGCGTTCACTTTAAACGCGAGGTCGGCTATCGTGTCAATTTCTTCGCGAGTCGCGATTCCCATGCCCATAGCGTGATAGTCGTTTATCATGGGGTCGCCGAGTTCGTCGTTTTTATACGAAAATTCGAGCACGGGGCATTTTAGAGCCGTTCCCTCTTCTATGCCTAAGCGCTTGCTCATGCTACCCGCCGCAATGTTGCGGATAATAACTTCGAGCGGCACAATATTCACTTTTTTAACGAGCGTTTCGCGGTCGGAAAGCTCCTCGACGTAATGGGTGGGCACTCCCGCTTTTTCGAGCTGGCGGAACATGTGGTTGCTCATGCGGTTATTCACAACGCCTTTTCCAATAATCGTTCCCTTTTTGAGCCCGTTGAATGCGGTGGCGTCGTCTTTATAACTCACCAACACGATGTCGGGGTCGCTCGTTGCGAATACCTTTTTCGCTTTGCCCTCGTAGAGCTGTTCGCCTTTTGTCACTTTCATATTTTTTTATTCTCCTTTCGCGCCTTTTTATTTGCGCGGTATGCTACTCAAATTCTTCCGCGAGTTTCTTTTGAAGTTCCTCGTCGTCGCGCGCCCTTTTTTATTTGCGCGGTATGCTATTTAAATTCTTCCGCAAGTTTCTTTTGAAGTTCCTCGTCGTCGCGCGCCCTTTTTTATTTGCGCGGTATGCTACTCAAATTCTTCCGCGAGCTTCTTTTGAAGTTCTTCGTCGTCGCGCGCCCTTTTTTATTTGCGCGATATGCTACTTAAATTCTTCCGCAAGTTTCTTTTGAAGTTCCTCGTCGTCGCGCGATATCTTTT
>CAMUKG010000018.1 GCA_947089425.1 uncultured Clostridia bacterium
AGAAAAACACTAAAAAACACTAAAAACCTATTAAAAAACGCTTGACAAAATAACATTTTTGAAAAAAAGTTGCAAAAATATTTCAAATTATAGTTTGCGCAAAAATAAAAAACGGCATCATACGTTCTTATATCGGTATCGCCGCCGTTTTTGTTTAATTTATACTGTTGTTATTAGTAAAAAATTAAAGCGATTCGTCTAGGCTCACGCCGAAAGAATCCGCAAAGTTTTCTATAAAATATTTTACCGACTTTTCTTGCACGCTCTCAAACGCTTTTTCCACCGATTTCTTTGCCGCCGCGAACTCGGCGTTTCCCGCCGAAAGTTCTTCGTTACACTTTATGAGCGCGGCAAGCTTATCGGCGTATTTCATGAATTTGTATTCGGGCTCCGTCTTATTCGGCGAAACGACTTTCGAAAAAGTGTCCGAAAGTTCGGGCGGCAAAAATTCGATAAGTTTTTTCTCCGCTTTCTCTTCGATTGCCTTATACGCCGTTTTGAGTTCGTCGCTGCGGTATTTTACCGGCGTCGGCAAATCGCCAGTGAAGACTTCCGCCGAGTCGTGATACAAAGCCAAAACAGCCGCTCTGTCGGGATTCAGTTTGCCGCCGTAGAGCTCGTTTTCAATCGCGCAAAGGGCATGAGCAACCACCGCCGTTATATAGCTGTGCTCGGCAACGTTCTCTTTGCGCATGTTGCGCATAAGACTCCACCTGTCTATATGGCGGAGTCTTGCTATAAGCGAAAAAAATTTGTCGTTCATTGTAGCCTATTACTCTACTGTGATTTTCTTAGCGCGCGACAAAGTTTTCTTTGCCACCGACAATACGTTTTCCACAGTGAAACCGTAAATCTCGAATAATTTTTCGGCGGGAGCGCTCGCGCCGAAAGTGTCCATGCACACGTAGGCGCCGTCGAGCCCCACATATTTGCCCCACGAAGCGCTGCTCGCCGCCTCTATAGCCACGCGGGCGCGGCATTTGGGCGGCAGAACGGAATCGCGATATTTTTGCGTCTGCTTATCGAAAAGCTCCATGCAAGGCACGCTCACCACGCGCACGTTTTCGTTACCGAGAGCTTTCTTAACTTTGAGAGCAAGTTCCAACTCGCTACCCGTAGCCATTAAAATCAATTCGGGAATTTCCGACGCACTGTCGCTTGCCACATAGCCGCCGAATAGCGCGTTCGCTCCGTTGTCTTCGTAACCGTCTTCGTCGGCTATGCGCTTAAACGGAGTCAGATTCTGACGGGAGCAAACTATGCAGGTGGGACCTTTGCCCGTTATTGCGCTAACGTATGCCGCCGCAACCTCTCTTCCGTCGGCAGGACGGAACACTTTAAGACCGGGAATACTTCTAAGCCCCGCGAGCTGTTCCACAGGCTGGTGAGTGGGTCCGTCTTCGCCCACCCCTATCGAATCGTGAGTGAGCACGTAAGTCATATTCAAATCCATTATAGCCGACATGCGCATTGCGTTTTTCATGTAGTCGGAGAACACGAAGAACGTGCCGCAGAACACGTTGAAACCGCCGTGAAGAATGAGCCCGTTGCATATTGCCGCCATAGCGTGCTCGCGTATGCCGAAATGCAAGTTGCGTCCCGTGCGGTTTTCGATGCAGTAGTCGCCGAGTCCTTTCAAATAAGTTTTGTTGCTCGGCGCAAGGTCGGCGCTTCCTCCCACAAGGTTGGGCATAAGCTCGGCAAGCTTATTGAGCACAACGCCCGAACAGTTGCGCGTTGCGTCGGGTTTATTGTTAAACAGTTCGTAAAGTTCGTCTAAGTCTTCGTCGGAGGGACATTTGCCGCGAATGAATTGATTGAAAAGTTCGTAATCGTCGGGATAGGCGGCTTTATACGCCTTAACGGTTTTGTTCCATTCCGCTTCGCTTTTATTGAGAGTCTCCACTATTTCGGCGTAGTGCTTGGATACGTCGGAGGGAACTTCGAACGGCTTAGCCGAATATCCGAGCGCCTTTTTTGTGGCTTTAACGTTGTCTTCGCCGAGCGGCGCTCCGTGACTGTCGGCGCTTCCCGCTTTGGGCGAGCCGTACCCTATCGTCGTTTTCACTATAATAAGACTGGGGCGGGTTTTCTCCGCTTTCGCGAGAGTGATTGCCGCGTCAATTGCGTCCACGTCTTCGCCGTTCGGCACGGTGAGCACCTGCCACCCTTGCGCTTCGTGGCGGCGAGCAACGTCGTCGCGGAACGCTATTCCTATATTTCCCTCAATCGATATATCGTTACTGTCGTAAAGCACAATCAGCTTTCCGAGACCCCACGTTCCCGCAAGCGAAGCCGCTTCGCATTCTATTCCCTCTTCCATGCAACCGTCGCCGCAAAGCGCAAAAGTGTAGTGGTCGATAAGTTTAATATCGTCTTTATTGAACCGAGCGGCTAGCATATCTTCGGCGAGAGCGAACCCCACGGCGTTGGCAATTCCCTGCCCGAGAGGTCCTGTGCTTGTCTCCACGCCGGGCGTAACTCCGTATTCGGGATGACCGGGCGTCTTGCTTCCGAGCGAACGAAAACTCATTAAATCTTCTTTCGTAACGTTATAGCCGCACAAATGCAACATGCTGTATAGCAAAGCGGAACCGTGCCCAGCGCTCAAAATAAATCTGTCGCGATTAAAAAATTGCGGATTTTTAGGGCAATGGTTCATTTGGCGCGTGAAGAGCGCGTAAGCGGCGGGAGCCGCTCCGAGCGGAAGTCCGGGATGTCCGCTGTTCGCCTTTTGAATAGCTTCGATTGCGAGCACTCTTGCGGCGTTAACTGCATTTTGCGTCGTCTTGTTCATAAAAACTTTTCTCCTTTGATACAAAGCCGCACCTATTGCGGCAAATTTGTTTTTACAGTCTAATTATATATTTTTTCGTTTTTTTTGGCAAGTCTTTTCCCCGCTTTTTACCGCGTGAAAACAAATTTAACGTGTTTGCTCTCTTTGCCGAACGCCGATTTTACAAACTTTTTCAATTTTTTGGGCATAGTTACCGTTTTCAAATTTTCGCACCCGAAAAACGCTTCCGCGCATAGCATATCCACCGTACTCGGAATAGTAAGCTCGAATATGCTCATGCCGTTTTTAAATGCGGTTTGCTCGATTGCCGTTATGCCGCGAGGCACAACAACGCTTCCGCCGTTTCCTTTATATTCCGCCAACCGCGTGCCGCGAGCTACGAACTCGGGCGGCAAAACGAGCGGAGCGCGCGACGGCGGCACAAGAGACTTGCTTGTTCCTAACTTAAAAGCCGCGCCAACTTCGCTAACCACTCCTCTCGCGGCGTTAGAAACGGCTCCGCCCACCTTTTGCGCCACGTCCGAAATAGCTTCCGATAAACTTCCGTATTGAGCGCCGCCCGCGCGCTCTTGCGCGCTCATTCGCTCTTTCACAATCGCGCGGTAAGCGTCGAACGACTCCGCGAATTCTTTGCCGCCGCACTCGTTGCAAAATTTTGCCGCCGCCGCGTTTTTCGCGCCGCAACTTATGCAATATTTGTTCTCGACGTTCAAAGCGGCAAGCTTTTCGAGCACTTTTTTGCGCTCTTCCTCTTCCGCCCGTTTTCTTCTCTTCGCTTCGGGCGAGTGTCTTCCCGCAAATTCCGCCGCTCTTTCGTAGGCGTCGCCCGCCATTTTTATACCTTGAATTTTGCCGCTTTTGCCCGGAAGTCTTTCGATTGGCGCACCGTCGAATAAGACGGCTATTGCGTCGCTCTCCTTTTCTTCGCCCTCGATGAGTTTTAAAAACCTGCCGTATTCGTTTTTTACCCACGCCGTATTCAAATAATTTTCGTTAGAGCACACAACAATCATGCTATGCGAAGTATACAGCGCGTATAAAATGAGCGCCTCATAGTCGGTTCCCGCCTTATTGCCCATTTCTCGCTCCGAAAAGAACGGCTTAAAGCCTTTGCCTTTAAGATAAAAATATAAATCGTCGGCAAGCAAACAGTCGCGCGTTTTTTCTTTGGTTTCGTCGTCGGTAACTTTAACGCAAATAAAGCAATCGTAACTAAGCCCCGAATTTTGCAAATCGCGAAAACTCTTTTTTATACAGTCGATTTCCGCCGCCTGCTTTTCGTATTGCGCGCGTTGCTCGGGCGTGGCGAGTGCATATGCCTGTCCGTAATATCTGTCTTTCGCGAAAAGCGCATCCGAAATTTCGTGGCATATCGGTTGCAAACGGTTGTTGACTTCGTCTTTTATGTACTGAACTTTATGAATTGCAAGCGCCGCGCCCATAAACGCTTCGGGCTCGTTCGGGGCTGTTTGCGCCGCATGAGTGAACGAGACGAGCGCGTCATCGAATCGGCAAACGTCAAGTTCGTGCTTCCCCGCAAATATAGCCGCTACAGCTTCCGAAACGGTGTCGTCTTTGGGAAGGGTAAACTCGCTATCGCAATATTCGCAACGTATCACTCCGTTTTTCGCCGCGTCGAGCCTTAGCGGCGCACGGCAATTAGCGCATTGATTTTCTTTCATCGAAGCCATTTTCGTCTCCTAAACGTCGGCAATCATTTTTAGCTCGGATATTTCCACGCCCGAAAACGCCGACAAAAACGCGTAAAGAAAGCGAGCGAGCAAAGTAGTTCCGCCGAACCTCGCGCTTTCCATATTTATTACCATAACGGGATCGTGCACGCTCATGCGCAACAAAAACCACCCCGAAGCGTAATCGAGGTTGGCGCGTATGCCCTCGTAGTTGTCGGGCGAAAGACGCACCGACTCTTTATCTATGCAAAATTCGGCAAGCTTGTCTATGAGCATTTTTCCGTATTCCGCCCAATTTTCCACTCCGAATTTAACGCGCACTTCTCTCTCTTCTTTGGGAAGTTCCAAATCGGATATTAAGCTTTTTAGGTCGAGCCCGCGCGACTTTAATTGCGCCATTTTTATTACTATTCTCGTTGCAAGATACGCTCCGTCGTCGAGAAAAAAGTTTTCTTTAAAGGCGGCGTGCCCGCTCGTTTCGATTGCGAGCGGCGCATTTCGCCCTTCCTTATTGAGCCGAATCGCTTCGTCTATAACGTTGCGATACCCGCGTTTAAAGCGGTGATGCACCCCGCCGCGTTTCGTTATAAACTTATTAAGCCCGTCGCTCGTAACGCTGTCGGTCACTATGACCGAACCGGGATATTCCGAGAGCACTATGTCGGACGCGAGAGCGATTAAAAGATTGCGGTTTATTTCGGTGCCGTCGGCGCTCACGATTGCGGCGCGGTCTACGTCGGTATCGAAAATAATTCCCAAATCGGCGCCCGACGCTTTAACGCAGTCGGATATGCTCTTCATTGCGTCTTTATCTTCGGGGTTGGGAATATGGTTTGGAAACCTGCCGTCCGGTTCGAGGAATTGCGAACCTGCGGTCGATGCTCCGAGCGGCTTTAAAACACGTTCGGCATAGAAGCCTCCCGCGCCGTTGCCCGCGTCTACCACTATTTTAAAGCCTGTGAGAGGCCAGTCGCTTCCCGCGCTACGGCGCACGAACTCTATAAGATGCTCGCAATAGAGTTGCATGTAGTCGCGCTTATATGCGCGCGAAACGTTTCCTCTCCGCTTGCGTCCCTCTTTGGCGAGCGCGAGTATTTCTTTTATTTCGTCGCCCGAAAGTCCGCCCGAACGCACAAAAAATTTGAGCCCGTTCATTTTAGACGGCATATGGCTCGCGGTAATCATTACGCTTCCGTCAGCCTTAGTGTCGTCGAACCGAGTCATCATGAACATTGCGGGAGTGGAGCAAAGCCCGCACTGCAATATGTCTACGCCCGAAGTTTTGAGAGCGTCGGTCACTGCCGCGCATATTCTTTCGGCGGATATTCGGGAATCGTGTCCCACCGCGATTTTCAAATCGGGCTTGCCTATTTTTTCGCTGAGCCACACTACGAACGCGTTCGTAATAGAGCGCACAACTTCGTCGGTGAGTTCTATTTCTTCCCCGTCGCCGCTCGCCACGCCGCGCACATCGCTTCCGCTTTTAAGCTTTAACAAATCTATCTCCATATTCTTTTCTCCTCTTGTCTTAGGCAAATTATTTTAATCTAACCGCTCCGCTTACGTTATAATTTAAGCCCCGACATTCTTTTCACAAATCTTTTAAGTTCCGTCGCCTTTGCGTTGTCGGAGTTTAAAAGCCTTGCGGCGGCTTCGTTCGCGACTCCGCGCATATCGGCGCCGTTGCAGTCTATAACCTCGTCGGCAACGTCTATGTAAAGCTGTTCGCGTTCCGACAAAAGCTTTGTTATTCGCTCGCGAGGGTCTCCCGCAAGAAGCGGGCGACTTTCCGCCCTTCCAATGTGCGACGCTATTGTCTCCGCAGTCGCCGACAGATAAATCACAAAGCTGTGCTCTTTTAGCATTTTTACGTTTTCGGGGTCGGTCACCGCGCCCCCGCCGCAAGCGAGCACTATAAACGGAATGCGAGACATTCGGCGCATAATTTCACGTTCCAAAGCTCTGAAATGCGGTTCTCCGAAACGCCTGAATATTTCGGGCACCGAGCACCCCGCGCGCTTTTCGATTTCTTTGTCGGTGTCGATAAAGCGCAACGAACACATTGCGGCAAGCGTTCGCCCCACGCTCGACTTTCCCACGCCCGACATTCCAACAAGAGCGACGGAATCAGCCATTTTGCACCTTTTGCGCGGCTATGCGCACCGCAAGAGAATAGCCGTAAGCGCCCGCGCCGCAAAGCACCGCGCTCGCATAAGGCGATATAACCGAACCGTGACGAAACTCTTCGCGAGCAAACACGTTTGATAAATGCAATTCCACAACTGGGCAAGGGAGCATTTTCACGGCGTCGGCAACGGCATAGCTGTAATGAGTATAAGCGCCCGCGTTCACTATTACAGCCGCCGCCTCTTTATACGCTTTGTGAAGCTCGTCAACTATTTCGCCCTCGCCGTTGTGCTGAAAAAATTCTATTTCGTAGCCGAGCTTTTTCGCTTCCTCTTCGGCTTGTGCTTTAATATCCGCAAGAGTCGTTTTGCCGTAAATTTCGGGTTCTCTCACTCCGAGCATGTCGAGGTTGGGACCGTTTATTATAAATATCTTTCGTTTACTCATTTTTATGCCTCTCAAATTTTTTATTCGCAAAGTCGCTCTGTTGCAAACTTTACAATGCTTTCTTTTACATTAGTGGAATATCTTTCGCCACGCCAAAACTCGTGAGCCGCAATAGCTTGCCTCACAAGCATTCCGAGCCCGTTGCAAGTTTTAGCGCCCGCCTTTGCCGCACGTTCGAGAAAAGGAGTGACGGGCGGCGAATAAATTAAATCGTAAACAAATTTTACCCCGTTAAAGTCGAGTTCTTCGGGAGCGGATTGTTCGCCGTTCAACCCGAGACTTGTGCAATTTATAACGGCGTCGTATTTTCCCGCCGCAGTCCTCACCGCAACGGCGCCGTATCGCGAAAGCTCTTGTGCTCTTATATAAGTTCGGTTAAAAACGAACGTTTGCGCGTTGTCGCATTTTGAAAGAGCTTCGGCAACCGATTTTGCCGCGCCGCCCGCACCGAGCAAAAGTATTTTTCCGCAAGGCTCGCCGAAAGCGGCGGTATAATCGTTCAAAAATCCTTCGGCGTCGGTAGACGTACAGCCTCCGTCGCGGCAAACGGTATTTACGGGTCCGTCGTGCCCTAGTATTGCCGCAACCGCTTCTTTAAACGGCTTCGTAACGTTAAAGCCGTCATACTCGGCAAGTAATCTTTTCACCGCGCTTTCAAGCTCGTCGGGCGACACGTCGCAAACGTCGTATTCGCCTTTTTCTCCCAAAAACTCGAACAGCGCCGAATGAAGTTTGGGGCTGAGCGTATATTTTATATTGTGCCCAAGCACGCATAACTTTAAATTCTTTTTCATGCTCTCACCCGCCGAAAAACATTTCCCAAAAGTCGGGATAGCTCACGTTCGCGCACTCGCCGCCTTCTATTTCGCCGCCCTTTTCGCTCGCCGCCGCCGCGACCGCCGCCGCCATAGCCATGCGGTGGTCGCCGCGAGGATTAAACGCGCAACCGCCTTTCAGTTTTCCTACGGGCGATATAATCATGCCGCTTTCGGTCTCTTCGACACTACCGCCGAAAGCGCGAACGAGCGAAATTGTAGCCGCTATTCTGTCGCTCTCTTTCACCCTGAGTTCTTCAGCGTCGGATATAATCGATTCGCCGCCGAGCGCGCACGCGAGCACCGCGAGAACGGGGATTTCGTCCACGAGTCGCGGAAGCATTTTCCGAGTAATATTGAAAGCTCTCGCGTGTCCGAGCGAGCGCACCGTGACCGTTCCCGTCTTTTCTCCGCCGCAATCCTTTTCGTCGGTAATTTCATAGTCGGCGCCTATTTGCTCGAATATTTCGAGAATACCTGTGCGCGTGGGATTGAGCCCTACGTTCTCGACGCAAACCGTGCCGCCCGTCATGAGTCCGCAAACGAGCGGAAAAGCCGCCGATGATATGTCGCCCGCCACTTCTATATTAGAGCCGCACAGCTTTTGCCCGCCGCATAGCTTCACGGTTTTGCCGCTACGCTCGATTTCCACGCCCATGCTTTTTAGCATTATTTCGGTGTGGTCGCGCGTGAGTTCGCATTCGGTAACGGAGGTTTTACCTTCGGCTCCGAGTGCGGCAAGCAGTATTGCGCTCTTTACTTGCGCGGACGCTACGGGCATAACGTAGTCAATCGCTTTCAATTTGGTTCCCGAGACTTTAAGCGGCGCACGCCCGTTTTGCGAAAATATTTTCGCGCCCATTTGAGCGAGCGGAATAATTACTCTGCCCATAGGTCTTTTCGATAAACTTTCGTCGCCCGAAAGCGCCCACTCGCCGCCGCAAGAGGCAAGCAAACCGCACAATAAGCGCATTGTTGTGCCCGAATTGCCGCAATACAGTTCGGCGCTCTTAAAGCCGCCCGCGCCTTTTATAAACGCCGCGTCGCCTTTAAGTTCTATTTGGGCGCCCATTCTTCTCATGCAATCTATTGTTGAGAGGCAATCCTCGCCTAAAAGTATTCCGCGCACTTCGCTGTTGCCATCAGCCGCCGAGTTAAACATAATCGCGCGGTGAGTAATGCTTTTGTCGGGCGCGCACGTAAGGCGCTTGGCAAATTTTTTTATTGGCTGTATTTTAAATACGCTCATTTTTCTATGCTCTCCCGTGCCGCTCGCGAAAAGCTTTTACGGCGGCGTTGTAGTTCTCTACAAACTCGCCGCCCGACATTTTGCTCGCGAAAACTTTTCCCGCTCCTATTTCGCCGAGCAAAGTAATTTTCCATTCCGAATTTTTTTTGTCGCTCTTAGCCGCAAAGCAAACTTCTTCGGCGGTATACTTCGGCAACTCGGGCATTCCCGCCTTTTCGAGTAATTCAAAAATCGAATTGCGAAAATCGCAATCGGTATCCGTCATACAAAATTCCAACTCAATTCCGAGCATGACGTATTCGCCGTGACTCAGTTTGTGTCCGTCGCACTTTTCGAGCGCGTGCCCGACCGTGTGCCCCAAATTCAAAATTATGCGGTTGCCCTTTTCGGTAGGGTCTTCGTCGGTAACTTTCTTTTTAAAATTCGCGGCGGCGCTCACCGCTTTTTCCACCGCAAACGGTTCGCGCGAATTAAGCTTTTCTATATTTTCGGTTACGAACGAATAGAGTTCGGGTTGCAATGCGGCGGTTTTTATGAGCTCGCCCATGCCGCAACGCCATTCGCGTTCGGGAAGAGTAGCGAGCAAAGAGGGGCATATAACGATATGCGTCGGCATTTTAAAAGCTCCGAGCATGTTTTTGTAGCCGTCGAGGTTTACCCCCGTCTTTCCGCCTATCGAGCTGTCAACTTGACTCAATAAAGTTGTGGGCACGTTTATAAATTGCACGCCGCGCATATAAACGGACGCGACGAACCCCGCAAGGTCGCCCACCACGCCGCCGCCAACGGCGACGACTATCGAATTGCGGGTTATTCCCGCGCGCAACATTTCGCGACACACGTTTTCGGCGTTCGCGAGAGTTTTCGAATCTTCTCCCGCCTTTAAAACGCATACGTCGCGCTCGGGCAAAAGCTCGGGGTGAAGCCGCGCCACGTTTTCGTCGGTAACCGTAAAAACCCGTCTGCCGCCCGAAAGGCGTGCAACCGTCTTTTTCACGAGTTCCGCACTCGATAAAAATACGAGTTCGTTTTCGCTCTTTTCGGTTATGCTTCCGTTATTGTTCGAAATTGCGCTCATTTTATTTTCCTCTCGCGCATTTCGTTCACTCTTTTAAAGAGCGTGTCGAAATCGTCCGCGCCCGTTGCCTTTAAAAGCTCGTTCAAAAGTACGAATGCAACGACGTTCTCTATCACCACTGCGGCGGCGGGAACGGCGCAATAGTCGCTTCGCTCCGGCGCCGACTTAGTCGCTTTTCCGCTCGCTATATCTACGGTGTTAAGTCCTTTCATTAGAGTGGGAATCGGCTTTACGCACGCGCGCAACACTATATTTTCACCGTTGCTCATTCCGCCCTCTATACCGCCCGCATTGTTTGTTTCGCGTTTGTACTCGCCGTCTTCGGTCGGAAAAATTTCGTCGTGAATTTGAGAGCCGAATTTCGACGCGACTGCGCGCCCCGCCCCCACCGAAACGCTTTTTACCGATTGCACTGACATAACGTGTTTAGCCAAAATTCCGTCGAGCTTTCGTTCGTAATGAACATAGCTTCCCACTCCCGCAGGCATTCCGCTCGCGAGAACTTCTATTTCTCCGCCCGCAGTGTCGCCCTTGCGCATACATTCGTCAATTTTTTCGCGCATTTTCTTCGACGCGGAAGCGCTCAAACAGCGCACGGGGTCGGCGTCGGCAAGTTCGTTAAGTCCTATTGCCGACTTAGGGTTCGCGTCGCTACGCTCTCCGCATATTTCGAGCACATGACTGCCCACCGTTATTCCGAGCGATTTCAAAAGCTGTTTGCATAGCGCGCCCACGCCGACGCGAGCCGCCGTTTCTCTCGCGCTCGCCCGTTCCAAAACGAATCGAGCGTCGTTAAATCCGTATTTTACGCACCCCGTAAGGTCGGCATGTCCCGGTCGTACGGCGGTTAGCGCCTTAGCGGCGGGAGTTCCGCTCACGGGGTCGGTGTATTCGCGCCATTTTTCGAAATCACGGTTTTTAATAAAAAACGCGAGCGGACTTCCGAGCGTAACCGAGCCGAACATTCCCGAAAGAATTTCAGCCTCGTCACTCTCTATTTTCATTCTGCCGCCTCTGCCGTAGCCGAGCATGCGGCGCTTTAATTCGGCGTTCAATTCATTGCAATCTATGCTCACGCCTGAAGGAAACCCTTCGAGAATTGCCGCGAGCCCTTTGCCGTGACTCTCTCCTGCCGTCAAATATTTCATTCGGTAAACCGTCCTCTTACGTTACTTTTTTCGCGTTCTTACTCAGTATATGTTTACGTCACGGAATAGCCCGCATCCGTCAAAATGCGGAGAGCGCTTTCGCAATCGCGCCGAGTTTCGAACGCGAGCATGAGCGCGCCGCCCACCCCCTCGCGGGAATCGAGTATTCGCAAGTTGGCTATGTTCACTCCGCCGCCAATTAAAAGCGACACCACACCGCCTATGCTTCCCACTTCGTCTTTCACGTCTACGCAAAGCGAAAGCAACGAATTATACCCGCGAGCCGCCGAAAGAGCTTTTCTTTTCTCGCTCGCCTCGCGCAATCTGTTTTCGAGCTTAGAATAGTCGCCGAGCTTTAAAAGAGCTTGTAATTCCGAAAGTTCGCAAATATATTCGTTTAGCGCCCGCAATACGTTGTCGCCGTTTAACCTGCACACCTCAGCCCAAAATCGAGAGTCGCTGCAAGCTATGCGCGTGCTGTCCATAAAGCCGCTTCCCGCGACCGAAAGGTTTTCGTCTATTGCAGAGTTAGAAAGAGCGTAAGCCGCAAGATGAGGCATATGGCTGTAATACGCAGCAAGCCTATCGTGCTCCTCAGCCGTCAAAATAATCGGCTTGGCTTTTATTTTCCGAGCGATATTGGCAACGTATTCAACGTCTTCGGGGCGGCTGTTTTCGTAAGGCACCACGCAATAGGTCGCGTTTTCGAAAAGGTGAGGTTTCGCCGCCTCTATGCCACTGTGCTCGGTGCCTGCCATAGGATGCCCGCCCACTATTCGCCCCTCTATGCCGTTTAAAAGACCTTTAACGCTTCCCACGTCGGTTACGATTGCGGTATCTCTCACCGCCGCCACAGCCGCGCGCACCGTGTCGGCGAGAACGGAAAGCGGAGTGCACGCAAACACGCACGAAACGCCCGCGAATTTTTCGATAGGACGAATTTCGTCTATTATGCCGCGACGTAATGCGTACTGTTCGGTCGACTTGTCGCAATCGCACCCCGCAATTTTATAGCGCGATTTGAGCGCGAGCGAGAGCGACGCGCCTATAAGCCCCAGACCCGCAATAGCCACCGTTTCGGTTTTCTTTCCGTTTTCAGCCAAAAATTACTCCTCTTTTTTTGCCGCCGAGCTTTTACAAAAAAGCTACCAGCGACCGCCGCCTCCGCCTCCGAAGCCGCCGCCCGAAAAGCCGCCGCCTCCGCCGAAACTTCTGCCTCCGCCGCTACGCGAGGAAGACGACGGCGTAGAAATCGTCGCCGCAGAATACGCTCTGTAACTGCTACGGTAATAGCTATTGAAAACCGCGAAAGTGAACAGCGTGCTTCCGTGATAGTAAACGGGCGGTTCGAGCGTCAGCCCCTTGAATTTGTCTTCCCAAATATCCGACACTCCGAGCACGTTTGCATACGGAAGAATATCGTAATAATATTGCGGATTTTCTTCCAAAAGCGTTTCGAGCCGTTCCTTTTCGGCATATTGCAAAAACTCTTTAAAGCCCACGATTTCGTTCAACTCTTCGGTGTAATGTTTCGTTCTGCGCGATATGAACGGAGCAATCGTGCAACACGAAACGACCGACGCAATCAAAATGATTTTTTCGGCAAGCCCGAACGTGTCGGGGTGAACCGCAAGCAATGTGAGCGACAATATCGCCGTAACTATTACATAAAATACCGCATACGCAATCCATTTCGGTTTAGACAACTTTTGCCTGTTGTTCACAAGATACGAGCCGAACAAAATCGAAACAACGGCGGGAAATATAGCCAACGCTCCCAAAAATCCGAAAAGCGATTTATGCACGAGCATGCCCGAAAAGCCGACCACGAGAAAAGAATACAACACTGCGAGCAAACTTGCGGCAATAGAAATCATTTTCGTTTTGCCGTCGTATAGGGTGTTTTTGCCTTTGTATTTTCCCGCGATATTCGATTGAACCATTCTCACCGCAGTGTAAGTGCGGTTAGTTAAATCCGAAACTGTAACTTCTTTCTTTTTGCCGAAAATTTTACTGAAAAAAATGTATTGATAGTTCGGCAAGCCATCGGGCAGTTCGCACTTTTTAATAAGCTTGAAGCTGTCCGATTTGTTTTCTTTGCTATTGGGCTCTATAAGCTCCAAATATCCTTTGCTCGCAAAATAGAAAATAAGCGAAGTTACATCGCTCCCCTGACATGTTCCGTCTATAAGATACCCCATGTCCACTGGGTCCATAGGAAGCTCGTGCTCTCCCGCCCTCGCGTGTTTTGGCGGATAATAGTTTGTAATCGGAGTGAGCGGAGCGTCTTTTCCTATCGTGAATTTGAGCGCGAGCGCCACGCCTATAATCACGAGTCCGAACGCAAGGACAATCCACACATAACTTTCCATGCTCGAAGAAAACGCGCCCTTAGGCATGTAATAGTAAAGCGTGAGTCCTTCGTAATTGTCGAGCGCATAATCGCCTTCGTATTCGGGGCGCACCGCGAACGAATATTCTTTCGCGCCCGCTTTCGGCGCGCTTTCCACAATCGCGCCCACCGCGTTTCTATTTTCGCCCCAACCTCCGTAAAAATACTCGGGCACGGCGTTCGTGTTTTCGGGCAAAATAACTTTTATATCCGCTTGACGAATTTTGCACGACCACCCTTGACCTATCGCATTAACGGCGAGCGCGTCGGGGTCTTGCGCATAAGGCGGGGTGAGCATAGTGTATTCTATCGTGCACCTCAGCCCGTCGCCGTAAACCGTGCGGTCGGCGCTCCCCACGCGCACGCGCAAAATATCGTTGTTCGGATAGCTCAGTTTGAACTCGTCCGAAAAATCCGACGCGTTATACACATTCAAGTCTCTTATTTTTTCGCCGCTGTTGAGCGCGAAATCGCGGTAAAATCCGTGACTCGGGTCGTAAGTTACTCTGTCGAATTCGAACGTGTAATCTTCGACTATGCGCATACTTCTGTCGCCCGCGCTCGCGTCGATTGTAACCGACAAATTCGTTATGCGGTAGTGATTGTCGGAAACGTTGCCGTAAGGATTGCGCGCCGACGAACCGCAACCGAAAAACAGCGAAAAAGAGAGTGACAGAATAAGAATGCCTAAAATCGCAAATTTCTTTTTCATATTTCTTTCACCGATATTCGCCGAACTAACTAAAAACTCACCTTAACGTTTTGACGTTCTTCGGCGCTGTCAAGCTCGAAATAATTGCGTTTTTCAAGTTGCATCGAATTTGCCACAAGGTTTGAGGGAAACGTTTGAATTTTCGTGTTGTAAGCGCGGCATTTTCCGTTATAGAATTTGCGCGACTGACTCAAATCGTTCTCTATCGATTGCAACTGCGATTGAAGCGACAAAAATTGCGAGTTCGCTTTAAGGTCGGGATAGCTTTCGGTTAGCGCAAACAAAGTTTTAAGCGTTCCGCCCAACGCGTTGTCGGCGTCTATTTTCGCGTTTGCGGTTGGCGCCGCGATTGCCGCGTTGCGCGCGGCTATAACTCTTTCAAGAGTTTCGCTCTCGTGTTTTGTGTACCCCTTAACGGTTTCCACAAGGTTGGGAATCAAATCGTATCTCTTTTTAAGATATACGTCGATTGTAGCCCACGCCTCTTCGCAACCGTTGGAAAGCGCCACCAAGGAGTTTCGTATGCTAATCATAACTCCGACTACAATCAAAACGATAACCAACACAACGGCGACTACTATTCCGATTAAAACGCCAATGCTCAAAGAAAGCAAATTCATAAACGTTACCTCCCGTTTTCCTATAAATAATTTCGGTAACTAAATTATACTATACGCAAGCTCAAAACGCAAGCGTTTTATACGCTCGACGACGGGCTCGTTTCAATCTCGCACGCGAATTTCGCCGATTCCACAACTAAGTCGCTTGCAAAAACGCCGCGAACGTGTTATACTTTTCTCATGAACAAAAAAGCTGTATTTTTAGCTAAGCGGCTCGACCGAATTGCTCCTCGACGCGACCGAACGATAATATCCGTTGCGGCGGCGCTCACAGCTCTGTGCGGATGCGCGACGGTTATTTCTTGTTTGCTCGCGGCGTTTGCAAAGCAGGAGCTTGCGGCGCGCATTGTAGTTTGCGCGGGGCTCGCGGCGCAAGCCGTTTCTTTATTTCTCACAATAAAAGAAACAGTACGCAACCGATTTTTTTCGGCGGTACTGCTTCTCGTTTTTTCGTTTATGACAGTAGCGGCGCTCGTTTTTTCGACTTGCTACGTTTTTGCGTAAAATTATTTCTTATTGAACTCGCGGTAAATCGCGCGAATTGCTTTTTGGCAATCGCCGTTTTCCACTCCTATAATGATATTTAGTTCGCTCGAACCTTGGTCTATCATGCGAATATTCACGTCGGCGTCGCTAAGCGCGGAAAACACGCGCGAGGCGGTGCCTTTTTTTCTGTTCATGCCGTGCCCCACAACCGCGACGAGAGCAATGCCTTCCACATACTCCACATTGTTAGGCGAAAGCTCCTCTCTTATTTCGCGCAATACTGCGTTTACGGATTCGGAGCAAAGCGACGCGCCGTCAACGACCACAGTCATGGTGTCTATCCCGCTCGGCAAATGCTCTAAGAGTATGTTGTGGCGCTCCAAAATTTTAAGCAGTTTGCGAGCAAACCCGAGCTCCGAATTCATCAAACTCTTTTCTACGTAAATTGCGGCAAAATCGGTTTTCCCAGCAATTCCCGTTATAGTGCGATCGGTGCGCTTATACTCCCCGCTCATATATTTTTTGGTTGGCACTATCATAGTGCCGGGCGCGCTCGGATTGAACGTGTTGCGAATGTTTATTGGAATATCGGCTTTTCGCACCGGGAAAATGCTTTCGGGGTGCAAAACATTCGCCCCCATATAGCTGAGCTCTCGCAACTCCTTATAGGTGAGCATTTCTATAATTTGCGGATTTTTTTCTATACGCGGATCAACCGTCATAAAGCCGTCGACGTCCGTCCAGTTCTCGTAAATCTCCGCTTTAACGCCGCGCGCAATTATTGCGCCCGTAACGTCCGAACCGCCGCGCGAAAACGTTTTTATTCTTCCGTTAGGCATTTTTCCGTAAAAGCCGGGAATAACTGTGCGCACTGCGTTTTGCGTTTTTTGCTCCACGAGTCGATTGGTCGTTTCGCTGTCGAAATTGCCCTCCATGTCGAACCGAATGACGTCGCCCGCGTCTATAAACCGCGCATTGAGAAGCTTTGCCGTCACTATGCCAGACAAAAATTCGCCTCTGCTCGCCGCATAGTCCACTCCCGCGCCGCCGTTTATTTTATCGCGAATTACGTTGAATTCGGGCGTAAGGTCGAGCGAAATAGAGAGCCCGCTAATAATTTCGTCGAAACGCTTTATAACTTTTTCGAGCGCAACGTCGCAAACTCCCTCGCGATTTCGCTCCTCTATGCAGTCAAGTAACAAATCGGTAACTTTAACGTCGCCCGATTCGCGCTTGCCCGGTGCCGACACAACTATAAAGCCCGCTTCGGGGTCTCCGTTTATAATGTCGGCGACTTTGCGAATAGACGACGCGTTCGCCATGCTCGTGCCGCCGAATTTGAGAACTTTCATTTTTATCGTTCCTTTCTTTGTAACGTTTTAACCTATAATTCTCGCTTCGAGGTAATAGCGCTTTTCTTCGGCGCTCCCCATAGAAAACGTCTTTTTAGGTAAAATGCCGTTTTTAATTATATATTCGGTAAAACCCGATTTGCTCACGGGCGGAAGTTCGAGCGCGGCGCAATCTGGCGATTTGCCGAGTTCGCGAACCGATTCTACGCCGTGAATGTAGTCTATTTTTCCGCCGAACTCGGCGACGTATTTTTCTATGAACTTTTGCACGAACGCAATCGCCTCAATAGGATTGTCGGGAAGCGAAACCCCGTATTCTTTTCCGCCGCATAACGCCGTAGCCGTTTCGGTAAATCCCGCCGACTCCGCCGCAAGCGCTCCGAAAAATTTTTGCGGTTCTATTCCGAAAACCGCGCGATGAATGGGCTCGAATTCTATTCCTTCGTCGTAAAGATTCACTATTTCGCAAAGCGCGTATCTTTTAAGCTCGGCACTAGCGTCTCCTGCCGCTTTTGCCTGCTCGTAGCACAGTTTCGCCGCCGCAAGAGAGTGATTCCCGTCTCCCACGAGTAGCAAAAGGCTTTCGCCGAAACGCGCCTCCGAGTCGGCTTTAAGCGCCTCAATAGCCGCATCGATTTGTTCTGAATGAGACACCTTATAGCCGCAAATATGCCCGCCGCCGCAATTCAGTTTGAAATCGTACAGCTTTTCTCCCGCGAATTTTTCAACAGCCGAAAACAAAATATTTTTAGGGTCGTCGGCAAGAAGCATTATGTGCGGAAGTTCGAGCGGACTGTCTTTGCGAATAGCGGCACGCGGCGGCAATCTGCTTTCCACAGTTCCTTCGGTAGCGCGAATTGGCGCGCGCGTATTCGGCGCAAAATCGTATTGCTCCAAATCTATTTCGGCAATGAGCCCTTGCCTCACTTTTCCCGAATTAAAAGCGCGTTTCACAAAAATATACGAGCGCACCTCTTTAAACAATCCACTTGCCGAATAGGTTCTCATCGCCGAGTTTATACCCTTTCTTCTATCGGCAATATTCGGCTCGTCGAGGTAACATTCGGGCAATATAAGCCTAAGCGCGCTCGGAGCGTCTCCTACGAAAGTATCGAGTTTTTCCCAGTACGATTTGTCCGACGTGAACTGGTCGCACGCAACCACAGCCCACTTTTCCATGTCGCAATTTTGCGGCAAAAGCGCCGACGGCGAGCGCACGGCGGCGATTTTCGTATTCGAACTTTTCATTATTTTTCTATAACCGTCTCTATTACCGAAGTAGCATCGGCAGACGGCGCATTCTTTTTATCGAGCTCCGTGCTAAGCCCCACCGCGAGAGCCCAAAGCACCGCGCTTATTAGTAGCGCGGAAAGTTTGCCCCAAAAATTATGAACGAAAACGGCTTTGAAAAAGCGTTTTACGCCGTTTTCTTTTTTCTCTTTTTCTTCTTCGCGCTGAATAGTTACGCTTTCCACAGTAACCGCCGCCTCCTTATTTTAGCTTATAGAACATAAAACCGATTTTTTCAATTTTTGCGGCGCTTGCCTTTTTTCGTGCTGTGAGCAATGGCTTTAAGTCCGTAAAATTCCTGCAATGTGTCGGTGAGCATTTCGGAATCGTAATAGCGTTTGAGTTCTCCCCTATACGCAACCGATATAACGCCCGTTTCTTCCGACACTATAATGGTGAGCACGTTGTTGGTTTCGCTCACCCCTATCGCCGCGCGGTGACGCGTGCCGAGTTCTTTGTCAACCTCGAGACTTTGCGTGAGCGGCAAAAAGCACCCCGCCGCCATAATGCGATTTCCGCGCACAAGCACGGCTCCGTCGTGAAGCGGCGCTTTGGTGTTGAATATCGATTCGAGCAACCCGCAAGACACGACCGCGTCGAGTTTGGTGCCGCTCTCTTTGATGTGAACGGGAATGTGCTCGGGCGTAATAACCATAAGCGCGCCCACGTCTTTTTTTGCCATGTTCAAAGACGCGCGAACAATTTCGGATATTGCCGCGTCAAGTTCTTCGTCGCTGCAATCGTATTGAGTAGTGAAAACCTGTTGCATGTCGCGCGGGCTGGATATTTTCCAAAAGCCGCGTCTCGTCTCTTGCGGAAAGAGCGCCGCTATTCCGAGTATCACCAAAACGAAAGCATATTCGAATGTGCGCGACAGAAGATTGAGCGAAAGCGCTTTGCTTGTGAGCACCACCGAAACCGCCAAAAACGCCGCAACGTATTTAAACAAGCGAACGGCGTCGTTCTTTTTCAAAAATACGAAAACAGCATAAATCAAAAATGCGAACAATATCACGTCTACGGCTGACTGAACGGGCTTGTTCGTCAATTCGTTTAAAATATTGTCAAAAAACTGTTTCACAATCACGCACCACAATATATAGCTTTTTTTATCATTATACACTTTATTTTGAAAATTATCAATTTATTTACGCAATATTTTTGACTAATCGGCAGAAAATCTTATTTTTTTTTGTAAAGTGCTTGATTTAATACCGAAAGTGATATATAATAAAAGAGATAAGTAGCATACATTGAGAGGAAGTATGGCTAAAAAGGAAACGAAGCAAAAAGAGAAAAAAGAAAAAAATAAGAAAAAAGGCTCGGCCCAAACGGCGGCGCCTTCTTCTGCCGCATCTTCCGCTCAGGGCAATCAACACCCTAAGGGCAAAGCGCAATCGCAAAATGCGAACAAAGTTCCCGTAAACAATATAAACGATATGCAGCTCGACCGTAGCAAAGTTACGGCGGAAGAACTCACGCAAGCGCAAATAGAAGAAGCGATTAAAGAGAGCCAAGACCCGACCACAAAACTCAAAAAACTGCGTAGTCCTCTTTCGGTGCGTGGTTGTCTTTTGAATATCTTGATTCTCGTTGTGCTCACGGTGGGCATAGTTTTGTTGTGTTGCTATTTTATGCTCGACCACGAAACTTTTAATCTTTGGGTAGTTATTAAAGACATGTCCGAAAAACTAGGCGTTACCGGCTTCTTCCGAAAAATAGCCGGCGTGTTTAAAAAGATATTTAAAATGTGATTTTTCTAACCCTCCTTATTCAAAAAGCGACGTTCTTAAAACTAAGAGCGCCGTTTTTTATTTTCGCTATTTTTCAAACCGTTCCGAAAAATTCTTCTGCGATTGAGTTAAGCTGTTTCTTTATTTCGCAAAATTCGTAATTAAGGTCAAGCGTTTTCACGTCTATTCTATTGCCGTCCAAATTATAAGAATTATTCGGCGTAAGTTCTTCGTCGGTTTTGGCATACAAAAGCATTCCCGACACGCTGTGAGGCATGTTTCTCAGTTCGCTTTCTTTATTTTTCACATAGGTGAAAATTTGATACAAATTCGCCGAATGAACGGAGTGCGTACCAAACCTTTCTTGCGTTGTGCGACTGTAATACTTTGCGTCGATTATTAAAATCGCGTTCCCCTTTTTCAGCATAACGTCCGACTGCATTATAGGCAGCATGTTGTCGTCTCCGCCGCCGAGTTGCCAAGCGATTTGCTCGGCGTTCGCCGATAAGTCGGGAAAATGTTTTCTGTAATATTCGAGTATGAACTTTTCATACAGTTTGCACAGCGCTTGCTCGTTAGAAAAGTTCATGAGTTTTCGCTCGCCCGCCGTCGTCGTGTTCAAAAGACCTTTAACCGCAAGCTCGCAAATCGAAACCAACAAATGATAAGTTTGATTGTTGCGGTTGTATTTAATTCGCCAATTTATTTTGCGCGCGTCGAGCGGCTCGACTTCGGAAAAATATCCGAGCAGTTTTTTCAGTTCTTTTTTGCGTTCTTTGTTTATATCCGCTTTAAGCAACAATAGCATTGTCGTTTTCAGTATTCTGTTCAAATACGAGTTTTCGGTAAACTCGTCGTAAGAACAAAACAGTTTTGCGGAAGCGCGAATTTTAACCGACTCCGAAACAACTATTTTGCCTCGCGGAGAAGAAAGCGGCTCGCCTTTTTCCTCGTAATCTTTGTTCAGCCCGCGCTTTAACTGCAACGACACGCCTTTTGATAAAATCGCCGAATAAAGCTCGGCTACGTTTTCAAACTCTTCGGTTTCTATATTCGCATACTCTTGCGCTTGCAAAATTTTAAAAGCGTAAGAAAGCATATAGTAAATATTGCGAACGGGTATCACCGAATAACGCTCCTCAAAACGCCGCTCCACTCTTTGACTTTCGCGGGCTCGTCGAACCAGTATTCTTTTAACAGCGGAATAAGCTCGTATTCCACAATCTTATGCAGTTGCTCGTCCGATTTCACGTCGCAAAAATAGCTGTGCCCTATTCTGAATCCTTCCCCGAGAGTCGCGTCCGCTTCGATTACCTTATTCAAAGTTTTTACGCTACCGACAAGCGCGTTGAATTTTTCGCTGTTTAAATTCGAACTATATTCGAGGAACCCGTCCGAATCGAAACCGGGTTGCATGTCGAAAAACACAAATCTCCGTCTGAGCGCATAATCGAGCATCGCCAAACTCCTATCGGCTGTGTTCATAGTGCCTATGATATAAAGGTTTGAAGGCACCGAAAACTTTTCGTTCGAGTACAACAACCGAAGTTTGGTTTTCGCGCGCTTGTCCTTTTCAATCAGCATAAACAGCTCGCCGAAAATTTTGCTCAAATTGCCTCTGTTGATTTCGTCGATAATAAAGAAATAATCGTTTTCGGCGTCGCTTTCGGCACGTTTGCAAAATTCGTAAAACGGACCTTTTACCAATTCAAAGCCGCCCGCTTCGGTGGGACGATAGCCGCACACGAAATCTTCGTAAGAATAGCTTTGGTGAAATTGAACGGTGAGCACTCTTTCGGAATCGCGCACGCCCATAACGGAATATGCCAACCGTTCCGCCGCGTAAGTTTTGCCAACGCCGGGCGCTCCCTGCAAAATAACGTTTTTCTTTTCGCGCACCAAATCGGTAAGAGTATTGTAATCGTCTTCCGACATGTAGACCTCGCGCAAAAATTCTTCCGCTCCGTAATGCGGATAAACGCTCCCGCAAGCGGCGGGAACGGGCTCGTCCACTTCGAGCGAATCTTCTTCCTCTTCACCGTCCGTTTGTTGCGCGCTTCTCGCGTTCCTTGTTTCTTGATTAACCCGTTCCGATTCAATCCACGCTTCGCGTGACAGTTCGGGTATGTCGGCAAACGAATAACGCCCGCTTTTCGCCACAGAACTCGCGGAGTCGCACAGCGTCAAATAACGCTCGCCGTCGGGCACCTCTCTGAAAATTCTTTTATTTCCGTTTATAATTTCGGGGCAATAATTCGTTATATACCATCTGCTTCTCGAATCGAGGTTCAAAAACATGTAAGGTCGAACCCAAAACAGTCCCATCGTGATATTCCACTTTATGCACGACTGCTTTATAACTTTATTGTATATTTCTATAAATTCCTTGCGGTCAATCTCGGTGCGTATACTGTCGGCATATATTATCGCATATCTGAAAAGCGTCCAAAGATTATCTATGTCGTCGTCTTTGCGACCCCAACCGAAGAAAACGGCTTTAAGATTGTTGAGCACGGGAATACCGTCAAACTTAGAGGGAAGTTCGACGCCCGAAACTCCGAATTCTTTCGCCAAAGCCACTATAATCGCTATCCGATTAGCTTCTTTAATTCCCTTATTAAAAAGTCCGAAAACGGTAAACGGGTCTATATCTGTAATAGAATCGTCTTTTTCCAACTTTTGAAATTTTATGCCTAATTTACCGTAAATTTTTAACAGCTTTTGCAAAAGCGTTTGTCTGTCGTTCTCGTAGGCAAGCAATTTCAAGCTAAACGCTTTGTAAAATTCAGTCCAAGCGAATTTCATTTTTCCATTTTCGACTCCTTTTTCTTTTGTAATTCTGCCAAACGCAAATAACTCAATATCCCTCGAAAGGGTCGCGCGGGTGCTTTATATCCACAAACACGTCCTCGTCGGTTTGCGTTTCGTAATCCATTCCGAAAACCGCTATTTTCATTCTTTTCACAACGGGCTTAAACGGATATTTCTTTTCGAAATGCTTAACGAGAACAACGAGCACTACTCCGCCCGCCACCGCCAAAAACAGCACGGCGATATACGCCCACAAAGGATTCGTCCAGCCCGAAAAATCGCGCGTATTAGCTTTTGAGGTTGTTGCCGCTTCCGTAAATCCGTCGGCACGTATAGCCGAAAGAATCAAAGCCGCCGCATCGCTTCCCTGCTTAGAGAACGAGGCACGCTCGTTTTTAAGATTATAGTAAGTGTCGCGCGAAGTGCCGCTAATATTGGTTTTGCCTTTCTTTTCGAGGTTGGATAAATTAAAGCCTCCGTAATAGCCGCTGAAAATTCGAGCCGACGGAATATCCCACTCCAAAAAAGAAGTGCTGTCCGAAAGCATCGCAAAGTGCGTGTAATACACTCCGTGCCTGAACATGCCGTCTATAATCGGCATATTATCTGGCAACGAATAAAATTCGAGGTTTTCTTTATCCGCCACGCCGCGCAAAAAAGTTTCATGCTCCGTTTTAACTTCGTCGGTATAAAGATAAGTTCTCTCGCCGCCCAAGCTGTCAACGTTAAACATTAAAAGCGTTCCCACGCGTTGCTCGTCGGTCATAGTGTCGGTGATATAAGCCGTAGCGCCCATAGAATTATAGCCGCCGCAACCGAAAAACACAAACGCAATATCGAAAGCGCACTGCGCGCGCACCGTGTCGGCGTTGGCGTTCACCCAGTCTATAATGCTCATTACGGTAGCGACTCCCGTTGCGGTAAACGCGCCCGTAGACGGTTCGCCGCTAAATGTCGCGTCATATTTGCCGTAAGGATTATCATAAGCCGTGCCTATTACTATTTGATTGCTCCCCTCTTTGTTAGGGTTATTAAAACGAATTTCGACGTTTTGCGAAGTGCGCGTCTCCGTTCCCGATTTCACGTTAAACGTCGTGTTTGTAAGCTCGGTAACTTCGATATTCGAATATTTTTCTTTATCCGAATAATGCGCGAAAAGTTTTTGCGCCGCGTTGCGTTCCGATTCGCTCGTCGGCGTTCTGTCGCCCATGTCGCCGTATTCAGCCGCCGTCTCGCCCGCCGCGTCGGTCAGTCCGAGAAAATATTTTAAGTTGGAGTCGATTGCTTCCGCCGACACGGGACTTTGAGCACCTTGTTGCGAGCCGTTGCCTGTGGGCTTGCCGCCGCAACCGAGCATAAAGCACGCCGCTGCAATTACCGCTATGAATATTGCCGCAAGTTTTTTCATTACAGCACAACCCCCATAACGATATTAAACACTACGAGCAACGCTTCGACTATTATATACACACCGCCCACCGAAAGAAGCATAGCGCCCCACCGAGTTTTATTTACGTAGCGCTTGGCGCTGTAATGCAAAAACCACACGAAAAACGCGCTCGTCACCAAAAAGTCTATTAGAATATTCCCCATAACCGACATAATGGGGTTTACGTAATACAAAAATTTTACCGCTCCTATTACTACGTTCGCCGCAATATAGAAAAAGCGCAAAGCATATTTCATATCGTCGGTGGCGGCGCCTATGCGCGGCGTAATGAACCTTGAAGCAAACAGCGTTATAATCTCGTAAAACAACAGCGGAATCACACCGCCCGCAAGCAATGCCGTTATGTCGTTAAACAGCCATGCCGGTTGTTTCAAATCGGGATTGCCGTAAGATAAATACGCGAGCGCGCCTCTGCTCGATTGCCACCCGGCAAATCCGAACGAGAGAAACAGCACGGCGAGCACAATATATTTGTTGATTTTTTTCTTGTCTATAAAATCCATTTTGCCCTTTCGTCTTTTTTTCGCCTACATGGCGAGCGCGCGAAGCACCACGAGTTCGAGCGCAGTTTTATCTGTGATTTTGCCCGACTTAACGTTGTAATCCGCTTCTTGCAAACTGTCGCAAATTTTTTTAAGCTTGGCGGGGGTAAACCTTGCCGCCTGCTCTTTCGCCTTTTTTACCGCGTAATCTTTCACGCCCAAATCGAATGCCATTCTTTCATAAGGCGGAGTAATCGCCGCATACAGTAAACGCCTGAAATGAGCGTACAGCATTCCCAAAAGCATTACCGGCGACGCGCCGCTTTCGGTAAGATTTTTGAGCACGAGAGCCGCCTTTTTCGGCTGCTTTGAAGCCACCGTTTCGCTAAGCGCGAATATTTTGAAGTCGAGAGTTGGCGCGGTGAGCGCCGCAACGTCCTCTTCGCCTATTATGCCGCCGTAACGATACGAGCACAGTTTCGAGAGTTCGGCGGATATGCGCGACATATCGCCCGCGCAATACTCTATTAAAAGAGCCGCCGCGCTCTCCGTTATGCTCGAACCGAATTTTTGAGTGTTTTGTGCAATCCATTTGAGCACCGTGCGCTTATCAAGCTTAGCGCAATCCACAACGGCGAGCTTATTCATTATTTGCGAAAAATTCTTTTCGGGCTTTTCCGCCGCGAACACGAGCACAGTTGTGGGGCAAGGATTTTGCAAATATTTCGCAATTCCCGACATATCCGCTTTACAGCCGCGAACAATCACCACCCGCCTGTCGGCGCCGAGCGGCAAGCTTTCGCACGCTTCTATTATGTCGGAACAAGATTCGGGCGAATTTAGCTCGCTCAAATTAAAATCGGGCATGGGCTCGGCAAGAGCTCGAAACATATTGAGCGCGCTTGCAGTCAAAAAAGCGTCTTCCCCCGTAACGAAATACGCGGGCTCCGTTTTTTCTGCTTGCAAATGTTTTTTTAACTCGCTGAAAAGCAAACGCACCTCTTTACGAAAAAAGCCGATTCTTTTCGTTATTCGGCTTTTTTACGGGCACGCCTCTGTTATAACGTTTTTATTCGATACTCTGCTTGCGCACCCGCACCATGCTTTAATTGTAACCTAAAACAAGAAAATTTGCAATCGTTTGCGACTTATTTTTTTCGAGACGGATTGAAAGCCTTTTAAAAGAAGCTATTACAAAAGGTTTGTTGCGCTCGGATACACATCGCGCATAAGGTCGGACACATAGCGCTGTGCTTGGCGCAAACTCACCATAGCGTCGCTTCGTTCGTTTTGCCTCGTGAATTCGCCGAGCGCGGTCATTCTTTCGTCGGCATTTCGCACCACCGTATGGTTTCCGAACATGAGCACCAAATTACGCCCGTCGTTCCAGTGGTTTTCAAGTTTTTCAAGCACTTGCAAAGATTCGGGCGTGTCCACTTGCTCCGAATACGTTTCGAAACTTTCTTCGAGTTCGCCGAGCAAACCGAGCGTCTCTTTATAAAACGACGTTGTGGCAACTATTTCCCAAACGGCAAAGCCCATCATCACTGCAAAAAATCCCAAAATTATAAACAGCTTTTTCACCAGTTTTCACCGCCCTTAATCGATATTTTTTGCGTAAAGCATTGCTTATATTTGGGGCTGACGTAAAGAGTGCCGTCTTGACGGACGTCGGCATAAAGCACTTCTTTGGGATTTTTAAGCCCGTTTTTTAAAAACACTTCTCTTATTTTGCTTTCTTGAACTCCCGCAAGAGCAAGATTATCCTCGTCGAATTTGCCGTCGATTAAAAGGCTTAGAGGCAAAAACGCGGGCTTTACTTCCGTAGGGTCGCACGCCTTTTCCACAACGCAAACTTTGCCGTTCGTCTCGAAAATGGCGTACTCTATATCGGCAAAATCCATATAACCGCTGCTTCGAACCGCCTCTATGAGGTCGTTGACGTTCATATTCATTTTTTTCAAATTCTCGTAGTTGATGCCGTTTTTGTCTATGGCAAGCACGCTTCTGCCGCTTATGATTTTGCGCGCAAGCATACTTTTTCTCGCCACCAAACTAAGCACAAGGTGCAACACTCCCAAAGTGATAATCGGCACGATTCCGTAATAAAACGGTATATACGGATCGTTCATGGGAATACACGCCACTTCGGCTATTATAAACGTAATCACAAGCTCGAACGGTTGCATTTCTCCGAGCTGTCTTTTGCCCATGAGCCGCACAACTATGAGCACCAAAAAAAACGTTATTACCGATTTAATAAACACTACCAGCATAATACCGATAGTGTGTAGTTTAAGAAAAAGAAATATGCGAAACAAGCGTAAAGTGCACGGTGAACTCGAACAATACTCTGCAAAGCTAATATCAAAAAATGCGCCTTAACCTCTTGCGAAGCTTAATTTTGTTCGCGCGCACGAAACGAACGCTTTGCGTCATTTTGTCGCGCGCAACACTTTCGCTATAAAAAGTCCCTTCATTTTTCTCGGAGGCTGGAAAGAGTTCTTCTCTGCGCAAAAGGGCCTGAACCGCCGCGCTTTTCACCGAATCAAACACATCATACGAAAACAAACGTTCTAAATTCAAACATTCGGTCTTTCTGCTTTTTGCAAGTTGGGCGCAAGCTTTGCAAAGCATGATTTCCGACTTATCTTCTTTTCCTACTTGTATCGTTTTTTCACATGTAGGTATTTCTGCCGAGCGAGTGGCACAAAAATTGCAAACGTATTCAGAAAAAAGACTTTCGCGCTTTTTACCAAACTGTAATTCAATATCCGACACGCTTATGCAATCGTTCCTCTTTCCGCTTGAAAGCTTTTTCCACCGCTTTATTATTTCGTCGCAACTCGTTCCAACCATCACCCCACTCCTTTGTAAATTTTTATGGGCTAAGTATACCATCTCCCCCCCCCGAAGTCAAGCGGACGGCGAGAGAAACTTTTTCCATTATTCTCCCGCAACAAAAAAGTCCGCTTGAAAGGTTCGATACTTTCAAGCGGGCTTTATATATCCACATTTACGGAA
>CAMUKG010000019.1 GCA_947089425.1 uncultured Clostridia bacterium
GCATAAGCCGCAAAACGGATAAGGCGATTGCCATATAAAACAAGTGAATAATACTATTTTACTGTAAAAGAACTGTATGCCATAAAATGGAGTTATGAGTTTACGCAGTCACGTTGATACAACGGCGGAAAATTTGCAAGTTGTTCCAAACCGTGTTATACGCATGAGGTGTCGTTAAAATATCGTTGTCGATATCGTTTCAAGCTTTTTCGTCGTGCTGTTTATCCACCCGAAAATAATGTTTCTTCTACGGCGTCGATATACCGAAAAGTATCGTTAGCGGTTGGTTTGCCGCATTTTACAATAACCCGACATTCGTTTTCATGAGCGTGATTTTTTTATGAGCCATTGCCGCAGTTCGTTGCGGTTTTCGGCTTTTAACAGATTAGTCGGTTGCATAGGAGAATTATAACTATAAACGGTTTTACCGTTAGCATTCGGCTTTGAGTTGGCGTTCGAGAAACTCGGCGGCGTCGCGCACGCAGTCGTCGCATTCTCTTAAAATTTTGCCTGTGCCAACGCCTTTCAGCTCTTTGCATGTTACGGTGCCGTTGCGTTCTTTAAAAGCAGTTATAACCGCGCGCATATCTTTCACCGTTTTGAGTCTGTCTTTGTTAGCCATTCCGAGAACTATTCCCGCGCCTATAATCGCGCCGCAAGTCCCTTCGAGCGTGCCCATTCCCACGCCGAAAGCTTGGGCTATATTTTTCATAGTGTCTTCGTCTACGCATGCGTGTTCGCAATATGTGCAAGCTATGGCTTGCGCGCAGTTATATTGTCCGCTCTTTTTCTTGGCGGCGGCTTCTTCGATTTTGTTTTCCATTTTTTGTTTACCTCGCAAAAGTATTCGTAACTATTATATCACCGAATAGGGGCATAGTCAATTTTATTTTTCATATAAAAAACCCCGCGACGGTGCGCGGGGCTATATGGCAATTATTCAGTAGGCTCTTAGCGCAAGTTGCACTAATTTATTTTCGCGTCTTGCGAGCTCTATTATTTTTTCGTTCACTATCGTGCCTGCGGGAATCAATACGCGTCCGCCGCTCAAAACGGGGGAATGAACGGGTTTGCCCATTAAAAAGCTGTAATCTTTTACGGGAACGCCGGGAGTGCGCGTTACGGTAACCGATTGCGGCGTTTTGGGAGTTTGAACGCTTGTGTGAATTTGCACGGGAGTTTTTTCGGCTACGCGCGAGGGGCGTGGAACTCGCGCCTTTTGAATTTTTATCGGCGAACCCGTGTCGTTGAAAATGCAAAGATTGTCGCCGAGCGACAGCAATTCTTTGGGAGAGAAAGTGGCTCTGTCGCACATGATTTGCAAAACTTTTCGCCCCTCGATTGTAACGTCGCGAACGTGCCCGAGCGCTTTTCCGCTCTGGTTAAAGCTTCGGCGGTTAATGGGGCACGGCACCGTTGCCGACACAAGGTTAGACGCGGAAATATGCGCGGTCGTTTTGATTACGGCGGCATCGCCGTCGCATTGCATGTGGCGAAGCTCTACAAACGCTCTTTCGGGGTAATCGTCGTCGTCGTTCGTAATTTCGGCAGTTTTCGCATATTGCAACTTGCCGTCGAACCAAACGTTCGATACGTAACCGACCGATTTTGCGTCGGATAAAGAAATAAGAGGTTTGCCGAGAAAATCACTGAGTTTAATCATTATTTATACTTTGACCTCTGTTAAATGAATTTTTGCGCGTTTTTATATGATATTATATTCGTAAAATTTTCGGAGTAGAACACTAAGCGGAGCATTCTATAAGCGAACCCGATTTTCGTGAATAAACGGCTTGGAATTGCATAGTTATGTCAAAAAAATGAAAATAGGCGTATTTTTCAACAAACTATTCAATTCGTTTGAAAAATATGCGCAAAACGATTGACATATTTCGCACGAAAGTATATAATATTCGAGGTTTAGTAAAAATAAACTTAAAGTTTAGTAAAAGTAAACACACTAAACAAACGGTTTACAATTACTAAACCGAAGGAGAGTAATGGAAATCGGTGTAAAAATCCGCGAATTGCGGCTGAAAAACCAGCTTACGCAGGAGGAGCTTGCCGACAGGTGCGACCTCACAAAGGGGTACATATCGCAACTTGAAAACGACGCGAACAGTCCGAGCATAACCACTCTGAAAGATATACTCGACTGTTTGGGGTGCAGTCTTACCGATTTTTTTGCCGACGAGACCGAAGCGGTCGTTTTCACCGAAGAGGATACTTTCGAAAAAGAAACGGACGGTTGCTTTATAAGATGGTTGGTGCCGTCGAGCTTGAAGAACGCAATGGAGCCCATTCTCATGACGCTTAAACCGGGAAAGTCGAGCGGACGGGATTTGCCGCACGACGGCGAAGAATTCGGGTTTGTGCTTAGCGGCGAAATCAAGCTTACGCTCGGCAAAAGCGTTCACACCGTCGGCGCGGGTTCGTCTTTTTATTTTCGTAGCGGCAAAGCGCACAGCATAGAAAACTGCGGCAAAAGCAACGCGCGCGTTATTTGGGTTAGTTGTCCGCCGAATTTTTAACGGCATATAGAAAACACTTCGGAGGAAATCAATTTGGCTGAAAGAGTTACGCGCGCGGCAAACCGCAACGAAGACGCGGGAGCGAAAGGCGCGCTCAAATTCGATAAAATCATAGAGATTCGCAACGTTAGCAAAGTGTTTGACGACGTTACCGTTGTGGATAACATGAATCTTTCCGTAAAGCGCGGAGATTTTGTTACGCTCTTAGGACCGAGCGGTTGCGGTAAGACTACGTTGTTGCGCATGATTGCGGGTTTTGCCACGCCCACGAGCGGCAGTATTTTTCTCGATGGCAAAGATATAACCGATTTGCCGCCGCATAAGCGCCCCATAAACACGGTGTTCCAAAAATACGCGCTTTTTCCTCATTTGAACGTATTTAAAAACATAGCGTTCGGGCTCAAATTAAAACGTATTCCCGACGTGAAACGAGACAAAAAAGGCGAGCCCGTGCTTAACCCCAAAACGGGAGCGCATATAGACGTTATGCGCAAGTTCACCAAAAATGAAATTGCCGAAAAGGTGAACCGAGTGTTAAAACTCGTTGGGCTCGAAGGGTACGGGCACCGCGACACTACGTCGCTTTCGGGAGGGCAGCAACAGCGCGTTGCCATTGCTCGCGCTCTTGTGCTCGAACCCAAAGTTTTGCTCTTGGACGAACCGCTCGGCGCGCTCGACCTCAAAATGCGCAAAGAAATGCAATTCGAGCTCAAAAAAATGCACGACGAACTCGGCATTACTTTTATTTACGTAACGCACGACCAGGAGGAAGCGCTCACTATGTCGGATAAAGTGGTCGTTATATCCGATGGCGTAATTCAGCAAATGGGCACTCCCAAAAAGATTTACGACGAGCCCGCCAACGCCTTTGTGGCGAACTTTATAGGCGAAAGCAATATTCTCACTGGAGAAATGCAAGAGGACTACAAAGTGCGTTTTTGCGGCGCCGATTTTAAATGCGAAGACAAGGGCTTCGGAAGAGGGGAGCGCGTTGACCTTGTGGTGCGCCCCGAAGATATATTCGTTTATAAGGACGGAAGCGGAAAAGGTCAACTTAAAGGCGTAGTTACGAGCGTTGTGTTTAAAGGCACGTATTACGAAATGAACATTGCCACTGGCGAATACGAATTTACCGTTCAGAGCACCGAAAGTTTTACTACCGACAGCAAAGTGGAGCTCGGCATAAAGCCGGACGGCATACACATAATGAAAAAGATGCGCACCGTTAACGAGATTATTACAACGGTCGACGGCGAAAATACGGTTGACTTTCACGGCGGAAGCTTTGAGTTCGAAAATACCGAGCAACTCGAAAAAGGCACTCGCGTGAAGCTTAGCGTAGCTTTCGATAAAGTGGAACTCACCGACGACGAGCGCGACGGCGTAATCGGCGGAAACATAGGGCAAAGCCTTTATAAAGGCGCTTACTACCAAGTTCAAGTGTATACCGACGATGACGACGATATATACGTTGATACTCCCGACGAATGGGATATAGACGACCGCGTGGGCATTTTAATCAAGCCGCAAGATTTGCGCGTTGAAAAATGCGCCGAGTCGGAAGAAGACGAGCAAGAAGACGAGGAAACGGAGGTTGAGGCCGATGCGTAAGCTCCGCGTGGGGAAAGGTATTTTTGCGCTTCCGTATGCCGCGATTTGCGTTATATTCGTAATATTCCCGCTTTTGTTGCTTTTGATTTATGCGTTTCGCGGCGACGACGGCAGTTTTACCTTTGCCAATTTTGCCGACGTTTTCACTAATCCCACTAACTATATGGCTCTTTTGAAAACGCTCGGAACTTCGTTGCTTGCAACCGCTATATGTTTGCTTATAGCGTATCCGCTCGCATACATTCTCGCGTCGTCGCCTTTTAATAAATTCGCTATTTTGGCGCTATTGTTCGTGGTGCCTATGTGGATGAATTTTATGCTCAGAATATTCGCCTTGCAGTCATTACTCGGAATGCTCGGCATAGAAAAAGGATACGGCTCGGCTATCGTTGGGCTTGTGTACGACTTTTTGCCGTTTATGCTTTTACCTATATATACCGCGCTCGTAAACCTCGATCACAGCTATGCCGAAGCGGCGGGCGACTTGGGCGCCAACGGGTTTAAAACCTTTTTGAAAACGACTTTGCCGCTTTCGGTGCCAGGCATTATGAGCGGCGTTATGATGGTGTTTATGCCGTGCTTTTCGGCTTATGCCATTACCGAAACTATGGGCGATTCCAACACTTCGGTGATAGGCGGCAAAATAGACATGCTAATCGCTTCACGCCAATGGGGAGTAGGCTCCGCGCTTGCGTTTGTGCTGTTGGTGCTCGTTATTATAGTTATGGTTGTGGGCAATGTCGCAACTCGCGCGCGTAACAAAACGGAGAACAGCGCTCTCACTCGGGGAGGAACGCTATGAACGCCAAAAGAAAAGTTTTTACCGTTTTGGGTTGGGTTATTTTAATCGCCGCGCTTATAATAATTTATTTGCCTATTGCGCTCGTTATTTTATATTCGTTTATAAACAGCAAAAACGTGGGCGAATCGGGACCCGTCAGTTTGGAGCTTTACAAACAGCTTTTCGAAAACGAAAAACTGCTTACGGCGGCGGGAAATACGCTTTTAATCGGCGTTATTTCGGCGTTTGCGGCAACGATACTCGGCACTGTCAGCGCCGTCGGGATTTTCTATTTAAAGCGCGGAAAACAGACTGTGAACATTGTGTCGCAGCTCACGGTGTATAACGCCGAAATAGTTACGGCGGTCGGCTTTTTCTTGTTGTCGATACTGTTGCGCAACGTGGTGCAAAAGGGTATAGCGTGGCTTATAGTGTGCCACACCGTAATCACCGTGCCGTATGTTATTTTAACGGTGAGCCCGCGTTTGAGTCAGCTCAATCCGAATTTGTTCGAGGCGGGAACCGACTTGGGGGCAAGCGCGGCGCGAACTATGTTTACGGTTATTTTTCCTCAACTGATTAAAGGAATGGTTTCGGGGTTTGCGCTCGCGTTCACGTTGAGCCTCGACGATTTCGTGGTAACGAATATGAACAGAGGCGACAGCGTGGAGACGATTTCCACGTTCGTATACAACAGCATTCGCAGAGGTGTGCCGCCTGCCGTGCGCGCGCTCAGCACTATTATTTTCGTGGCGGTGCTAGTAGTGCTTATAGCCGTAAATATTGCGGGTAAGGCGAAAGCGCGCAAGGGCAATAAAATGTAAAAATAAGCTTGCGCGAAGTATTTCGCTCGGGTGAGATAAATAAAAACGATTGGTTTAAAGGAGAACAACGTAATGAAAAGATTATTGAGCGTATTGTTGGCGGCGGCTCTTGCCGTTAGCGGTTTCAGCCTTATGGCAGGTTGCACGAAGCGTAGCGAGCAACTCAAACTGTTCAGTCAGGGCGAGTATATGGACGAGGAACTTTTCGAGGAGTTCGAAAAGTGGTATAAAGAGGAAACGGGCGAGACGGTTAAAGTGTCGATGACCGATTTCAATTCCAACGAGGATATGTATACCAAAATTTCGATGGACCACGCCGACTACGACCTTATATGCCCGTCAGATTATATGATTGAAAAGATGATTAAAGACGGCTTGTGCGTGCCCGTAGAGCTCGACATATCCGCCAAAGGACTGTTTAAGCCCGAATACGTTGAAATTACCAAAACTTTCGACCCCGAACTCAAATATTCGGTGCCGTATATGTTCGGCACTTTCGGAATTATGTATAACGCCGAAAGTTTTGATGCGCCGCTCACGAGTTGGGCTGATTTATTCGAAAAAAATCGCGACAAGACACTGTATTTAAAGCGTTCCGTGCGTGACACCTATCACGCCGCAAGTTTGTATGTAAAAGGCGCCGAGTTGCGCGGACTTACGGGCGAAGCTCAAAAGCAATCCGTTCAAAATGTGTTTAACGACACTTCGGCTGATAACGTCGCAAAAGTTCAAAAGGCGCTTAGAGATTGGAAAGGCGACAAAAAACATTGGGACAACGAAGACGGAAAATTTGCTATGGCTGGCAATAAGGGCGACGCGGGACTGTTTTGGTCGTGCGACGCGGGCTACGTAATGAGCGACTACGAAAACGACGACGGCACCGCAATGCCGGGCAACAAAAACCTGTGGTACACTATTCCCGAAGAGGGCGGCAACGTTTATCTTGACAGCTTCGTTATTTCCAAGTATGCCAAAAATACGAAAGCGGCTAACTACTTTTTGAAATTTTTGTGCACTAAGGAAGCGGCAATCGCCAACAGTATATATTGCGGAGCGGTTAGCCCTGTGGCGGCGGCTTACGACGAACTGAAAGCCGAATACGAGAAAATGAGTCCCGACGACGCCGACAACGTTTTCAGCGGCACGAGCGAAGCGTGGAAGCAAATGTATATAGAAATGCTTTTTCCGTCGGAAGAGGTATTGAACCGTTGCGGACAGATGCGCGACTACGGAGCCAACGAGGGTAGCGTGGTGCGCGCGATTGTGGACATAATGATGTAACTTTTTGCGTTCGGTAACAAAAAAATTATGAACAAGGAAATTAAATCGGCAGACTATTACACCGATGCGGTGGTAGTGGGAGCGGGTCACGCGGGCATAGAAGCGGGGCTCGCCCTTGCTCGTTTGGGAGCAAGCGTAACCGTGCTCAGCATAACGCTCGACAACATAGGCTATCTTGCCTGCAATCCGAGCATAGGCGGTTCCGCTAAGGGGCACCTTGTGCGCGAAATAGACGCTCTCGGCGGAGAGATGGGACTTGCCGCCGACGCATGTTGCGTACAAATGCGTATGCTCAATAAGAGTAAAGGACCCGCAGTGCATTCGCTTAGAGCTCAGGTGGATAAATACGCGTATCATAGGTACATGAAAAACGTGCTCGAAAACACGCAGAACCTAACACTGAGGCAAGGCGAGGTTAAAAAGATTTTAATTCGCGGCGGCAAGGCGTGCGGAATAGAAACGTTGCTCGGGCAAAAAATAAAAGCCAAGTGCGTGGTGCTCGCTTGCGGCGTCTATCTTAAAAGCGATATAATTATAGGAAAGGTAATAGAGCATAAGGGGCCCGTATGTTTTTGCAGGGCAAACGACCTTTCGCGTTCGCTCATGAGAGATTGCGGCATAAAATTGCGTCGCTTTAAAACGGGCACGCCCGCGCGCATAAACGGCGACACGGTAGACTTTTCGGCGCTCGAAGTTCAACCAGGCGAAGACACGCCATATTCGTTTTCGCTCGCGTCGGGCAAAGTCAACAAAAAAGGGCGGGTATGCTATTTGGGCTACACCAACCCGCGCACTCACGAGATTATACGCGAAAATTTGCATTTAAGCCCCAAATACGGCGGATTGATTCACGGCACGGGCGCAAGATATTGCCCGAGCATAGAGGACAAAATAGTAAGGTTTTCCGACCGCGAAAGGCATCAATTCTTTCTCGAACCCGAAGGCGACGGCACGAAAGAAATGTATGTTCAAGGAATAAGCACGTCGCTTCCCGTGTCAGTTCAGCTTCCCATGTATCGTTCCATTCGCGGCTTCGAAAACGTTGAGATTATGCGCGACGCCTACGCAATCGAGTACGATTGCATAGACCCGTCGGAGCTTTACCCGACGCTTGCGCACAAACGAATAGAGGGACTTTTCTTCGCAGGACAGATAAACGGAACAAGCGGCTATGAAGAGGCGGCGGCGCAAGGGCTTGTTGCGGGAATAAACGCGGCGAGATACGCGAGCGGGCAAAACGGCATCGTGTTTTCGCGCAAACAGTCGTATATCGGCGTAATGTGCGACGACCTTGTAACCAAAGGCACCGAAGAGCCTTACAGAATGCTTTCGGCAAGAAGCGAGCACCGACTCATTTTAAGGCAGGATAACGCCGAATTGCGGCTCGGCGACATAGGAGTGCAAACGGGGCTTTTATCGGGCAAGCGCAAATCCGCATATTTAAAACTTAAAAAGCAAATTGCGGAAGCGGCTAACGCTTTGAACGAACTAACCGTTTCTTCCGAAAAATTCGGTTTGGGCGACGGAGCCGAAAAGCTTAAACTTTGCGACGCAGTAAAGCGCGGAGCGGAGTGGGAGAAAGTGGCGGAGCTTTTAAAGGAAAAGAAGCTGTCCGACATGGCTGTTTTCGAAGCGGTTACGGCTGTGCGCTACGAGGGATATATAGAGCGCGAGGCTCGCGCGGTGCGAGAACTCATGCGGCTTGAAAACATGCCGCTTCCCGTCGATATAGACTATTTGACGGTGGGCGGCTTGCGAACGGAAGCGTGCGAAAGATTGAATGCCATAAAGCCGCTCTCGGTGGGGCAAGCGTCGCGCATAAGCGGAGTTACGAGCGCCGACGTTTCCGTCCTCATAATAAAATTCGCACAAAGAAAAAATTAGTTTTTATTCGTATAACGAAAGTAAGTTTGAGCAAACTAAGCAATATGATTTGCATGAAATGCGGAAAACAAATAACGCCGGAAGAGGCTATGCACTGTCCGTCTTGCGGAAAAGACTATTGCGCCGACTGCGCGGGCTCGATTTGCGATTGTGCCGAAGAATTGCGCTATTACAGTTAAAAGCTTGACAATTTAACTTTTGAACTATATAATAAAAACATAAAGAATAAAAAAATAGGCAATCGCTACCGAGTGATTGCCGATGCTGCGGCATTTTACCTACGTCGTCAGGTCTTAGCAGACGTGGGCAAAATGTCTTTTTTTATGAGGAAACCTCGTGAACAAAATTTCAAAATTTTTCAAGAGTTTTACTGTTGCTGAATGGCTTATTTGGTCGCTAAGCGCCGCTTTGATAATAGCGAGCTTTTTGGTGTTTAAAAACGAACAATGGCACTATCTTGCGGGGTCGCTTATAGGAATAACGGCGCTTGTGCTCGTATCTAAGGGCAATCCGTTCGGGCAAATTCTTATTATCGCGTTTAGCGTGTTTTACGGCGTAATATCGTATTCGTTTCGCTATTACGGCGAAATGATTACATATCTTTGCATGAGCATGCCTATTGCCGTAGTCGCGCTTGTGTCGTGGCTCAAAAATCCGTATAACGGCAATAAAAGCGAAGTGAAAGTAAATTCGCTGAATAAAAAAGAATGGTGCGTTTTCGCTTTTTTGAGCGCGGCGGTAACGGTTGCTTTTTATTTCATACTCAAAGCGCTTAAAACGCCGAATCTTGCGGTTAGCACGCTGTCGGTTCTCACGTCGTTTTCGGCGGCGTATTTAACCGCTCGCCGCAGTAGGTTTTACGCGCTCGGCTACGGAGCAAACGATATTGTGCTGATAATTCTTTGGTCGCTTGCCGCCGTTCGCGACATAGTGTATTTGCCGATAGTCATTTGTTTTGTCGCGTTTGCGGCGCTCGACACTTACGGCTTTATAAGTTGGAGCAAAATGAGCAAAAGACAGAAAGCGGACAAAGAACATAGTGCTTAAACTTTACTCAAAGCGACATTTATTATGCTATACCCGTGAGAGTTGTCGACAGAATCAAAAACAGAAGATAAGCGGAAGTCATAACGGTGCCGCCGGATATTGCGGCGGTTTTGCCGAGCAGTTTCTTTTCGGGCGCAAAAGTTTTAATTAGGACTACCGTGAGAACCGCGATTGTCGCGGCGGCGCCGAGCACCAAGAGTAGCATAGCTTGAAATCCTTCTTCTCCGTTTAAAAAGTGCGGATAAACGTCGGTATTTCCTTTTCGAAAACTCAATAGGTCGGCGATAAACAATATGAAGAAGTTAAAAATATTGCTTCCGAGAATGTTGCCCGTTGCGGCATTGAAGTTGCCGCGTTTGCAAAGCGATATTGTTGAAACAAGTTCGGGCAGGGAAGTGGTGAGCCCGAGAAGCAGCGCTCCCGCAAAAGTTTTACCGAGTTCGAGTTTTTCGGCAATCGAGTCGGAAACGTAAGTGATTACTATGCTCACTGCAACGAGCAACACAGCAGCCGCCGTAAATCGTAACAAAAGTTGTTTTTTGGATAAAGGCGATTCCGTTTTCTCTTCTGGTTCTTCCGTTTTCGGAGTTATGAAAAGCGACACCACGTAAATTATGAATATAAACGGCGACACTATGTTCACAAATCCAAGTTTAGGCACGTTCTTTACAAAAATAGCAATCGAAATAAGTCCGTATACGCAAAGGCACGCGAGTATCGTGAAAATATAATGTTTGCTTATTTTAGAGTTAGAAAATCCTCTGAACATAATCACGAGACAAATTCCGAGCGCCGCAAGATTGAAAACGTTGCTTCCGAGAATATTGCCCGTTACGAGATTGTTTTGTTTTAAAAACAGCACCGCCGAAATGCTCGTGAAAAGTTCGGGCAAACTCGTTACGGCGGCGAGCAAAACTCCGCCTATAAACGCGCCCGAAACGTTAGTTGTCTTGTCGAGCAAGTCGACGTATTTAGACAGCTTAATCGATAAGAATACCACTGCTGCCGCCAATAAAACAAAAGCTCCGTAAACCATAATATAATTATACCCCTTTTGCGCGCGGGAAGCAAACTTTTTTGCGTCTAAAAGCAAAATAACAGACAAAAATTGTAATGCGGCGCGTTTTTGCTCATTCTTTTTGAGGTAAAAAACTTGATTATTGCGGCGGATTATACTATACTATTATTAGGCATAAAGGAAGCAACCTGGATGCTATACTAGGCTTTTAAAAAATATATACTTACAACCGAATAAAAATTTGATTTCAGGAGAGAATTATGAGCAAATTCTTCTGCGACACAAACGGAGAAATATGGTTTTCGAGGTTTGACGAACTTAACGTAGAATGTATAAAAATGCCGTATACGGTGAACGGAGACGAAAGATTTTACGATTTGGGACGCAACACCGACAATCGCGCGTTCTTCGCAGAAATGCGCAAGGGTGCGAGCGTTAAAACGCAGGCGCTTAATTTAAACGATTATTTGGAGTATTTCGAGCCTGTGCTTGCGGGCGGCGACGACATATTATACGTGCATTTTTCCCGCGCCATGTCGGGCACTTTCGATTCTATGGAAAAGGCAATAGCCGAATTGAAAGAGAAATACCCCGAACGCAAAATTACCGCCGTAGACACAAAGCGCATAAGCATGGGCGCGGGCATTATTATGTATTATGCGGCAAAAAAGCATAACGAAGGAGCTTCCGACGAAGAAGTGGCGCAATTCGTGGAGTCGTTCAGAGAGAAAGTGAAAGTTTATTTCACCGTCGACGATCTCGCATATTTGAAGCGCGGAGGCAGACTGAGTGCGTTTAAAGCGATGATGGGCACGATTTTCAGTATTAAACCTATAATTTCAATGTCGGACGACGGGCGACTCGTGAACATTTTGAATGCGAAAGGGCGCAAAAAGGCGCTTAGAACGGTTGTGGACTATTTAGACAGCGACAAAGTGGATGTGAATTATCCCATCACTATTATGAACGCCGACACCGACGCCGACACTGCGCTCACAATAGACATGATTAAAGAAAAGTATCCCGACGCCGAAATATGGCAGCAACTTGTGGGACCTGTGGTTGGGTGTCACTGCGGGCCCGATACGATAGGAATGATATTCGTTTCGGCGGAGTAAAGTTATAGCTTATAAAAGGTTTGAATTTGTTTAAAAGAATAACACTCGCAATTTCATTTTTTTTCATAGTTTTGCTCGGCGGCTGTTCGCGCGGGTATTACGACGATTTGCCCGCGTTTAAATATTACGCGCAATGCAACAAAGAAGTTTTCGGTACGGGCATAACGTTTCGCGCCGCCGTGCGCGGAGGAAATGAAAATAAGGCGCTCGAAGATATGCTCGCGCTTATGGAAGACATAAATTCGGAAATGAGTCTAACGCTTTCGAGTAGCGCAATCAGCAAATTCAACGCGCTCGGCTTCGACGGTTCAGCTCCGTATTTGAGCGAAAAAATAGAAATTTCCAAAAGCGCATACGATTTAATTACAAAGTGCTTAGTGTATAGCGAAGACACCGACGGTTTGTTTAATATAGCGGTGGAGCCGCTCGCCGAGTTGTGGAACGTGCACACCGAAGGGCTGAACAAATATTCTATGTGTTTGCCGAGCGAGGCGCCGCCTCCGCCCGGATTTGCAAAGGCGAAAGAAGTTGCGGCTCACTGTAAGTCGAGCAATTTGCGTCTCGAAGAAAATAACGGAAAGTGTTATATTTATAAAACCGACCCCGAACTTAAAATAGATTTGGGCGCGGTGGCGAAAGGATACGCCGCCGACGAGTGCATAAAAATAGCGAAAGCCAACGGCGTAGAATCGGCGCTAATCAATATAAGCGGCAATATTTGCGTTCTCGGCGAATGGTACCATCCCGAAGAAAAGAAATACGTTAAGTGGGCTGTGGGCGTAACGTCGCCGCGTCCTCGCGGCGGTTTCGGCGGCGATATGTGCGCTCTGTCGGTGCCCGCGAACAAAACGCTTGTAACGAGCGGCGACTATGTGCGATATTACCAAACTCCCGTAGGCGAAGAATTGCTGTGCGTGCCTCACATAGTGAATTCGAACACGGGATTGCCGCTTGGAATAGAATTCGACGGCGGCGGCTACAAACAGCTAACAAGCCATATAGTGTCGGCAACGCTTGTGTGCGAAGATTCGGCGAAAGCGGACGCATACGCGACGGCGGTGTGCCTTATGGAGCCGAGCAATGCCGTCGAGTTTTTAAGGGCGAGAGGAATAAACGGTATACTCGCGACGCAAGACGGAAGAATGCTTTTGGTGGGAATTACCGAAAGCGACGAGTCGGGCGAGGAATACTTTATTCAAAAGGATACTTATTCTTCGTACAAAAAATATTCCGTAGAGGAATATTCCGTTGGATGAAAAAAAGATTGAGGCAATACGAGCGAAAAAGTTCCCTTTGGGAGCGCTCGACATAGTTGTGTTTGCCGCCGCAATCGCTTTGACCGTAGCGCTGTTTTGTACGGTTTTCGGCGAAAAGGGGAGCGGAGTGGAAATAGTAGGCACCGATATGCGCATAGTGTTGCCGCTCGGCGAAAATGCGACGCGCAAGATATCCGATTGTCTCACCGTTGAAATACGCGACGGAAGCGTGAGAGTGATTGAGTCGACTTGCAAAAACAAAACTTGCGTAAAAATGGGCAAAATAGGCAGAGTGGGCGAAAGCATTGTATGCGCTCAGAACGGAATAGTTATAACGGTGCTCGGCGGCGGCGATTTGGTCGGTTCGGTGGGAAAAGGCTGACTTTGCGATTAAAATCCGAAAGCCTTATTAAAAGAATAAAATAGGAGGTTTGAAAGCCGAAAAATGCGAACGAAAAGAATAACGCGAATAGCTCTGCTTACTGCGGTGGCGTTGCTTTTGAACCTAGTGGAGTCTATGCTCCCGCCTATGCTTCCGTATGCGCCGGGCGCTAAAATGGGACTCGGAAATCTTGTAACTTTGGTTGCGTTCGTATTGCTCGGCTATTCCGACGCGTATCTTATTTTGGCGCTCAGGTGTTTGCTTGCGAGTATTTTCGGCGGCAATGTGTCGGCGCTCATTTACAGCGTTCCCGCAGGTTTTTTGAGCCTTACCGTGCAAATACTTCTGTATAAATTTTTATTCAAATTTGTAAGCATAATCAGCATAAGTTTTGCAGGCGCTACCGTGCATAACGCCGTTCAAGTGGCTGTGGCGAGCATTGTGGTGAAAACCAATCTTATGGCTATGCTTCCGTTTATGCTTGCTGCAAGTATCGTTGCGGGGCTTACAGTGGGAATAACCGCGTTTTTGATTATTAAATATCTTCCCAAAAAGGCATACGCATATTAAACCGTAAAGACGGCGAAAAAAGAAAAAGGAGACGAACAACCGAATGAAATTTTGTTTTGCCGACAGAATGGCGAATATGAACGGCACGGCGACGCGCGAAATTTTCAAGCTATTGTCGCGTCCCGAAATTATATCGTTCGCGGGAGGTTTGCCTGCAACCGAAGCTCTTCCCGTGAAAGCGCTCGGCGAGATTTGCAACGAGTTGCTTTCTTCTCCCGCCGCGTACAAGCTTTTGCAGTACGGCACAACCGAAGGTTATCCGCCGCTTACCGACGCCATAATAGAAACGGTTAAAGAATTCGGCGTGAACGCCGAGCGCGAGAACGTTCTCGTGATTAGCGGCGGACAGCAGGGCATAGACCTAATGTGCAAGAGCTTTTTAAACGCGGGCGACGTCGTTTTGGTGGAAAACCCCACTTATCTTGCCGCGCTTCAAATATTTAATTCGTATCAAGCGAAAGCGGTGGGCGTTCGCGCCGACGAAAACGGAATAGATATTGCCGATTTGGAAGCTAAAATAAAGCTACATAAACCTAAATTCGTTTATCTTGTGCCCACGTTTTCCAATCCTACGGGCAAAACGTACTCGGAGCAACACCGCAAAGAAATAGCGCGCGTCACCGCCAAACACGGACTCCCCGTGCTCGAAGACGACCCTTACGCGAGGTTGCGCTTTTCGGGCGAAAAAATAAACGCGCTGTATCATTATGCGCAAGACGACAACGTTGTGTATTTGGCGTCGTTCAGCAAAATTCTTTCGCCCGGTTTGCGAGTAGGCGGCGCGGTGGGAAATGCCGAAATTATACGAAAAATGGCTATTTGCAAGCAAGGAACCGATTTGCACACGAGCTCGCTTGCTCAGGCAATCGCGGCGGAGTATTGCCGCAAAGGATTGTTAAAACCCGCCGTAAAGGCAAGTTTGCCGCTGTATGCGTCGCGGAAAAACGCCATGATGCTCGGAATAGAAAGATATATGCCGAGCGAATTCGTTCACACTAACCCCGACGGCGGCTTATTTGTGTGGGGAGAGTTCGCGGGGCGCAAGCTCGACACCGCCAAACTTTTGAATAGGGCAGTGGAGCGCAACGTGGCGTATATTCAGGGAAGCGTGTTTTATGCCGACGGAAGCGGGCAAAACACTATAAGGCTGAATTATTCCAACGTTTCCGAAGAAAAAATAGACGAAGGAATGAAAGCGCTCGGCGATTTCTTTAAAGAAGAAATATCGAAAGCGAAAAACTAACTTTTGGAGGAGAACACAAAATGAAAACGAAAAATGTGCTCGACACATTATACGAACGCGGATTTATAGGTCAGACGGTTTATGAAGACGACATGCGCAAACTGCTCGATAGCGAAAGCGTACCTTTTTACGTAGGGTTCGACCCTACCGCCGACAGCTTGCATATAGGGCACTACATTCCCGTTATGGCAATGGCGCACATGCAACGCGCGGGGCACAAACCAATCGCTTTAATCGGCGGCGGCACCGCAATGATAGGCGACCCGTCGGGAAGAACGGACATGCGAAGCATGATGACGAAAGAGACAATCGCGCATAACGTGGAATGTTTTAAAAAACAGCTTGCCCGTTTCGTCGATTTTTCTGGCGATAATGCCGTAACCGTAGTGAATAACGCCGACTGGCTTTTAAAGCTCAATTACATTGACTTTTTGCGCGAGGTCGGGCAATATTTTTCTGTTAATAAAATGCTCACGAGTGACTGCTTTAAAACACGCATGGAAAAGGGATTGAGCTTTTTGGAATTCAACTACATGCCTATGCAGGCATACGACTTTTTGGTGTTGTACCGCAAATACGGTTGCAGACTCGAAATAGGCGGAAACGACCAATGGAGCAACATTCTTGCGGGCGCCGACCTTATTCGCAGGTTCGAGCAAACCGACGCTTACGCAATGACGTTTAAATTGCTGCTTACGAGCGACGGAAAGAAGATGGGCAAAACGGCCAAGGGAGCGCTTTGGCTCGACGCCTCCAAAACCACGCCTTACGAATTCTATCAATATTTCAGAAATGTTGAAGATGTGAAAGTGGCGGAGTGCTTAAAGTTGCTCACGTTTATGGAGCTTGACGAAATAGAAGAACTTACGAAGCATTGCGACGAGCGCATAAACGAAGCGAAAAAGCGTCTCGCTTACGAAGTAACCAAATTGATTCACGGAGAGGAATCGGCGGAAGAGGCGCAAAAGCAAGCGTCGGCGGCTTTCGGCGGCGCTTTTGACGATATGCCGTCGGCGACCGTTTCCGCGCCGAGCAACGCGCTTGTGGCGGATATTATGGCGCTTGCGGGCGTGGTCGCGTCAAAGTCGGAAGCTCGCAGACTTATAGACGGCGGCGGCGTGAAAATAGGCGAAAAAAAGATAGAAGCGGCAACCGACACTTTGGACAAATATATTTCGGGACAAGAGTTCGTGTTGCACAAGGGAAAGAAAGTTCACTTGCGCATAGTGTTGAAATGAGCACGTTCCTCACGGTGGAAGACGCCGAATACGAATATGAAATAAGTCGCTCTAAGTTTATAGCGTTATGTCGAAGAGTTAGGTGCGACGAAGAGGCAACAGAAACTCTTGCCGAAATTCGTAAGAAATACCGTGATTCCACGCATGTATGTCACGCATACATAGCTCACGAATGCGCTCGAAGCAGCGACGACGGCGAGCCTTCGGGCACGGCGGGTATGCCTATTATGGATACTTTGCGAGGAGCGAGAGTAAACGAAGCGCTTATAGCGGTGGTGAGGTATTTCGGCGGAATCAAACTAGGCACGGGCGGTCTTGTGAGAGCGTATTCGTGCGCCGCGAGCGGCGCTCTTTCGTCGGCCGGAAGAAGAGAAGTTGCCGATTGCAAGATATACAAAGTTTCTTACGATTACAACGTTTATAAAAAAATAGAAAAAAGAGAGCTTCAATCGCTTTATAAAATCGTGAAACAGGAGTATAATAGAGCTGTCGATTTGACTTACGCCGTTTTGAACGGAGAAGAATTCTTAAAAGAACTCGCTTCGCTCACGCAAGGTAAGTTTTCGGCACAACCGCTCGGAGAGCAAAGAGTTGAGAGAAAACTCGAAATTTGAAATAACCGTTTTAATTCGGAGGGCATTATGGAACTTAAAATAATAGAGCCAAAAACAAAAAAGGCAAAACCTACGGGAAACTTGGGTTTCGGGAAATTTTTTACCGACCGCATGTTTGTTATGGAATATGAAAACGGAGCTTGGGGCAACGCGCGCATTCAGCCGTACGAACCTTTCACGCTCGACCCGAGCACTTCTGTGTTTCATTACGGACAAGCGGTGTTTGAAGGAATGAAAGCGTATCGTAATGAAAAGGGAGAGGTTCGTCTTTTCCGTCCGCGCGATAATTTTAACAGAATGAACGATTCCAACGACAGAATTTGTATTCCTCCCATAGACGTGGATTTCGTTTTGGGCGCACTGAAAAAGTTGGTTTTGCTTGAAAAAGAGTGGATACCCACCGAGCCGGGCACGGCGCTTTATATCCGCCCGAGCATAATAGCGGTGGATAAAGCTTTGGGCGTTCACGCCGCGCATAACTACATATTTTTTATCATACTCAGTCCCGTAGGCGCATATTACGCGCACGGACTCGAACCCGTAGGGTTGTATGTTGAAAAAGAATATGTGCGCGCGTCTAAGGGCGGCACGGGGCACCACAAAGTGGTGGGCAACTATGCCGCAAGCTTAAAGGCGGGCGAAAAGGCGAACGCGCTCGGATACGACCAAGTTATGTGGCTCGACGCGAAAGAGCATAAGTACGTTGAAGAAGTGGGCTCGATGAATATCTTTTTCGTGCTCGGCGGCAAAGTCGTGACCCCCGAACTCGGCGGGAGCATACTTCCCGGCGTCACGCGCAGAAGCGTAATCGAGCTTTTCAAAAGCAAAGGCATAACTGTGGAAGAACGACTCGTTTCGATTAAAGAAGTGATTGACGGCGTTATAAACGGTAATTGCACCGAAATTTTCGGAAGCGGCACCGCCGCCGTGATTTCGCCCGTAGGCAAAATCGGTTACGACGGAACCGACTACGTTGTTGGCGGCGGAAAAATGGGAGAACTTTCCATGCTTGCATATAACGAGCTTACGGGCATTCAAACGGGAAAAATTTCAGACCCGTTCGGTTGGGTGATGAAAATTTCCGACTGACGCGCCCAATGATTAAGCCCGTGAAAATCTTCCGCGAGTTTTTGTATCCGAGCGGGATAAAGTGCATAGTATGCGACGCGGAACTTGAAAAAGACACTCGCTACGGAGTGTGCCCTAACTGCAAACTTCCGTACAACGAAAATTATTGCACCGTGTGCGGAAGGGCGATTCCCGCTCAAAACATAATTTGCGACACTTGCAAGAACACCGTGTTGCCGTTCGAGAGCGCTCGTTCGAGTTTTGTGTACGGCGACGCTTCCGCAACGCTTGTGCATAAACTCAAATACAGAAACGCGCGATATTTGGCGCCCGTAATGTCGGAGTTTATGGCGGACACGTATTTCTCCACCGAATGGAACGTAGACGCGGTGACTTGCGTGCCTATTCACAAAAGCCGAATGCGGCAACGCGGATATAATCAAGCCGAACTGTTGGCTCGCGAAGTGGCAACGAGAATCAAAAAAGACTATTCGGAACTGCTCGAAAAGACGGTGAAAACCAAAAACATGGTAAAGCTCAACAGAGTGCAAAGAATGGAATTGATACGAGGGAGCTTCGGAGCAAAATTCGGCGCCGAAATTTGCGGCAAAAAGATTCTGCTAATCGACGACGTGCTGACTACGGGCGCGACTGCGAGCGAGTGCGCTCGCGTGCTTACGGCAAACGGCGCCGAAAGCGTGAACGTTTTAACGTTTGCGTCGGTGGCGGCAACCGCATGGCTTGCGTAGCCGATTATAATAAAAAGGAGAACAAAATGGAACTTGAAACGAAATGCGTGCAATGCGGATACTCGCCAAAAAACGGAGAGCCTCGCGTGTTGCCTGTGGCAATGTCAACAACCTTTAAATACGACTCTACCGACGATGTCGGCGATTTGTTCGACCTTAAAAAGAACGGCTTTTTTTATACGAGATTAGCAAATCCAACAGTAGCGGCGGTTGAAGACAAAATAAACGCTATGGACGGCGGCACGGGCGCAATGATGACGAGTTCGGGGCAAGCGGCTTCTTTAATCGCGGTTACCAATCTTGCCAAAGCGGGCGACCACATTGTTGTGGCGAACGAAATTTACGGCGGCACAATCAATTTATTTGCCGTAACGCTGAAAAAATTCGGGATAGAAACGACGTTCGTAAATATAAACGACCTTTCCGAAGTGGAGTCGGCAATACGCGAAAACACGAAAGCGGTGTTTGCCGAAACCATAGCGAATCCGGCAGTAACGGTAACCGATCTAGATGGAGTGGCGAAAGTCGCTCATGCGCACAAAATTCCGCTTATTGTAGATAATACTTTCGCAACTCCCGTTATATGCCGACCTTTCGAGTTCGGCGCGGACATAATAGTTTATTCCACGTCGAAATACCTCGACGGTCATGCGGTTGCTCTCGGCGGAATGGTTGTGGACGGCGGCAAATTCGATTATAAAGCGAGCGGAAAGTTTCCCGGTCTTGTGGAACCCGACGAAAGCTATCACGGGTTGAGCTACACCGAGACTTTCGGAAACGCCGCGTTTATAACGAAAGCGAGAGTGCAACTCATGCGCGATTTGGGAATGAGCCCCAGCCCTATGAATGCGTTTTTGCTCAATTTGGGCACCGAAACTTTGCATTTGCGCATGAAAGCTCATTGCAAAAACGCCGTAGCGGTTGCGAAAATGCTTAAAAGCCATAAAGCGGTGAAATCAATAAAATATCCCGCTCTTCAATCGGACGAAAGCTATTCGCTTTGCAAAAAATATTGCGGCGGAATGGGGAGCGGCGTTATAACTTTCGACTTGGGAACGCGCGAGAGAGCGGTGAAATTTATGGACAGTCTTTCGCTTGCTGCGATAGTGGTGCACGTTGCCGACGCGCGCACTTCGGTGCTTCATCCCGCGTCGAGCACTCACCGTCAGCTTTCCGACGCTCAGCTTATCGCTGCGGGAATAACGCCGGGAACTATTAGACTGTCGGTGGGAATAGAGTCGGTAAACGATATTATGCAAGACATACAACGCGGTTTGGACGTGCTTTAATGGACGCGCTCGTAAAACTTTTAAAAACTATTAAAAAAACTACGGGAATAGATTCTGTGGCATATTCGCAAGACGGAACTGTACTTTTTCGCTCCGCCGATATGCCGTCTACCGATTTTTCCTTTTCGAGGAACGAAAAGGAGATTACCCAAGACGGACGCGTCACCGTGTTGCCGCTCAAATGCGGAGCTACGGTAGTGCTTTCTGGCGCCGACGAGGTTTATAAAAATTATGCGGTTTTGCTTCGCGCCGCGTCGGAAGGCAGTTTGACGGAACCTAAAAAAGAGCTCACGCTTTCCGAAAAACTCAAACTGTATTTAACGGGAGAGCTCGACGACGAGCAAACTCGCTCGCTCGTAGAAAAATATTCGGGCACTTTCGACAGTTATGTGCTCACGCTCGTAACCGATTCGGTGCAAAAACTTGCCGAACTAAAAAACTTTTTGGAGACCATGCGCGAGCGAGGCGACCTTATAGTTCCGTTTAGCGACAAGGCGGTGGCGTATATAAAAAGGTGCGGCGAAGAAGACGAATATCAATCGGCTAACGATTTCGCGTTTACGCTTTACGACAACATTAAAGAGGAGTTGCGCATAAACGTGGTTATAAACGTGGGCGGTACAGTTCACTCTTTTTCCGACCTATCGAGCTATTTCAAACGTTGCGCTCTCGCTTACGAATTCGGGCAAATGCTTACGCCCAACGAAAAAGTTTACTCGTATAAAGAGTTTATAATGATAAAAATGTTGAGCGACATTCCGCTCGAATCGCTATCCAAATACCTCGACACTCTTCTCGACCGCGACAGCTACGAAATTTTGGAAGAGCCCGAGCTTATGAACACGGCGGAAGAGTTTCTCAAAAACTCGCTCAACATATCCGAAACGAGCAGAAGCATGTATATGCACCGCAATACGCTCATTTACCGACTCGATAAGATAGAAAAAGCGACGGGACTGAATTTGCGTCATTTTAACGACGCCGTAGCATTTCGTCTGCTCACAGTCTTAAATAAACTAGTGAAAAACAAATCAAACGGAGAAAAATATGGACTATAAAGAAAAAGCTTTGTTACTGCACGAACAATGGGCGGGCAAGTTGGAAATTTCAACTCGCGCGCCGCTTAACACAGCCGACGACCTCGCTTTGGCGTATACGCCGGGAGTTGCCGAGCCGTGTAAAAAGATTGCCGAAGAACCTTCGCTCAGTTACAAGTACACTCGAAGAGGGAATATGGTGGCTGTGATTAGCGACGGTAGCGCGGTGCTCGGACTCGGCAACATAGGCGCGCTCGGCGCTATGCCCGTTATGGAAGGCAAGTGCGCGTTGTTCAAAAAATTCGGCGGCGTGGACGCTTTCCCCATAGTGCTCGACACTCAAACGGAAGAGGGAATTATAAGCGCCGTGAGCGCAATCGCGCCCTCGTTCGGCGGAATAAACCTCGAAGACATATCGGCGCCGCGTTGCTTTAATATCGAGCGCGTGCTCAAAGAAAAGCTCGATATTCCCGTGTTTCACGACGACCAACACGGCACGGCAATAGTGGTGCTTGCGGCGTTTATAAACGCGCTCAAACTTACGGGCAAAAAGGCGGAAAATTGCACCGTTACTATTTCGGGACCCGGCGCGGCGGGCAACGCGATAGCCAAACTTTTGGTAAATTCGGGCGTGGGCAACGTGATTATGTGCGATCGCAAGGGCGCGCTGTATCGCGGACGCGACAACATGGACTGGGCAAAAACGGAACTTGCCGAAATCACCAACAAAACGGGGGTAAAGGGCGACTTGCGAGAAGCGATTCGCGGCGCGGATATGTTTGTGGGCGTGTCGGCTCCGGGACTTGTGGACGAAAATATGATTAAAAGCATGAACGGCAAAGCGGTTGTGCTTGCGCTCGCGAATCCCGTTCCGGAAATTCTTCCCGCCGAAGCTTTGGCGGCAGGGGCGTTTATAGCGGGTTCGGGAAGAAGCGATTTTCCCAATCAAGTGAATAACGTTTTGGCTTTTCCCGGCGTGTTCAGAGGTGCGCTCGATTGCAGGGCGCGCACAATCAGCGAGGGAATGAAAATTGCGGCGGCGCACGCTCTTGCCGACTATGTGAAAGGCGATTTGCGCCCCGACTACGTTATTCCGTCGGCGCTTAGCCCCGTTGCGGAATGCGTCGCAAAAGCTGTTAAAGAACAGGCTATAAAAGAAAAACTCAACCGCTGTTAGTAGCTTTTATAACACGGTTAATCTTTTTGCTTATTCGGAGAATAGAGGCGAGCGGTTTTGTTTCGCCCTTTTTCTTTTTGTTTATTTTTAGATGTGATTATACGAATAGGAAGTGTTTTGTCAGCTTTCCCAAAATTTCAAAAGAGCAAATTGGGGCAACGGCTTTCAGCCCTGACGGCTTTTTCGAATTACGGTTTGCCATTGCCATGTTCATAACCGAGTTAATGTCGGGTTTCTCGCCTTGTGCGAATTTAAGCAATGTGTCCATTTGGGGATTGTTTGCGCCGCCCGTGCCGTTCTTGTTCATCAAAAGCGGTAAAATCGAACTTATATCCATGAAAAATCCTCCCGCAAGCGTCACTGAATTTAGTATGCCCGCATATTTATAATAGTAGCGAAGGAGTGGAAATATGAAACAATTACGCGGATACGACGGTAAAAACGGCAACGAACAGGCGAATGCGCTCTACGGCGAAGCAATGCGCAAGTACGGTAATTTAAGCGAGGACGCGCTTGTAAGCAAGCTTGTGGATTTGGTTCATGAGCAAAAGCGCAACGGCTCTTTTGACGAAGTTCAGCTATTGAGTTTTGTTAACGCGATTACGCCGCATTTGAGCGCCGAACAGCGGCGTAGGCTCGAAGGCGTGCTCGGAATGCTTGAGGAGTAGGAACGACGCTTGCGGTATTATCGGCGCAAAGCGTGTCTTGCGCGCGTGGCGTCGCGAAAGAACTCGGCGGCAAAATAGTTGCGGAATATCCGTTTATAACGTCGGTAGGCGTGGATTTACCTAACTATGCGTGTAATAGCACTGCCGAATATTACATATCCGTTGCGGGGCGAACGGCTATTGCCGACACAAACGGCGCTTTTAGTTTGAAAGCACCCGATTTGTCTCGACTTCACCGCGCGGGAATAACGGGAAAAGGGGTGGGAATCGCCGTAATCGATACGGGGATTTTTCCGCATTTGGATTTTTGCGTGCCGAGAATGCGCATTGCGGCGTTTGCTGATTTTGTGAACGGAAAAACTGAGCCTTACGACGACAACGGGCACGGAACGGCGGTTGCGGGAATCGCGTGCGGAGGCGGGTATTTTTCTTCGGCTACGGGTGCCGCTCCTATGGCTAATATCGTTGCGCTCAAAGCTGTTGACGAGAGTGGTAGCGGCAACGTTTTGGGTATTTTGTCCGCAATGCAGTGGCTGTATTCTAACTATAAAACTCTCGGGGTGAGAGTGGTGAACGTATCGCTTGGAAGCGAGCCTCTCGGGGCGCGCGACCCGCTTGTGCTCGGTACTCGCGCGCTTACTGCGGCGGGGCTTGTTGTGGTGGCGAGCGCCGGCAATTCGGGCCCGACCGGCGGAACGCTGAAATCGCCTGGCGTGGCGGAACAAGCTATAACTGTGGGAGGAGCCGAAAAAGGGGAACGCGGTTGGTATGCGGCGGAGTTTTCGTCGCGAGGAACAAAGTCGCAAAATAAGCCCGACCTTATAGCTCCCGCAGTTGAAATAGCGACGACTTCGGCAAACGGCGGTTTTATGGTTATGAGCGGCACGAGCGCCGCCGCTCCTCTCGTGTCGGGCTTTTGCGCGCTTACGATTCAGCGCCACCCAACCTATACGCCCCCAAGAATAAAAGAGCGGGTGCTGTCGGTTTTGCATGAACTCGACTGTCCTCGCGAGGTGTGCGGAAACGGGCTTTTTTATCCTTTTGGCGATTTGTAACACAAATTTATAAAGTATGTTACGCATAATACTTGCGAAAATCGACCTTATTCCGCATAAAGTCGATTTTCTTGTTTTTTTGATTATGCTATTGTGTTAATTTAATCGATGTAATAAAAAAACTAAATGTTTCCTTTGTATTCGGTTTCGGCTATTTCGCGCACGGCTTTTATAAAAAATTCGGCTTCTCCGAAAGTGTTTTCACCCGAGAGCGACGCTCGTATTATGCCCGTTTCCACTGTGCCGAGATGACGGTGGATGAGCGGCGCGCAATGAAGTCCGCCGCGCACCGCGATGTCGTATTGCGAGCTTAGAATATTGCTTGCGTCCATAGAACCTATTCCGCGAATATTAAAGCTAATCATGCCGTTATAAACGTTTTCGGGAGTGTAAATTTTTACGCCGCGCACCGCTTGCAACGCTTCGAGTATGTAGTCGCTCAGTTCGCGAATTTTTTCACGCGACTTCGCGCGATTTTTTTCGTTGTGAGTTATTGCGGCATTCAGCGCCGCGATTGCGGGAGTGGGTAACGTTCCCGATTCGAGCGATTCGGGCAGTTCGGAGGGTTGCAACACGTTCTCCGACTGAGTTCCCGTTCCTCCGAATAAAATAGGCTTTGGCGCGTCCGAGCCGAGCGCGAGAATGCCTATGCCTTGTATTGCGTGCAAACCCTTGTGAGGCGCTACCGCAAGATAGTCTATGTTTTGTTCGCGCACGTCGATTTCGCCGTAACCCACGCTTTGCGCGCCGTCCACCAAAAATTTTATGCCGCGCTTACGGCACAATTTGCCTATTTCGTCGATTGCGTTTGTGGCGCCCGTAACGTTGCTCACATGGTTTACCGCAACCATATACGTGCGCGGGGTGAGCGCCCTTTCTATCGCGTTTGCGGTAATCACGCCGCGCTCGTCGGGCGCTGCCAAGCTCACCGTGATTTTTCCCGCGCGTTGCAGTTCGAAAAGGGGACGGAGCACGCTGTTGTGTTCCGTTACGGTAGTTACCACGTTGCCGCCGTCTATAACGCTTCCTTGAATGGCCGTGTTTAGCGCCTGAGTGCAGTTCAGCGAAAATACGATACGTTCGGGGTCGGATAGCCCGAGTAGTTTTGCCGCTTTTTTTCGAGTGGAATAAACGAGCATTCCCGCTTTGAGCGACAGGCTGTGTCCGCTTCTTCCCGGATTTGCGCTCATAAATTTCATAGCGCTTACAGCCGCGTTTATAACGCTTTCGGGTTTTACGCCGCTTGTGGCAGAATTGTCGAAATAAATCATGTGTCACCATCCGCACTTTTTGTTCGTAGAACAATATAATGTTAGTATAGTATACTTAGCGGACAGTTGCTTTATAACTTAAATATCGGTACAAAAGGAGATTTTTCGACATGGTGTTGTTTGCTTTCCGTAGTCGCACGCAATCGATGAAGCTTTACGATTTATTGCGCACAAGCGGAGTGGAATGCGAAATTATCAATACGCCGCGCGAGGTGTCGGCGTCTTGCGGACTAAGCGTAAGGGTGCCCGACGAAGAGGCGGAACGAGCTTTGGGGGTGTATAATTATTATCACCCCGACACGTTGCTCGGCGTTTATTACGGCGACGAGCGCGGTTACAGAAGATATAATTGAATAAACTTGAAAAAACAAAACGGCAACGGGTTTGCTCTCGTTGCCGTTTTGTTTTTTGGTTTATATGCGGCGGGGGATTGTGCCGACTCCCACACCGAGTTTGTTGCCGTTAAGCAGATATTTTTTTGCGGATTTTTGAAGCGAAGTCGATTCGGGAAGTTTTCGAATTGCGTCCGCTCTCTTTGCCGATTTTGAGTCGCAAATATTTTCAATAATAGTTTTGTTCGCGCCGAAAATTCGCTCTAACGCTTGTGCCTCGTCATGAACCGAATAATGAATATCGAATAAGCTCATGAATTTAACGATATTAGACCGCTCGTTCATAAAACAAACGTTATTTTCATACAACAACCAACTTTCGCAAAAGTAGTAGTCGTATCGATATTCGGGAAAATGGCGCTCGAAAAAAAGGGTTGCCGATTTAATCGATTGCACGCAATTTTCTTGCGTCAATTTTTCTCCTTGCGGAATATGTATATAAACGAGTTTTTCGCCCGTAGAAAACGGCAATAGGGAATCGCTTGCTTCGGAATTTTCGTATGTGAAAAACTGAAATTGCAGTCTTCCTATTCGGAATAGTTTAAACGCTATATGATTTTGTAGCCAATCGATATTGTTAAGCCCCGCATTGTTGCAGTTTTCGCACCAAATGCGTATGTCGTCCATAGTTGCCGCAAAAATTTTTTCGCTTATGCCGTTTTTTTTGTAACGCAATAAGGTTTCTTCCGCGCCCTTTAATGCGGCGGCTAATTTTATAACGTCGTTTTGTTCGGCTCTTATTTGCTTGTCTTGCGCCAACAGTTTGCCCAAATAAAGAGCCCTGTTTTCGCTCTCGGAGTCCAAGTCGTTAAGCTTGTTTAAAAGATTTTTGTCAAGCGTTATATAGTTTAATACTTCGAATTGCATGAAAATAATATAACATTTTTACGTTGTGTTGTCAATTCGGCTAATTATGCGTTTCGGTGAAATAAAAATAGCTTAAACTTTCAAAAGTTCAAGCTATCAAGACTTGGTGCACCAAGGACGATAAAGGTTGAACCTTTAATTCGTCAATAGCCTTGTCGTT
>CAMUKG010000020.1 GCA_947089425.1 uncultured Clostridia bacterium
CGCTTGAAAGTATAACTCTTAAAAATTTAGTATTTAATTCCCTATGGAAACCGCGGATTGCATCGGAGCTTTTTATAATATCGTTTTTGCGACGGTGCGAATACGCATAGGCTTGACTTTTTTTTCGCGTGCGGCTATAATAGAAAGGCGACGAAATTTGCCGCGAGGAGAGAAAGCATGTTGCGAGAAAAAATTCTGAAAAACGCCGATACGAAACCTAACACGCGAGATATACAAGTGCTTAAAGAGTTTTTCCCGTCGTGTTTCGACAAGAACGGGAAATTCGATATTAAAGCGTTCGAGGAAAGAATTCGCACAGAAGAAGTGGAAGTTAAAAAAGAGAATTTTTCGCTTAACTTTCTCGGAAAGTCTTACGGGCGCTATTTGGCGAGCCTCGATTCCGAAACGGTAATCGAGCCGTGCGACGATGCGGAAACCGATTCCGAAAACGTATATATTGCGGGCGACAATTTGGAAGCTTTGCGCTATCTTAAATATTCTTACGGCGGCAAAATAAAATGCATATACATAGACCCGCCGTACAACACGGGCGCCGACGGCTTTATATATAACGACAAGTTCGACTACACGGCGGAAGAACTCGCCGAAAAAATGGATATAGACGAAGAAGAGGCGGAACGCGTTTTCAATTTGCAGGGGAGCAACACTCATTCGGCTTGGCTCACGTTTATGGAGCCGCGCATGGAGCTCGCTCGCGAACTGTTGAGCGAAGACGGAGTTATATTTATAAGTATAGACGAAAACGAATACGCGAACTTAAAGTTGTTATGCGACAGTATTTTCGGCGAAATAAATTACGTGACAACGTTCGTTTGGGAAAAAACCCAACACTTCGGCAGACAAAAACTGAATTACTATTCGAACTCAGATTACGTTGTTTGCTACGCGCGCGACAAATTTTCCGCAAAGCTTAAAGAATTACTTGTTGAGAGCGTGAACGGCGAACTCGAAGACGCGCCGTTATATAACGCGTCGAATAACGTAAACGAACTCGTATTTCCGGCGGGAATCGTTCGCTTCAAAATACCCGACGGAGAATATAAAAAGGCTGAAAGCCCCGATTACGAGCTTGTGAGCGCCGTAACGGTGCGCGGCGGCGTGAACGAAAACGAGTTTTCGCTCAAATTCAGGTCGCGTTGGTCGAACGCCACCGTTCAAGAAGAAATCGGGCAGGGCACGACTTTTTTGGTTAAAACAGAAAGCTTTGCAATTCGTGCGCTATACGGCGCGGGAAGGTCGGCGACGGTCGCGCCCAAGCAAATTATTTTCACGAACCAAAATAACCCTCGTTGCACTAAGAGCAGAACGGGCGAGCGAATAGACACGAGCGAAAACGCCACGAAAGCGCTATGCGAGCTCATGGGCGCCGAAGTATTTTCGTATCCTAAGCCCGTGTCGCTCGTAAAATATTTGCTCACCCTTCTATACGACGAAAAGAGCGGAACGCATTTAAAAGATTTTACGGTGCTCGACTTTTTTTCGGGTTCGGGCACAACTGCGCAAGCGGTGATGGAACTAAACGCGCTCGATGGCGGCAAACGCAAATTTATTGCCGTGCAAATTCCCGAGAACCTCGACGAGTCGTTAAAAAAAGCCGAAAATTCGACCGAAAGAATTTTGTTGCAAAACGCAATAGCTTTGTGCGATTCGTCGGGGCGCGAACGCAATTTGGCGGAAGTGGGTCGCGAGCGCATTGCCAGAGCGGCAAAAAAAATTCGCGAAGAAAATCCGCTCGCTTGCGAAAATATCGACTTGGGGTGCAAAACCTATTACTTGCGCGCTCCGAGCAAAAATGCGCTCGATAAGTTGCGCGACTTCGAGCCCGAAGCCCTATTCGACGTCGCCGACGTTAAAAGCGAATTCGGCGCGGCTACCGTGCTAGCAAGTTGGAAAGTGCTTGACGGTTACGGCTTTGCCGCAAAAACCGTACCGCTCGATTTGTGCGGTTACACGGCTTATTCGGTTTCGAGCGCCGAACTCGGAACAACCGTCTATCTGCTCGATGACATACCGCAAAATTCCGTAAAAGAGCTTGTGCGCAAACTCGAAGCGTTCGAGCTTAACGCCGACAGAATAATAACCTACGGTTACGCTATCGCATATTCGAACGATGTGGCGCTCGACGCAAATTTGTCTATGCTGAAAAACCGCCCTCCCGTTAAAAGGCAAATAAGGTATTGATAGCATGAGACTCGAAAGCGATTTAATTCATCAAATAAACGCCGTGAACGCCGTCGCGGGAGTTTTTCACGACTTGAATTTCGAGCGGAGCACAGACAAAAATAAATGCTCGCGCATAGTTTCTTCGGCGTCCGAAATAGAAAAAAACGTTAAAGCGGTGCAAAGCGGCAAGTTCTACACTGGCGACTACGCTCTACCCGAATGCTACAAAAAAAACGCTCAAAAAAGCAAATACCTCAATTTAGACGTTAAAATGGAAACGGGCACCGGTAAAACTTACGTTTACACTCGCACGATGCTCGAATTGCACAGTCGCTACGGAATAAACAAGTTTATAGTGCTCGTGCCCGGCGTCGCGATTAAAGAGGGCGCGAAACAGTTTTTGACGTCCGACTACGTGAAGAGCGATTTGCTCGCGCTATACAAAACCGAACTCAAATTGCACGTTTTAGACGCGCAGAAGTCGGTGCGCGGCAGAAAAATGTTTCCGAGCGCGATAGCCGACTTTGCTAACGGCAACGATTTGGGCGGCAACAAAATAGACGTGCTGTTACTCAACAGCGGAATGCTCACGTCGCGCAAAACTATGGATACCGACTATGACCAAACGCTACTCGGAACGTACACCCGCCCTTATGATACGCTTCTTCAAATCGCTCCGTTCGTGATTATAGACGAGCCGCACAGATTCAGACGCGACCAAAAAACGTTCAAATGTTTGGTTGAAAAATTAAAGCCGCAATGCGTGATTCGCTACGGCGCAACTTTTCCCGAAACGTCGGGGAAGTCGGACGCGCGCGACTACGAAAACGTAGTGTATAACTTGGGTTCTTGCGATTCGTTTAACGGCAATCTTATAAAGGGCGTAGAGGTGGAATATATAGCCGAAGAAGACAAGATGAAAGACGGTTTGAAACTGAAAGTCATGTCTATTTCGGCGAACAAAGGCGAAGTTAAAACGGTGCGTTTCCGTAACGAGCAGGAGGGCAAAGTTTACGATTTTACCGAAAGACAGCCTCTTTCCGAAATCGATTCGAGTTTAGACGGAATTACGGTAGACGAAATCGCGAAAGGACTCGTTACGCTGTCCAACGGCATGGAACTGCACGTCGGCGATTCCATTTATCCGCTTATATTCGGCGAAACGTATCAAAAGACAATGCTAAACCTCGCGCTTGCGCGTCACTTCGAGAAAGAGAAAGAAAATTTTTCGCGGCGCAACAAAATAAAAACCTTGTCGCTGTTTTTTATCGATAATATCGAGTCTTTTCGCGGCGAGGGGCATTTAAGGCAAGAATTCGAGGAAATGCTCAAACAAAAGCTTCTTAGCGAGATAAAGTCTCTTACGTCGCCCGCATATAAAGAATATCGCGATTATCTTGAATATTCGCTCGCGCACATACCCGAAACAATCGCGGCGTACTTTTCGGAAGACAACGGCACCGACAGCGAGGAAATCAAGCGCGAAGTGGATAAGGTGCTACGGGAGAAAGACAAAATAATAAGAATACGCGACGAGGCGGGGAACTTCGAGCCCACGCGGTTTATATTCTCCAAATGGACTCTTAAAGAGGGGTGGGACAATCCCAACGTGTTCGTAATCGCAAAGCTAAGAAGTAGCGGAAGCGAGACGAGCAAGCTGCAAGAGGTGGGGCGAGGGCTCCGATTGCCAGTGGACGAATACGGGAACAGAATAAGCGACGAGCAGTTTTATTTGCGATATATAATAGACTTTTCGGAAAAGGACTTTGCGGACAGGCTGAAAAAGGAAATAAACGGCGACAGCGGCGCGGAGCTTGAAATAACGGGAACGTTCTTAACCGATTACGCAAAGCGCAAGCACATAAACGTGCAAGAGTTTTTGCGCGATATATTTCTTAAAAATTATATTACATTACCTAATTACGACGTTGTGGAAGAAAACCGCGAGAAGTTTATGGCGGAGTATCCCGTCTTATTCAAAGCGCTTGCCAACGGCAAAGTGGTTGACGTGAACAAGAGCGGCAGTTCCGAAAAGATTGCGGTGCGCGAACAAAATTTCGAAAAGCTCGAAAGTCTTTGGACGGCAATCAATCGAAAATATTATTTGCGTTACGGCGATATGCCCGAGCAAACGCTGATAGAAGAAATCAAAGCGGTGCTGAAAACGGGCATAGACGGCGCGTCTACCGTAGTAACGAAAATAGCGGCGAGCCAAAAAGACGAAAAGGACGGAAGCGTGGAGTTCGCGAGCAAAGCGGGAACGTCGTTCACCGTGAAAAATGAAATAAGCTATTCGAGCTTTTTGAAAGAAGCGCATAAGCTCGCAAGCATTCCGCCCGCAATCATGCACCGCGCGCTTTGCGAACATTTCAAAGAAAACCCTCTCCCCGAGAAGTTTTTCGGCAAGCAGACGCTCAAAAACTTTATCGAGGAATTCAGGCGCAGATTTATAGCGTATTACGAAAATCGCTTCGATTACGAAAAAATAGAAGTTGAAGTTAAAGACGCTTTCCGCGACTCGGCGGGCAACGTAAAGCAAAGCGTTTTGAAAAACGGCGTGGGTGTGTTGTCTTCGGGCGACACTCCGCCCGAAAATTATCTTTACGACGGTTGCGCCTACGACTCTCAACTTGAAAAAGAGAACATTGTAAGCGGCGTATCGTCGGATAAGTTGCAGGTGGAAGCGTTCGGCAAAATTCCCAAGCGGACGGTGCGCATTCCCACCTATGCCGACGGAACGTATAGCCCAGACTTTATTTACGCCTTGCGTCGCAAATCCGACGGTGCGAATATAGGTGCGGTGAGCGAAACCAAGAACAAGGGCGAGCTCGCTCCCGAAGAGAAGCGGAAAATAGCGTGCGCCGAAAAGCTGTTCGCCGCAATAAGCGAAGACGACGAAGGCATACGCTTCGTAACGCAAACCGCAGGGCAGAGCATGGCGCAAGTGCTCGAAAAAATAATATAAGTTATAAAGAAAAAAACGGAGGTTTTTATTTTATGGTAAAAGACGACAAAAAAACGGAAGGGCAAAAGTTGCAAGATAAGCTTTCGTATAAAAGGAAAAACTATTTCGAAGAAGCGTCTAAAGAAGAACGCGACGCTATGTTCGCTTATGCCGAAGGATACAAAAAGTTTCTCGACTTTTCGAAAACAGAACGCGAGGCGTGCGATTATGCCGTTCGCGCGGCGAAAGAAAACGGCTTCACCGAATATTTTTTCGGTGACAAGCTCAAAAAAGGCGACAAGAAATATTTTGTGAACAGAGGCAAAAGCGTCGTTTTGTTCCGAGTGGGAACGAAAGATATTGAAAAAGACGGTTTTCGCATAATAGCGTCGCACATAGACGCGCCGAGAATAGACATAAAACAAAACCCGCTCTACGAAGATTCGGGCGTTTGCTTTTTGAAAACGCACTACTACGGCGGAATTAAAAAATATCAATGGACGGCTATTCCGCTTGCGCTTCACGGCGCCGTCATACTTAAAGACGGCACCAAAAAGGAAATTCGCATAGGCGACGAAGAAAGTGAACCCGTGTTTTATATAAACGACCTTTTGCCGCATTTGGGCGCCGACCAAATGAGCAAAAACGCGGGCAGATTTATAGACGGCGAACAGCTCAACGTGGTTGTGGGCGGCTTGCCGTATCCCGATAAAGAGGCGAACAACAAAATAAAGCTCACCGTTTTGAGTGTGCTCAACGAAAAATACGGAATGTGCGAAGAAGACTTTTTATCGAGCGAGATAAGCGCAGTTCCCGCGTTTTCGTCGCGCGACGTGGGCTTCGACCGCGCGTTTATTGGAGCCTACGGTCACGACGACAGAGTGTGCGCCTATCCCGCGCTCACCGCTCTCATTGAGCAAGAGAGCGAACACACCGTGCTTGCCATGCTCGTTGATAAAGAGGAGATAGGCAGCGAGGGCACAACGGGCATTCAGTGCAAAGCGTATGAAGACCTTATGGAAGAGATTGCGCTTGCGCTCGGAGCAAACTACCGAAAGGTGCGCGCGGCTTCGAAGTGCTTGTCGTCCGACGTTACTGCGGCATACGACTCTAACTTTTCGGAAGTGTTCGAAAAAATGAACGCCGCCTATGTGTCGTGCGGAACGTGCATGAGTAAGTTCACGGGCGCTCGCGGCAAAAGCGGTTCTAACGACGCGTCTGCCGAATTTGTGGGCGAAATAAGAAAAATGTTCGCCGACGAGGGCGTTGTGTGGCAAACCGCCGAACTCGGCAAAGTGGACGTTGGCGGCGGCGGAACGGTCGCCAAATTCGTGGCGAAGCTAAACATAGACACCGTTGATTTGGGCGTTCCCGTTTTGTCTATGCACGCGCCCTACGAGCTCATTTCCAAAGCGGATTTGTTTAGTAATTATAAAGCCTTTTTGGCTTTCCTCAAATAAAATAGCCCGGCCTTTTAGTCGCAAAAGGCTGGTGTTACGATAAGAGGGGCGAGACACTATCGATTGTGTCCCGCCCCTTTTATCATTTTTGCAAAGCTTTTTGTAACCAAAAAGCCGATAGCGACGCAAAAGGGCAACAAAAAAAGAAATTCATTAAAAAAATTAGAAAATAATTAAAAAGCATAAAATAGATAAAAACGTATTGACAATACTATGCGTTGCATGGTATTATGTATTCAACAGTATGAAACGTTTGAGCCGAGCTTTTGAGCGCTAAAACGTTCGTGCCGTTAAAGCGGAGCTTTTATACCGAAATAGGGTTCGGGTATAGAATGCGTTGCTATAAAAAACCGTAAGGAGGGCGCAAGTGGATGCACAGTTAAAAAAAGGTTTGCTCGAAGTATGCGTGCTTGTTTCGCTCAAAAAAGAGGAAAGCTACGGATATAAGATAATAAGCGACATATCGCCTTATATCGAAATATCCGAAAGCACGCTGTATCCGATACTGAAACGCTTGGAAGCAACGGGGTGCCTAACCACGCGAACAAAAGAGCATAACGGGCGGCTTCGAAAATATTACATGATTACCGAAGCGGGCAAACGAAAAATACGCGAATCGATTGTCGACCTCGACGAATTGAAACGCGTGTACGAATTTATTTACAAAGAGAGCGGAAGCTCGGTTTTGTGAGGGAGGTTTTAATTAAATGACTAAATACGAATGGGAGTCGGAATTAAAGAAAAACATACACCGATTACCCGCCGAAGAAATTCGAAAAGTTTTGGAATATTACGACGAGATTTTTGCCGACAAAATCGAACGCGGTTTGGGAGAGAGCGAAATAGTTTCGCAGTTCGGCAATCCGGTAGACGTGGCAGATAAGATTTTATCCGAATACGACGGCGAGTTCAGAGACGAAACGCCCGTGCCCACGCCCGACGTGCGGCGCGACGAAATAAGCGGCGAAAAGCCGAAAGAGTCGGTTAAAAGCGCCGAGCCCGCAAAAAGCGAGCCTATAAAAAGCGAACGAACGCAAAGCGTTAAATCGAATGGCGAGAACGCTCAAAACGGCGAAAAACTTGTTCCGCCCGCTCACGGCGGCGTTGCGACGGCACCCGCACCTATGCCGAACGAACCGCTCGTTCCGCCCTATAAGCCGGCGCGCTCGGCCCTAAAACCGCTTACGCAAAAAAGCGACGAAGGGCTCAAAGGCGACAGGCTTGCGCTGTTTTTGGTGCTAAACGTAATTACGGGTTTCGTTTTCTTTATTCTCTTGGGTGTGGCGTGGATTGTGGCGGCGTCGCTTGTTGCGGCGGGCGGCGTAATGGCGCTCGGCGGAATCGCGGGCACGGTTATTTCCGTGTTCCATGCGCTCGCGGGAGCGGGCGCGTCGGGAATGGCTGCGACGGGTATGTGTGTAGCTCTTTGCGGAGTCGGGATATTGTTTGTTGTGGGGTGCGTAATGCTAATTAAGCTTATGGCAAAAGGAACAACGTTTTTGTTCTCGTCTATAAGCGCATGGCTTTGCCCCAAAAATACCGTAATCGTAGGCGGAGGCGAAAAGGCATGAAAAAGACATGGGTAAAATGGCTTATAGGCGCGGCGTCGCTCGTGCTTGTGGGCGGAATAATTTTCGCGGCGGCAATGTCGGCGCTTAACTGGGATTTTTATAGATTAGACACAACCGAATACGAGGCGAAAACTTTCGACGCGTCGGCGCTCGAACCTAATCAAATTCGCGCTGTGGAGCTCAATGTGGATTCCTTTCCCGTAGTAGTAACTTCGGGCGATGCTATCGCGCTAAATTACTACGAGGCAAGCGACTCCGAAGTCGTCGTTACTGTGGAAGACGACGTGCTGAAAATCAATGAAAAACACGATTACAATATATTTACATCAAGCTGGTTTAATTTCGGAAGGTTAAAGAAAAAGTACGAGCTCACGGTGCCCGACGGCACGCCCGTAAACTTTTCGGGCACAAACAGCTCTGCCAATCTTTCGGGAATTACCGCACAAAAGATGACGTTTAAATCCACGAACGCCGACATAAAGCTGACCGATTGCAACATAGAAACGCTTGTTGTATATTCTACAAACTGCGACGTCGAACTAAACGGTTGCACTGTGCAAAACGCCGAAATCATGTCGACAAACCTCGATTTGGAAATAAGAAACTCGCGCATAGAAACGCTCGAATCGAGCGGCGCGAACGCCGACGTGGAAATACACGACACCGAGAGCGTTAGCATGAATTTGCGCTCTACGAACGCCGACTTTCTGCTTAGCGGCATTACGGTTGATACGCTGTCATTAAAAGGCACAAACCTCGACGCAAACGTTCTTATTCGCGGCATTCAATCGGAATACACCGTTGAAACGCACGGGCACGACATGCCGCCCGTTCAAACGGGAACTACCGACAAAAAAATAACGCTTCGCGGCACCAACAACGACGTAAAATTGCGTTGGGAATAAACTTTAAAACGCGGCGCAATAAAAAAGGCGAACTTATTCGGTTCGCCTTTTTGTATTTTTCAAATTACTTATCGGAAGGGGACTTTTTTATATACTTTTTATAGAGGCGATAAAAAGCGGAATAGTCGGGGAAGCCGAGCTTTTTGCTCGCTTCGGTGGGAGATATGCCGTCGTTTCGTATCATAGATTCGGCAATGAAAATCTTTTTTGTTCACATAGTCCATAACGCCTATTTTCATGTAGGTGTGAAAAATTTGCGCCAGATAACTTTGGTTTAAAAAAGTGTAACCCGACAGAGTTTTGAGACTGAGCGGTTCGGTTAAGTGGTCGTTTATGCAGTTTATAATGAGCGTAACCGTCGGGTTAAGCATTTTTGACGAAAATAAAGACTTGTGCATATATTTCATGCCTATAAGCATACGATTCAAAAAAAGCCGTATTAAAAGTTCTTTGTCGCAATTTTGATAGTTCGTTAAACTTTTCTCCACGTCAACGCATAAAAAATTCGAAAGTCAAAAAAATACCGTGAACGTGGCGCTAAGAACCGACGGCACATACTGCGAAAAAGGCAAGTTCGACTTTTTGCCCGATTTGTATTGGGTGCAAAACGCGGGGCTTCACCCGAAGCTTTCTTGCTCGATATATCCGACGTGGTGACGGGAGCCCTTTCCGAATTCGGAGAGACCGGCACGATAGAAGATAAATTCAGCGACGCAAAAAAAGCGATGCGCACTTCCACGCACTACAATGTAACCGAACGTCGCGGCGACGGCAAATATTACGGCTTGCCGCACTGCGAAGGTTTTCGGGGCGTGAGCTACAACGTGAAGATTTTCGACAGATACGAATTCTATTTTAACACCGACGGCGAATTCATAGGCGAGGGAACCACCGTCTAACAAAACCAAATCGACGGGTCCCGACGGCGTGCTCGAAACCGACGACAGCGGATTGCCCGCATCGCTCGAACAGTTCGTTTATTTGTGCGGATTTATGGATTCCATAAACATAAAGCCGTTTGTGTGGACGGGAATGTACAACGAGTATTTTAACATATTGCTCGATGCGCTCACTACTTCCATACTCGGAAAAGACGCCGCCTAGCGGTTGCGACTTAAAAAAGTTACGTTAAAACGCTTGACTCGGGGGGGGGAACGCTTAAAATAGAGGCATAGCCGATAAAGGAGAACGGAATATATGCAGACAAACGCGGAAGAGAAAGAAAAATTGCTAGCGGGTTTTGCCGCCGTAACGATTTTGAAAGACGAGAGAACTTGCCGCGATTTCAACGAACTTGCGGCGCTGTCCGATTCCCGTTCGGCATTTGCGGCTGTTGCGTGCGGCTTGCAACAAATTCGAGAACACAAAAAAGAGGTTGAACCTCATTACGGTTTTGAGTCGCCGACAGTGTTCGATGCGATAAAAAGAGAAACCACTGTTAGCGAAGCTATGCTCGCCGCCTGTCGTAAGGCGTGCGCAATGCCCGAGCGCTCGCTTAAATCGAATAATACTTTCGAGGCCGTTACTGCATTTGCGCGCGGGGCGTATGCGAGAAAGTGCAATTTTGAACGACTGTGCGAAGAAAAAAAACTGAAAAAGCAATCGGCTTTAAAAGCGCAAGCCGCGCAACTGAATGAAGCGCTCGAACAAACGCGCTTTGAAAAAGAAGAACTTAAAAAAAGGCACAAAGCACGAAAAATCGAATTGTTGTTAAAAGATTTGTTTGTATTTTTTACGGTTATAAATTACTTTTTCGGCAGTGCGGCAGTGTTCGATAATCAGAGCCATTTAATGATTGTGTCGCTTTCTATCGTATGCGCGGTTGTTCCTTTTTTAATTGTTATAACGAAAAAATACGGCTACAATTTATTTGCGACCGTATTTTTGAGCTTTTTTGCGATTTACGTAATTTTTGCATTGGCGGCGCTTTTTGCGAGAAATTTGCGGTTAGGGCTCGCGGGACTAATAGCTAATTTCATCGCGTTTGTTTTCGTTATTTTATATTCGCCGTCGAAAGGTAAGAATCGAAATAAAAAATCATAAAGAACGCAAAAACTCGTCGGCAAGATTGACCCACGTGGCTACGTGAAGATTTTCGCCGCCCGCGCAAAGTTGACACACTCTGCGGTCGGAAAGGCTGAGTCCGTGCGGTCCGTGGGCGTAGATATGCAATTCGTATTTTAAGCCGAGCTTATTATAGGCGGCGGCATAACTCAAACTGTTTACGGCGGGAACGATTCCGTCGTTTGCGGTAGCCCAAATAAAAGCGGGGGGATTGTCGGGTCGCACCGATTTGTCGAGATTGAGCCACTCGCATTCTTTGGGGCGTTCTTCGCCCAAAATGTTGCCGTGACTTTCGCAATGCCCGTAGTTTTCGTTTATTACGGGATAAGCGAGCACAACGCCGTTCGGTTTGAAATTCAATTTTTTAACCGTTTTGAAATCGGGCGGGCAGTTGGCGAGCGTGCCGCAAAGGTGGCCTCCCGCCGAAAAGCCTATTGCGAACACTTTTTCGGGATTTGTGTTCGTCTTTTTCGCGCGCTTGCGTATTGCGTCGATAGCGGCGGCGGCAACTGTGAGTTGCGCGGGGAAGCGGACGGGTGCGCAAGGATAGCGCAATACGTAGGCGTTGTAACCGCGATTGAAAAACTCAACGCCGATAGGTTCCGCCTCGCGGTCGCTGCAATACACGTATGCTCCGCCCGGCAAGACTAAAAGCGCGGGCCGAGGCGACTCGGGCAGTTCGTGCGATTCGGCGTGCTCGTAGCAAGCGAGCTCGCCCTCGTAGTTGTTTTCCGAAATTTTCAGAATTTCGTAGTTCATGTTTTTATTGCTCCTATAATTATATTTTTTTGTTGCCCTCTTGCGGCAAACATATCGCTTTTTGATTTTAATAAGTAGCTTTTGCGCTTCTTACAAACGCCAGCCTTTTGGTTGCAAAAGGCTGGCGCTACGGTAGAACACAAAAGCTACAAAAAACATTCAAGAAACGACTCCTTTGCCGCAAGAGGCAATATTAGGCTTTCACATCGAGCGTTTCCTTGCACACGCTTTCGGCAAATTCGCGTTCGTGACTCACGAGCAGTATTGCGCCTTTGTAGTCGAGCAACGCTTTTTTAAGCGACTCTTTCGCGCGGACGTCGAGGTGGTTTGTCGGCTCGTCCAAAAGTAAAACGTTGGTTGTTTTTTGCATGAGCACGCACAGTTTCACGCGCACTTGCTCGCCGCCCGAAAGGTCTTTTATGGGCTTGGTGCACAAGTCGTTTTTAATGCCCGCTTTCGAGAGCTTTTCGCGAAGTTGCTTGGGTTGCAGACGGGGGAATAGGTCGGATAAATATCCGAGCGCGTTGGTCGCTTTCGCTCCGAAATCGAAGTCTTGCTCGATATACCCCGCTCGCATAAACGGGTGTAACGAATAGCTTCCGCCTTTGGGCGGCAACAGCCCCATAAGAGTTTTAATAAGGGTTGTTTTTCCTATGCCGTTAGTGCCGCGAATCCACAGCTTTGTTTCGCCGTCGATATGCAAATTTATGGGCGGCAAAAGCGGGGAAGAATAGCCTATTAAAAGGTCTTTTGCTATAAGCATGTCGCGCGTGTGAAGCGGCTCGCAAGGAAACGAAAATTCCGCGTCGTAAATAACCGACGGCTTATCGAGCTTTTCCATACGGTCGAGCATTTTTTTGCGACTGTTCGCCATGCCCGCCGTAGCCGCCCGCGCTTTGTTTCGCGCAATGTAGTCTTCCATGCGCTTTATTTCTTCCTGTTGCCTTCGGTAGCTCTCTTCATACTGTTTCGCGTTTTGTTCCGCCTGACTTATGTAGGTGGAATAGTTGCCGCCGTATTTTTTAATCGAGCCGTTTTCTATGCTGACGATAAATTTGGTGACTTTGTCCAAAAACGCGGTGTCGTGCGATATAACCATAAAAGTGCTTTTTACCGAATTCAAATACTCGGTTAGCCAATCTATGTGCTCCACGTCCAAGAAGTTGGTGGGCTCGTCCAAAAGCATTATGTCGGGGTGCTCCAACAATAGGCGAGCAAGCATGAGTTTTGCCCGCTGACCTCCGCTAAGCGTCGCAATTACGGTATCGTAGCCGAGCGCGGCTATTCCGAGTCCGCCCGCAACTTTTTTTATTGTGGAATCGAGTTCGAAAAAGCCCGCGTCAGTTAGCCTTTCCAAAATTTTATTCGCTTTGGCGATTTGCCTGTCGAGTTCGTCGGGGTCGGATAAGTCCGCCATGTCGGCGTAAATCTTTTCCATGCGCTCGTTTTCGGCGTATAAGTCGGAAAACGCGTCGCGCAAATATTCCATAACGGTTTTGGAGCGGTCTATGTCGGCGTGTTGGTCAAGGTAGCCGCGTTTTATTCCGCCGAGCCATTTAACTTCGCCCTCGTCTTGCGGGAGCTTGCCCGATATTATGTTTATAAACGTGGTTTTGCCCGCGCCGTTAAGCCCCACTATTCCCACGTGCTCGCCGTTGTTTATGCTTAAATTAGCCCCCGAAAAGAGGGGTTTTCCGTCGAAAGTGTGACTTAAATTTTTGATTTCGAGTATTGCCATAACTTTTTTATTATATCATTAAAATTTCGCAAAAGCAAGGTTTTTTGCCATGCGGGTTAAAAGCGTTTTAGGCAAGCGAAATATGTAAATTGAAAAATTCGGTTATTTGCGCCGCAATTCGACTCTCGCCGCGCGAGCGAAGCGGGCAACAAACGCTTTACAAGCCGCTTTCGGTTGTGATATACTTATTAAGTATGCAACTTGAATATTTTGGCAAAAACCGCAAATAGTTTGCGTTTGCCGAACAAGGAGAAAACGCTTTCGCCGTGAAAACCGTATATTTCGGAGACGAATACAGCCACACCTATGCCGCCGCTCTTAAAATAATAGAAGACACGGGACTCGACGGGTGCGAAACCGAAGGGTGCGACACTGTGTTCGACGCTCTCGAACGGGTGAAGCTCGAAAAGGCGGATATGTGCGTTGTGCCTATTGAAAACAGCTTCGAGGGCACTGTGGTGGCAACCGTTGACGCGCTTGCCGAATTCGAGTTGCAAATAGCGAGCGAACTAACCGTGCCCATTCGCCAGAGCCTTATAGCGAATTGCGGAGTGACGCTCTCGGACGTTAAAACCGTTTATTCTCATCCGCAAGCTCTCGCGCAGTGCAGAGGCAACCTTAAAAAGCTGTTGCCACGCGCGTCCGCTCAATCGGTGCCGTATACTTCGGCGGGACTCGCGCTTTTAAACGGGAGTTCGGCGGCAATCGCCCGCGCGCCCAAAGAGGGGCAAACGGTGCTCGTGGAAAACTTCGAAGACTCTTCGGAGAATTGCACTCGGTTTGTTGCGGTGCGCGCATGTTCGCAAAAAGAGCGCGGCAATAAGGTAAGCGTGCAGTTTTCAACCGAAAACAAGCCGGGCGCACTGCTCAAAGTGCTCGAAGAGCTAAACGCGCGCGGACTTAACATGACGAAAATTGAATCGCGTCCCGCAAAGAAAAAAATGGGACAATACGTGTTTTTCGTCGATTTTATGTTTTTCGGCAAAGCGAACGAGCTCGAAAGGCTTATCAAAACGCTTGCGACTCAAGCCGAAGACTTGCGCTTTTTGGGCAGATATTTTAAATGCGGCGAATAAATTTTTATTTTTTTACGCGAACCGACTTTAACGGGTTTGGCGAAAACAAAAACGGAAACAAGGTAGCAAAAGGAGCTAACTAATGGGACTTATAAGTTTTATCACGGGCAGCGATAACCGCAAACACCTCAAACGGCTCGAAGCAATCGCTTTGAAAGTGGACGAGCTCGAAGACGAATACCGTAATTTGAGCGAAGAGGAATTGCGCGGCAAGACGGCGGAATTTAAGCGCAGGTTAAAAGAAAATTTCGAAACGCTCGACGACATTTTGCCCGAAGCGTTCGCAACCGTGCGCGAGGCAAGCGCCCGCGTGCTCGGCATGAGGCATTTCCACGTTCAGATTTTGGGCGGCATAACGTTGCATCAAGGTCGTATTTCCGAAATGCGTACGGGCGAAGGCAAAACGCTCGTTTCAACTTTACCCGCCTATTTGAACGCTCTAACGGGCGAGGGCGTGCATATCGTTACGGTAAACGATTATCTTGCCAAGCGCGACGCCGAGTGGATGGGCAAAGTGCACCGCTATTTGGGACTCACCGTAGGCGTGGCAATATCGGGCATGACTCCCGAAGCGAAGCGCGCGGCGTATAACTGCGATATAACTTACGCCACGAATAACGAGCTCGGCTTCGATTATTTGCGCGACAACATGGTGATATACAAAGAAGAAATGGTGCAACGCAAGCTTAGTTACGCCATTATCGACGAGGTGGACTCCATTCTAATCGACGAGGCACGCACGCCGCTAATCATATCGGGTCGCGGCGAAAAATCGAGCGACCTCTATATTCGCGCAAATCAATTCGTTAAGCGCGAAATCAAAGAAGACGACTACGAAATCGACGAGAAGAAAAAGGCAATCAACTTAACCGAATCGGGCTCTATAAAAGCCGAAACTTTCTTCGGAATAGAAAATCTTGCCGACATAGAAAACAGTGAAATCGCGCACCACGTGAACAACGCTTTGCGCGCTCACAAGATAATGAAGCGCGACAGCGACTACATTGTGTCCGACGGCGAAGTGGTAATCGTAGACGAATTTACGGGTCGACTTATGGTGGGACGGCGTTACAGCGACGGTTTGCACCAAGCGATAGAGGCGAAAGAAAACGTTACCATTCGCAACGAAAACAAGACGCTTGCCACAATCACGTTCCAAAACTATTTCAGACTTTACGATAAGCTTGCTGGCATGACGGGCACGGCAAAAACTGAAGAAACCGAGTTTAAGGGAATTTACGGGCTTGACGTTGTGGAAATTCCCACCAACGTGCCAAGCCAACGCGTTGACGAAAACGACGTTATATACACAACTGTGAACGGCAAACTAAAAGCCGTTATCGAAGACATCAAAGAGTGCACCGAACGCGGACAGCCCGTTTTGGTGGGCACTACCAATGTTGAAAAGAGCGAAGAACTTTCACGCCTGTTAAAAGGACAACGAATAGAGCACAGCGTGCTAAACGCCAAAAACCACGAAAAAGAAGCGGAGATTATAGCGCAGGCGGGCAGAGTGAGCGCGGTGACTATCGCCACCAACATGGCGGGTCGCGGCACCGACATTTTGCTCGGCGGCAACCCCGAGTATTTGGCTAAAAAGCGTATGCGCGATTTGGGCGTTGACGAGCGACTTATTAGCGCTTCAACCGCGTATTTCAACACCGAAGACGCCGACATTTTGGCGGCGCGCGAACAATACAAAAAGTTTTACGACGAATATAAAGCCGACGCCGATAAAGAAAAAGAAAAAGTAATCGCGGTGGGCGGACTTCGTATTATAGGCACCGAACGCCACGAGTCGCGCCGAATAGACAACCAGCTTCGCGGTCGTGCGGGTCGTCAGGGCGACATAGGTTCGTCTATATTCTACCTTAGCATGGAAGACGACCTTTTGCGCTTGTTCGGCGGCGACAGAATGAAACGCATAGCCGAAATGTTCAAGGCGGACGAAGACACGCCGTTTTCTATGAAACTGCTCACGAGGCAAATAGCCAACGCGCAACGAAACGTTGAGGGGCGCAACTATTCCATTCGTAAGCAAGTGCTCGAATACGACAACGTAATGAACACTCAGCGCACCATTATATACAAGGAGCGCAACAAAGTGCTTCAAGGCGAGAGCGTGCACGAGCAAATAGACGAAATGATGCACAACCAAATAGAGAGTATCGTGGACACCTACACCGACCCCAAAGTGGACTGGAACGAGTGGGACTACGAAAACCTCAACAAGGAAATCGAGCGCAAGCTCATTCCCGGCGACACCACTTTCCTCACCGACGAGCGTATGGAAAACTGGGCTTTGGAAGAAATCAAAGAGCAGATTTACACCGCCATGCAAACGTATTACACTCAAAAGATAGACAACGCAAAAGAACTCGGGGTAGACTTCGAGGAAATCGAGCGTGTCATTCTTTTGAAAGTGGTTGATAAGCAGTGGATGGACCACATAGACGCAATGGACGCGCTCAGAAGAGGCATAGGCTTGAAAGCCTACGGTCAGCAAGACCCCGTAATCGCCTATAAGCAAGAGGGCTTTGCCATGTTCGACGACATGATAGACCGCATTCACGAAGAGACGGTTGCCCTCTTAATGCGCGTTAACGTTGAGCGCGCTCCCAAACGCGAGGGGCAAAACCTCGACCTCGTGGTGAGCAGCGGCGGCTCTAAGCAAGCCAAAGCCCCCAAAGTGAACCAAAACGCAAATAAAAACGCGGGGCGCAACGACCCTTGCCCTTGCGGTAGCGGGAAGAAGTATAAGAATTGTTGTTGGGATAAAGACCACAAATAACGGCGTTGCATACGGGCACATATAGCGGCTACGTGCGCCGAGTGTGCTCGGTCGAGTACGAGGTTGTACACTCCGCTCGCGCACTCGGCGCCTGTTGCCGCTCTCTGCACCAGTCTGCACCGCCTAATGGAGAGGGAACAAGAGCCCTACTCTTTCCGCCTTAGACAAGTGCTTTGATTCGGCGCCTCTTCGCACCAGTCTGCACCGCCTAACTCTTGTCATTGCGAGCGTAGCGAAGCAATCCCAAACATAGAACAGAGATTGCCGCGTCACTCACTGCGTTCGTTCCTTGCAATGACAATACCGCAACATAGTTAATAAATCAATTGTATTTTCAATTCTCTAACCTCTAAGAAGCCGTCAATGGGCGCGACGCGGCGGCGAAGCCGCAAGCACAGCACAGTGCGCTGTGCTTAGCCAAAGCGGTGCAGTAGCTATGCTACAAACGCAGCCTTTGTCGTTGCGGGGTGGGGAGTTAAGAGGGGCGGGACACAGCCGAAAGTGTCCCGCCCCCTTATCGTTTTCGCCGAAGCCTTTTGCGACCAAAAAGCTGGTGATTGTTTCACAAAAGTTGCATAATAAAGAAAAAGCTCTCCTTTGCGAATCGCGCAAAAAAATACCCGCATTGCCGTTATTCTTGACTTTAATGCGGCTGTTGTGCTATACTTAAAAAATGCTATTATTAGACGAACAGAAACAGCGGTTAAAGGCGCTGAAAAACAAATTCGACGGGTGTTGCGAAGCGTTCAACGAAAGCGAGCTGTCTGAAAAGCTTGCTACTCTCACCGAGCAACAGCAGGACCCCGAGCTCTATAAAGATTTAAAGCGCGCGCAGAGTATAAACTCCGAAGCAAAATATTTGTCGTCCCTTCTCGAAGATTTAAAGGGCAAGCGAGCCAAGATTGCCGACATTGCCGACTTTATCGCTATGGCTGAAAGCGAGTCGGACGAGGAACTTATAGGCGAAGTTAACGGGGCGCTTTCGAGCGCGGAAGAAGAGGTTGAAACGCTTCACCTCAAAACGCTTTTGAAAGGCGAATACGACCACTACAACGCCATTCTCACGTTGCACGCGGGCGCGGGCGGCACCGAAGCGCAAGACTGGACGCAAATGCTTTATCGCATGTACAAAATGTATTGCGACAAAAACGGCTTTTCTTACGAGGAACTCGACTATTTGGCGGGCGACGAAGCGGGCATAAAGAGCGTCACTTTCAGAGTGGCGGGCGCCAACGCTTACGGTTACCTAAAAGCCGAAAAGGGAGTGCACAGGCTTGTGCGCATTTCTCCGTTCGATAGCAACGCGCGCAGACATACGAGCTTTGCGAGCTTGGAAGTTATGCCCGAAATCGAAGACGACGAGAGCGTGAAAATCAATCCCGAAGATTTGAGAGTGGACACTTATCGCTCGGGCGGCGCGGGCGGTCAGCACATAAACAAAACCGACTCGGCGGTGCGCATAACGCATTTGCCTACGGGAATAGTGGTGCAGTGCCAAAACGAACGAAGCCAAATTCAAAATCGCGAAACGGCAATGAAAATGTTGCTCGGAAAACTCGTGGAATTGCGCGAGCGCGAACTCGAAGAAAAAGCGAACGCCATAAAGGGCGAAATGAAAAAAATCGAGTGGGGAAGCCAAATTCGCTCCTACGTTTTTCAGCCGTATACAATGGTTAAAGACCACCGCACGGGCTACGAAAAACCCGACGTTCAAGCGGTTATGGACGGAGATATTGCGGAGTTTATTTTTGACTATTTGCGAAAGAGCTAAATCAAGGCGGCGCATATGGGCACGTATAGGCGCTACGCTCGGCACGCCGATTCGGTTAAGTATCGGGAAGTACGCGCCCTCATCGGCGAACCGACTGTTGCGCCTCTCTGCACCGCCTTAGGACTGCATGTCCTTAGCCGAGCGCGAAGCGCGAACACCCTCAGCCGAGCACATGAAATGCGAACGCCACGAGCGTATGCGAGTACAAAAGCCGAATGCGAGTATTGCGAGGAGGGCGAAGCCAGACGCGGCAATCTTTGCTTAATGTATGAGATTGCTTCTCTAATGCCCGCAATGACAAAAAGAAAATTCGATTGTGTTATTATTCCTCGACCGTTATTAAGTGGCAGAGCCCCTTATCGTTGCGGAAAAGGGCTTTAAAAGGGGAAGACACAGTTGAAAGCGTAGTCCCCTTTTATCATTTTTGCAAGGCTTTTTGCGACCAAAAAGCCGCCACGCTTTTTCGCCGAAGCCTTTTGCGACCGAAAAGCCGGTGTTTGGTTAAAGTAATAAGTTGTAACATAAGAATATCAAAAAAGCTCTCCGTTGCAAGCTACGCAACAAAAATAAAACTATGTATCAAGAAAATGCGAAAAAGCAGTTTGAGTTACTGCAAAATAAAAAAGACGCGGTTATTCTCGGAGTGGAAAGCTCGTGCGACGAAACGGCGGCGGCTGTTGTGCGCGGCGGCAGATTTGTGCTGAGTAATATTATAGCGTCGCAAATCGATATTCATCGCCGATTCGGCGGAGTGGTGCCCGAAGTGGCGAGCCGCAACCACACGCTTGCGCTTCCCGCTATTATCGACGAGGCGCTTAAAGCGGCGAACATAACGTCGAAAGAACTCGACGCCGTTGCTGTGACCTACGGCGCGGGGCTCATAGGCGCGCTTTTGGTGGGCGTGTCGGCGGCAAAAGCTTATGCTTACGCAATAGACAAGCCGCTCATTGCGGTTAACCATATCGAGGCGCACGTTGCGGCGAATTATATTTCGCACCCGACGTTAACACCCCCTTTCGTTGCGCTTGTGGCAAGCGGCGGGCACACGTTGCTGCTCGATATTCCCGACTACAACGGCTACGAGCTTTTGGGCGGCACTCTCGACGACGCGCTCGGCGAGGCGTTCGATAAAGTCGCGCGCACGGTGGGTTTGCCGTATCCGGGCGGACCGAACGTGGAACGCATGGCGAAAGCGGGAAAGGCTGACATAGCGTTTTATAAACATGCAAAAGGAGTGCGGAGCGACCTTGCGCTTTCGTATTCGGGACTTAAAACCGCAGTGGTGAACTATGTGCACACGCTAAGGCAAAAGGGCGAAGAAATACCCGTTGCCGACATTTGCGCGTCGTTCACGCAAGAGGCAGTCGAACTCTTGGCGAAAACTACGGTTGAAGCTGTTAAGCGTGCGGGACGAACTCGGCTTGTGCTTGCGGGCGGCGTCGCGTCTAACGGCGATTTGCGCGCGGCGCTCGAACGCGAGGGGAACGCTCACGGCTTTTCGGTGTCGTACCCGCCCCCCGTATTGTGCACCGACAACGCCGCAATGGTAGCTTCCCGCGCGTATTTTATGGCGAGGGGAAATATTGGTTTAGTGGGGCTTGATTTGAACGCTAAATCACATTTAACGTTTGGAGCACACTTATGAATAACAATACAAACAAAAAACGGGCGCGCGTGGTTGTGGGCGTTTCGGGCGGAGTTGATTCGTCGGTGGCGGCATACCTTTTGAAAGAGCAGGGTTACGACGTGATAGGTCTGTTTATGAACAATTGGGAAGAAGAGGACGAGGGCGATTCGGCATGTTCCGCCGCTTCCGATTGGCAAGACGCTCGCGCCGTGTGCGCGGGTTTGGATATTCCCGTGTATGCCGTGAACTTTGCCGCCGAATACCGCGCGAGAGTCTTTTCGTATTTTCTTCGCGAATACAGGCTCGGGCGCACACCTAATCCCGACGTGCTGTGCAACCGCGAAATAAAGTTCGGACCTTTCGCCGACTACGCGAAAACGCTCGGCGCCGACTATATCGCTACGGGGCACTATTGCGCCGTTCGCAACGAGGACGGCGGAGCGCAACTTTGGGAAGCCGCCGATAAGAGCAAAGACCAAACGTATTTTTTAAATCAAGTGCGCACAGCCCAACTTGAAAACGTGCTCTTTCCGCTTGCCGACATGCAAAAAAGCGAGGTGCGCGCAATTGCCGAACGCGAGGAGCTCGTCACCGCGCGCAAAAAGGATTCTACTGGGATATGTTTTATAGGCGAGCGCAACTTTAAAAAGTTTTTGTCGAGCTATTTACCCGCAAAGCCGGGTAAAATCGTGGATATTCACGGCAAAGAACTCGGGCGACACGACGGACTGATGTATTACACGCTCGGGCAACGCAGGGGGCTGGGGATAGGCGGCATTGCGGGCGAGGATGCAAACCGTTGGTTCGTCGTGAGAAAAGATATGGAAAAAAACGAACTTGTTGTGAAATGCGGCGATGGCGAAGAACTTATGTCGAGCGCGCTCGACACCGAAGAACTCAATGTAATAGGCAAGCCGCCGCGCGAAAAAACTTTTAGGTGCAAAGTGAAAACGCGCTACCGTCAGCCCGCGCAAGACGCCACCGCCGCTATTCGAGACGACGGCGCGCATATAGAATTCGATTTGCCCCAACGCGCCGTAACGCCCGGTCAGTATGCCGTGATTTATTCGAGCGAGGGGCGTTGCTACGGCGGCGGAGCAATAAAGGACGCTCTCAAAAATTAAAATCAGATTAAAAAATGCGACTACGCAATGTTTCTTTTTGCCCAAGTCGCGCTTTTTCTGTATAATATTAACGCTATTCTAACATAAGGAGAACATTAAAAAAATGTTTACTTTGGCAACCGATACTTCTTGCGACGTAATGAGAGACGAGCTCGATGCGGCGGGCATTGCGTGGGTTCCGCTCACATACACGATAGACGGGGAGACGAGACCGGACGATTTCACGCGCGACGAGCAATACAAAGAATTTTATGCCAAAGTGCGCGGCGGCGCCATGCCGTCAACAAGCCAGATAAACACGTTCGTGCAAGAAGAATTTCTTGAAAAACTCGCGGCGAATGGCGCAACCGACATTGTATATCTCACGCTTTCGAGCGGACTTTCGGCTACGTATTCGTCAGCTTGCCAAGCCGCCGACGCGGTGCGCGAGCGTCACCCGGAATGTAAAATAAACGTTGTGGATACGCTCGGCGCAACACAAGTGCACCGCATGGTTCTCGACGACGCAACCGCTTTGCGCGACAAAGGACTTTCGGGCGACGAAGCGGCGAAAATTTTGCGCGAGGAAACGAATAAAATACACGTTTGGATAATCGTGGATAACCTCAACCATTTGAAACGCGGCGGACGGGTGTCGGGCGCGGCGGCGGCAATAGGCACGCTTTTGAAAATCAAGCCTATGATTGTGTTCGATAAAGAGGGCAAACTCAAAGTTATGCACAAAGCCAAAGGATTCAGAAAAGCTATGGAATATGTGCTCGACTATATGAAAGAATGGAGCCCGAACGTAAAAGAAGTTTATTTGGCGCAAGCCGACGCGCAAGAAAGCGCGCGTGAGATGAGCGAGCTTATTTGCGGCGAGTTTAAAGATTGCGTCGTTAAAACGGGTTGGGTAGGCCCCGTTATAGGCGCGCACACGGGCGCAGGTATGCTCGGAATAGTGTTTAAGAGCGAAAAGGAAAGACCGCAATAGGGCTGTCAGCCTTTTGGTCGCAAAATATAAGCACCGGCCTTTTTGGCGCTCAAAAAGGCCGGTGCTTCTTGTTTTTAGTGTGAAAAAGAGAGGACAATTATATTGACATTTTTATTAAAAGCGTGATATAATTTTAATGCTGAAATAAAATAATGCAATAGGAGGAACAACGATGTTAAAATGCGACAAGTGCGGCGGCGCATGTGCCGACGACGCGCTGTATTGCACCGAGTGCGGCAATAGGCTAAACACGGACTCATGCAGAAAATGCGGCGACTATTTGCCCAAAGAGGTGAAGTTTTGCGCTCATTGCGGCTATCCCACGAAAGGGACGGTGTGCAATAGGTGCGGCAAAACCAATCCCGACGAAGCGAATTTTTGCCTTACATGCGGGAATAAACTCGGCGGAACGGTTGCGTCGGCGCCTAAGTTGGTGCCGTCGGCTACAAACGCCGTTATGCACGAGGCTAATAGCGCGTCTAAAAGTGTGCCTGTAACTGTGGGGGAGGGAACGGGCAAAGCGGCGTTTGCGCATAACGTAATTCGCGCTTTCGTGTTGCCGTTATTGCTTGCGGTTTTATTCATTTCTTCGTTTTTCGGAATGTTTAAAACTATTGAACCTGAAACCTATTTGAAAGTGCCTATTACCGGTTTTGACGCAGTTCGCGGCATATTTCTTTTAATGAATCCTCCTACCGAAGAAGAAGTTGAAATCGAATATGCTGATTTTTATAAGAGCGGAGAATATAAAAGTGAAGGGAAAGCAATAAAAGATTTCGGATATTTAAGAAAATATATTTACGAAGAAAATATAGACATTGTGATTATTGTACAAACGCTTTTGTGGGGGCTCATTTCGCTCTCGCTTATGGTGATTACTCTCACATTTTTTATACTGTCGCTTTATCATGCAATACAAGTCGCGCGCAAAAAAGCTACGGGCTTTTTTAAGTATGAAACTTTGCCGCTTTCGCTTGTTTTTGCGTTAACGTTTTCTTTTCTTATTGCAGGAGGACCTCTTGCAGGCGCGGCTGTATCTATGTTATTTGTTGCGGCGGCGGGACTTTCGGTTATTACCACGCTAAAATATACTGTGGAAAAACAACCGCGTCCCGGAATTGTTGCTAACGTTCGTAGGGGCGTTTGTGCGGTTTTGGTTGTCCTTGTGGCATGTTTTGCTTCGTCCGGTTTGGTAACCGTTCGTTATATGGATAGCGATATAAAAACAACAAGTTCTGCCGATGAGTTATATGAGGGTATGTATAACTTTATTGACGATATAGAGGAAATGGCGGGTGAAGCCAATGGTGGCGAGGCGGAAGCGAGCGCAAAAGCTTTAGATGAATACGTTGGTTCCATGATAAGCAGTAACGCAGTTACTTTGGCGGCGAAACGGTTATTATTACGAGTGCTTTTATCGCCTGTAACTTTATGCTTTACTGCGGAAGCTGTCGAATCGTTTGAAACGCCTACAATAGTCGTGTCGTGGCTAATGTTTTTCAGCGACCTGTTCTTTGGAGCAATGTGTGTCATGTTGCTACTCAGAATGTTGCAAGAAGAGGCTAACCCGCAAAAACAATATTCCAATAAAACGTCAATTCTTTGGAATGTTCTGTTTGTCGTCGGCTCCGCTTTGATTTTGGGCTTGACAATTCCGTATATAGTTATGGGCAACAGTATTGCAAAAGATTTGACTTTACATGTAAGATACGGCATGAGCGGCTTGATTATTGCCGCCGTAGCGTTGGGAATTGCTCTAATCGTTACCGAAGCGGTAATGCGCAAAGTCGATAAGAGCGACAAAAAGAATAAAAACGATATTTCGCAATATATTAACGTTGCGAACGAAAAGGAACAGTCGGCTTAATTATGGATTTTTCGTCAAGTAAATGGATATGGGTTTCTAACGAGCACGGCGACAATACGAAAAAATGCGACCGAGTAATCTTTCGTCGCACGTTCTCGCTCGAAAAAGTTCCCAAAAGCGCAACGGTTTTCGCTTGCGCTCGCGATACTTTTAGCATGTACGTTAACGGCAAGCCCGTAGCTCTCGGCATAAGAGGGTGCGCGGGATACGACGTGGCGAAGCACCTCGCTAAGGGCGACAACGTTTTGGGCTTCGAATGCCTATATTACGGCAATGAAGCTAACAATTATCGTCCGCCCGCAACAAGCGGCTTTATTGCGGCGTGTCCCGAACTTCAAATTTTTTCGGACGCGAGCTTTTCGGCTTATCGCCCGTATTCGCAAGACGCGGGAGAACCTCGCCCGAGCGGGAGATTTTTCGGCTTCGATTCTTACACCGACGGCGGAAGAGGGGAGCTCGGCGGAGTGTTTTCGCCCGAATACGGCTCAACGCTTTTTGCGCCCGCAACCGAACTCGCGGCGGGCGGCGAATTGCCCGAAGCAGCGCCCGTGAATTGCGAATACGAAGGCATAATAAAAGTTAAGAAAATGAGCAAAACCACCGAAGGCGTAACAAACACTTTCGTGTGCGACGCAGGCGGTGAAAAAATCTTTTACCCCGTGCTCGAACTTTCGGCGATGGGAACGGAAAAAGTGGAAATCCGCAGCAACCGTTACGGCGCGCCGAATTCGTGGGGCGAAAGCGGGGTGTTGAACGGCGTGCGCGGAATATACGTTTGTCGCAACGGCGTGCAAAAATATACGAGTCCGCTCCCTCTTTCGGGAAGCGAGCTTATTATAATAGCGCCCGCAACCGTCACATTGAAAACCGTCGATTTGCACGTGGTGAGCTATCCCGCTCGCAGAGTTTTGGAGCTTTCGGGCAACCCGTCGGTGAAAAAGCTAATTGATAAATGCGACAACACCATGCGCGCGTGCATGGACGGCGGTATGCTCGATAATTCCGACCGCGACAGAGGTTGCAACTTATTCGCGCTTAGCAATTTCGTGCGTTCGGCTTTGTGTATGTACGACGATTCCGTTTTGCCGCTCATAAATCATGCAATCATTAAAGCGACCGAAAACGAGGGCGACGTGTTCCTCGATAACGCTTGCAGTCCGTTCGAGAACGAAAACCCCGTTTCGTCGCTATTGTTCTGTTCGCGTTTGGGCGCGCTCGCGGCGTATTACGATAGGACGGCGGACGTCGAACTTATAAAACGGTTGCACGGGAAAATAAGCGGATATTTGCAACTTTGGGAGTTCGAAGAGGCGCGGCTTGTGCCTCGCGGCGAGGTTTTAAAAACCGACGCGGGCTACAACGTGGACGAGGAACTTATAGAGACTTGCCTCTATTATTCTGCGGCAAAGCTTTTGTCGGAAACGGCGGTCGAGGCGGGTGAAAACGATTACGGCGAAGCGCTCGACGGCAGAATAAAGCTAATCGAAGAAAATTTTACGCAACAATATTATAAGGGCGGCTACTTTTCGTCGGGACAGGTGTGCGACGAGCGCGCCAACGCTCTCGCCGTTTTGTGCGGCTTGGCGGGAGAAAACGCTAAAAACGTGAAAGACGCTTTGCGCTCGTGCCGTAACGCGTCGCCCGCGTTCGAGGGGTTTGTGCTCGAAGCGCTCGGTTTGCTCGGAGAGAGCGAAGAGGCCGAAAAGAGAATGCTCTCGCGCTATGCCGATTTTATCGATTCCGATTCGCCCGCATTGCCCGAATACTTTTTCTATGCGGGTTCGGCGTGTTCGACGCTTTCGGTGTCGCCCGTTTCGGCTTACGTGTCGGGCGTTATGGGGCTTAGGTATACGGGCGCGCAAAAAATCGAGTTCGCTGTGCCCGCGCGAGCAGACGAGTGGAAAATAGAAATTCCCGCAGGCGACGGCGTTATTAAAGCCTTGTGCAAAAAGGACGCCGTCACATTAGAAAACTCGGCGGGCTTCGATATAATTGCCGTGCGCGGAAAGACTTCGGTTACGGCAGGAAAAGGCAAAACAAAACTTTGATTTAAATAATATTCATGCACCGATTTTGCCGCGAGGGCTGGAACGCTTTCGTTACGGCGGGAAAAGGCACAGCAAAACTTTGATTTAAATAATATTCATGCACCGATTTTGCCGCGAGGGCTGGAACGCTTTCGTTACGGCGGGAAAAGGCAAAACAAAACTTTGATTTAAATAATATTCATGCACCGATTTTGCCGCGAGGGCTGGAAC
>CAMUKG010000021.1 GCA_947089425.1 uncultured Clostridia bacterium
CTTAATCTCTACATCCTGCGGCTTACCTATAATTCCCTATGGGAACTACGGTAAAAAGCGATTGTCTTTTTTCTGTTCAATCTTTTTCCGATATAATTAGCAAATGCGAACTAAACGGCGATGTTTTTATTCTTATTCCTCTCTCGCAAAGCCGAACGCCCTTTTCGGCAATTATCGTCCCTTCGTCTTTAACCGTCACTACGTAAGTTTTTTCTTTTTCCAAACCGCGAAGCATAACGGCGTATTCATTTTTATCGCACTTCTCGGGAACAAAAACCATAGCAAAGCCTTTCCCGTTCTCGGGCGCAAAAAATTGAAACGCTTTAATATGCTCGTCGTCGCGCGTAGGCTTTTCGAGCTCGTAATAGTTGCCAAAGTATCCGTCGGCAATTTCTCTCCATTCGCATATAACGCTTTTTATTCGCTCGAAATACCGCTCGCTTTCGGGAAAGTTGGGCGAAGCCGCCACCACGCAAGCGTTCATAACCGACCGAGCGCCGTAATCGGTTTGGAGCGCGGACGGAGAAAGCCAATTTTTAGTATACGGGAACCAACGCCAAAAAATCTGTTGCATATAAATGTGAGCGTTAAAGTCTTCGGGGTGCACATCTTGATTGTCCGAATAATGAAGCGGAACCATAAGCTTCATAGTTTCGAGGTCGCACCTACCTCCGCCGGACGCGCACGAGTCCATCAAAATTTCTCCGTAACGCGAGCGGATGTCTCCGTAAAATTTCAAAAGTCCGGCGCAATATTTGTTTTCGGTAATTCCTGTTCGTTCGGGAACGTCGGCATTCTCCCAAACCGAACACGGCGGAATGTTAAAATCTTGTCTGTATATATTTGCGCCCGACTCGTCGAGCACCTCGAAAACGCGCCTTTCGAGCCAAGCTCTGCATTCGTCGTTTCCCATATCTAGCATTCTCGCCGTGAGCACGGTACCGCACCATTCGTACGAATATGTTCCGACAAGCCACTCCGTTTTGAAATCGGGATGCGCGACAAGATAGCCGCTCCACAGCTCGGGCGGAGTGCGAATAAGTTCGGGTTCGAACCAAAGCATAAAATCTTTGCCGTTTTCTTTAAGCGATTTTCCGAACTCTTTTAATCCGTCGGGAAAAGCATCGCGGTTCATTTCGAAGTTAACTCCGTGCTCCCACTTGCCGCTCTTATTGTGCGAGCCCGTGCCGTCGGTTCCCCACCCCGCATCGAACCACCAAAAGTCGTAATCGACGCCGTGCGATTCATACTCAGAGCGAAAATTTCTCACCCTCTCTTCGGTAAGCCCTTCGCAAACGCCGTTAAAAACTCCGAGTTTCGGCAAAAGTTTTTTCCCGTTCACTTTCGGCATTATATGTTTAATATAAAACTTGCGCCAAACGTTAACGGAGTTGGAATCATAACGCAAAATCAGAACGCTCGGCAATATAAACCTCTCTTGCTCGTTAAAACATATGTTAACGCCGTGTTGCCCCGCAAGCATTTTAGCTTTGTCGCGCTCTTGCACAAAACGGGTCTCCCAACTTCCGAGCCAACCGAGCACGGCAAATGTTTTGACTTCGTCGGTTTCAATACGATAATACGGAAAATATTCGTGCGTGGGGCGTCCGTCGTTTGCAATGTGCTCAATCGGCTTTTTTCCAAGCTCTTCCTCGTATTCGGCAAAACCGTTTGCGCCGTCGCCGTAATTGCCTATAAGTTTGCCCATTTGCCCTGCTACCGCAACTTCCCACATAATATTCGAAAACGCTTTCGTGTTTTTCGGCGCAAAAATTTCGCCGGAAAACTCTTCCGCGTAAAAGTCTTTGTAACGCGTTCTCGTTATTTTCCATTCGACGCCGCTCTCCTTGTGACGAAACACTTCGGTAACTATTTCTTTACAAGGCGACTCGGCGGCGTTGCGCTCTAATTGCTCGAAACTATCCGAGTTTAAGCGCTCGGAGTTTCCGTTATAATCGAAAACCGACGATATTCTCACGTCTTTCCCGTCTTTTGACATAACACAAAACCTCCGAAAAGCAAGTTTCTTTCGTTTTTATTATAACGTTATTTGAAAAAATTTTCAATGCAAAAATCACACATAAATTTGTAAAAATGCCACTTAAATAAGACAAAAAAGAGTAAGACGCCCAAAACTACTCTTTTTAATAGCCAATCTGCATTAAATACCTTTTCTTTTATACGTTACGCTCTTAACAGTCGGTTTAACGTTAAAGTGTAAGCCGCTCGTTCAGCCATTCTTTATATTTCATGTTTTCACTCCTTGTTTTTATATCGCCTATTTTAACGTCTCGCGCATTTTACGCGTTTTATACGATACTAAATTAACCAATTGAACAAAAAAGTCGAAACGACACAATACCGTTCCGACCTTTTTTTATTTGATTAAATTTAAATTACCGCAATAAAACTTTCTACGAATCGAATCCGCGCCCCACAACTTCGCTCGCGCCGCCCAAATATGCGAACGTGTCGGGGTATTTTTTAAGTATTTCTCTGAATTGCGAAAGTTGGCGTTTTCTCAAAACGCATATAAGCATGGCGCGCTCTTCGCCAGTGTACATACCCTTTGCAGTAATCATGGTGACGCCGCGCTTTAACTTCGAAATAATTTCCTGCGAGAGCTCTTCGGGGTGGTTGGTTATAATTTCGAATTTGAGCGCCGACTTGAAGCCTTGCAAAATCGTTTCGGCAACCTTGCTCGACGCGAACATTTCCACAAACGACAGCAAAACGGGCACAATGTCGTTGCCGTACACGAAGAACGACACCACCACGACGGAGCTGTCGAGCATAAAGATGAACCAAGTCACGTTCGTTGCCGAATATCTTTTTTGAATGATTGTGGCAATAACGTCGGTGCCGCCGCTGCTGCCGCCGAGTTTTAGCATTATGGCAATTCCTATGCCGCCTATAATTCCGCCCGCAATCGCAGGCAAAATTTTGTCGTTTTCAAACGGAAACGTGGGAAATCCCACCTTTTCGAAAAGCACCATGAGAGCGGACGACATCAAAATCGAAATGCCCGAAATTATCGCGAACTTTTTGCCTATAAAAATGAACGCGACTATTATAAGCGGAATATTTATAGCAAGCAAAAAGTAACCTGCGTTAGGGTTGCCCGGCAACTTGTTTTCGAGCATAGACGCAATACCCGTAACTCCGCCCGGCGCGAAATTATTAGGTACTATAAAAGAATAAATGCCGATTGCGCGCACAACGCCCGACAAAATTATGCCGAAAATGAGAATGAGCCAACGCTTTGCGGTCATTTTCTCGGTAGAAGCAAGCTCGCGCTCCTCTTTTGCCGCTTTCATTTGTTTTTTGGTTACCATATAATATTCCTTACGGATTTAATTACCGCGTAAAAATTCGTGTGCACGGAGCTTTTCCCGTCAAAATTTCTTCTATACTACGGTCGGCGCTTGCAATTAGCACTTTAACGCCCGCCTCGACGCACGGCTTTATGTATTCGAGCTTAGCCTTAGCGCCGTTCGCGCCTGCGCGCGAAGCGCCTTTGCACCCCTCTTTCGCTTTCTCTATCTTTTCAAGCACTTCTCCCGCCGTAGGCGCGCTTATCTCGGTTATGAGCGACGACGGGTCGTTCACGTCGCTGTATATTCCGTTGAGAGTGGAAAAAATGAGCAACGTTTTCGCATTTACGAGACACGCTATTTGCGCCGCAGTTTCGTCGTTGTCCACAAGTTCCACAGCTTTGCCGCGTTCGCGTTGCAATTTGAGTATTTCCATTTTGCGGTTTTCTTCGCACGAAACGGCGTCGTTATAATTTATTATGGGAATGGCGTTTTGGCTCGGAGCCCTCATTAGCATTTGCCTAATGTTTTCCCTCTTCGATGCGTCGTTAAAATGCCCGTGCTCCACAAGCACTTGCCGCACCGAATAGCGCGCGTCTATAAAGTTGCGATAAGTTTGCATCAAAATGGCTTGCCCTTGCGACGCATAGTCCATTTTAACCTCGTCGGGATTCCCTTCGAGTTCGCAACCGTTGCGGTGCAAATAGTCGAGCCGCCCTATCTCGGTGGCGCCGCTCGACACCCAAATCATGCCGGGACGCAGTTGGCGCGAAAGCCCCGCGAACTTATTATAGTCTATGCTGTGATGCGGGCTGTCTATGAGCGCCATAGAGCCGATTTTTCCGACTAAATCTATCATTTATTTTCCTTGCTTTTATTGCCTTGCGCACTTTCTCGAACGCTTGCGAAACAATAATAACATAACTTAGCCAAAGTGTCAAGTGCGGAAGCGAAACCCGCCGCGCGAATTTTTTTGCGGGCGCGACGCAAGCTCAAACGGCGCTCGAAAAAAACTTCAACCCGAAACAAACGTTTGCAAAAAACTCGCCTTTGAGCGTTTGCCCAACACGAATTAAGCAAGAAAACAGGCAGCAATGCCCTTTTTTCGTAGCGCCGTGTCGCGTTTGGGCGAAAGCCCGTATACTTTGTCTACGGACTCAAATGCTTGTTTTTTGCGCAATATAATGTTACAATAAAGCCATGAAACATTTTTCCGACCTTAAAGACGCCTACACGCTTTGCGAGGCAATCGGCAGTCAGGTTCGCATGGACATTCTCGAACAAGTTCTCGAACACCGTTCTATAACGCTAAGCGACCTTGCCAAAAATTTGCACCTATCAAACAGCGCGCTCACTCCCCACATAAAAAAGCTTGAAAGCGTGGGGCTTATTCGCCTAACGGAAGAACGAGGAAAGCGCGGCACGGCAAAGCTCGCGTCTATCGCGCTCGATAAAATTTTAATCGACGTTGCCACGTTTTTGCCCGAAAAGGCGCAATCGTTTCAACTCCCCGTAGGGCAATACAGAGCGTGCTCCGTTCACAGCCGTTGCGCGCTCGTGGGCGCTACCGGCTTTATAGGCGAAACGGACGAACCGCGCTATTTCACCTATCCCGAACACGCCGACTGCTTGGGGCTGTGGTTTAGCGACGGTTCGCTCACGTACACTCTTCCCACACCGCCCGCAAGCGGCACCGTGATTTCGGAAATTCGCTTTCACTTCGAGCTAAGCGCTGTGGCTACGGGCGGCGACACACTTCCCGGCAGAGTTATGTTTTATATCGACAACGAGCCGCTCGGCGCCGCCACTCTCCCGCCCGAAAACCGCGACCGCAAAGGTGCTCTTTGCCCCGATTGGTTTGATAGAGTGTATCCGCAATACGGAAGCTTAAAAACCCTTTCGGTGAACGCGCGCGGCTGTTTTTGGGACGGAATAAAAATATCCGAAATCACTCTCGCGCGGCTCAGCGACCTCAAAACTTTCACGCTCGCCGCAAGGTCTGGCGTCGCCCTCTTCGGAAAAAATCTCGGCGACTACTCCACCGACATAGGCTACACGATAGAATACGACAGAGAGGAGTAATCTCTTATTGTTGCGAAGCTCGCAACGGAAAACTTTTCTTTTTTATCTTATGTTGTGGCTTTATCGATAAAAGCGACACATTGCTCGCAAGCCAACAAAATCATTTTTCACTCATACTCCACGCTCGCAAGCGTGAGCCCTTTCGCCTCTGCGGGAACTTTTTTCACCTTACCCGACTCTCCGCCGAGTGCGGCGGCAAAGTCTTCGAGCGTGAGTTTACCGCAAGCAAGCGATATTAGCGCGCCCGCAAGAAGGCGCACCATTTTATACAAAAAGCCGTTGCCGCAAATTTTAAATTCGCAAATCGCGGGAGTTATACCGCAAGGCTCGAATTGTTCGAACGAACATGAATACACGGTGCGAACCGTGGTTTTTGCCGACGAGCCCAAGCAATAAAATTCTTTAAAGTCGTGCGTGCCCTCGATAAGCGCCGCCGCCTTTTTCATAAGCTCTAAATTCGGCGCGGAGTCGAGCCGCAATGCATACCGCTCCAAATGCGGGAGCGAGCGGGACGAAACGTATATTCTATACACATACGTTTTTCTTTTGGCGCTCTTTCTCGCGCAAAACCCGTCTTGCGCCTCAATGCACGAAACGGCGCGCACCGAGCGCGGCAAACGGGTGTTGAGCGCGGCGGCAAGCTTATTCGCAGGCACCGCAAGAGAACAACAAAACGACGCCGTTTGCCCGAGTGCGTGCACGCCCTCGTCGGTGCGTCCCGATGCCGTAACAACAACGGGCTCTCCCGCAAACTCCGCGAGCGCGTCTTCCACCGCCTTTTGAACGGTAGGCAAATCGTTTTGCCGTTGCCAACCGTGAAAGTCGGTGCCGTCGTAGCTAAGGGTTAACAAATAGGTTTTCATATAAGCACCGTCAAAAACGACCACCCGAACCAATTATAACGCAAAAACAGTATTGCGGCGAAAAGCGCGAGCATTATAAAAGCCGCAACGAAATCGCGGAACCTAAGTTTTAGCACTTTCATGCGGGTTCGCCCCTTAGCGCCTCTGTAACAGCGCGAGTCCATAGCGTCGGCAAGTTCGTCGGCGCGCCGAAACGAACTTACGAACAACGGAATAAGTATGGGCAAAAGAGCTTTCGCGCGCTTAAAAATGTTGCCGGTGTCGAAACTCGCGCACCTCGCCTTTTGCGCGTTCATTATTTTTTCGGTCTCTTCCATAAGCGTGGGAATGAGCCGAAGCGCTATGCTCATGATTATTGCAAGCTCGTGAACGGGAAGTTTAATCATGGCAAGCGGTTTCAAAAGGCTTTCGAGCCCGTCGGTTAGCTCTACGGGCGTTGTGGTTAACGTAAGTAAGCTCGGACCGAGCACCAAGAAAATTAGGCGCAACCCCATGCGCGCCGCATTTATAAGTCCCTGCTCGTATATTTTTATAAAGCGCCATTGCCACAGCGGTTCTTCGGTTTTGGTGGAATAAAACAGCACGCTCATAATCACGGTGAACAGCACCAAAAAGAGCACCGCCCGCACGCTTTTGAGCACCTTGAAAAACGGCACGCGGCTAACGAGAATGGCAACGAGTAAAAACAGCGCAATAAGCGCGAAACCCGCAAACTTGCGAATAAAAAATATTCCCACAATATAAAGGATTACAGCTAAAAGCTTTATGCGCGGGTCGAGGCGGTGCAGTGCGCTCTCGGCGGGATAATATTGCCCGAAACTTACGTCTTTCATATTCCCGCCCCCTTAGCCCGCAAAATTTCTTCAACGAGTTGTTCTTCGGTTAAAACGGAGCGCGACACGTTAAGTCCTCTCGCGTTTAATTCGCACGAAAGCGCGGTAACTCCCGGCATTTCTATATGCAAGCTTTGAAGCAATTCTGTCTGCGAAAACAGTTCGGCGGGAGTGCTCACGAGTTTCAGTTCTCCGCCCGCCATAACCGCAATTTTGTCGCAATACTCGGCAACCTCGTTCATGTTGTGCGAAATCATAATCACGGTGGGGCAAAGCGTTTCTTTTATTTTCGTTATAAGGTCGAGAATTTCACGTTTACCGCGCGGGTCGAGCCCCGCCGTCGGCTCGTCTAGCACCAAAATTTTGGGGTGCATCGCAAGCACTCCCGCAAGCGCCACTCTGCGCTTTTGCCCGCCCGAAAGGTCGAACGGACTGCGGGCGTGCACATCGTCGTAGCACAGCCCCACCATCTCTATTGCCGACTTCACGCGCGAGTTCAGTTCTTCGCCTTTTATTCCTATGTTCTTCGCGCCGAACGCAACGTCGTCGGCGACCGTTTCGGCAAACAGTTGATATTCGGGATATTGAAAAACCATGCCCACGCGCGCCCTTAGCGCCTTATAATCGGGGCGGTGCTTTCTTTTCGGCTTTTTTCCGCCGTTACCTATAAGAGTAAACTCGTCTATTTCTATTTTGCCGCTCTGTATTCTCGTGAGCGCGTTAAGGTGCGAAAAAAGGGTGCTCTTTCCGCTTCCCGTGTGCCCTATTATGCCCCAAAATTCGCCGTCGGCAATTTCGAGGTTAACGTGACTGAGCGCGATTTTTTGAAACGGCGTGCCCTTACTGTAAACGTAATTCAAATCGGTAATTTTTATCGGCATAGCGCATTCACAAGCTCCTCGGGCAAAGTCACGTTTTCGTCGAGCGAAAGCCCGCGCGAGCGGAGCGCGTCGGCTATTCGAGCGGCGAGAGGCAGTTCGAGCCCCGCGCTCTCAATCAGCTCGCGGTTGCGGAAAATTTCTTTCTTTCCCTCGCCCGCCACGAGTCCGCCGTTAAGCACGATTATGCGGTCGGCAAGCGCCGCCTCTTCCATAAAATGCGTAATCATGACAACCGTCATTTTTTCTTCGCGGTTGAGGCGCATAATCACTTTCATAACCTCGTCGCGCCCTACGGGGTCGAGCATTGCGGTGCTCTCGTCGAGCACCATTATTTGAGGCTTGATTGCGAGCACGCCCGCTATTGCAAGCCTCTGCTTTTGTCCGCCCGACAGCCTAAACGGCGTGCCCTTGCGGTGCTCTTCCATTCCCACAGCTTCGAGCGCCCATTGCACGCGCTCGTTTATTTCGGCGGACGGAAGCCCTATGTTTTCGGGTCCGAAAGCCACGTCGTCCTCTATTATGGACGCAACCATTTGATTGTCGGGATTTTGAAAAACGACTCCCACCGTTTTGCGAATATCGAACAGCTTTTTCTTATCGGCGGTGCTCATGCCGTTAATCAGCACTTCGCCCTCTTTGGGCAAAGCGAGTCCGTTAAAAAGCTTGGCGAGCGTACTTTTGCCGCTGCCGTTGTGCCCCACGAGCGCCACGAATTCGCCGTCGGCAACGCTAAACGAAACGCCGCCGAGAGCTTGCTTCTCGTCGTCGGCGCCTTCGTTGTAAATGTATTTAACGTTTTTTACTTCTATCATTTTTTATGTTTTTGTTTATGTCCTTAGCCGAGCGCATCTTGTCATTGCGAGGAGCCGTAGGCGATGCCGCGAGAATCTCCGACGAGCTATTTTCTTCCTCTTCTTTCGTAACGGCAACTTCGGCGCTTTCCAAAAGAGTCGCGTCCGTTTCTTCGGCATTTTCTTGCGGAGCTTCCTCGCCTATTTCCGAGTTTTCCGTTTGCGGCTTTTCTTCCGTGTGCGCCTCACTTTCGATTTCCGCCGACGCAACGGAACTCTCTTTAAGCTCGACCTCGTCGCTCTCCCCGCTCGTTTGACCGAGCACTTCGGCGCGCGCCTTTTTGAGAGCCTCGACAAGCTTCGTGTCGCCCGCCTCTTCCGCTTCCGCTATGGCAATTTCGTAATCGGGAATCTTGCGCAAAAGAAATCTGTTGAGCGCGCCCGATTTTTTTCTGAGCGCGATATAGCCGAGCACGCTTACTACAAACGCGGCAGCTGTCGACACAATCATGTCGCCCATTGTGTCTATAAGCCCGTAGCCTTGCTTTGGCGGCACAGCCTGCTCCACGTTTTCGGGCGGAATATAACGTTGCATATTCGTGCCGAAAAGACTGTCTGACGTAAATTCGAGCACTTCCCAAAGTAGCGCTATTGCAAGCGCGAAACAAAACGAAAACAGAGCCACGAAAAGCGGACTGAGTTTTAAATGTGTGTTGCGCGAATCGTTTAAAATATTCACAAGCGAAAAACCGCCCAAAGCTATCGCGAGTCCGCTAGTGGTGTGCAATAATTTATCGAACAACGCGCTCACTTTATACGTTCCGAAAACTTCGCCCAAAATAAAATGCGCAAATATGAACAAGAGCACGAATATGTGAATTGCCGACGGCACGTAGAGCTTAAATCTTCGTTGCGCTATGCTCGGAATATTATATAAAATAAGAGACACCACGCAAAGCATTATGTGCTCTATGTGCGTGCCTTTGTCGAAAAGAGTAGGTTCGGTGAAAAGCGACACAATAGAAAAACCCATTGTGCAAAGAATGAGAATTTGAAACATCCAATACACGACTCGCGTTGCCGTGCTGTTCAGTTTCGTTAAGTTTATATCGCCCTTTTTGCCGCGTTCGTTCTTTTTTTCGCTCATAACGCTCCGCTTATTCCTAATTATCTTGCCACCACGCCCGCCATATTATATAGTTCGACGTCGAATTTCTTTTTCATGCCGCAAGCCGTAACGATGTCTTCGTCGTAAAGCTTATTTTTGCGTATGCCGACAACGCGGTTGCCTATTCCCTTTTCGAGAAGTTGAACGGCATACACGCCCATCGTCGTGCCCAAAAATCTGTCTTTCATGCTCGGGCTTCCGCCGCGTTGCAAGTGTCCGAGAACGGTGGAGCGAATGCTCAGCCCCGTGCGCTCGGCTATCTGCTTTGCCCATTCGTCGGCAGTGCCCGCGCCTTCGGCAACCACAACTATGCCGCTGTGTTTGCCGCGCTGTTTGCTCGCCTCCAACCTCTCGCACACGCGCGCTATGTCTATTTTATGCTCGGGAACTATTATAACTTCGGCGCCGCCACCGAGCCCCGCATATAGCGCAAGGTCGCCGCAGTTGCGCCCCATAACTTCTATTATAGACACGCGGTCGTGGCTCGTCATGGTGTCGCGTATTTTGTTGATTGCGTCCAAAATGGTATTGCACGCCGTGTCGAAACCGAGCGTGTAATCGGTGTAGGCAAGGTCGTTGTCGATTGTGCCTGGTATGCCGATAGACGGGAAATTGCGCTCGCTGAGGGCTTTCGCGCCCATAAACGAACCGTCGCCGCCGATTACGATAAGGCCCTCTATGCCGTTCGCTTTGAGTTGCTCCACAGCCTTTTGCTGTCCGTCTTCGGTCTTCATTTCAAGGCAACGCGCCGTGCGCAAAACGGTGCCGCCGCGTTGGATAATATCCGACACGCTACGCATGTTCATAGGCAAAAACTTGCCTTCCAAAAGCCCCGCATAGCCGCGTTCAATGCCCATAACTTCCATTCCCGCGAAAATGCCGTAGCGCACCACCGCGCGTATTGCCGCGTTCATTCCGGGCGCGTCGCCGCCCGACGTTAAAACAGCGATTTTTTTCATAAAAACCTCCGCAGTCTAATCTTACTCCGCAACTTCGCCGCCCTCGCGACGATTGCGGAAATTTCTCCGATAATATTGTAACAAAAAAAGCGCAAAAAAAGCAACTGTTTAAAGAAAGTTTTTTTTATTGTCTTGCGTGACAACGGAAACGCTTTTTTCTTATTTGTAATAATTTGTAACTTTTGTACTTTACCGTAACACCGGCCTTTTGGTCGCAAAAAATTACCAGCCTTTTTGAGTGCCAAAAAGGCTTGGGCGAAAAAGCGTGCAGGGGGAACACTTTCGGCTGTGTTCCTCCTTTTATCATTTTTGCAAGGCTTTTTGTGACCAAAAAGCCGTCACGTTTTTACAAATAAAGTTTCTATAAGTCATAAGTTCTCCGTTGCGAACTCCGCAATAAAAAGCGACTCTTTTGCCGCAAGAGGGCAACCAAAAAATTTACTTCTTCACCGCGATTTTCACGTTTTCGCTTCCCATTAGTCCGCGCGCCTCGCTCACGAGGCTGTCGCTCACTTCCACCCCTATGCCGAGCGGATAAAGCTTGCCGTCGTCAAGGTTTTTGCAATATGTCTCGTCTCTGCCGGGATACGCCGAAAGAATGTCTTGCAAATTATCCATAACCGACGGGTCGCTGTTGTTAAACGAAAGATAAAAGCAAATCATTTTGGGCGGAGCTTCGGGCTTGACGTCGCCCCACAGCTCTATCGAATCCGCCCACACCGTAACGGAATCTTCGCGAGTTTTTATTTTGCCCGAAACGGTCACCATATTGTCTTTTTGGAAAACGTTTTTAAGTTTTTTATAGGTGTAGCCCGTAAGCATTATGTCTACTGTGCCGTAAAGGTCTTCGAGCTTTCCTATTCCGAGCTCTTTGCCCGATTTGGTGAATTTCTTTTCGGCTTCCACAAGCATTCCGCCGAGCTTCACCACAGTGTCGTCTTTCAGTCCCGTAAGTTCTCCGTCGTCGCCGAGCACGGGCTTTATATTAGCCGAATTGTAGTTGTACTTTTTAAGATGCCCCGTATACTCTTCGAGCGGGTGCCCCGTTAAATACACGCCCGCAACCTCTTTTTCTTTTGCGAGTTTCACGCCAAGCGGATACTCGCGCATTTGCGGATATTCGAATTCGTCGAGCTTTGCGCAATCGTCGCTCATGTCGAAAAACGAAAATTGCCCTTTAAGTCTTGCCGCTCTGTCTTTGTTCACTCTGTCGATTACGGTTTCATACACCGCAATATACTGACTGCGCGTTTTGCCCAAACAATCGAACGCGCCCGCATAAATGAGACTTTCGAGCATTCGCTTGTTTAATTGCGCGTTTTCTATTCTTTTTACGAACTGCACGAAATCGGTGAACTCGCCGTCCTTTTCGCGCTCTTTTATAATTTCTTCTATCACGCCTTTGCCCACGTTTTTAATGGCGGCGAGTCCTATTCGCACGGCGCCGTTCTCAACCGAGAACTCCACGAACGACTTATTGATAGACGGCGGCAAAACGGTAACGTTGCGCTCTTTTAAATACGACAAATAGTTCGTTATTTCGTCTATGCTCGTTATGCGGTTGTTTAGCACCGCAGTTATAAACTCGACGGGATAATAGCATTTAAGATACGCCGTTTGATAGGCAAGATAAGCGTATGCCGCCGCATGGCTCTTATTAAACGCGTAAGACGCGAACGCAATCATGTCGTCGTAAATTTTGTTCGCCACGTCTTCGGGCACGCCGTTTTTAATGCAACCGGGAATTTCCACGCCGTGGTCAACGGTACCGTGCACGAACACTTCGCGTTCCTTTTCCATTGCGTCCACTTTTTTCTTGCTCATCATGCGGCGCACGTTGTCGGCGCGCCCCAAAGTGTAGCCGCCGAGCGCCTGCACCATTTGCATAACTTGCTCTTGATACACCATTATTCCGTAAGACACTTCCAAAATGGGCTTTGTGAGCGGGTGGTCGTATTTGATTTTGTCGGGATTTTTCTTGTTGAAAACATACTCGTCGATTTTGTCCATAGGACCGGGACGGTACAGCGATATTCCCGCTATAATATCTTCGAGGCTTGACGGCTTTAAGTCGCGCATGAACTTTTTCATGCCTTCCGATTCGAGCTGGAACACCGCATGCGTGTCGCCGTCGCCTATTAGCTTAAACACGCCCTCGTCGTTATATTCCATGTCGTAAAAGTCGAGGCTAACGCCTTGCGTCACTTTTACTATATCCACAGCCTTTTTTATGTCGGTAAGAGTTCTGAGCCCCAAAAAGTCCATTTTCAAAAGTCCGAGCTCTTCGCACTCTATCATGTTGAACTCTGTGGTTATGTTTCCGTCGCCCGTCTTCGCCATAGGCACGTGGTCGGATATGGGGTCTCGACAGATTATTACGCCCGCCGCGTGCATTCCCGTTTGGCGCGGCATACCCTCTATTTTCATAGCCATGTCCAAAATAACGCGCGCCATTTCGTTGTTGTCGTACATGTCGCGCAACTCGCCTATCACGGGGCTGGGCTCGTTGTCTTTCCACTTTTGAAAGCCCAAAATGTGCGTGAGGTGCTTTTTGCCCATCATGCCCGGAATGAGCTTTGTAATCTTTTCAACTTCGGCATACGGGTAATTATAAACTCGCCCCACGTCTTTCACCGACTGCTTCGCCGCCATTGTTCCGAACGTGACAATCTGCGACACGTTTGGCGCGCCGTATTTTTCGGTAACGTACTGAATAACGAGTTCGCGCTTATCGACGCAAAAATCTATATCGAAGTCGGGGTTTGAAACTCGCTCAGAATTTAAGAACCGCTCGAAAATGAGTTGATACTTTAAAGGGTTAACTTTGGTTATGCCGATAGCGTAAGCCACGATACTGCCAACGCCGCTCCCTCTTCCCGGTCCTACGGGAACGTCGTGAGTTTCCGACCAGTGAATGAAGTCCCACACGATTAGGAAGTAGTCCACAAAGCCGAGCCTGTGTATTACTCCGAGTTCGTATTCGGCGCGCTTCTCGATTTCTTCGGTAATGGTTTTGTATTTGCGTTTCAAGCCGTCGTAGGTAAGCTTACGCAAAAACTCGTAGGGCTCGCTTCCGTCTTCGGGATAGTACGACGGCAAAAGCGGCTCTTTTCTGAAATAGTAGCACCCGTCGCACTTGTCGGCTATTTCTTTGGTAACTTCCAAACTTTCTGGGAACGACGGAAACAGCGAAAGCATTTCGTCGTAGCTCTTCAAATAAAATTCTTTTGTGGGGAAATATCCGTCGTCGTTTATCCCCTCTTCCGTCACCGCGTCGCCCGCGTCTTGCCTAACCTCGTCTTCGTTATACACCATAGTGGTGCGAAACGATATGCACTGCAAAACTTTTTGCATAGTGGCGTCGGCGCGAGTAAGATAGTGAACGTCGTTTGTCGCAACTATCTTCACGCCGTTTTCGCGCGCCAGCCTTATTAGGTGCGGCAACACTATTTTTTGGTCTTTAATGTTGTGGTCTTGGATTTCTATGTAAAAATCTTCGCCGAACAAACTTTTGAACTCTTTCACGTATGCGTCGGCTTTCTCCAAATCGCCCGCCAAAATAGCTTGCGGAATAACTCCCGCAATACAGGCGGACAGGCAAATGAGCCCTTCGGTGTATTGGCGCAAAAGAGGCATGTCGATGCGCGGCTTGTAGTAAAGCCCTTCGGTATACGCGCGCGAAACAAGTTTAATAAGATTTTTATATCCCGTCTCGTTTTTGGCAAGCAGAACAAGGTGGTTGTACTTAGGCATTTTGCCGTCGCGGCTCGCCTTAACCGCCATATCCTCGCACATATAAAGCTCGCACCCTATTATGGGCTTAACTTTATACGGGCGTTTTTCCGCCATAAACTCGTAGAAATCCGCTTTGGGGTCGGTGTGTTTCACCGCAGCTTTCACGAATTCAAGAACGCCGTACATATTTCCGTGGTCGGTTATGGCTACGGCGGGCATATTCATGTCGTCGCACGCCGAAAAAAGCTTGCCTATGCGAGTAGCGCCGTCAAGCAAACTGTATTCGGTGTGAACGTGCAAATGCACGAATTCTTTTTCTTTGCGTTCTTCCGTTAAAGCGGTTTGTTCCATGCCTGTTATTTTCCTTGCGTACGTTAAATTTATTGCGGGTGTTTTGCCGACAGCATCTTAATCGCCATTTCGAGAGCGGACTCTTGGTCGTCTCCCTTAGCGATTACCGTAACTGTATCTCCGCTTTTAAGCGCCATGCTAATCACGCCCATAAGGCTCTTTCCGTTGATTTTTTTGGTTCCCATTTCAAACGTAATTTCGCTGTCAAACCTCATGCAACGCCCCACAAGCTGCTGTGCGTCGGTATGAGTAAACATTCTCCCTACTTGCGTTTCTTTAAATAACATTTTTTATTTCCCTCCCGTTTCCCTTTCATTTTTTTGCCTATATATGATTTTTTATACTCAGCCCGACTTAAAACAGCCGCCGCGATCGTATAGCTCTTTAAGCCGTCTTAGCCTGTTTTTGAGTCCGCTCTTGGTTATTCCGAGCATCGCCGCAAGTTGCTCGTAGCTGTAATCGGGATGAGCGAGCCTCGCAAGTCCCGCCTCTTTAAGCCCCGCAGTCACCGAATCGAGGTCGAGCTCTTTAAGATAGGCGCATTGGCTAAGCCCCGTGTTTATTTGCTTGTCTATATTGTGCATGTCGCAATTTTGCTGACGGTTTATGTGCGCGCTCATCTGCCGCGCCGCCATTATGGAATTGAGCGACAGCACCGCTTTCACGCCGCCCATAAGCGCGAGGCAGTCGCTTATACTCTCGCTGTCTTTGGCGTAAACCACCGCCCTGCCCCTGTGAGCCGTAAGTTCGGCTTTTATTCCGAACCTACCGAGAAGCGCCTCGAAATCTTCGGCAATGCTCTTTTTCCCGAAAGAAAATTCGAGGTGATATTTGGGCACAATCAAACTTCCGCCGCCGAGATACGCGCCGCGCACAAACGCCGCCGCCTCGCTTTGCTCGCCCGTAAGCTCGCTGTCAATCGAGCCGAGCACAACTCTTTTTTCGGGGTCGAGCACTTTGCACTCGCCGAGAAGTTCCACCGCGTCGGCAATCAATATTTCGAACGTTTTACCCCCGAGAGTAACTTCGGCGGGTTTTCCCGTAAGACTTTGAGCGACGCTTGCCGCAGTTTTGGCAAAAGCTTCGTTTTGAGTGGAAACGCTCGCCGAAACGCACGAACCGTGAATTAGGAGCGAACCCGACGTGAACAAGACGGCGGATAAAAACGCCGCTTTCTCTTTGCGCGAAGATAGCGGCTTAGCGGCAAGCTCTTCTTTGCTCGCCTTGCAAAGTTTGCTCTCCGCTTCTTCCAATTCGGTGTTTGCGTCCGCTCCCGTCAAAATTACAATTCCTCTCCCATGGCGTTTTCGTTGTCGCCCGTGTGTTTCGCCTCTTTCCTGCTCCTGAATTGCGGCAACCGTTCGTAGTTCGCGAGCCGCGAGAGCGGAATGCCGAGCTTTTCTATTCTTTTCACGGGAAGGCTGAAATCGCCCACCCTGCGCGGTTCGTGCGCGTCGCTGCTCGCAATAAATTCGCAATCCTCTTCGGCAACCGCCGCAAGTTCGTCGTCGGAGAGCGAAATGCGTTTCCCGTTGAGCTCGAAATACGTTCCGAAATATTTGCACGCCCTCGCCACTTCGCGCACGTCGCACTTGCAACTGTTTCCGGGATGCGAAAGAATGTCGATTTCGTTCTTTTCGAGAGCGCTCAAATATGCCGCCGTATTCCTCGCCACCGTTTTAGCGCCCGAAAGCCCCAAGTTGTTAGGAAAAAAATATTGCGGCTGCGCAGGAAAAGCGCGCACTAATTTATGATACCCGCACACTGTTATGTCGAGCTTAGGCTTGTCCGACCCGCGCACGTCTATCTTTCCTTTGGGCGACAATATATTCGCTTCCACCCCGACATACACTTTAACTTGCGGATACTTTTGGGCGAGCATTTCGATTTGAGAGCGCATTCTCGCAAGTTCGCCTCTGCGCAAATTATAGCAAAGATGATTAAAGCCGTGCTCGGTTATGCCAAGCTCGCGCAATCCGAGTTTGGCGGCTTTTAGCACACTGTCTTCTATGCTTCCTTTACCGTGACTATACACGGTGTGGGTGTGGTAATCGCCCCAAAACGCCATTTAAAAGAACTCTCCCAACAGTTTGATTTCTCGCTCTAACCGTATGCCGTATTTCAAAAACACAGCCGTCTCCGCTTCGATAATGAGACGCAAAATGTCTCCGCTCGTAGCGCCGCCTCTGTTCATTATAAAATTTGCATGAACGGGGGATATGAACGCGCCGCCCGCGCCCGCGCCTTTAAGCCCCGCACGGTCTATTAAAAGCCCTGCGGGCAAAAGCCCCGCCGCCTTAAAAACGCTCCCCGCGCTTGCGCCGAGCGGTTGGGTTTTCCGTCTTCGCGCCAAATTGCTCTCCGACAGTTCCCTTATGCCGTCGGGCTCTCCGAACGGCGCTTTCAGCCTAAGTTTTAAAACGGTGCCGCGAATTGCGCTCGAACGGTATTTAAAACCGCACTCTTCCGCTTTCAGCTCGCGCACGTTGCCGCCCGAAAGCACGGTTACGCTCTCCAACACGTCGGCCATACAGCCGCCGAACGCTCCCGCGTTGCCGATTGCGGCGCCGCCCGCGCTTCCCGGAAGCCCGTAAGCCCATTCGAGCCCCGTTCTCCCCGCCGCCGCATATTCGCGCGACAGAAGCGACAGCAAAACGCCGCTGTCGCACTCGCAAAACTCGCCCGAAAACGCTCTCGAAGCCGTTCTGTTCACAACCACGTCGCCGTCGTAGCCCGCGTCGCCCACAAGCACATTGCTACCGCGTCCCAAAACGAGCGCGCCGCCCGCCGCCGCTTCGCAAAGTTCTTCCTGCGTATAAGCGTAAACAAGTCGCCTTGCTCTGCCGCCCGTTAAAAACGTGCAACATCTGTTAAGCGGCGCGTCGCGAAAATATTCGAACATATATATTTTACCTCATACGGCGATTTTTTTCAAGTCTTTTAAGTAAGGTTTCGGATATACTTTTTTATGCGCTCGCTTATTAAAACGTTCGACGAAAAATTACGCCGCACTCGCCGCCGCTTGACACCGAACCCGCATCTACGATATAATAAACTCATGCAGGTAATAGAGGCAAAAAATTTAGCGCTCGGCGTAGCGGCGAATATCGCGCTCGACGAAGCGGCGCCGAATAAAACTACGGTGTCCGCCGCTATGACGTATTTATGCGGAAAAACCGATAAAGCGAATTTTTTGAAAAAATGCGCCAAATACCCGCTTTACGCCCGCACTGTGCTCATGTGCGAACATCCGGGAATCGATTTCGGTTTCGACGCCTATTGCGCCGCTCACAAAACCCTATTCGAACCAAAACCCAAATGCGGCGAACTTCGCACGGGCGAACTCATGCTCGCGGGCGGAAGTTGTGCCGACCCAAAACTCTTGCGCGGTTCGCTTAAAAACGTGCTCGCAAAGTTACAACAAATGCCGAGCGCGCCGCAAGCAAATAAAGCGGACTTTGCCGCGCAATTATGTTGCTACATACGCGAACTTATAATACTGTCGCCTTTTTCTTACGGCAACGGCATAGCGCGAAGAGCGTTTATTCAAAACTTTTGCGCAAGTCGCGGCTTCTCGCTCAACTATGCGGCGGTAACAAAGCCCGAACTTTCAGCCGCCGAAAACGAGGCGTTTGCCACCGACGCCCCGCAACCGCTGTTTTCCGCGCTCATAAAGTGCCTTAACTACACGCAAGACGAAACGCAAAATGCGGGAGCTCGAAAGCCGAGCCGACGCATTGCCCTTCCGCCCCAAAATAAAATTCAACCAAAGCAATTCGAACCCGCAAAACAAGCTGACGCAAGAAAATTATCCGAGAGTTTCAAACCGTCGGATATTAAAAAGCCGTCCGAGCCCGTCAAATCACCCGACGTCAAAAAAATTGCGGACGGCGCAAAGCAACCCGCCGCGAAAAAGCCGCAAGAGAACGTAAGATTATCCGAATCCAAAAAAACAGCCGATAGCGCGAAACCGCTCGACACAAAAAAAACCGACGCGAGAAAACCCGAGCCCGACAGAGAAAAAACCGACGCTTTGCGCGAGCTCCGCGAAATAAAACGCTCCCTCGAATCGCTCGCCTCTCGCGTAAACGAACTTATAAAAAACCTAACCGAAAAATAATGTAAGGCGAAACGCTTTTTTGCGTTTCGCCTTTTTACTGCCGCGCGTTCGCTCACAGTAACATGGCGAGCTTGCTACTTATATGTCATTGCAAGCGAATGCAACGAGCGCGGCAATCTCTGCTCTATGCTTGGGATTGCTTCGCTACGTTCGCAATAACATTTTAATACAATGCTTTCGTTTTATAAATATTGACCGTTAAAAGCAGTCAAGGGGCCGCCCTTTCGTTGCGAGGGTGTTAAGAGCGGGAGGGACACAGCCGAAAGTGTTCCTCCCTTCTGAGCGTTTTCGTCCGAAATCTTTTGCGACCAAAAAGCCGCCCCCTATACCTTTTCGAGCGCACCCATGAGTTCGCTCGGGTCGTCTATTATTATATCCGCGCCCATTTCTTCGAGCAAGGCGCGAGGGCGAAATCCCCAACTCACCGCAATTATCGGAAGCCCGCTGTTTCTCGCCGTGAGAATATCCACGTTGCTGTCGCCCACGTACACCGCGTTTTCCTTAGCGGAGCCGAGTTCGCGCAAAGCATACTCCACCATGTCGGGCGCGGGCTTTTTTTTCAACCCGTCGCGCTCTCCTACGGCGAGAGCGATTTGCGGAAATAGTTTTGCTCGCAAATCAACGACTGCGGCATGATACTTATTCGACACCACCGCCGTTTTATATTTTGCGCAAACTTTATTCAGCATGTTCAAAACGCCGTCATACGGGCGCGTCTTGTTTTCCTTGTTTTTGTCGTAATGCCTTTCGAAAACTTCGAGAACTTCGCTCGTTTTGTCTTTCGCAAAATCGGGCAACGCGCGTTCTATGAGCTTGCGCACTCCCTCGCCCACAAACGAACGCACTTCGCTTAAAGTGCGCTCGGGATAGCCGAATTCGCCGAGCGCAAAATTCGTGCTGTCGCAAAGGTCGTCGAGAGTGTTCAAAAGCGTTCCGTCCAAATCGAATAATACAGTGTCCATAAAAGCGATTGTAACATTACAGTCGGCAATTTGTCAACTTATTACTCGGTTATGCCCCGAAAGAACTCTTTTTTCATGGGGTTGGCACCGAACATAGCTAAAACGCATATAAATACTGTATGAAAATTTATATATACGCAATATGTAAAAACGAGAGCAAATTCGCCGAGCGGTTCATGAACTCGGTGCGCGACGCCGACGGCGTTTTCGTGCTCGACACGGGTTCGGACGACGACACGGCGGAAAAGCTCGCAAAGCTCGGCGCAACGGTAAAAAAAGAGACGTTTTCGCCTTTCAGATTCGACGCGGCACGCAACCGCAGTTTAGAACTCGCGCCGACCGACGGCGAACTGTACGTCTGCCTCGACCTCGACGAAATTATGGAAACGGGTTGGCGAAAAGCGTTAGAGACGGCGGTAAAAAACGCTCCCGACGCAAATCAATTTTTGTATCGTTATGTGTGGAGCAAAAACGCCGACGGTTCGGACGGAGTAGTTTTTTGGTCGGAAAAAATTCACCGCAAAGGCTTTTTATGGAAAGGCGCGGTGCATGAAGTTCTCGTGCCCGAAGGCGAAACCGAAAAGCGCGCCGCGTATGCCTACGGCGTGCAAGTAACGCACTATCCCGACGCAACGAAATCGCGCTCGTCATATTTGCCTCTTCTCGAAATCGCCGCCGCCGAACAGCCCGACGACGACCGCACGGCTCACTACTTGGGTCGCGAATACATGTTCGCGGGGCAATACAACAAAGCAATCGGCGCGCTCATGCGCCACCTTTTGCTTCCGTCGGCAACTTGGAACGACGAGCGGGCGGCGAGCATGCGCTACATATCGCAATGTTATTCTCGCACGGGCAACAAGCGCGAGGCAATTCGTTGGGCGCTCAAAGCGGTGGCGGAATCGCCCGACACGCGAGAGCCGTATTTGCGACTTGCCCGCGCGTTCTACGACGACTCCGACTTTGCGGGCGTAATGTATGCCGCGCTAGCGGGATTGCGAATAACCGAACGCAAACTCTCCTATATAACCGAGCCCGACGCGTGGGGCGCGCCTCTACATGACCTGCTCAGTATCGCCTACTATCAGTTCGGACAGTTTAAAAAAGCGGAAGAGCAAGCCTCGCTCGCCCTCAAATATTGCGACGACGAGCGCATAAAAAACAATTTGCGTTTGTTCCGCGAAGCGCAATCGCTATAAGTCGGAGAATATGAAATCGTTACTTATGTGTCCTTAGCCGAGCGCGAACGCCCTCATCCGAGCACATGTAATATGCGAACGCCACAAGCCTTTGGCGAGTACTAAGCGACTGCGAGTTTCGACCGAAGCGAAGCGGAGAAATCTTATTTAAAAACCATTTCAAACCATTAGCGCACCGCAAGAAAAGCAAGACTCGAACGAATCTTGCTTTTCTTTGCTTCATTACACTTTTCGGCGCGTAATGCCCCGCTCCGCGCCGTTTAAAATTTAGGTTGCAAGCAACCCTGCCGCGCGCATGTTTGCAAGAAGTTGGTTCAGCGTCGTTCCAACCTCTTCGAGTGTGGGAGTTCCCTCAACGTCGGCAACGGGTGCCGCAGGAGTAACCGTTCCCGCAGGTCCCGTCGGTCCCGTAGGTCCGATAGCTCCCGTAGCTCCGTTAGCACCCGCAGGTCCCGTCGGTCCCGTAGGCCCGATAGGTCCGATAGCGCCGGCAGCTCCTGCCACGCCTTGCAATCCTTGAATACCTTGCGGTCCTGTGGGACCCGTAGGTCCTACCGCGCCCGTTGCTCCGTCAGCGCCCGCAGGCCCCTGAGGTCCGGTAGGACCCGTCGCGCCCGTCGCACCTGTTGCGCCCGTCGCGCCCGCAGGTCCCGTAGGTCCGATAGCACCCGCAACGCCTTGCAATCCTTGAATACCTTGCGGTCCTGTGGGACCCGTAGGTCCTACCGCGCCCGTTGCTCCGTCAGCGCCCGCAGGCCCCTGAGGTCCGGTAGGACCCGTCGCACCTGTTGCGCCCGTCGCGCCCGTAGGTCCCGTAGGTCCGATTTCACCCGCAACGCCTTGCACGCCTTGTAACCCCTGAACGCCTTGCGGTCCTGTGGGGCCTGTGGGACCAACCGCCCCGTCCGCTCCCGTAGCACCCGTTGCGCCCGCAGGTCCTTGCGGCCCCATAGGACCGGTCGGGCCGACAGCGCCTGTTGCGCCGGGCACGCCGGGCACGCCTTGAAGTCCCTGCACGCCCTGAGGTCCAGTAGGTCCCATAGCTCCCGGAAATCCCATAGGACCGACGGGTCCCATAGCTCCGCGCGGCCCCGTAGGTCCGGTCGGTCCTACGCACACGTTAGGCTCGGGACACGGCGGAGGCACGGAGCATCCGCAGTCGGGTTCGGGCTCGCAACAGTCGTCGGGGCGACAATTCCCGCAATCGCATCTGTTTCCGCATCCGAAATTAAATCTGAACATATTTTAGTCTCCTTTGTCGTGAGATAGCCTCTCTATCCCATACTATTCGCCAACCCGTTAAAGCGTTTATATTTTAATGCGCTTTTTTGCATAAATACCGTAATTTTTTCGCGCATAGTTTTTAAGCCGCGTTTTCCGTGTCTCAGTGCTAAAAATTACCGATTTTAACGCGTTAAAAGACTTGCAAAAACTTTTTTTATTTGCTATAATAAAAAAGCTGTGTTGCGGCGGTATAGCTCAGCTGGCTAGAGTACTCGGTTCATACCCGATTGGTCGTTGGTTCGAATCCAACTACCGCTACCAAAAAATATAGCTCCCATAAAGGGGCTATATTTTTTTATGCGGCACGCGGATTCGACGCGCCGACGCTAATCAAGCTATTATAATTTTGTTTTACAATAAACGGCAAACTGCTTCACGGCGCGAATTCGCTCAGACGCTTGCGCCCTTAGGCGCATAGTCCACGCGAGAAGCCACTCGCGTTATCCAACTACCGCTACCAAAAAATATAGCTCCCATAAAGGGGCTATATTTTTTTA
>CAMUKG010000022.1 GCA_947089425.1 uncultured Clostridia bacterium
GAAAGTGTTCCCCCTGCACGCTTTTTCGCCTAAGCCTTTTTGGCGCTCAAAAAGGCCGGTAATATTGCGAACCCGTTGCTCGCAAGGCAACACCATTATTTCTCCATAAACTTCTTTATGCACTCCACAGTCTCTTCGCTGAGAACGTGCTCTATTTTGCAACAGTCTATTCCCGCCGTTTGTTCGCTCACGCCGAGACGCAACAAAAAGTCGTGCAAAAGTCTGTGTTTGCTATAAACCCGTTCGGCTTCTTTTTTGCCTTGCTCGGTTAAACTGATATCGCCGTACGGTTGCTTAATTAGTAACCCTTTTTCGGCGAGTTCGCTAAGCGCGTTTGTTACTGCGGGTTTCGATACGCCCAAATTTTCCGCAATGCTCGTAACTTTAATGCGCTCGCCGTCGAGCGTGAGCATGAGCGCCGCTTCCAAATAATCTTCCGCCGAAACGGTGAGTTGTTTATTGAATTTATCCATAAAAACAGTATAACATATATTTTTGAGAAAAGCCACAAAAATTTAAAAAAATATTTTAATTTAGGTTAACTTTTTCTTGACAAGGCGTGTTTTTGAGCGTATAATGTTAATCGAAGTTAAAAATGTTAGCGGAGGTTAAGTTCGTATGCCTATAACTATTGCGCCGTGCGGGCGCGAACTCGAAGTGCGAAAGGTGGGAGCCGACGGGCAAGTGAAAAAACATTTGCGCGAGCTTGGCATTGCGGAAGGTAGCAAAGTCACGCTTTTGTCGCAGTCGGGCGGCAATGTGATTTTAATCGTAAAAGAGGGGCGGCTGTGCCTCGACAGAAGCCTCGCGGGAAAGATTTTGGTGGCGTAGAATGTAACCGCGAGCGAGGCGTGGCAATCCCCAAGCGTGAAAGCGAAAAATAAACATAAAACAAAAAGGAGAAATAAACATGACTAAATTATTGAGCGATTTCGTTGCGGGCGAGAGCGGCAAGATAAAAGCCGTGACGGGCGAAGGGCGAATACGACGCAGGCTTTTCGACATGGGCGTGACTCCCGGAGCCGAGCTTGTCATGCGTAAAAAAGCGCCGCTAGGCGACCCTATGGAAATTACTCTCAGAGGCTACGAACTCACGCTCAGAAAGGCGGAAGCGGCTTGCGTTGAAGTGGAACAGTAAAAAATTACAAGGAGGAAGAGCAGAAATCTGTTCGCAAATATGAAAATGAAAACGTTTGCTTTAATCGGAAATCCCAACTGCGGAAAAACGACGCTATTTAATGCGCTCACGGGAAGCACAGCCCACGTAGGAAACTGGCCGGGCGTCACGGTGGATAAGCGCGAGGGCGTCTGCAAAAAGGGAAGCGAACATATAAACATAGTAGACTTGCCCGGAATATATTCGCTGTCGCCATACACTCCCGAAGAGGTGATTTCGCGCAATTACATTTTGGACGAACACCCTTACGGCGTAATAAACATAGTTGACGCCACTAATTTGGAGCGCAACCTGTATTTAACGACGCAATTGCTCGAAATGGATGTCCCCGTTATAGTCGCGCTCAACATGATGGACGAAGTGGAAAAGGCGGGCGATAAGATAGACGCGAAAGCAATAGAGAAAACGCTCGGCGTGCCGGTAGTTCCCGTGTCGGCAATAAAGGGAACGGGAATAAAAGAGCTCGTGCTAAGAGCAGCTGCGTTGCCGCGCGAGAGAAAGGGCGAAACAGTGCTCGAAAGCGCTCTCGGCGCGAAAATAGACGGCGCGAAAAAGTATTTCGAAACAGAAGAGGTATCTTCGCCGCTCTTCCACGCGATAAAGCTACTTGAAAACGACGAACTCGAATTAGGTAGAAAAGGGGCGCGCGAAACGCTCGAAAAACTCGCGGACGGAGACGACTTCGAGGCGGTTATAGCCGACGAGCGCTATAAGTACATATCGAAAAATCTGTCGGCGGCTAAAACCAAATCGGCAAAACAAAAGCTTACGAAGTCGGATAAAATCGACCGCGTGCTCACTCATCGCGTGTTTGCAATTCCCATTTTCATAGTTATATTATTCGCGGTGTTTCACATCACCTTTTCGGAAGATTTTCTCTACATAGGTGCATGGGCGAGTTTGGGCAAAGGGCTTCCCGCGCTCGACGATTTGAACATTTCGGACGGAATGAAAACGTTTGTCGGAATTTTCTACGACGGCGCCGTGTTTTCGCCGGGAGTAATTCTGTTTAACGTGTTTGATACTCTGTTCGGCGCTATTACCGACGCTGTGGGCGGAGCAATCGGCGCCGAATGGCTGGCGGGGCTCGTTGCCGACGGCATACTCGGCGGACTGTTTGCCGTGCTCGGCTTCTTGCCGCAAATACTCATGCTGTTTATGTGGTTTTCCATTTTGGAAGACAGCGGATACATGGCGCGAATAGCGTTTGTGCTCGATAGAATTTTCCGCCGTTTCGGGCTTTCGGGACGCTCGTTTATGCCCATGATTATGGGGTTCGGCTGTTCCGTTCCCGCAATGGTGAACACTCGAACTCTTGCCGACGAAAACGAGCGCGTGGCTACGGTGCGCGTCATTCCGTTCTTCTCTTGCGGGGCTAAGTTGCCAATTCTCACCGCCATTGCGGGCGGCATAGTGCAACACTTCGGTGTGGGCAACGCCGACCTTATAACCTACTCGATGTATTTGCTCGGCATAGTCGCGGCGGTTGCGAGCGTGCTCATTATGCGCAACACAACAATGAAAGGAGAGGTTCCGCCGTTTATAATGGAATTGCCCGCATATCATTGGCCGCGTTTTAAAAACCTTATGCTTCATTTGTGGGACAAAACGAAGCACTTCGTGAAAAAAGCGTTTACAATAATATTCGCGTCAACCGTTATAATTTGGCTGTTCTCGCATCTCAGCCCGAGCTGGCGTTATCTCGACGACTCGCGCATGAACGAATCCATTCTCGCGCAACTCGGCATGTTCATTCAGCCGCTGTTCACGCCGCTCGGCTTCGGTTCGCAAATAGGCAAATTCGGTTGGGTGTTCGCGGTTGCCGCCGTTACGGGGCTTGTGGCAAAAGAAAACGTGATAGCTACGTTCGGCACACTCGGCGCTTGCCTCATAGCTATGGGTGCAAACGTGGGCGGCGTTACGCAAGACGTATTGCTCGCCGACGAAGAGGGAATTACTTCGGCGGTTGCTATGATGCAGGCAACGGGCATAACCATTCCCGCGCTAATCTCGTTTATAGCGTTCAACATGACCACTATTCCTTGCTTTGCGGCTTGCGCTACGGCGCGCGCGGAACTCCCGAAAGGCAAATTCCTGTGGACGGTACTGTTTTGGGTTGCGGCAAGCTACACTGTGGGCGCGGCGGTTTACACGATTGGAAGTTGGTGGTGGACTGCGTTTATTTGGCTTGCGGTCGTAGCGGTGGTCATAACGCTGATTGTTCTGTTCAATAAGGGCAAACTTAAAATACGCAAAACAAAAAAACGTTCGGAGGCGGTCGCATGACTTGGAGCGAAATAATTATTCTTGCGGTTGTGTGCTTGGCGTTCGTTAGCGCAATAGCGCTAATAGTTATATCCAAGCTAAAACATAATGGCGGGTGCGATTGCGGCGGTTCGTGCTCGCAATGCTGCGGTTGTTGCCCTCACTGTGTTCCCGCGAAAAGCGAAGAGAACGACAAAAGCAAGCGTCGCAATTAAAAAAAGCCTTTACATACTTCCCTTACTTTTTATTAGAAAAGAGACGGCTATATTTTAGCTGTCTCTTTTCATATTTTATACCGTGTTTCGGTCGCCGTGTCAGTGCTTTTTGTCACATCGACCGTAACGGAGAGGGCTTTGCTTATGCTCCGCCGCAATGACGGCGAGAAACGTTAGTCCCGCATTTTTTGCCTATGCCATTTGCGCACAAAAGGTCGACCGAAAAAATTGACTTTATTTTGCGCTTGTGTTATACTAAATCCAATGCTGTATTGCGCTAACAAAGTAATAAGGTCGGTTAAGCCGTTTGTGCTTCCGACGCTTGCGGGAATCGTTTGCATTGTCGTGGGCGCAATTTTGGTTATGGCTACGGTGCGTCAAATAAAGCGGCAGATAAAGCTGTATAATTCCATTACTCTCGTCGAGCTCAAAAATTTTAAATGGCACTATCTTGTGTTCGCGGGAATAACGGCGTTTTTCATATTTTACGACATAACCCAAATGGCGGACCCGCAAGGACCCGAAGCGGTGCTCATGCGCGAAGTTATGGGCATGAAACGCTGGCAAACCAACGTTATGCTCGGTGCGCTTTTGGGACTTTTGCTGTGCGTGGAATTCTTTTTGGTTGTGCTCATGAAAAGCCGTAGCGCCGTTGTGGATAGGGGAATATATTCGGGTATGCGTTACCTCGACTGGTATCACGTTCACGATTATATAATAGACGAAGAGCGCGGGCACGTTATTCTCTCGTCCGACCGCTACACGTTTTTCACGCTGAGGGGCACCACGCCGCCGCTCAAAGTTGCAAAAAACGACATACCGAAATTGAAATTTATTTTAAACAAAAACAAAAACAAATTCTCGCTTTAATACGAATTTGCGGAGCGAATAGAAAATGCAAGAAGTAAAAAAGACAAGACCGAGAAAGGTGCGTAAAGCGGCGGAGCCGCACTTGGTGTGCGATTGTGAAGATTTGTTGCCGTTTGCATGGCGCAACCCGCCCGAAGTGGACGCAAGGCGAGCGAGCAAAGTTTTGCGCGAAATGGGTCAACGCGAACAAGAGCGTTTAACCCCGCCCAAATCGAAAAGATAGACAAAAAGAGCGCACGTAACTTAACGGCGCTTTTTTATTTGATATCATAAACTTCAATGTAAAAGCGGAAAAATTTTTTTGTTTTTTTGTCGAGCGATTGCAAATTTTGTAGCATTGTGTTATACTGAAAGCACAACACGGGAGACGAAGATTATGCACAAAGATTTGCAAAGTATTGTGCTCACCGAAGCGCAGATTTCCGCAAAAGTCAAAGAAGCCGCTTTATGGCTCGACAAACATTTCGAGGGGTGCGACGGCGTTCCTCTTGCCGTGAGCGTGCTCAAAGGAAGCGTTATGTTTTTTTGCGACTTGGTGCGCGCAATGCAAACGCCGCTTCAAATCGATTTCATGACGGTGTCGTCTTACGGTTCTTCGTCGGAAAGTTCGGGCGTTCCCAAAATCGTAATGGATTTGGCGGCGTCGGTAAAAGGGCGCGACGTTTTGCTTGTGGAAGATATAGTCGATTCGGGTAACACGCTGTTGCGTATGCGCGAACTTTTGGTTGGGCGCGGAGCTAAGTCGTTTACTGTGGTTACGTTGCTCGATAAGCCTTCGCGACGCGTGGCTCCCGTGCAAGTGGATTTTTCGTGTTTCGAAGTGGGAAACGAATTTATTGTGGGGTACGGCTTGGACTATGCTCAGCAATATCGCACTTTGCCTTATATCGGCATTTTAAAGCGGGAAATTTACGAAAAGTAAATTTTGCGGTTATAATGTAAAAAATTTACAAAAGGAGAAGTGTATGGAAGAAGAAAGCAAACAGACCGTCGCCTCAGACGATTCGTCGGTCGGCTCGGCGGAAATGCTTACGCCCGAAGACGGAGTCGCGACGCAAGCGACGGGAGGGGACGCGGCTACTGTTGAGGCGGAACCCAAACCGCGAAATCGAGTGGATAAGTTTTTCGGTATAACGAAAAGCGGCTCCAACTTTAAGACCGAAATCGTGGCGGGCGTCACCACCTTTATGGCAATGGTATACATATTGCTCGTTAATGCGGGCACGGGTATGTTTACCGCGTCGGTAGAGAACGCCGATAAGGTTTTGGTGCAGATAATTCCCGGCTTGACGTTCGAGGCAATGTATATCGCCACCGCTCTCGGCGCGATTGCGGGCACTATGTTTATGGCGCTCATAGCGCGAATGCCGCTTGCGCAAGCGTCGGGCATGGGCATAAACGCCTTTATCGTGTGGACTCTTTTGTTGGAGAATACGGGACTTACGTATGCCAACTGCATGATGTTCACGTTGTTGGAAGGGGCGGTTTTCGTAATTTTGACGGTTACGGGATTGCGCAAAAAAATCTTCGAAGCCATTCCCAAATCGGTTCGATACGCGATACCTGTGGGCATAGGTTTGTTTATCGCCTTTATCGGAATGCAAAACGCGGGCATCATAGTTGCCAAATCGTCTACGCTCGTCACATTTAAATCGTTTAATATTTTGGCGGACGGCTTTACGTTTATAGGCATTCTCACTCCGCTTGTGGCTATTATAGGCGTGATTGCCATTGCCGTTATGTCGAAGAAAAACGTGAAAGGCGCGGTGCTTTGGGGAATTTTAGGCTCGGCTGTTCTGTACTATATCATGGCGGCTTTGGGCGTTGCCGCAAAAGCGCAAGGTTGCAGAGAAATTTTTACGTCTATCACAATGGATAATCCGTTTGAAGCGTTTAAGCTGTGGGGACAACAGTCGGCGGGAAAAGTATTTACCGAAGGTTTCAAATTCGGTTCTTACCTCGATATTCCCGGCAACAGCGTGGGCACGCTTATTGTTCTGCTTCTCACTTCCGCTCTTTCCATGTGTATGCTCGATATGTTCGACACGATAGGCACGCTATACGGGGCTTGCGCAAAGGGCAATCTTCTCGACAAAGAAGGCAAACCCGTTCGCATGGAAAAAATGATGCTTGCCGACGCCATAGGCACGTGCGTGGGCGCCGTTGCGGGCACTTCTACCGTCACCACGTTCGTGGAATCGTCGGCGGGCGTATCGGCGGGAGGAAAAACGGGGTTTGCCGCTCTTATCACGGCGGCTTGCTTTACGTTGGCAATGTTTTTAAGCCCCATAGCAAAACTTATTCCGTCGGCGGCGACTGCTCCCGCGCTTATTTGGGTGGGCGTGCTCATGATGAGTTCGGTTACTAAAATCGATTGGACGGATATTGCCGAAGCCGCCGTTGCGTTCGTTACGTTCGGTGTAATGGCATTCGGATACAGCATCAGCAAAGGCATAGGCGCGGGCATGATTGCCTATGTTGTTATTACGATTTGCACCGGCAAAATCAAAAAAATTACGATTCCCACGTGGGTTATTACCGTGCTTTTCATAGCGATGTTCGTTCTCACGAACTGACGCTGTAACCGACTCAACGCTTTGCAAAATAAAACTCCTTTCGAATATTCGAGAGGAGTTTTTTTGCGTGATATATGGGTAAAACTCAAAACGGTATTTGCGAGGGAACCGCAACCCGTCGGTTAGGCGGGAAATATAACGTTGTTTCCCGAAACTTTTATCCAATGAATAATTGCACAAAATACAGATGCAAGTTAGTGTGCAGTCGGTATATATTTTTTTACACGAGCGGAAGTTTTGATAGCCACACGTCGCTTTCGCCGAAGAAGTCGGCGCAGTCGTCGGTTTTGGCGCGCGTGTCGGAGGCAATCAAAAGAGAGGTGCCGCCCGCGCAAATGGCGACGCGAGAGGGGGAATCTACGCTGAGAGAATACAGCTCGGTGCTTTGCTTGCCTATGTAGGCAATGTCGAGTTTTCCGCTTCCTATTCCCGCTACGAACGCCGCCGTGCCGTTGCTTGCAAACGCCGTTATTTCTTTTGGCGCAAAGTCTACGGAGCCCACGCTTCTGCCGTCGTCCGAAAGTTCGATTAGGTTTTCACCCGTGTAAGCGAACGTTCCCGAGGCGTAAAACAGAGTCTTTTTGTTTGCGTTCGGCGTTTTGGTTAGAAATTTAACGTCCGTTTTGGCAAGATTTTTGTCGAGCAATAAAAGCTCGCAGTTTCCCTCTCTGTCGGCTATCGAGGCGTAGCCCGAGCCGAGCGGCAAAAATGCGGCGGGGGAATAAGCGTAGCCGAGATTCAAATCGGTGTAGGCTGGCTCGCTGAGAGTTGTGAATCGCGCGAGAGTGAGATAGCCCAACTCTTGAAACTCTGCGGCGGCGGCAAGCAAATAGCCGTCGTTATACGGCAAAATGTCGAGCAGTTGAAGACTGTATGTGTGCGAGAAAACTTTTTCTCGCTCTAACGACAGCCCCGTTGTGTAAATATGAAGCAAAAGAGTTTTCTTTTGAGTTATTTCGTTAAAAGACTCCGCCACCAAAAAATAACGGTTGTCGAATATGTACAGCCCGCACGCGGTGAGCGCGTGAGTGGGCGGCATCATAACCTTAGCCGTAACCGAAAGGGTGTCGGATAAAAGATACAGTCCCGCAACCGAACCTTCGTTTCCCGCAACGGCAAAACCCGAAAGGGTGGGAATAGCTTTCGCAACCGTAAAGTCGAAGACGGTGAAGCCGAGAGTGCGCCCGCTCGCGCTGAGGCGAGCTCCGAAGCCGCGAGTCTTTCCTTGCGTGTTGGCGGCAAAATCGAGGTCGCTCGAATCGGTGTTGCCGAATATGTAAATTTCGTTATTTTTGGTGAAAACCGATACCGGCGACTCGTTTCCCGTTCCGCCCAAATTGGTTTCCCACATTATGCGCTCGTTTGCGCTCGCCCGCGCTTCGCGAAACATTTGGTGGGGCGGTTTTTCGACTATCGTCGGAATGCTCGCCGCGTCGGAGTCGCGAGTTGAAATGGTGTATGCCACGCCGCACAGCAGTATGAATATAACCGCAAAAAGCAGCATCACCGTTTGAAGTTGCCGTTTTTGTAATATTTTTTTCATGGCAAAAGTATAGCACGCGGCACCCGCATTTTGAGCGCGCGAGCAAAGAAAGACAAAATTCGTTTTTTAATGCCGCAATTTGCCACGTTTTCAATACCGAAAACGGTATTTTTTTATGCGCAAAGATACATATTATGCTTTTAAGGCGAAAGAATTGAGTAGGTCGGCAATGCGTCGCGTGCCGTCGGGACACGGCGCCGCTTTCATGGCCGCGAGCAAAGGTTCTCGCTTTTTCATTAGCGCGAGCGTTTCGGACATAAACGTGCCGCAAGTAAGATTTTCCTGCTCCAAAACTTCTATCGTGCCCAAGCCGCGATAATAGTCGGCGTTTTGCTGTTGGTCGCCTCTGCTCGTGTCGCTTTTGGGAAGAGGAATGACGAGCGCGGGCTTGCGCAGTGCGGTAATTTCGGCAAGAGTTCCCGCTCCCGCACGGCACACAATATAATCAGCCCATGCGTAGCAATCTGCCATATAGTCGCAAAATTCGAGTCGGCGGTAATTGTCGGCGCCGCCGTCGAACGGGTGTTTTCCCGCGATGTGCAACACGTTGAAATAAACGCAAAGTTCTTTCAGCGTTCCTTCAAGCGTTTTGTTTATTGTGAGAGCGCCCTGACTCCCGCCGAACACCAAAAGGTTTGGCTTTCCGTTGGGGACAAAATTGTGTTTGCGCTCTATGTTTTCTTTTTTGCCGTCGTAAAGTTCTTGCCTTATGGGCGCGCCCGTTAAAAATCCGTTTTCGTATTTGTCGGCAACCGACGGAAATGACGCGCAAACGTGTCGGCATTTTTTCGCGACGAGGCGATTGCTTAGCCCAATGCCCGTGTCCGACTCGTGAATTACGAGCGGCACTTTGAGTTTATTTGCTGCGAGCGCTACGGGCAGAGCGGCATAGCCGCCTTTTGAGAACACGACGCGCGGTTCGAGCTCGCGTAGCAGCTTTTTCGCTTCGCGTATTCCGCTCATGAGCACAAACGGCACCTTAAAGTTTTTAGGTGAGAGCGAGCGCCTGAATTTTATGCACGGAAGAGCGTGGAAAGTCACCTCTTTAAACGGCGCGAGCATTTTTTCTTCCATTCCGCCCGCTTCTCCGCAGTAGTGTATTTTATAGTTTTTCAAAAACGGCAAAAGGGCGATATTCGGCGCTATGTGTCCCGCCGTGCCGCCTCCCGTCAGAATAATGGTGTTAGTCATTTATTTTATGAACCTCCTCGCCGAAACGTTTTTTGCTTTCGGCGTTGACAAATCGCTTAGATTGTTTTATAATGGTTGCATTGAGGCAACCGTTATATATTATATGTTTGCCAAACTCCGAAAATTATAATATAACGTTCGAAAAAAGAGGGACAGAGTAATGAAAATAGAACAATTCACGGCGCACGACGGCAAAAAAATATCGCTCAAAGTTTGGGATTCGGTCGAGTCGCCCGTAGGAGCGATTCAGCTCGTTCACGGCATGGCGGAACACATTTCGCGGTATAACGATTTTGCCGAGTGGCTCAACGGCAAAGGTTTTATTGCGGTGGGCGACGACCACCGCGCTCACGGCGACACCGACCCCGACGCGCTCGGGCTTGCGGGCGAGGGCGATTTGTTTGAAAACACGGTTGCCGACGAAAAGGGAATAACCGCGCTTATAAAAGAACGCTACAAACTTCCGCTTGTTGTGCTCGGGCACAGCTACGGCTCGTTTTTAACTCAGCGTTACCTCACGCTCGGCACTTCCGAAATCGCGGGCTGCGTGCTTATGGGCTCGGCGGCTATGGAAGGCTTTATTGTGAACATGGGCAGAAAAATAGCCGCAAAAAAGTTGAAAAAGGGCGAGAAAGACGCTCGCGGCAATTTTTTCGCTGCTCAAACTTTTGTGAAATACGATAAAAAAATCAAAGACGGAATAAACGGCTGGCTGTGCCGCGACCGCGCCGAAGTGGGAAAATTCAACGTTGACCCTCAGTGCAATTTCACTTGCAGCAACGGCTTTTACTATTACTTTTTCGGCGGTATGCAGGCAATAGCGGCGGATAAAGGGGAGAATATTCGAAAAGATTTGCCCCTTTTAATAGTATCGGGCGACCGCGACGGCGTGGGCGGATACGGTAAGCTCGTTAAAAAGCTTTATAAGCGTTACGAAGGATTCGGCTTAAAGCCCGAATTAAAACTAATAGAGGGTGCGCGCCACGAGCTTGTGAACGAAACCAACAAACTCGAAATTTACGAACTCGTGCTCGATTTTATACAACGCGCAATAAAAAACGCGGGGAAAAATTCGCCCGCGCAATAAAAACGCAATGTAAGCGGAAAAAAGTCAGCTTACGTAGTTGCGCTCTTTGGGCGGAGTGCCCGTCTCGTTCGTTAGATAAAATTCCAACTTGCGCATGAGTCTTTCTATGCGCAGTTGCAATTTGAAAATGTCGAGAAAATCTTCGGCAAAAGCGAGCTCGTCGGTAAACTCGCCCGGAAAAAGCTCGTTTATAAGACTTTTATACGTCGCCGCGCTAATCCATTCTCTCTTCGGCAAGAACGCCGTTAGCGCTTTGAGCTTTTCGGCGTCGCGAGTGTTGCGCGCGGCTATTTTCTCGCGTTCCAAATATACGTATAGATTTTTAATAAGGCGTATGCCCGTGTCTATAAAATAGCGCTTGCGCGATTCGGGCATCGATATAAAGTGTTCTTTTATTTTAATGTAACGAGGGTCGTCATACATGCAGTCGCGGTAAATTGCCGCGACTTTTTCCGCAATTTCGGGGTCGGCGTCTATCGTGTTGTGCCTAAGGTTGAATTGCACGAGCGGTTCGCCGTTTTTCAAAAAGAGCGTGTCGGTGAAATAAACGTATGGCGCGTAAGATAGCGACGAGTCTTTGAGGTTGGCGCAAAACGTGCGAATGGAAATGAAATATTCTTTGAGCGTTTCCGACGGCGGAAAATACAGCCTGAGAGTTTTCTTGCCGCCGAGCGTCAGCTCTTCGGTTTTCACTACTTCGTTTATTACGCCCGATAAGTCGGCGAATCCGCCCGTTTTCTCGTCTAATTCGCTCGGCTCGGCGTGCAGACACACAGAGTCCGACACCGAAAAGAGCAGTTCTGCAATTTGAGCGAATGCCTCTCCGTCGGCTATTGCAAATTCAACGCAGTACACCGTACTTTTTTCCACTTTCATTGTTCCTCTTAAAGAAGTAAAGCCTACTTAATACCCGTAACAGTATACAGCTTTTTTTTGAGTCTGTAAACTAAATATAAAAAAAATACGAAATTTAAAATTTTACGGGACGGCGGCGGCATGAAAATTGTTATATAGTTAAAAGGGAGGTAAAACTCATGAAAAAATTCCAAAACCTTTTAATACTGTTGTTCGTTCTGTTTTTGGCGTTTTCTATGGCGGCTTGCACAAGTCCCTACGAAAAATCGGGCGGGTGGGATTATAACCCCATGCCTCCGCATTCTGGCGACTCCGAAGGCAAAGACGATGCGAACGCGGACGCGCCGAGCGACGACAGCTTATTGCAAGAGTCGATTAAAAAGCAACTTACGGCGGCGGAATGGAACGACCTGTCGAACTACGAATTTTGGCAAAGTCTTTTCGCGTCGCAATCGGGGCAAAGCGAGGCGGGCATTTTCGACGAATACGCGTCGGATAATCGCGGACTCGACACGAGCTACATGCGCGAAATAACGGTAAAAAGCGGTTCTACGGCTGTGGCGGGCGCAAAGGTGAAGTTATACGGCGGCAATGCCGTGCTGTATTCGGCTGTAACCGACGGCGCGGGCAAAGCGTATGTTTTCGGCAAAGACGCAACGAGCGTAGAGGCTGTGAGCGGCGAGTTTTCTACGAAAGTAAACCTTTCGAGCGCAACCGCCGAAATTCAGCTCGACGGCTACGCGCCGCAACCCAACAGAATAGAGCTTGCGGTAATGACCGACACAACGGGCTCTATGGGCGACGAACTTAGCTTTCTCAAAAAGGAAATAAGCGGGGTGGTGCGCAGAATAGCGGGAGCCACGCTTGCCGATTCTTTGAGGCTCGCAACCGTGTTTTATCGCGATTACAATTTTGAACAAGAAGAGCTTTACCTCGTGCGCTCGTTCGACTTCGCCGAAGTTACTTCGGATGCGGGAATGAAAACCGCGCTCGCAAATATAAACGCGCAATCGGCCAACGGCGGCGGCGACACTCCCGAAGCGGTGGAAGCGGGGTTAGAGGCGGCGCTCGACATGCAATGGAGCGAAAATTCCACGAAGATATTATTTCACGTTCTCGACGCTCCGTATCACGACGAAAGCGAATATCAAAAACGGTTCGCGGCGGCGGTGCGCGAAGCGGCTCAAAAGGGAATAAGAATAATCCCCGTCGCGGCAAGTGGACTCGACACGCTCGGACAGTACATTATGCGTAGCGCCGCCGTTCTCACGGGCGGCACATACGCGTTCTTAACCGACGATTCGGGAATAGGCGATTCTCACAGCGAGCCCGTTGTGGGCGGATTCACCGTGGAATATTTGAGCGACCTCATGGTTCGCCTAACGGTGGGCTACCACACGGGCAACATGCCGGCTCCCGTGTGTTGGAAAGATTCTACGTCGTTGGAATAAAAATAGTTCGAAAATTATTATATAAGATTCGTGAGCAAGCGTTACATAAAAAGCGCTTGCTTTTCTATTTTTGCTTGTTTGTCGTTTTTTGCCTAACAACGCGAGTATTATGCGTTTTTCGACGTGCGCGGAAAAGGAGAGTATTATGCTTGTTTCGGCAAAAATCGCGCTAAGCGGTTATGGTTAGAAAGTAAGCGATATAGTACCGTATTTTTTTGCGTCTTTTCCGCACACTAAAAACTATGGAAAGAGTGAAAGCCATAACCGAATCTTTCGAACTGCCGAGCACGCTCGTTGCGCGAGAGTTCGGCGTGGGAAAGAAAAAAGCGGCAATGCTGTTTCATCCCGACATGACCGACGAGCTCATTTTGCGTTCGGTACTTAGGGCGTGCTCGCTTGCGAATAAGTGTTCGGGCTACGGCGAACTTTTGCATGAAATTCTCGCGGTGTCGGAAGCGGAAATTGCCGACGATTCGGACGCGACGCAAAAAATTCTTTCGGGCGACGCTATAATATTTTTGGACGGCGCGAGCGGGTGCATAGTTGTAAACGCCAAAAAGTGGGACAAGCGCGCCGTTACCGAACCGCCTACCGAAACGGTTGTGCGAGGTCCGCGCGAGGGATTTGTTGAAGATTTTAAAACGAATATAACTCTTATAGAAAAAAGACTGCGCACTAAAAAGCTCGCGGTTGAAAAGTTGAAAATAGGGCGAGAGGGCAATACGGCCGTTGCGGTGCTTTACGTGGGCGGCATAGCGAAAAAAGAGCTTGTGAAAGAGGTTATAAGCCGAGTAAAAGCTCTCGATATAGACGCGATTTCGGACAGCCATTATCTTGTGCCTTGCCTCGAAGAACGCCCTAATTCAATATTTCCGCAAGTGGGCACGGCGGAAAAACCCGACGTTGTTGCTTCTAAGCTCTTAGAGGGGCGCGTAGTCGTGCTCGTTGACGGCTCGCCCATAGCGCTCACCGTACCTTTTCTTTTAATAGAAGATTTCCATTCGGGCGAAGACTATTACGAGCGCACGAGCTTTGCCACGTTTTTGCGCGTGTTGCGCATAATAGCCATTTCGCTCGCAATATTTTTGCCGGGTTTATACGTGGCGGATTTAACTTATCATTACGAGGTTGTGCCGCTCAAACTCCTTATAACGGTTTTAAACGCGCTTAAAGGAATACCTTTGCCGCCCATGTGGGAAATACTGTTCATTCTCTTGCTGTTCGAAATAATACGCGAGGCAAGCATAAGAATGCCCAAAAGCTTGGGCACGGCAATGAGTATAGTGGGCGCGCTTGTGCTCGGCGATACGGCGGTTAAAGCGGGAATAATATCGTCGCCAGGCGTTATGATTATAGCGCTCTCTTCGATTGCCCTCTACACCGCGCCCGCGCTTGTGGGCACGAGCAGTCTTTTGCGCGTGTTGTTCACTTTAATAGGCGGGCTTGGCGGACTCTACGGGCTTACGCTCGGAGTAACGATTTTGATTTTCTATTTGAGTTCGCTAAACAGTTTGGGCGCGCCTTGCCTTGCGCCGTTTGCCCCTCTTATAACTAATGACTTGAAAGACGGCATTGTTAGAAAGCAGCTTCTTACGCTCGGCACTCGCCCCGAAGCGGTAGGCTCGCCTAACAAAAGGAGGTTACGTTGGTCGAAACGGAAAAACGGATAAGCACAGCTCAGCTTTTTACTGTGATATTCATTTTGGGCATGGGCCTTAAAATTCTTATGTTGCCCGTGCTTATGCTCAAAGTTTTGGGGCGCGACTCGGTGCTCGGGTTGGCGGCAATGGGCGTTGTCGAACTTTTGTGTTTGGGCGCAATGCTCGCGGCAATAATGTTAAGCCCCGAAAAAAGCTTTTACGACCTTGTTTCGGAGCTCGCGGGAAAAATTGCGGCAAAAATTATTTTTACCGTTTTTGCGGCGTTTTTCTTTTTCAAGCTGGTGCTTTTGGCGGGAGAGGTGCGCGTTTTTTTCAGCGAAAACCTTTTGCAGAATTTTTCGAGCACCGTCTATTCGATTCCGCTTTGCGGACTGTGCGTTGTAATAGGAATGGGGACTCTGCGGGCTATCGGTCGCGCTTCTCAGTTTCTGTTTCCGTTTATCGCGGCGGCAACGCTTTGCCTGTTTGTGTTGATAGGCATGGGCGTGGACTTTTCCGAAATGTTTCCGTTTGGCGAATACGGAATTAAGAGCATAGCGAGCGATTCGTTTAAGCACGCAATGTGGTTCGGCGATTATTCTTCGCTTGTGGTTGTGCTCGGCGCCGTAAAACGCACTAAGCGCACGGTTGCGGCGGGGGTTGTGGCGGGAGTTTTGGCGTCGCTCGCAGTTATGTTCTATTTGCTCGGGCTCACGGCTTCGTTTTCAAACGTCTGCTATTTAATTCGTTTCGGGCAAAACGTTACGGGGATGTCGCACTATGCGCTCGGCGACGTAATGCAAGGCAGACTCGACGTAATGCTTTTTTGCCTTTGGACGGTATCCGTTTTGGTAGAAGCGGGCTTCTATGCGTTCGCAACGGTGAGTTGCCTGAATAATGTGCTACCCGTCAAAAAAGAGATTTTGTCGCTTGCTGTTGGTGTGGCTCTGTTTGTGTTGCTGCTGTTGTGGCAGTCTACGAGCGACTTGCAAGCGTTCGCGGTGAAATATTTTGCCGTGCCCGCTTTTATTTTTCAAATAGCCGTGCCCGTTTTTGCGCTGATTATCACAGCGGCGGCGCGGCGGCGCAAAAAGAAAAATCTCGACGCCTCGTCGGCTTTGCAAAACGCGGCTGCAAGTAAATCCGAAGCGGCGTTTTGCGACGCAAAAGAAAAAGGAGCGGAATGTGAAGCGGAGTAAAAAAATTCTTATTTATAAATTGAGTTGTTTCTTATTCGCAATAGTTTTGTTGATGTTGCCGCAAAGAAGCTTGCCTCAATCGGATATTCAGGTGCTTGCAACCGTGCTCGGAATAGACGGCACAAACGGCGATGTCATGGTGTCGGCTCAACTCGCCGTTCCCGTTGCGCAAACGGGCGACGGCAAAGCGAGCACCGTTGCGAAAGCTACGGGCGGAAGCATTAGCGAAGCGCTCGAAAACCTTGAAATAGGAATGGGGCGACGGGTAAACTTCGGTCACCTTTCCACAGTGGCGGCAGGAAAGGGAATGCTTTTGTCCGACATAAAAGAGTTTGTTAGCTATCTTATGTCGTCGGGCAAAGTGGGGCCGGGTGCTTACCTTGTGTATTGCGCGCAGTCCACAGCTTCGGATTTTATAGAGCAGGCACAAAAAATGGGCGAGAGTTCGGATGCGGAAGTAGGTAACTTTATAGCGTTTAACAAGAGCGGCAACCACGTAACCACAGCAACCGCTCTCAAATTTTTGCAAACGCTTCACTCCACTTCGGGAGCGGCATGTTTGCCTTGCGTTCAGCTCGAAGACGAAAACAGCGACTCCGAGCAGGGCGATACAAGCGTTGGCGAGGGCCGTGGCGGAGGCTCCGATTCGCAAGAGCAGGGAGAAGAAAACGGCTCGCAAACGTCCGAAAAGAGAAAAAGCGAACAAGAGGGAAAAGAAGCTGAAAAAAGCGGCGGCGAAAACGCTCAAAACGAAGAGCAAAGCGGCGACGAAAAGGAGAGCGGCGGGAGTTCGGCGAAAAATTCGCAAGACGAAAACGGTGATAGCGGAAGCGGAAAAGCTTCCAACGGAAAAAAGTCGAGCGGCGGAAATGGCGGCGGGGAAAAGAAAAAACTCGTTGCCGCCGATTCGATTGCCGTTTACGGCGGCGATAAAGAGGAGCCCACTGTGCTCAATACGCTTGCAACGAGAGGGGTCGTTTGGCAAGACACGCATTCCAACTATGGGCTTGTGGAACTCAGAAATGTGCTCATAGACGGGCAAACGGTGCCGTCGGTTTCGGCGAGACTGGCGGGTAAAAGCGTGAAAAAATCTGTTAAGGTAATAAACGGCGAAAACGTTCTCACCTATAAAATAAAAGTTAAATTAAAACTCGACGATTCGCATTTGTGCGTAAACCCCGATTTTTTCGGAATACTTAAAGACAAGCTCGAAAAAGAGTTCGAAAGCGTAATCCGAAATAATCTTGCTTTCGCCGTTCAAACTTCGAAAGAAACGGGAATAGACTTTTTGGGAATACGCGACCGATTTCACAAATTTTGCCGCAAGGGCGCCCATAACTTCGACCTCACCGCCGTAGTGGTGCATATAGAACCTAAGGTGATAATTCAAACGTAAAACGAATAACGCCGCACGTTGTGCTTAGCCGAGCGCCGTGTACTGTCATTGCGAGGAGGCGAAGCCCGACGCGGCAATCGTCGTTCCATGTTTGGGACTGCCGCGCTCGTTTCGCTTGCTTGCGGTGACAATATAAACGATATAAAAAAGCTTGTTGCGGTGCAAGCTTTTTTATTTGCAAAAATTTCATAAAAAACCGTTGACAAATTCGAAAATGCGGTATATAATAATATTACGCTTGAACAATTATTCAAGTGTTCAATATAATAAAACTGAGGAGAGCGGTATATTATGGAAGAAGAACACACCGATTTAAACGTTTGCGAATCGAGAGTGGTGCACCTCGATGTGCTCGATAAAGTGCGCGATAAGATGCCGGACGAAGACACGCTGTTGAACGTTGCCGAACTTTTCAAGGTTTTCGGCGATTCGACGCGAACAAGAATTTTGAGTGCGCTGAGCATAGAGGAGCTTTGCGTGTGCGATATATCCGTGCTTTTGAATATGTCTATGTCGGCGGTATCGCACCAGCTTCGCATATTGCGTCAAACGAAAATAGTCAAATCGCGCCGAAGCGGAAAAGAAATCCTCTATTCGCTCGACGACGAACACATATCGCAGTTGTATGCGCTCGCGCTCACTCATTTGCGTGAATGAAGAGATAAACGGTTCAATAGCGTTTGTATAGAAAAATGCGGCAAAACGTGTTTTGTAGCGCCGCAAAAGGAGAGAAAACATGAAAAAAGTATATAAGGTAGAAGACCTCGATTGCGCAAACTGCGCGGCAAAAATGGAAGACGCGATAAAAAAAATAGACGGCGTGCAATCGGCGTCGGTGAGTTTTGTTGCGCAAAAGATAATTTTGGAGGCGGAGGAGAGCGCTTTGAGCGGCATAGAAAAGCAAATGATTAAAGTATGCCGCAAAATAGAGCCCGACTGCCGTATTAAATTATGAACGCGCGGCAAAAGAGCAGACTTGCGCGCATAATAGTTGCGGCGGCGTTGTTTGCGGCAGCTTACGCCGTATTCGCGACTGTTGACGTTCCCGAAAAGCTGTGGTACATAGAGCTGTTAGCGTATATCGCGATTTATATCGTTGCGGCTTACGACGTCGTTTTTAAGGCGGTGCGCGGCATTTTCGGCGGGCAAGTTTTCGACGAGAACTTTTTGATGGTAGTTGCCACAGTCGGCGCGTTTTGCGTGCGGGAATATCCCGAAGCGGCGGCGGTTATGCTGTTTTACCAAGTCGGCGAACTGTTTCAGTCGATTGCTGTTGGTAAGTCGAGAAAGTCTATTGCGGAACTCATGGATATTCGCCCCGATGTTGCGACGGTTATAAGAGGCGGCGAACGCATAGCGGTTTCGCCCGACGAAGTGTCCGTCGGCGAAATTATAGAGGTGCGCGCGGGCGAAAAAATCGCGCTCGACGGAGTTGTGAGCAAAGGCGCGGGGCTACTCAATACGGCGGCGCTTACGGGCGAATCTGCTCCCGTCGCGGTTTGCGAGGGCGACGAGGTTAAGAGCGGAAGCATAAACACTAACAGCGTAATAGAGATTACGGCAACGAAGCCGTTTGCCGAGTCGACGGCGAGCAAAATTCTCGAACTCGTGGAAAACGCCTCTTCCAAAAAGGCTAAGGCGGAAAATTTTATCACGAGGTTCGCAAAGTTTTATACTCCCGCAGTGGTGGGGCTCGCAGTAATTCTCGCGGTTGTGCCGTCGCTTGTCACGGGAGAATGGCAAGAGTGGGTGCACCGCGCGCTTATGTTTTTGGTGGTGTCTTGCCCTTGCGCGCTCGTTATAAGCGTTCCGCTCGCGTTTTTCGGCGGGATAGGGGCGGCTTCGTCGCGCGGCGTGCTCGTTAAGGGCGGTAATTACCTCGAACTTCTCGCCCGCACCGACACAGTTGTGTTCGATAAAACGGGCACTCTGACGCACGGCAAATTCGAAGTTACGGACGTTGTTCCCGAAACCGCGCGCGGGCGAATATTAAAGGCGGCGGCGCTTGCGGAGAGCGGAAGCAATCATCCCGTTGCGCAATCGGTGCTCGCGGCGACAAAAGCGGAAGGAATCGCGGCGGAAAGCGAGGACGTTTCCATTCGCGAAATAGCGGGCAAAGGAGTTATGGCAACGCGAGCAAACACCGTAGTGCTTGCGGGCAACGCCGAACTCATGAAAGAATACGGGGTGGATTTCGTTGCGTGCGATAAGTTCGGTACTCACGTTTACGTTGCCGAAAACGGGGTCTTTCTCGGCGTTATAATTATAGCGGATAAGGTTAAAGACGAAGCGAAAGGCGTTATGGACGCTTTCCGTCGCGACGGCGTGCGCACCGTCATGCTAACGGGCGACAACGAGCGCGCCGCGAAAGCCGTCGCCGAGCAAACGGGAGTGGGCGAATATGCCGCGTCGCTTTTGCCCGCCGACAAGGTGGAAAAGCTCGAAAACATTCTCGCCCAAAAAAGCAAGAAGTCGGTGGTGGCGTTCGTGGGCGACGGAATAAACGACGCGCCCGTGCTCTCGCGTGCCGACATAGGAATAGCTATGGGCGCGCTCGGAAGCGATTCGGCAATAGAAGCCGCCGACGTTGTGCTTATGCACGACACTTTGGGCGCTATCGCCGAAGCTAAAACGATTGCAAAAAAGACAATGCGTATAGCTTTTGAAAATATTGTTTTCGCGCTTCTCGTAAAAGCGGTTGTGCTCGTGCTCTCGGCTCTCGGCATAACAAGCATGTGGCTTGCCATATTTGCCGACGTAGGCGTCACCGTTCTTGCCGTTTTGAACGCCGTTCGCATAATAGCTTTCGGTTTTAGAGGGCGAAAAGGCAAAAAAAGACAAAAAAACGAAAAATAGTTTGAAAACTTTTAAAGAAACTCTTGACAAAAACATATAGATATGATATTCTTAATAAGCTGTCTGTTTGAG
>CAMUKG010000023.1 GCA_947089425.1 uncultured Clostridia bacterium
TTCTTCCATAGATAGCAGTTCTCCTTTCCTGACTTGATATTAGAGTATATGAGGGCAATATATCCGATTATGACATTAAATTTGCAATAGAAAAATCCGTCGACACCAAAAACGACGGATTCCTTAACCGAACGGCGTTTATTTATAACTATTAAGCTTTTCTTTGTAACATTTGGCGCAAATACAACCGTCGTCTTCTTTCGCAACAAAATAATTACCTCAAACTTGACATGCAGTTGCGACGCCCTTAAAAACAAATTTTTAAACCGTTTATGCGGTTTTGTTCTTTTTATGTTTTCCGAAAAGAATTACTTTGCGTTCCGTTCCCGCACATAGTTTAAACACGTTTTTCGTGTGGGCAAAAAGCGTCATGCAAAAGAGGGCGAAAAGCAATATTCTGCACGCAAGCGTGCCGCTTTCGGTAGCGAGAGAAAACGCATCGAGCGCAATGGGAAAAGATATTATTATAAATGAAGTAATCGAGCCTATTTTTATGAAAATGAGGAAAAGCGCGCCTACGGTGAAAGATATGAGCGTAGCCCACCAATTTATTACGAGGCAAACTCCCACGCTGCTCGCTATTCCCTTTCCGCCGTGAAACTTATAGAAAACGGGAAAGATATGCCCCACTATCACGCTGAGCCCGCCTATATACAAGCCCACTTTATCCGCGCCTAATTTCCACGCCTCGCCGCACACGAACCAACCCATAAGGCACGGGAGCACGCCTTTGAGCGCGTCGAGCCCGAGCGTTAAAAGCCCTATTCCCTTGCCGAAGTTTCGGAACATATTCATCGTGCCGGGATTGCCGCTTCCGAGCTTACGAATATCGTTTTTCTTCAACTTCGAAATCGCGATTGCCGAATTGAAGTTGCCGAGAAGATACGACAAAATCACAACCGCAATTATCTTTACGGCGTAAATCATTGAGCGTCCTCCTTTTTCTTATTGAACACGAGCGATATAGGCGTTCCCGAAAAATCGAACGCTCTACGCAAACAGTTTTCCAAATATCGCCTATACGAAAAATGCACTATGGAATCGTCGTTTACGAAAAACACGAACTTCGGCGGGTTGGTTTCCGCTTGTGTAGCGTAATAAATTTTGAGTCTTCTTCCCGAGTACGACGGTGGTTCGTTCATAGCCACAGCCTCGCTAACAACGTCGTTGAGTGTGCCCGTAGGAACGCGTTTAGAGGCGCTCTCGTGCGAAGCCTCCGCAAATTCTATTACCTTATCCACCCTAAGCCCCGTTTTAGCGGAAATATAGAGCGTTTTCAAATAACTCATAAACGCCAAATCGGTTTTTATTTTTTCGTCGAACTTGTTCACGGTGTAAGCGTCTTTTTCTACTGTGTCCCACTTGTTCACAAGAATTACGCTCGGCTTTCCCTGCTCGTGAACGAACCCCGCAATTTTCACGTCTTGCTCCGAAAGCTCTTCGCTCGCATCGAACACAATCAAGCATACGTCGGCACGCTTAACTGCGGCAAGCGAGCGCAAAACGCTGTAACTTTCCACGCTGTCGTCGTCGATGCTTCGCTTGCGCCTCATGCCCGCCGTGTCTATTAAAACATAGTCTTTTCCGTTATAGCGAAACGGCGTGTCGATTGCGTCGCGCGTAGTGCCCGCAACGTCGCTCACTATTACGCGGTTGAACCCCAAAAGCTTATTTGTGAGCGAAGATTTTCCAACGTTGGGCTTGCCCACTATTGCAATACTAAGCGCGTTCGCCGCCCCGCTATCTTGCTCTTTTGGAAGAAGCTTTACGATTTCGTCGAGAAGGTCGCCGAGCCCCTTAGATTGTTCGCACGAAATCGGGAGCGGTTCTCCGAGTCCGAGCTCGTAAAAATCGTAAATTTTTTCAAGTTCGAAATTATCGAGCTTGTTCACGGCAAGCAACACGGGCTTTCCGCAACCGCGCAATAAGTCGGCGACCTCGTAGTCGGACGACACTATTCCGCTTTTCGCGTCGGTAAAGAAAAGTATCGCGTCTGCCATGTCTATGGCTATGCGCGCCTGACCGAGTATGTGTTTTCCCATAGGGTCGTCGGTTCGCAAGTCTATTCCGCCAGTGTCGATTAGCGTAAATTCGATGCCGCACCATTCCGCGTCGGCAACTATATAGTCGCGCGTGACTCCCGGCGTATCCTTGATGATTGAAATACGCTTGCCGCAAATTTTATTGAAAAAGGTCGATTTGCCTACGTTCGGACGTCCGACTACGGCAACAATAGGTTTGCTCATTTTTTAATTTGTTCCTCTCTTTATGCTCTTATCAAAGCTTTGACAAAGCTCTCGCCGTCCGGTTGAATAGTTTGAACTTTTATTCCGAGTTTTGCGCCGAGTTCCGAAACGGTCGTTCCATCTAAAAAAACGTCGCCGAATTCCCTCAGCATAACTTTGGGCAACACAAGTCGCTCGCCCAATTTTTTGCCGCTCAGTTGTCTGAAAATGTCGCGCCCTACAATAAGCCCCGCCACAGTTACTGTGGGTCCGAAAAAGTCGTTTTTTATTTTATATACCTTGATTTTTCCGCCGAATTTTTTTTGCACCTTAGCCGCGCAATCGGATATAAGCGGATATGCGGATTCTCCCGTAGCAATGCTCAGCTCGCCCACGTTACCGCGCTCGTAACTTTCCATAGTCGCGTCGAATTCATGTTTAAACGCCGCTATAAGCCCTATGCCGTTTTCTATTTGCGAAAAGTCCTCGTAAGCTTCGAACGGCGGCACTTCCCTACCTGCCGCAAGATACAGCTCGTCGGCGGCAAAGACATAACGAGTGCCGCGCTTATCGAGCAATCTTTTTTGCCACTTTTCCACAGCGTCTATAACTGCGTTCGCGCTCTCGGAGTCCACTTTTTTAAGCGCGGGATTGCAATCTCGCGTGAGTCCTACGGGAACAAGCGCAAGGCTTTGAGTATACGGCTCTATGTCGCGAATAGTGGAATCGATATCATCGTTTATTCCGGGACAATACACTATTTGCGCATGAATTTTAATTCCGCCCTCGTTTAACTTTTTAAGTCTTTGCAATATGGGCGGAGTGTCGCGCTTATAACGCAAAATCTTTTTACGAAGTTCCTCGTTCGAAGTGTGAACGCTTACGTAAAGCGGCGAAAGTCCGAGCCTTATAATTCTATCGATTTCATTCTCCGAAACGTTGGTGAGCGTAACGTAATTGCCGAAAATAAAACTGTGCCTGTAATCGTCGTCTTTTACGCGCAAAGTGCTCCGTAGGTCTTCTTTGGGAAGTTGATCTACAAAACAAAAAACGCAGTTGTTGCAACACGAGCGCACTGGAATTTCGCGGCTCAATTCGAGTCCCAAGTCCTCGTCTTCATACTTTTCTATTTCATAGTCGACGATTTCGTCTTTGCTTCGCACTCGCATGACAAAATTCTCGCAACTGTTGTAATAGTCGTAATCGAGAAAATCGAAAACGGGAAAACCGTCGAACGATATGAGCTCTTCGCCCGCTTTAACGCCGAGTTCGTCCGCCACGCTTCCTTTTGTCACCGAGAGAATTTTCATACGGAAATATTTTAACATAAAAAAGACGGATTGTCCAACAAATCCGTCTCGGAGTACAAAACAAAGTTTTGCCGCGCGAACGCGATTTCAATCCACGTCGTCGTTAAAATAATCTTCGAATAGGTCGTCTTCCTCGTCGGCGGGAACGGTTTTTTCGGTAGAATCGAATTTAACGTCTTCGCCCGCTTCGAATTGAGCGGCTACGGGAACGGCTTGCCGATTTGTTGCGGCTCTGCGAATAAGGTTACCTATTTCAAGCGTTATTCCGCCCACAAGCGCGGCGGTTACGAGCGAATCGAAAATTCCGTTTTGCCCGAGCATAAACATTGTGCCTGTGGCGCCCGTCACAAATCTGAAAAGCATAGCGCAAATAAAATCGCCGAGAACGACGCCGCAAAGAACTGACGCAAGCATAGCGAGTCTTCCTTGCCCTATTATAAACGCGGTTATGCCGCCGGCAAACCCGACTATTAAAATAGACGCGATTGCACTTTTATAGCCCTCTACAGGCGGAATCGCGATTCTTGACGCAACCGTTATTCCCGCGATTGCCAAAGCCCCCACGAGCGCGCGCAAAAGGCTGCTGTTAGCTCCGAGCGCAAACATTGCCACCACACCCAACAAGAGCGGCAAGAAAAATCCCGCATACGAAAAGGAAACGTTTCCTCCCGTGACAAGCGGCGGAAACACGGCGGCTACCGCAAACGCGAGCACCACCAAAAACGCCACCCAGTTCGCCACTCCCATCTTTGAAAAAAATCTGTCGGTCAGTCCGAAAAATATCATAACGGCAATAGCCGCCAAAACGAGCATTCCTATCATAAAAAAAATTGCCTCCCTTTTTAATGGTAGACAATTTTCTTTTTTAATATACATTTTAGCGTTAAGCAGAGCATTTATATAAGAACCCGCTTGGGGCTGTAAAGCACTTTCGCTCGTTGCACCCCGAAAATCGGGTTCGAGTATAGAATGCTCCGCTTATGCGTTATACCAGTTGCTTATTGCTGTTTTGCCGTCGTAAGCGGTATTCATATACGATATAAATTCAAAGTTCTTCCACTTCTTTTTATTTAAATTGCTAACTTTAACGCTTTCTATGCGAATTACGGGGTCGGTGCCCACAGTATTGTTTATACCCGTATGCAAATTCTTATCCAAAGCGTAAATATCTTGCAATATCTTTTGCGAAGCTTCGTCGGCAAATTTTCCGAAAGCCACAAGATTAGATGCAATCGAAGAAGTTCCCACTCTGAAATCTCTGTTGTTGTCTATAAGGTTGATTACGAAATCGCCCGCGTTCGCGTTGTTATACGACACAACGAACGCTTCGTCGCCGTAACGCGTGCCGCTGTTCAAATCTTTTCTCAGGCGGTAACCGAATTTGTTGCTTTCCGCTTTATCGAAATATTGAGTGTCGGCATTTACAACGTTAAACATTTTTTGCGGAATATTCGCGATAAAATCGGCGTCTTTATATTTCGTTTCGTCAGTTCCGTAGCCTTTATATGCTCCGAACCGCATAAAATTGCGCTCGGGTTGAACGTCGTATATAATGGTGCCGTCGAAAAAGCCTATTTGCGCCAAAAATAAGAAGTTTGTGGCGGCTATCGGCGCTTCGTCTTCGTATATTTCCATTGTTATAGTGCTGCCGTTGCTCAACCTGAAAGTGGCGCGCGGGTATTTGCTCGTTTGCGGTTGAAGTACAAGCAGCAAAACGGCGGTAAGAATTATAACGAGCGCAAGCACTATGCAAGTTACCATAATCCAAACGCTTTTTTTCGACATAGGTCGCTTTACCGCAACCGCTTCCCCGTTTTCGAGAACGACATTTTCTTCGGTATTTTCTCCCGCAGAACTCTCCGCGCGAGCCGCATTCGCATTTTTGTTTTCGTCAGACTCGCGCAACGCTTTGCGCTCTCTCGCGGTGAGCGAATAATTTTTCTTACGCTTCATATTTTGAACCTCGACAGTAGTATTTTGATTTATGCTTATTTTATATTATCTCTCGCGCGGAATATTGCGCTCTCTTTCGTGTTTGCGCCTTTGCTCGTCGGGTTGCGCGTTCTCTTGCTTGGAAGCGTTCCGCTCGGCGCGAAGTCTTTCGAGTCGCTCTTTAACCGATTCCACATGTTCGGATTCCGCAACTTCCTCTTTGCGTTGTTCTTTCGAGTTTGCTCCCTCAATTCGGCTTCGCCGATCCGACGCTCGGCGTTCCGAATCGTGTTGCCTTGCCTGCCCGACGGCTCGCGTTCGAACATGCTCGACGGTAGGTTCTTTTTCGTGAACGACGTCCGACGAACGAAGTTGAGACGCCCGAGCATAAGGCTCGCGAGGCGACAAAATCGTTGCGGACCCGCTAACTGGCGCGGTCGATTTAGTTTCCTCTAACGGCGGCTTATCCTCGCTTTCATATATAACGGTTATAGGCTTAGTATACACGCGTTCGGGTTGCGGCTCTTCGGCGGGTTCGTCGGGCACAACGACGGGCGGTTCGCTCTCTTCGCCGCTCCGAACGTTCGGGAGTTCTTCCGTTAATATATTTTCGCTTTGTTCGGAAAAATCTTCGCTCGTCGTTTCCGCTTCGAACACAACCTCGTTTACGGGTTCGACAAGTTCTTCGGTTGCTTTCTGCTCGGCGCGCTTGCCATACACTCCTTTATCGCCTTCGAGCTCACGCTTGTAGAATACTACTTTGGCTGCGTTTAAATACGGCAACACCCATATAAAGCCCAAACCGCAAGTAATTATGCCCAACAAAAACCAACCGATAAAAGAAAGTAACAACGCAAAGTATTTTCCCGTGTGACCTTTCATAACCTTATTGCTCAATTTCAAGGCGTCTTTGGCTTTAAGCTTCGGGTTAGCTCTCAAAAGGTAAACCGCCATAGAGGTGCGCAACAAAAATATAATTCCGGGAACAAGCAACAAAACGGTAAACGCAAGCCATAAAACGAACGCAAGCAGTCTTAAAACTATAACTCGCTCTAAATTCTTTCGTTGAAAACCGTCGAAAATGTGAGGCGCTTCCGCCTTTTCGGCGCGGTACATTTTTAGGTAAAACCCAGCCATACCGAACCCGAAAGGAGCAAGCAATAATAAAAACACTATTATAAGAATTACGCAATACCATATCGCGTATTTCGACACAACGCACAAAAGCGTGCTGAGCAAAGCTATATTGAGCGCAAGCGTATACACCACGCCGTAAATAATCATGGCGTGTTCTCTGTTGAGCGCAAACCGCTCTTTCGCTTCGCTTTTTATTTCTTTTACTCGCATACTTTAATTTATTATACGATATTCGAACCTTTAAGTCAAACGAATGTTATTTACAGTCGGCGAAATCTTCGCCGAGCGGCACGGATATTTTTTTACCCGACAAATATTCGAGAGGCGCTTGTAGCTTTCCGAATTCGATTTGCACAGCTCTCAATTTTTGAATTTTGGCTCCTGCGGCACGGTTTCTTTGAGCGTTTCCGTATTTGCCGTCGCCGACAATGGGAAATCCCTCGAAAGCCAAATGCGCGCGAAGTTGGTGCGTTCTTCCCGTAACGGGTTTTAGCATAAGCACCGATTGAGCGCCGCGTAGCACCGTTTTATATTCGGTGATTATTTCTTTCGCGCCGCGTTTATATTCGGAAAACACTTTGCAAACCGAATTTTCGGAGTCTTTTTCAAGATAGGCTTTAAGCGTTCCCTCGCTCTTATCGGGGCATCCGAACACCCTCGCATAATAAGTTTTTGTAATTTGCCCGTTTTTAAACGCCTCTACAAGCGAAGAAAACGCCGAAGCCGACGACGCGACAAGCAAAATCCCCGTAGTGTTGGTGTCGAGCCTATGAACCGCTCGCACTTCCCTTCCCGTCTTCCGTTTTATGAGTTCGGGCACCTGCAATTCGGATTCTACAAACGGCGGCTTGTCTACCGCCATAATAAATTCGTCGGAATAAACTACGGGAATTTCGGTAAGAGCGAATTTCTCGGGTAAAAATATTTCGATTACGTCGCCCGACAAAAGCGACTTGTCCTCGCGTGTTTTTATTCCGTTAACGCGAACTTCGCCGCGTTTCATTTGGCTTTTTATTCGCTCGCGGGAAACTCCCGGCACTTTGCGGCAAAGTTCCGACAAAAGCTCGGCGTTATTTTCGACCTCGAACTTTAATTTCATTTTTTGGGCTCGCTCTTCTTTTCGCACTTTTTTATGCAAGAACCGCAACCGCTACTACAATAAGGGCATTTGTTTTTTCCGCGTATTCTCCCCACAAGCACCGCGACGCAAATCGTCGCCACTACGGCTACAATCACGCTTCCTATAAACACGCCTTTGTTAAGATAATATAAAAGCCCTATACCGTAGAAAACGAGCGACACAACATAAGCCACGCCTATTTGCAAACCGAGACTGAAAAACATCCACTTTATTCCCGCTTCTTTTCTTATTGCGACAAGCGTCGCCACGCAAGGAACGTACAGCAAAGTAAATACCATAAAGGTAAGCGCCGAAAGCGAAGGGTGCGCTCCCGTAAAAATCGCATACATATCACCCGACGTCAAACTTTCTATGCTCGAAATCACGACCTCTTTCGCCACAAGTCCGCTCAAAAGAGAAGTAACGGCTTTCCAGTTGCCGAAACCGAACGGCTTGAAAACGGGTGCAATCCATCCGCTGACAATTTCGAGAATGCTTCTCGCGTCTTTTCCCACAGTGTAACCCGCCGTAAACGAAAAGTTCGATAGCAACCACACGATAACGTTCAAAGCGAAAATAACCGTTCCCACGCGAATTAAAAATACTTTCGCATTGTTCCATATTATTTGAAACACCCGCTCCGCCGTAGGGAAACGGTAAGGCGGCATTTCCATGATAAACGAAAGCTTTCCGCTTTTTAGCGGCTTAATACATTTTTCAAACAATGCTGCAAGCAAAAGCGCGACTGCTGCGCCGAGAACGTACATTCCGAAAATAATAAACGGCGAACCTGCGGCAAAGAACGCCGCCGCAACTGTGGAATACACAGGCAAACGAGCGCTGCACGACATAAACGGAGTGAGAAGCACCGTCTTTTTTCGCATAGTATCGTCTTCGAGTCCCCGCGCCGTCAGCACTGCAGTGGCGCTGCACCCGAAACCCATAAGCATGGTGAAAGCGCTTCGCCCGCTCAGCCCGATTTTACGGAAAATTCCGTCGGTCATAAACGCGACGCGACTTATATATCCGCTGTCTTCCAACAGAGCAAGGAAAAAGAACAGCAAAACAATTTGAGGTAAAAACACGAGTATGCCGCCCACGCCTTGAATAATTCCGTCTCCGACAAGTCCCACTATCCAAGCGGGGCAATCAATTTTAACCAGCCACTTTGTGAGCGGAGCATAAATAAGCTTATCTATGCCAAGTTCCAAAAGCCACGTAAAAAACTTGCCCACAAGCCCGAATGTGAGCACGAATATGAGCGCCATAACAAGCAAAAATATGGGCAACGCCAAATACTTATTGAGCACGATTTTATCTATGCGCGAAAATCCGAGCATTTTCAAACGCTCGCTTTTTTTGTGCTTGTTATGATGCCTTGCGTGCTTATCTTTTTTATCGTGCGTTTCCGCGAGCTCTCCCTCTTGCTCTATCGGCACATTATGCTCGGTGTGTTCGTGCATTTCGTGGTGCTCGTCGGAAACGCTTCTGCTTATTGCGCCTTCGGTGATTTTATCGATAAATTCATAGCGCACCTGAGCCACGCGAGCTTGCATATCGCCCATAGCTTTCAGCGCCTTTGTTTGCAATTCGTTCAAAGCGAGCTTTTCGAGAACGAACGAATCGTTTTCAAGAACTTTTATCGCCGCCCAACGAGGCACAAAACCCGCGTTCGCGGCGTTCGCGCCTATAATAGATATTACGTCGTCAAGCGGCAACTTTTCCAAATATTCGAGGTTTACTGTGTTTGCGCCGTGAGTTTGAATGTGGTCGAGCGCCACCTGCATCAAAAGGTGAACGTCGCTGTGATATTTGGCGCTCATTGGCACAATGGGAATTTTGAGCACCTTTTCGATTTTGCGGTAGTTCAAAACTTTGCCTTGCTTTTTAAGCTCGTCCATCATGTTCACAACGAGCACGGTGGGCACGTCGAGTTCGAGCAGTTGCAAAGTTAAATACAAATTGCGCGCAAGGTTATTAACCTCGCAAATATTTATAATGAGGTCGCTCGATTTGTCGAGAATTCTGTCGCGCGAAATTCCCTCTTCGAGACTGTATACGCTGAGCGAATATAATCCCGGCAAATCCACCATATTCACCGTGTTGTGGTCGAACATGATTTTTTTGCTTACTTCGGTAACGGTTACGCCGTGCCAATTCCCGACGTGTTCGAGCGAATGCGTTATTCTGTTGTATAGGCTTGTCTTACCTACGTTGGGATTGCCGACAAGCGATACGGTGTATTCTGCCATCAGCTCGCCGCCTTAATCTCGATTAAAGAAGCGGCGTCTTCTCTGAGAGCAACCAAAAAGCCGCGCAATCCAACGAGCACCGTTCCGCCCATAGGAGCCACTCCCGCTATGTACAGCGAGCATTCGGGCGTAAAGCCCATATCGAGCAAACGGCGGCGAGCATTTCCTTCGCCCGACACGCCGCATACTTTGTATTTTGTGTTTACCTGTGCATCCAAAAGCGTCATAACGCCGTATCAATCCTTTTTTCCGTTCATATTTTCGTCTTTTATAAAATCGGTAAACTCGGTAACGTCGCGAAACTGACGGTATACCGACGCAAATCTTATGTAAGCTATTTGGTCGAGTTTTTTAAGCTCACGCATAACTATTTCGCCTATCTTGCGCGACGATATTTCCTGTGCGAGCGAATTGCTGATTTGCTTTTCCACCGAAGCCACGAGAGCGTCTATATCGTGCATTGCGACGGGGCGTTTTTCGCATGATTTAATAACCCCGCTTTTAATCTTCGATGCGTCGAACTGTTGGCGAGTGCCGTCGTTTTTCACCACGAGAATGGGAGTCATTTCAATCATTTCGTAAGTGGTAAAACGCTTGCCGCATTTAAGGCACTCTCTGCGGCGCCGAATCGCATTTCCTTCGTCGGTAGGTCTCGAATCCAAAACTTTGCTTTCGGTAAAACCGCAATACATGCATTTCATACGTTACGCCTCTCGGGGTTCAATATCTTATATGCCGCAAATAAGCAAATTATGCCCGTGCCCCACATAAGCAAATACATTATACACCAATTTTTTACGCAACGCAATCGATTTATATCAATTCGTTTGCGACCAACGGTGCGCGCAATCGAAAAGCATACATTTTTCGCACCTGAAATCGCAATCGGGGTGCGGTTCTTCGCACTCCTTTCCACGTCTGCTCGGCTTAGAGTCGCACTTATTGCCGTCGTGGCAATGTTTGGGCGGCGGAGGAGGCGGCTCTTTATGATTACAACTCATTCTCCCGTCGGCTTCCATAACAAGGTTCACCAAAATAACGTCTTCGCCTATTTTTTGAACGCAACGCCACGGAATAAATATATCTTGATTTTTGGAAAACACGCTACGACGCGCAAAAGGCACAACGATGCCGCTAATGATGCCGTCAGAACGCGAGAAAAGAATATCCACAATTCGCCCCATACGCTTGCCGTCGGTGGCGTTCACAACTTCTTTTGAGCGCAATTCGCAATAAGATAAATCGTCTTCGCACATAGCTTTTACCTCGAAGTATATATATGCGCCACGCTCTCACTCGGTGCAAAAAAATAATTACGATTTTTTGTATGCTTTTCACACTTCGACAAAATACGCGGCTAAAAAAGCGCTCTCCCGTATAAAAAAAATATCGCTCGTAAAAAATAGCCGTATCACAAGGAGGGCAATTATGGCTACAAGAGTGGAAATTTGCGGGATTAACACCTCTACGCTCCCCACCCTTACTCACAAAGAAACAATGGAACTAATAGACAAAGCCCATGCGGGCGACGAAGCCGCGAAAGACAGATTTTTGCTTTGCAACATGCGACTCGTGCTCAGCATTGTGCAACGCTTCGGAAGCAAAAAAGAATGCGCCGACGACATATTTCAAGTGGGTTGCATCGGGCTCATTAAAGCAATGGACAACTTCGACACTTCGCTCAATTTGCGTTTTTCGACTTACGCCGTGCCTATGATTATAGGCGAAATACGGCGCTATTTGCGCGATAGTTCGAGTATAAGAGTGAGTCGCTCCATTCGCGACACGGCCTACAAGGTTCTTCAAAAAAGGCAGGCATTAGAGGCGGAGACCAACAACGAGGCGTCGCTCGAAGAAGTTGCGGCGGCAATGAACATGCCCGTTTCGGAAGTAGTGTACGCAATGGACGCGATTTCGAACCCCGTGTCGCTTTTCGACCCCGTGTACCACGACAGCGGAGAAACTGTTATGATTATGGACCAAATTTCCGACAAAAAGAATTGCGACGAAAATTGGCTCACGGGCGTATCGATTAGCGAAGCTATGATGAAACTTTCGCCGCGCGAACGCCAAATACTATCGCTCCGATTTTACGAAGGCAAAACCCAAGTGGAAGTCTCCAACGAAATAGGCATATCGCAAGCCCAAGTTAGCCGCCTCGAAAAAAACGCGATTAGCACTCTTAAAAAAAATATCGATTAGCTATTTGCAAAAAGCGTTCCTAACATAAGGAACGCTTTTTTATTTAAAAAATTATAAAGTTTTCACTATTTCTTTTTTCAAACGCGATATTATTTTCTTTTCGAGTCTCGATATATAAGACTGCGAAATCCCCAAGAGGTCTGCGACTTCTTTTTGCGTCTTTTCCTGTCTGCCGCTGAGCCCGAAACGCATTTGCATAATTTCTTTTTCCCTTCCGCCGAGCTTTCCGAGCGCGTTCCAAAGCAACTGTTTTTCAACCGAATTTTCTATGTTCTTGCTCACGAGGTCGGGCTCGGTGCCCAAAATATCGCTCATAAGAAGCTCGTTGCCTTCCCAATCGACGTTTAAAGGCTCGTCGAGCGACACCTCGCACCGCAAACGCACCATACGGCGCAAATACATAAGTATTTCGTTTTCTATGCACCGCGAAGCATAAGTGGCAAGCTTTATGTTTTTATCGGGGTCGAAAGAATTCACGGCTTTTATAAGTCCTATCGTGCCGACGGAAATCAAGTCTTCAACGTCTATGCCCGTATTGTCGAATTTGCGCGCAATATACACCACAAGACGCAAATTGCGCTCAATTAGAGTGCCTTTTGCCGACTGCTCTCCTTGCCTGAGTTTTTCCATAACTTCCGCTTCCTCTTCGGCTGTGAGCGGAGTGGGAAGCGCTTCGTTAGCGGTTATGTACATTAAAACGTTTTCGTCGGGTATGTTTAAGTCGAACAGTTTTTTTAAAAATTCAATGATTTTCATGTTTCACGTCTCCACACATTATTTCGTTTTTATATATGAGTAACAGTTAAATAAAACTTTCGGTGAGCGCGGGAAGTATGGCGTTATAACTTTCGCCGCCCGAGAGCTGCGAAAAGGACAACCCGACCATTACATCATATACTATATTCTTGTCCTCGCCGAAATAGACTTCGAATTTTTCGCTCGGCACAATCCACATATCTGCCGTGCCGCTTACGCTCTTGCACGAAAGTCGTCGTGCTCCTTCGAACACTTTGTCGGCACGTCCCGAAAGCAAAATCGCAAACTCTTCGTCGGTCAAAAACGGGAGCAACGCCTTTATTCCGAGCACCACAACGGGTAAGCCGCTTAACGCGTCGTAGAGCCTATTTCCCGTGTCTATAAAACCGTTGCCGTCTATTTCCTTTCCGCAAAAAGTTAAGCTGTAACGGCAAAGCGTTGCCGCTAAATCAGTTTTTCGATGGTAAACGGTGCACAACGCACGAAATACGTTGTAAAGAATTATAGCCGAAATTACCGCCGTGCAAAATCCTACCGAAAGCGGTTTTTTAAACGCGTCGGACGCGCTCTTATAGCGCAAACAACCCGCAAAAAAAACGCAACCGCCGAATACGAACGTCGCAATGAAAAATGCCGCCGTGCCTTTAATATAGCCGCCCTTGCCCGCGAACAGTACCGCCGAGAGAACAAACCCCAGAGCGATTTTCAAAACTGCCGATAAAACCGCCGGCAACGACACGAGCGGATAAAAAAGCGACGCAGCGCTACCGAGCATAGCGGCAAGCAGAAGCCGCCACCACTCCCTTTTAACTTTTGTAAAACGGTAAGCGGTGGCGCCTACACAGTATGTGAGCAACAAATTTTGCACTATTAAAGGTTCGATATATACGCTCATGCGAATATAATAGCACAAACTTAAACGCCGAAAAATACTGTTGTTGTCGAAAAAGAAATAATATGCGCATGTAAAAAACACTTGCAAATTGCTTCGCAAGTGTTCTATCGTTTTATTGATTTAAAAAATATAGCGAACTCAATATCGATTGAATTCGCTATAAATGTTTTTATTTATTGTTTGTCGTTGCGGTGACGGTTATTGAGCTGTTTCAAAAACTCAGGGAAACCCGAATCGTCAACCTCAACACGCGAACCGGGAATTTTGGGTCCTCCGTCTACTGGCACAGTGCGTTGTTGCGGTACGGGCTGTTGAGGCGCTACGGGGCGTTGTTGAGGCGCTCCGTAAGGCGCTCCGCTTCCGAACGGATTCGGCGCTTGATACTGCGGTTGATTGCCGAATGCGGGCGGATATTGTTGCCTATTGTCATACTGACGGGTCGCGGCGGGATTCACCGGAATTTGTTGCGGTTGAGGCGCGCGCGGCGGAGCCTGAAAAATATTCAACTCGCCTTGATTGCCGCCAGTAAGTCGCGAAAAATATTCGTCACGCGAATTTTGCATAGGTTGCTGTTGCACAGGTTGGGCTTGTTGCGCGGGAGCGGTTTCCGCCGTATTTTCGAAACCTGTGGCAATAATAGTAACCAAAATTTCGTCGTTCAGCGTTTCGCGAATGTCCGCGCCGAAAATTATGTTAGCCGCAGGATGCACTACCTGACGCACAAGATCGGCCGCTTCGTTGATTTCCATAAGCGTAAGGTCGGTGCCGCCCATAATGTTTAAAATAACGCTCGAAGCGCCCTCTATCGAAGTTTCGAGAAGCGGACTGAAAACAGCTTGCTTAACGGCTTCCACAGTTCTACGCTCGCCGCTTCCTCTTCCTATACCCATGTGCGCTATGCCCTTGTCGCGCATAACCGTGCACACGTCTGCAAAATCGAGGTTTATGAGAGCGGGCGTAACGATTAGGTCGCTTATTCCTTGTATGCCCTGACGCAACACGTCGTCGGCATACTTGAACGCATCGAGCACTTGAAGCTTAGACGCCACTTGCATTAGTTTTTCATTGGGAATAACCACGAGAGTATCGACAACTTTTTTAAGATTGGCTATTCCTATCTCGGCGTTGTTCATGCGGGTAACGCCTTCGAAAGCGAAAGGTTTTGTAACGACCGCTACGGTAAGCTTTCCCATTTCTTTGGCAATAGACGCCACAACGGGCGCCGCGCCCGTTCCAGTGCCTCCGCCCATTCCTGCGGTTATAAATACAAGGTTAGCGTCTTTTATGGCGTCGGCTATGGCGAGGCGGCTTTCTTCCGCCGCTTTCTGCCCTATTTCGGGGTCGGCGCCCGCGCCCATGCCGTGAGTGAGTTTATCTCCTATTTGAATTCTGTGCTGAGCCTTCGACATATTCAACGCTTGCAAATCGGTGTTAAGCGATATAAACTGAGCGCTCTTTATATTCACCGCTATCATGCGGTTAACGGCGTTATTTCCGCCTCCGCCCACGCCGACAACTTTTATGACGGCAGGCATATTCGTAATGTTCTTGGAATTGATTTGCATATAGACCTCCAAACGACGCTTTAACGTTTTCGTATTTCTTTATTTGAGTATTTTAAAATTTAAATTATTTTCTTCCGAACAAGCGTCCGAAAAAGCCTTTCTTTTTCGCGGCAGGTTGTTGGTTGAGCACCATATCCATAAGTCCCACTACGGTAGACATATTGGGTCGACTGAACGGAGGAAACGACGGACTTATTATTTCGACGGGTTTGCCTAATCTCTTCGAAAGATAGTCGCGCGCGCCTTTAAGATAGCTAAGCCCCCCGCCCGTGAGGTGATACGGTATGTAATCGGGATATTCGTATTCGCATTTAGACAAGCACTTTTCAATCGTGGACGCGATTAAGTTTATTCTCTTCATCACGACTTCGTTCACGAGCTTGGCGGGAAAAGGAATGCGAGTGTCTCGGTCTGCAATTTCGTACACGTCGGCGTCGGACGCGTTGAGCGACAGCACCACTTTGCGCTTTAAACTCTCCGCTTGCGGGAACGTTATTCCAAACGCCATAGCAAGGTCGCCCGTTATATTGCCGCCTCCAACCGAAAAATTATACAAACCGAGTAAGCCGTCGCCGCGACCCACCGCAACCGACGTTGTTATGTATCCTACGTCTATAAGCACCACATACTGGTCGCGCGTTATGTCGTCGAAAAGCACGAGCTCTTCGGCGAGCACGCTCGAAACGTATTCAACCGACTCTATTCCGAGCCGCTCCAAAATGCCGCCAACAAAATTTATAAATCTTGTTTCCGCAAGCACATAAGATATGTGTCCGCCGAGTTTGTTGCTCGTCATGCCCACAGGCTGAACGAGTCTGCGCTCGTCATCAAGCGTATAATAAATGGGTCCTATATTTATAACCGTATAATCGGGATTATTTTCGAAATTATCGCCTTGCGCGTGCAAAAGCTCCACGTCCGCATCGGTTACTTTGCGTTTTTTTGTGAGGGAAATACTCGCGTCGCGGCAAACTACTGTGGTAAATTCGCCGGGCACGCCTACGTAAAGCTGTTTTATTTTTGTGCGCGAATTTGTTTGCGCGTTATTTATAGCATGTCCGATTGCATATTCGAGCTGTTCGGGCTGAAACCATTCGCCGTTGGCAAAACCGGCATAATCGCATTCGCCCATGCCGTTTATGCAAATCGTATTATTGACTCCGCGTTCTCCTATGAATACGTCTATTTTTCCTGAACCGAAATCAAGAACCGCTACGTCCTGAGTCACTTGTCGTCTCCTCACTCTACTCTGTTTGTATTATATAATGTTATAAGACATAAGTCAAGGGATTTGCGGCACGCTTCGCCCCTTGACGGCAACTAAAAATCACCGCGCCGCTACACTCCCGACACCGTTCCGTCGTCGGCGCGATAAGACGCTTTATTATCGCCCGTTATAATGAGCGTGCCGCCGTGCACGTCAACGCTACCCGAAAAATAAATCGAAAGCGCCAAACGAAGCTTATCCGCAAGCCCGTCGGGATTGAGTATTTCGCAACTCATTCCCGTATGAGTTTTCATTTTTATGAATTTGCCCGTAAGATCTATTTCGTCGAACAGCCCCACAACGTCGTTGCGATAATAGCCGCAACGCTCAAGCCCCGCAAATATTTCGGTTACAACGGCGTAAGTGTTCACGCCGCTTTGAGATTCGTATGTAAACGTGTCGCCGTCTTTGAGTTCGGGCAAATTCACTCCGAGTTTCAGCTCAATCGCTTTCTCGCCGTCCTCGTTAGGCATTACCCTCATGTCGTTTCCGAGATAATACGTTTTAACGGCGTCGCTCACTTTCACATAAACTCGCACTTCCACATAGTTTATGTAAATTCTGTTGGGAAAACTTTTTTCGATATTTAACACTCGCACTCTCGGAACATTGCGTTCAACGTTATTGCTTACTTTATTTTTATTCACAAAGAATATGCTCGAACCGCGCTTTATTCCGTGATTGGCAAGCACGTCGGATGCAAGAGCGGATTCCTCTACGTTTGCGCATGATGCGTAAACATGCTGTACGGAAAAAAGAACGCTGTTGAACACCACCAAAAGCGTTAAAGACAAAAGCACCGAAAAAAGTATTATGAGCTTTTTATTTCTCATAAAATAATTATATCATTTGTCGAAAAATAAATCAAGTGTTTGCGGGGAGTTAAACCCGCACTCTCGAAATATCCGCTCCGAGCGAAGCGAGCGCGTTTTCTATTTTGTCGTATCCTCTGTCTATGTGTCTCACTCCGCCTATCACCGTTTCCCCGTCGGCGCCGAGAGCAGCCGTTACAAGCGCCGCTCCGCCTCGCAAGTCTTCGGCACACACAACGGCGCCGCCGAGTCTCTTCACGCCTTTAACCACCGCCACACGGTCTTTAACGATAATTTTAGCTCCCATTTTTATAAGTTGCGTAGTGTATTTAAATCTGCTTTCAAACATATTTTCCACTATGAAACTCGTTCCGTCGGCGGCGGCGAGCATTGCGGTTATTTGCGGTTGCATGTCGGTGGGAAATCCGGGAAAAGGTTGCGTTTCTATTTTATGCACGGCGTGCAATTTTCCGCTCGCTTCGATTATGACTCCGTCGGAAAGTTCGTCTATTTTACATCCCGCTCGGCGCAATTTTTCAAGTACCGCCTGCATGTGCTCGGGTTCCACTCCCGTAATGCAAGCTTTCCCTCCGGCAACTCCCACCGCCGCAAGATATGTGGATGAAGCTATTCTGTCGCCGAGCGGAACGTATTCTCCGCCTCCGAGAGAGTTCACTCCCTCAACGGTTATAACCCCGCTCCCCGCGCCCGTCACCTTCCCGCCGAGATAATTTATAAAATTTTGCAAATCGACTATTTCGGGTTCTCTCGCCGCATTGCGAATCACCGTTGTGCCCTTTCCGAGCACGCCCGCCATCATAATGTTTTCGGTGGCTCCCACGCTCGGAAAATCCAAATTCACCACGCCGCCGCGCTTATCGCTGCCGTCGCAAATAATCATGCCGTTCGATTCCGTAACGCGAACGCCGAGACATTTGAGCCCGTATATATGTAAATCTATGGGGCGCAATCCTATTTCGCAACCGCCGGGATAGCTTATATCCGCATAGCGGAAACGGGCAAGTATAGGTCCCAAAATAAACACCGACGAACGAATGGAACTCGTCAGTTCCGCCGACACAAGCTTGGGATTTGCATTTTTACAATTCACGGTTAGCACGCCTTCCGTAAGTTTAGCTTCACCGCCGATAGACTTTATGATTTCGATCATGCTGAATATGTCGGCAATCGCGGGACAGTTTCTTATATGTATTTCTTTGTCCGACATTATGCAGCACGCTATAAGCGGTAACACGGAGTTTTTTGCCGCCGACACGTGCAATTCTCCTCCGAGCTTTTTACCGCCGCGGACGATTAGTTGTTCTTTCATACCTACCACCCTCTTTATCGGATAATATAGTGTATGAAAATCTTTAAAAACTGTTACATAACAAGCACACGCAAACTCATTGCGGCATAAATAAATTCAAACCGTATACTTAAAACCAAGTAATCTTTCAAACGCAAAAAGGCGTCCGCAAAAAGCGCACTTCCCATAGGGAATTAAAAAACTAGATTTTTAAGAGTTGTATTTTCAAGCGATGACAAACGCTCTCGAACGAAATGTTCGAGAGCGTTTTACTACAAACTATTTAGAAAGATAAATTGAAATTTATTTTATAAAGGCATTTCAATTTAACACATAATAGTCGTAGTATTTTGTTCCGTCGTGTCCGACAAGCGGTTCTTCCGATTTTGTAAAGCCCAATTCAATCAATGCCTTAATGCGCTCCGTAGCAGTTGGGATTGCCTTTGTTGCGACTAT
>CAMUKG010000024.1 GCA_947089425.1 uncultured Clostridia bacterium
TAATTTATTTGTTTTGAATTATAGTAGAAATGCATTATATTGATATAGATGGATAATACGAAGAAATTGATGTTTGGTATAGATTATATAAACAGAACGATAAATTTCAATTTATCCTTCCAAATAGTTTGTAGTAAAATGCTCTCGAACATCTCGTTCGAGAGCTTTTTGACATCGCTTGAAAGTGCAACTCTTAAAAATTTAGTTTTTTTATTCCCTATGGGAAGTGCGCATTTGCGCGATTGTCTTTTTTATACGGGAATTGTCGATTGGGTCAGTCGTTCGGTTCGCTTAAACCGGTTTCGGAATGCGGTTCTTGCGAATTTTCGTCGTTCGGCGTATCAACGCCGTAATCGGGCGCGGATATATGTTCCGCGCTTTCGGGCGCGGCGTTTTCGGCGGCACGACGTTTTTTGGGATTCGGTGCGGGGTCGGGCGCTTTTGAGAACGGAATAATGTTGAAACGGTACACGAGCACGGCGAGAGCTATTGCCGCAAGCGCGAGCAGTATAACTTGAAACTGGCTGGGGGTTAAGCCCGGAATGAAAGTTCCGCGCGAGTCGCCGCGTATGAATTCTATTAAAAACCTATACACCGCATAAGAGCAACCGTATATAGGAAGAAGCGGTTTGTGAATTTTGAATTTGAACAGTAGAACAAGCATGACGGCGAGCAATACCGCCAAAAAAATTACTTCGAAGAGCTGGGTTGGATAAACTTTGTATGGGTCGCCCGGAAATTGCATTCCCAAAAAACTGTTTGTGCGTTTGCCGTAACAACAGCCCGCGCAAAAACAGCCGAGACGCCCGAACATGTGCCCTATAACTATGCAGGGGGCGGCGTAAGACGCGCATTCGAAAAAGTTGCGTTTAACTTGTCCTTTCGCGAATATAAAAGTGCCGAGTACGAACGAAACCACGCCCGTTATGAGTCCGCCCATAAAAGTGAGCCCCGAAAACTCGAATTTGAGTATTTTTTGGGTGGTATACAGTTCTATCATGTCGTAAAACGCTTGAAAAAGCGCCGCGCCCAAAATGCCGAGCGCTATGCTGACTATTGCAAGCAACGAATAGAAAGAGTACGTTTTGTCGTCCACTTTTTTTACATTGCAAATAATTTTGAACAGGAGTACCGCCGAGAGAAGTCCTACGGCAAGCAAAATGCCGTACATGGGAAGTCTTTCCACTCCGAAAAGATATGGATACATAATGCAATTATATCACACCGAACGCGCTTTGTCAATGCCGACCTCGAAATGCGTCGAAAAAAATTGACTCGCGGCGCAAAACTATGTATAATGAAAAGAAAGCCGCGAAGAGTTGCGTCGGAAGGAATTTGCGTTAGATTGTAAAAGTTTCAATTCAAATAAATGCGCAGAATGGGACACACGTTATACTGCATTAAAAAAGAGGAAAAATGGCGAAAACCGAAATAGAAAAAATAAAAGACAAGTTAAACGACATGTTCGACGTTGAGGGCGGCGTGATTACCAAAACGCAATATTGCCCTACGGGTCGGTGGGCTTTCACGCTCGGCATGGCACTCTTTTTTGCGGCGATTTATGCGTTTATTATTGTTTGCCTCGATAGGCTTTACGGAAGCTTGTATTGGTTTATGTTCCTCTTGCTAAGCGTCGTTTTGCTCTATTTCGAGGCGAGGCTGTGGCTCGCGTTCGCTCTTGACTTTAAGGGGCAAAAGTTTGCCGAGCGCACTCTGTTTTGGAAAAAGGGGGACAGCAGGCTTTATTATTCGCGCGGCAAACACGTTTCGAAACTCGAATACGAGAGCGGCGGAATAGAGGCGGGCAAGGATAATTACGACAAATTCGAAGACAAGGCGAACTATTCTCCGTTTGCGGGAAGATACAACAAATCGCTTCAACGCCGAAGCTCGCTTTATTCCACAATGACGCCGAGTTTTTGGTTCGGAATTTTGTGCGATATGAATTGCTCTCTTTCCGAAAACGGAATAAAAGGCGAGGGACGAGGCGGGCGCGTTGAATTTATTTGCGGCAAAGCGGGTAAAATATCCGAAATCCGATGCGAGGGCAACGGCTATTATTTATACGACAGCCTTTCGCCCATTAAAATATTCAACGCAAAAATTCCCGGCAAGTATAGAATAACTTATAAATTCGAAATAGGCGACGCGGAAACTATTTGCGCCGACGAAATTTTCGGGAACGCGATTAAAGACTTTTTGTGGGCTCCGCCGCGAGCCGAAGCCGTAAAGTTTGTTTCTCCCGTGCCGTTTTCCGAGTGGCTTAAAGATACCGACGAAAAGATAGCGAAATTAAAAGCCTCCGAGAAAAACAAGGAAGAAATTGCCGCTGCTTCGAGCGCGATTGAAACCGAAAATATAATTGAAAAAGAAGAGTTTTCCACCGCTCTGCGCAAAAGCGAAGCAGATCCTAAATTATTCGAGAAAACGAATTTATATAAACATTCGGATAAAATTTGCGTGGAAAAAAGTCGCATGGGCGCGGGCGGTACGGCGGGCGTTGCTGCGGAAGAAAACCCGCGCGAATATTCGCCTTTTGAGGTGGCTAAGCAAAACTCGGCGGAAATGCCGAAAGAAAACGAAAACAAATTGCTCGATAAAAGAGAAGAAGAAAAATTTACGGCTGGGAAGACTGAAAAACATGACGGAAAAAGATGAAAAGGTACTGTGCAAAATAGAGTGCGCCGCGAGTCCCGAAAAGTCGAGAGGCGACCGCGTTACCGTTACCGAAAAGCGCATATACAAAACGGGCATAAACCGCTTTGGGCGGGAGCACAAAAAAATAGTGAATATTGACGCGGTTTCGTGCGCCGAATGGTGCGAAGAAAGATTTGCAAGATACCTTGTGCTCGGGGTTTCGTTTTTGGCGCTTTGTTGCGTTGTGAGCGCGTATTTTTTGCCCGACGGAAAAACTTCGCGTTTTGTGCTCGGAATAGTGTTTCTCTCGCTCGGAGTCGCGGTAACGATTTTGTGCGTCGCGGCGTATTTTAAATTTAAAATAAAAACGGTGACGGTATATTATTACGGCGGAAAAATGAAAATAGCGTCGCCCGGAATATCCGACGACGACGCCGAAGAGTTTATAGTACAGGTGCTTTCCGCCGCCGAATGCGCGAGAACGAGCGCGAGAATTTCAAGCAACGGAAATTAAAATTATTCTGTCAATTTATGTATAAGCTCGAAGCCGAAGTTTACGACGTTGCCCGTTTGAGCCGCCGTTTTTTCGGTGAGAGAAGCCGCGCCTTTTTGCGTTTTTCGCGAGTCGAACAGCATGTAGGGCACAGGTTCGCCCGTGTGAGTTTTAAGCGTTACGGGAGTGGCGTGGTCGGGGAGAACGAGTATTTTAAAGTCGTCGTTGCCGTTTTGCATAGCCGCCAAAACGGGAGCGACTATTTTTTCGTCGATTAGTTCTATTGCCCGTATTTTGCCCGCTTTGTCGCCTTGATGACCGCATTCGTCGGGAGCTTCGAGGTGAACATACACGTAGTCGTGAGTTTTAAGCGCTTTAATCGCCGCTTGCGCCTTGCCATCGAAATTCGTGTGCAAATTGCCTGTGGCGCCCTCAACGTCTATGCTCGTCATGCCCGCGCCTATTGCTATCCCTTTAATTAGGTCTACCGCGCTGATTACGGCGCCTTTTAGCCCCGTGAGAGCGGTAAAGTTTTCGAGGTCGGGTTTTGTGCCTTCGCCCCACAGCCAAATAGAATTCGCGGGGTTTAAGCCTCGCTCCGTTCTCTTTAAGTTCACGGGGTGCGTTTTTAAAAGCTCGTGCGCCCGTTCGGTGAGAGAGCGAAGCTCTGCCGAATACATGCCGCGAGGAAGGTAGTCGGTGATTTTGCGGTCGGATATGTCGTGCGGGGGAGTGAGAATTGCGCCGAGCGTTCCGCATTCGCGTTTTAAGCAATGGCGATAAGATACGCCCGCATAGAATTTAAGCCCGTCGCCCGAAAGTTTTTCGTCGAGGAAAGATATAAGCTCGGTTGCCTCGTTCGTGGTGATTTCGCCCGCCGAATAATCGAGCATGGTTTTTTCCGAAAAGTCGCTCTCGCCCGACAGCGTGACGAGGTTACACCGATATGTAACTCCGTTTTTTCCGAGCGGTACGCCTATGCTGAGGGCTTCGAGCGGCGAACGCCCCGTGTAGCATTTGCGCGGATCGTATCCCATAACCGAAAGGTTGGCTACGTCGGAGCCCGGCTTCATGCCGTCGGGCACCGTGCCGCACAGTCCCACTTCCGACACCTTTGCGAGCGCGTCTACGGTAGGCTTATGCGCAAGGCTCATAGGCGTTTCGCCGTTTTCGTCGGGATAGTCCGCCATTCCGTCGAAAAGTATCGTTACGTATTTCATAATTGCTTTTCTCCTTTTTCGAAAGTACGTTCATCGCGTGATGCGGGCTACGCTTGTCGAGTTTTCTTGGTTATGTACACTCCATTCGTCGACTCGGCAACTGTTGCCCGCCTGACGCGCTACTGTATTTTCGAACGCCGTAATAGTTATTCCACAGTGACCGACTTCGCCAAGTTTCTCGGCTTATCTATGTCGCCGCCTCGCGCCGCCGCAACGTAGTAGGCGAAGAGTTGGAGCGCCGCCGCCGTGAAGAGCGGCGAAAACGCGCTGTTCGTTTTGGGGAGTGGTAAAATATCGTCGCATTCGGCGGCTATTGCGTCGGGCGCGTCGGTTACTCCGATTACCGCCGCGCCGCGCGAGCGCACTTCTTTTATGTTGGAGAGCGTTTTTTCGCGCAGTTCGGGTTGAGCCGCTATTCCTATAACGAGCGAATTTTTTTCGATTAGCGAAATCGTACCGTGTTTCAACTCGCCCGCCGCATAAGCTTCGGCGTGGATATACGATATTTCTTTGAGTTTGAGAGCGCCTTCGAGCGCCGCCGCCCAGTCGTAGCCTCGCCCTATGAAATATGCGTCGGTTGCGGGGTAATATTTGCCCGCAAGGTATTGGGCTTGCGCGTTAACTTCGTCGATATATTTTCCGAGAAGGTCGGGCACGTGTTTGAGTTCGCTTGCAAGCGACAGATATTTTTCTTGCGACACGGCGCCGCAGTCGTGCGCGAATTTGAGCCCGAGAAGGCAAAGAGCGGCGACTTGCGTGGTGTAGCCCTTAGTGGTAGCCACCGCGATTTCGGGACCCGCGCGGGTATACAGCACGTCGTCGGCTTCGCGCGCTATGCTCGAATCCACAACGTTTACGATTGCGAGCACGCGGCTGCCCTTGCGCTTCGCCTCTCTGAGAGCGGCGAGAGAATCGGCGGTTTCGCCCGACTGACTTATTATTACGGTGAGACAGTCGGCGCCGAGAATGGGCTCGCGGTATCTGAACTCGCTCGCGAGGTCGGTTTCCACTTCTATGCGCGCGAATTTTTCTATAAAGTATTTTCCGACTACGCCCGCGTGATACGCGCTTCCGCAAGCCGCCACGCAAATTTTGCGAAAGTCTTTGCCGTTAAGCTTTATTCTGTCGAGCCGTATTCCGTCGGGCGTTATGCGGTCGTGAACGGTTTTTTTGACTGCGCCCGGTTGCTCGAATATTTCTTTGAGCATGAAATGAGGGAATCCGTCTTTTTCGGCGTCGGCGGCGCTCAGTTCGGATATTATCGGCGTTTTTTCCACGATTTCTTTGTTTGTGTTATACACCGTTATTTTATCGGGCGATATAACCGCGATTTCTTTTTCGTCGGGAATTACGAACTTTCGGGTGTAGGGGAGAACGGCGGGGATGTCGGATGCTATAAAGTTTTCGCCGTCGCCCAAGCCGAGCACGAGCGGCGAGTCTTTTCTGAGCGCATAAAAAACGTTGCCGTCGCCCGCATGAAGTATGCCGAGAGCGTACGAACCTTTTATTTTGTTGCGCACTTTTATTATGGCGTCGAGCATGTCGCCGCCGTAGTAGTATTCGAGCAGCAGCGATATGAGTTCGGTGTCGGTTTCGGAGCGAAAGGTAAAACCGCGTTCCGAAAGGAAGGCGCGCAAATCGAGGTAGTTTTCTATTATGCCGTTGTGCACCACCGCGAATTTTTTGTCGCGGCTGAAATGCGGGTGAGCGTTTTCGTCGCTCGGACCGCCGTGAGTAGCCCAACGCGTGTGTCCTATTCCCGCAGTGCCTGCGGGATTTACTCCTTCGGTCAGTTTTTCGAGCTCGTAAAGCCGCCCTTTGGCTTTAACTATTTGAATTTCGTCGCCGCTCGCAACAGCCACTCCGCTGCTGTCGTAACCTCTGTATTCGAGCCGCCCCAGTCCGTCTAAAAGAATGGGAGTAGCCTGTCTTTTTCCCGTGTAGCCTACTATTCCGCACATATCAGTCGTTTTGCTCCTTTTCTTCGCTTTTTTGCTCGGTTTGAGCGGGTTTGTGAAGTATTATTTTTACGATTAGCGCTATTACCACCGCAATCGCTATTATTCCTATCGCGAGAATTATATAGTTGATTACCGACGAAAAGAAGAAGCACAAAAGCGTGAGAATAGACGTTGCCACGAGATTGCCCGCAACAACCGACAGGAGCGCTTTTGGGTAAGGAAGCCGAGTGAGAGCCGCGACCGCGCTCCCCGTCCACACGCCTGTGAGAGGCAATGGAATTGCCACGAACGCGAAAACGCCGAGCATTTTTTTGAAGTCGCTTGTTTTCTTTGCGCCCAACTGTTCGCCGTCTTCCGAGACTTTTTCGTCTTTTAAAATGCTTTGAGAACTTTTTTCGAATTTTTCGTAAATCGTTTGCCCGACCTTTTTAAACAGTTTGGTGCGTGAAAGCCATTTCACGAACGGCAACAGCGCCGCGATTAAAATAGGCGCCATAAGCGACGAGCCAAAAAAGGCGTAGAGAAGGGCGAGGGGCGGCTTTATGCCGTAGCCGAAAGCGATGGGAATGGCGCCGCGCGCTTCCACAATCGGCAAAATCGATATTAAAACCGTTACAAGCTCGGGGAAGCGGAACGCTTTGAGCATTGCCTGAGTGATTATTTCGATTAGTTCGTTCAAATTGTCTCCTTTTTTTGGGACGTAGATTTCTCCGCGCGCTCGTTCCTCGCTTGGTCGAAATGACAAGAAGTTTGTTTTCTGCATAACTCCGCCGATGATAATATCGCCGAAGCCGATTTACATACTATTTTATAGTATATGCTTCGGTTTGTCAATTTATATTTTGAGTTCTTACGCGCCAAAAAGCGTTTATTTTGCCGTGAGGTTGCCGAAAATAATGTTCGGGAAGTTTTTTGCGACTTGAAAGGCGCAAAAAGATTGACACCCGCGTCGAGAAAATAGTATAATTAAAATTGCCCGATTTAGGCGTAGTTTTGGCGTGCGCTTTTTTAGCGAGAACGGGTTGGGCGCGCTTTGTCGAATTCGGCATTAGGGCGTTCGAAATTAAAGAGAGAGACGAACTATAATGAGAAAAGAGTTTTCGTTCAAAAATTATTTTATTTATGCGTTTCGCTATTGGATTGTTGTTGCCGTTTGCGCTGTGCTCGGTTTGGGCGCGGGGCTTGTATCCGGTATAGTGCTAAGTGATAAAGAATATGTTAAATACGAGGGAAACGTGGCAATAAGCGGCGTGAGCTCGTTTTTCGAAGATTTGAGCGATAAATCGGAAATCCCCGCGAGTTTATACAGCACAATTAAAGAGAGAGCGCTTTCGGTTATGCGTTCGCAATTGATTTCCGATAAAACGTATCAGCAACTCGGAAAAGAGTGGCGCGAACTCGACGCCAACAAAAAACTTACGGTTAACGAGGCGAAAGACAAATTTTTCGAAAGGTTGCAAATAGCGGATTCGAGCTATTATATAAGCGTAAGTTTTGTTCAGGATAAAAAGGAAAGCGGCGATTTTCCCGCAAAAGCGGTGAACACATATCTCGAAATTGCCAAAGCGGAAGCAATCAGCGGAGAGCCCATGCTTGCCGACAAAGTCGGCGACACCCCCGAAACGGTAGAATCGAAGCTCACTATTACTTCGGCGACGGAGAGAGTGGAAAGTACGCTCGACGGCATAGGACTGTTGAAAGGCGCTGTTATAGGCATGGCGGGAGGTTTTATCGCGTCGATGCTTGCGATGCTTATAGCCTACTGTATCGATAAGCGCATAACGTCTTACGGCGATATAGCCGAATTTACGGGGCGTAAGCTTTTGGGAGTGAGCAAAGGCTCGGTTACAAACAAAGTGTGCCCGAGAATAGATTGCGAAATGTCGGGCGCGCAAGCTCTCGCGATTTGCGGAAGCGAGGAAACCGCAAAAAGGCTTTCGGTTTTGTGCGGAGAATACGCCGTGAGCGCGGGACACAAAACTTTGCGAATAGACTTTTCTTGCGGCGACGGAACCGAACCCGACGCTTTCGGAGCGTATGTGGGGGGCGGAAAACTTTCGGACTGCGTAAAAGAAGAGAACGGAGTATTTGTGATGAACGGCACTCGCTCTTGGGCGCTCGCGCTCGGCAACGAGGAGAAAATAACCGAGCTTAAAAAGCAATTCGGAAGAATAGTGATTTGCGCGCCGTATCGCGACGACGGCTCGGTGGGCGTGCTCTCGAAGATAAGCGACAAAACGGTGTTTGCGCTCAATCAAAACAAAATGAGAATGCCCGATATGCTCGGACTCGTTCAAGAGGCGGATGCGGGCGAAAAAGCCATAGGCACGGTTATAGAGAAGACGGGAAGAAGTTTTGTGGGCGGAAACGTGTATTTCGTTTCCGACGAAGAAGAATAGCGCGATAGCGTCGAAAGAAAGAAGTTCGCATTAAACGGCGGCGGAGAACTGCATGAAACGAAAGAAAGAAAAAACAAAGCACGCTTCGAATAAGCTGAGGTCGGTAATCACGGTAATAGTATTAGACGTGGTTTTCGCTTTCGGTTCTTATTGGGCTGCCCGCGCCATAATGTTTTACCGCGCTCCCGTGCCGCAAGGGTATCGCGATTTAGAGTGGCTTGCCATGCTTGCAATGGTAATTATCACGGTTTCGATGCTCGTGTTTTTCGACTGTTACAATTCCGTTTGGAAATATGCGGGCAGAGTGGAATTTTTCAAATTTATTTTGGCGTATTTCGCTTCGTTCGGCATTATAATGCTTTTCAAAGTTATAATGAACGTGGCATTCGATTTTCAGCTTTGGTCGCCGCTCGCTCTCATGTATTTGCTGTTTTCGGCGATATGCTCGGGCGTAACGCGCTTTATAAACGGCATAATGAACTACATTTTGTATGTTCGCCGTCTTGTGGGCGGCAAAGGCGACTATGCCGCGCGCCGCACGGTGGTAATCGGCGCGGGCTATATGGGCTCGCTCATTATAAACAGATTTATAAACAATCCGCAAGACGGATATTTTCCCGTTGCGTTTATCGACGACGACCCCGATAAACAAGACAAAAAGATATACGGCATAAAAGTGGAAGGCGGAATGGACAAGCTCGGCGAGACGGTGGCGAAATACCGCGCGCAAGCAATAGTAATAGCAATAATGAAGCTTTCCAAATCGCAACTCAGAAGCATTTACGAGCGTTGCTCCAAGTTTAATATTCCCATAAAAGTGATGCCCGAAATGACGAACGCGAGCGACATGTCGAAGCAACCCACGCTTTCGCTTCGCGACCTTAAAATAGAAGAACTTTTGGGGCGCGACGAATTCAGAGTGCGCGACGAGCTAATGAATTCCGCCGTAAAAGATAAAGTGGTTATGGTTACGGGCGGCGCGGGAAGCATAGGAAGCGAGCTGTGCCGTCAGGCGCTGAAATACGGTTGCCGTCACCTTGTGGTGTTCGACATGCACGAGAACGGAATGTTCTTTTTGAACGAGGAATTCAAATCGCAGTTTGCGGGCAGATATTCGCTCGTAATAGGCACTGTGCGAGAGCGCGACAAATTGCGCGAAACTCTCGCTTTATACAGCCCCGAAATAGTTTTTCATGCGGCGGCTTATAAACACGTGCCCATGATGGAAATCGCTCCCACCGAAGCAATTAAAAACAACGTGTTCGGCACTCTTAACACAATAGAGGAGTGCGAGAGCGCGGGGGTTAAGCGTTTTGTGCTCGTATCCACCGACAAAGCGGTGAACCCCGCCAACGTTATGGGGGCGAGCAAGCGTCTTGCCGAAATGGTTATTCAAACTCGCGGCAAAGTTTTCAATATGCAAATGGCGGCGGTGCGGTTCGGCAACGTGCTCGGGAGCAACGGGAGCGTTATTCCCATTTTCTTAAAGCAAATAAAAGAAGGCGGGCCCATTACGCTAACCGACAGAAACATAAAGCGGTACTTTATGACGATACCCGAAGCCGTGCGGCTCGTAATGCAAACGGCGGCGCTCGCCTCGGGCGGCGAAGTGTTTGTGCTCGACATGGGCGAGCCTGTGTATATTTACGACCTTGCGTGCGACCTCATTCGCATAAACGGCTTGGTTCCCGAAAAAGATATAGCGATAAAAGTTACGGGGTTGCGACCGGGTGAAAAACTTTTCGAAGAGCTTCGCTACGACAAAGAGACGGTAGATAAAACCATGCACGAGGGAATATTCGTGACGAGGCTCGAAAAGATAGACAACGAAAAATTCGACGCGCAACTCAAAAAGCTGAAAGAATCGGCATTTTCGGAAGACGAGCGAACAACCGAAAAAACTATTTTCGAGATTGTGCCGAGCGAATTCCGCGATAAAGCGGCCGCCGAATTGCTTGCCACTCAAAACGCCGAAATAGCGGCGCGCACTTCGCGCCGTGCGGTGGGGGAAGCCGAATTTTTGCAAAAAGAAGAGAGCGTCGAAAAAATAGCGGCAACAGGTAAATAGCACACTACGGAAAATCTGCGAACGAAGGAAGACGGAAAGCATGATTACGGCATACGAGCAAAACGGGCGAATGCGTTCGCTTTTGTATAAGATTGCGACGCTTAGAGCTAAATTTTCGAATATTCGCGAGCAAAAAAAAATGCGGAGAATATCCGAATTTTTTTATTCTCCGCTGTTCGTTTATGCGGTGGGCGTAATTAGTTTGGGGCTCAATATGTTGGGTATAGACGAGCTTACATACGCGTTTTTGTCGGTTGCGGGGTCTCTTTCGCTTGTGTTTTGCTCCGACGCGTTGCCCGCTTTCGGAGTGCTCACGTTTTTCACTGTGGCGCGTTCGGTGGGGAACCGCGATTTCGAAAAGTTTAATTCCGCATCGTACGTAGTGTTGGGGATTTTCGGAGCGCTCGCGGGGCTCGCCTTTTTGTTTCATCTTTTAATGAATTTTTCGCCTCGCCGTTTGCGCGGAAGCCGATTTAATTTGGCTTTTATCGTGCTCGCGTTCGGACTTATTACAAACGGTTTCTTTTTTTCGGGTTATACTTTTAAAAATATTCTCGACGCGTTCAAACTTTTGGTTTATATGGCGGGCGTGTATTTTCTGTTGAGAGGTTGCGTTCGCTCTTCGCGCGATTCACTGCGCTATTTCGCGTTTGTTTGCGTTGTGCACGGGCTTACGGTGGGCGCGCAGGTTTGCGCCACGTATTTTATAAACAAGCCGTTTATAGAGAGCGGATTTTCGAAAGACAAACTCTTTTTCGGCTGGGGAATCAGCAACACAGCGGGCGAAGTGCTTTTCCGCGATATGCCGCTTTGTTTTTATCTTATGTGCACCGAAAAGAAAAATAATTGGTATTATTTCGTTGCGGCAAGTCTTATTGTCGTTGCGCAAATATTCACATATGCGCGTGCGTCGCTTTTGTTCACGTTGCCGCTGTTTTGCGTGTGCTATGTGCTGTGTCTTATTTTCGGCAAAAACAGAAAGCAAACTCTTATTTGCGGCGGAGTTGCGCTCGTTTTGGGAATTGTCGCGTTCATAGTTATGCGCGAAGAGTTTTCGAAAATGCTAAAATTTTTTACCGACAACGGTTTTAAAGACAGAGGACGTTTTTCGCTGTGGAACGAGGGAATAGACTTTTTTAAACAACACCCCGTTTTCGGCGTGGGACTAAGGCACCGTTTCAAAGAGCTGTTTCATAATTATTCCTATTATCACAACACGCTCATTCAGTTTACCGTTGCGGGCGGCGTTGTGGGCATAGCAACGTATTTGTTTTTCCGTTTGCACACTTATGCGCTGTTTACCCAAAAGCTCACGCGCGAAAGGCTGTTTTTGGGAGTGCTTACGGGCGGAATACTGTGCATTTCGCTTCTCGATAACTTTGTAATGTATTTGGGAAGCCAACTGTTTTTGAATTTTGCAATCGTGTTTTCAGAGCACGACCTCAATTCCGCACTCCCGTTTGCGTATAGGAGAAGAAAAGGGTTTTGTTGCCTCTTTTAAGGGGTTTTTAGTTGCGAGTTCGCAACGGGGAACTTTTTGACTTATTGAAATTTGCGAGCGAAAGCGGGGCGGCTTTTTGGTCACAAAAAGCCTTGCAAAAATGACAAAAGGGGACGACACTTTCGATTGTGTCTTCCCCTTTTAAAACCCTTTTCCGCAACGATAAGGGGCGCTGCCCCTTAACCCCTCTTTGCGGTTGGGGTATTGGAACACAATCGATTTTTTCTAATTGTCATTGCGAGCATAGCGAAGCAATCTCATACATTAAACAGATTGCCACGTCGGGCTTCGCCCTCCTCGCAATAACAACTACTCCGACCGCTAAAAAAGCAGTCAAGGGGCGCAACCCCTTGTCGTTGCGGGGTGGAAAGTCAAGAAGGGCGGGACACAGTCGAAAGTGTCCCGCCCTCTTGTCGTTTTCGCCGAAGCCTTTTGCGACCAAAAGGCTGGCGTTACGATAGAACACAAAAGCTACAAATTACAATAAAGAAAAAGCGACCCGTTGCCGCAAGAGGGCAACAAAACAAACTTTTTCACGCCTATGCGAATATGCGCATATATAGTTTTGAAAGCGCTTTTCGGCATTTGCGCGCGTTCGTCGCGGCGGGCGCTTTCAAACGGAGGTTATAATGAATATTGCGGTTTTTTTCGGCGGCAAAAGTTGCGAGCATAATGTGAGCGTCGTTACGGGGGTGCAAGCTCTTGCGGAATTCCCGAGTGAGCACAAGGCTGTGCCCGTTTACATAGACGAAAAGGGAGTTTGGCATACGGGAAAGGAGTATGCCGACATAAACACGTATAAGAAAAAGACGGGAGCGACGCCCGGTAAAGAAGTGCATTTGCGTCCGTCCTCTAATTGGCTGTATGCCAAAAACGGCAAAAAGCTCGTGAGGCTTGACTGTTGTCTTATTTGCAATCACGGAGTGAACGGCGAAGACGGAAGTTTGCAGGGGCTTTTGCAACTTTGCGGACTCCCTTACACGGGGAGCGGAGTTGCGGCGAGCGCGGCGGGCATGGATAAAGCTTTGATGAAGAGGCTGTTTAAAGAAGCGGGTTTGCCCATTGTGCCGCACATAACGGTGAGCGGCGAAAGCTACGTGAACGACTCATTCGCAACAGTCGAAAAGGTTAAGCGCGAACTTAAATTTCCCCTTATAGTTAAGCCGAGCAATTTGGGAAGCAGCATAGGAATAGGACTTGCACACGACTTCCACGAGCTTTTCACCGCCGTTCGCGTGGCGCTCGAATGGGATACGTCGGCGGTTATAGAGTCCGCTCTCGAAAACTTCGAGGAATTTAATTGCGCGGTGCTTTGCGGAGAGCCGAGCGAAGTGGAAAAGCCTGTTGGGTGGAAAGATTTTTTGACCTACGAAGATAAATATTTGAGCAAGTCTGACGGCGTGGGACGTGAGTTTCCCGCAAAAATCGACGAAGGCTTACGGCACAAAATTCGTTCTCTCGCCGTTGCGGCTTATAACGCTGTGGGCGCCGACGGTGTCGCTCGCGTAGACTTTTTATATGCGGACGGCGAACTTTACGTAAACGAAATAAATACCGTGCCGGGTTCGCTTTCGTCTTATTTTTTCGACGGCGGAACCGAATATGTGGTGCGCAAACTTACCGAGCGCGCCCTTTCGGTATTCGGCGTGAAAAAACGGCTCAAATACGCATATAAGCCGTTTAGGGGAGAGGGACGGAAAAAATAGCTTATTTTCGTTTGATTCGCATAAAGTTTTTACAATGCGAAAACCGCTTGACGGGAGAGAGCGCGGCATAGTATAATAAAATATATATATATGCGGGTGTTGAAGTTGTTGAGTTCAACGCCCGCAATTTTTTTCGGAGGTGCGAAAATGTCGCGTATAAAATATTCGGTTCCCATTGTGGAAATGCAGGGCGACGAAATGACGAGAATTTTGTGGGACTGGATTAAAGAAATTTTGCTCGAACCGTATGTTGAGCTTAATTGCGAGTTCTACGATTTGGGACTGCCGGAACGAGACAAAACGGACGACGAAATTACTGTGCGCGCCGCCGACGCCATAAAAAAGTACGGCGTGGGGGTGAAGTGCGCCACCATTACGCCTAACGCCCAACGCGTTGAGGAATACGGCTTAAAGAAAATGTGGCTGTCGCCTAACGGAACAATTCGAGCCCGTCTCGACGGCACCGTTTTCCGCGAGCCCGTTTTGTGCGAGTCGGTACGCTCGTATATTCCCACGTGGACTAAACCGATAGTTATAGCCCGCCATGCCTACGGCGACGTGTACCGCAACACCGAAATAGCGGTTGACGGCGAGGCGGAAGCAACGATCGAAGTAAAGTATAAAGACGGCAGAACGGTACGAAACAAAATCGCCGATTTTAACGGAGGCGGAATTGCGCAAGGCATTCACAACACCGACGCGAGCATAGAGAACTTCGCGCGTTCGTGTTTTGCGTACGCGCTCGACTTAAAGCGCGATTTGTGGTTTGCCACCAAAGACACGATTTCCAAAACTTACGACCGCCGATTTAAAGAAATATTCGAGCGAGTGTTTGAAACGGATTTTCGCGAAAAGTTTGCCGCAAGCAATATAAAATACGAATATTCTTTAATAGACGACAGCGTGGCGCGAATTATTCGCTCGAACGGCGGCATGATTTGGGCGCTCAAAAATTACGACGGCGACGTGATGAGCGACATGGTGGCGACCGCGTTCGGCTCGCTTGCCATGATGACGAGCGTGCTCGTGTCGCCGCAAGGCGCTTACGAATACGAGGCGGCGCACGGCACCGTTACCCGCCACTATTATCGCTATAAAGGCGGCGAACTCACTTCCACAAATCCCGTAGCCACGATTTTCGCTTGGACGGGGGCGCTACGTAAGCGCGGCGAGAAAGACGGCGTGAAAGAGCTTTGCGATTTTGCCTCGCGGCTCGAAAAAGCGGTTCTCGGCACGATAAACGGCGGCTTTATAACGGGCGACCTCAAAGCTTTGTATGCGGGAAAGAATACACCCGAAGTTCTCGATTCGCGCTCGTTCCTCAAAAAAATAAAAGAGTTTATGTAAGCGTTGTTTGCTTTAAAATCGACAAGCTTTAACGTTTGTCGACATTTAAATAAAAATCCTGTTGCAAAACCATATTGTTGACAAATGTAGTCAACAATAATATGCTACAATACAAATTGGGAAAATAATTATATTTTCGTGAAATCGTGAATGTATAAGTCCTTATGGCGGCATTCGCTTTTTCTTATTTTGTAATTGTTTTTCTAATACGTGTTATGGGAGGGAAAGGTTTGGAGGAGGAGATATGGAAAAAAGCCAAAAGCAATGCCGCTGATATTTTGCAAAACAACGAGTGGGTGAAATGGGTACATGAGGGCACGGAGCCCGCAACTACGCAAGCTGAAAAAGATTTAAGGATAGTGTGGGAAGCTTTGAGCAGAAAAAAGCATTGCGCCATGTGTATGAATTTAAACGGCTGTTGCTTTCCGCGCAACAATATGCCGCAAAATCCGTTGCATAATAATTGTCATTACAAATTAAAACCGATTAGCGAAATCACCGTAACGGCGGAATGCGGAAAAGACAAATTCGAAGAATACATTTTCGTCGAAGAAAAAAGCAAGGGTAAAAAACAGTTGTTTGAAGGATGCGGATATGGTATAATGGATTCGAAATGGTTAAAACAAGAATTCGAACGGCAAGCAAAAGAAAAGTATGAAAAAGGCAATTTTACATTAAACAAATTGGATGATTACGGGCAAAGAATAAATATTACAATAGAATTGCCGAGAAAAGACAAAATAGGAACGCTTAAATTGACCGTCGGCTGGTTGGTGTATCCTGACGGCGTAATTAAAATGGTAACGGCATTTGGAGGTAAATAAAATGAAAGAAGGCGATAGAGTTAAACTGATAGTGGAAAAAGAAAAGTATGCGAAAGAGGGCGTGCACAAAGGAGCGGAGGGGATTATATGCGACCCGCGCAAGATATACGGCTGTCGGCTTGTCAGTTTTCACCACGATTGGGAGTATGAAATTGCATGTATCGAAGTTAAGGAAGAAGATTTGGAAGTCACGTGGGAAAAAGCCGTCAGAAAAGAGGGCGTCACGGTATTATTGCTGTCGGACAATGAAAAATACACGAAACACGGCATAAATATGGGGCGGTTCGGCGTGATATGCGGAAAAGACTATGAAACGAAAGTGAACCCCGACGAGGGAGAGCGGGAACTCTTTGTGCCGTTAGGCGAGCCTGCGTTTTGGAAAGTGAAGTTTGAGGATTCCGAAGAAATAATTTCCGTTTATTACGACGATATTATTCCCATAAGAGACGATATGGTGGAAGCATATAGGAAAAAGATTGAAGAGGAATTAAAACGCAGAAATAAATGATAATTGCTTTTGCCGAAAAAATGTAAACAAAAACAGGGCGCGCTCGCGTCCTTTTTTTGTTTATGGAAGAGAATTTTTGCGTTAGACAAAAATTTTTTACATATTTTGAAAAAAGTTGTATGAAAATGAGGTTGTTGACAAATGCTGTCAACAATTATGTGCTATTATTATAGCGTTAAAACGAAC
>CAMUKG010000025.1 GCA_947089425.1 uncultured Clostridia bacterium
TTTTGATTAAAAATAAAATAGGCTTGTCAATTAACAAACCTATTGTAGAATATCAAAATACAATGCAATTTTTTAAATTTCAAATACGCATTTAATCCTTTTGCTCCGAATTCTTATGTTTTACAACAGTCAAAACGACTTTTAAAATTAAATTCACAGCAAGAATGAGCAACGAAACGAACGCCGCGCTTTCAACAAGCGATTGCGCTTCGAATTGATTTATCATTAAAGCAAGCGACTTCGGAGACGGCGGCATAAGAAAGGAAATCGCGGAAATCGTCATCATAGCGTTTACAAAAAAATATACGAACATTTCAAGCAACGTTAAGAATACTTTGGGAATAATTACGCTGAAAATTATACGAATTCTCGATATGCCCAAACTGCGCCCCACGTCTTCGATATTTCCGTTCACTTTTACGAGAGTGTTATATATCATTAAATACGGCGAAGAAAAGAAATGAACTGAATTCACAAGCACAACAATTATAACAGTTCCGTAAATCGCCGTATTGTGAAAGAATATAACGTAAGAAAGTCCGAGCACAATGCCGGGAATAGCCATGCTAAGTATGGAAACCAAATGTAACGGCTTACTAAGCTTACATTTAAGACGCGATGCGGCATATGCGCAAAAAAACGCGGAAATCGTTCCGATTACTGCCACCATTACTGCATATAGCAAAGAATTGAATAAAAATTCTCCCCCGCCTTTGCTAAAAGTATCCGCTATATGTTTGAACGTGAACGACATATCCACAGGAAATTTGGAGGCGAACGACATTATGCAAAACGCAAGAATGGGCAAAAGCACGAAAACCGACAGCAAAACGCAAAATACGTAGGCGGGAATTTTAATCTTTAAATCATCGCTCCTATCCATAGGCTCGCAAATAAAACCGCTTTGTCCGCCGTCGGGATTAAGTAAGTCGGCTACAAACGCTATAATTGCGGGAATCAAAAGCACCGCGCCTATAACGCTCCCCGCGTTGTAATTCGCGTTAGCCGCCGCTTTGTTATACATCATAACCGAAAGCGTAACCGTTTTGCCTCCGATAGTGAGCGGCACGCCGTAATCGGTAATAACCATAGTGAAAACCGCAAAAAACGCCGAAATCAAAGTTTTCTTCAAATAAGGCAAAGTTAGCGAAAAAAATCTTCGAGGCGACGATATCCCGAGTATTTTTGCGGCATTATGTTGCATTCCGTCTTCGTAGCGAAGCATTCCCGAAATCATTAAAAAAGCTACGGGAAAAGAATACATCACAGAGCCCAAAACTATGCCCCAAAAACCGTATAAATTACTGTTAAAGTGAAATATATTCGTAATTATTCCGTTTTTGCCGAAAAGCGTTATGAGGCCGAACGCATGAGAAAACGACGGAATAAGCATAGGCAAAACAAACAGTATTCCCCACACCGACTTTGCCCGAACGCAAACGCGCTCCAAACAAAAAGCCGCAAGCATAGCCAAAACAATCGATATAACCGACGCCGTAATCGCGGTTAAAAGCGAATTGTTTAAAGCGGGCAAAAACGAGCGCGACTTAAATACTTCTCTTATTCCGCTCGCCGTAATGTTGGAAAACATTGCAATTAAAGGGGCAAGAACCGCACCCGCAAATAACAATATAAAAATTACGTGCACTATAAACTTTTTGTCCGCGAGACGCAGTTTTTTAACTAAAACGTTTTCCATTCTTTTATTGCCTTTTCTCGTTTGCCGTCGCGAACTTCGAAAGCGAATCGAGCTTTGCCTGCAAATTATCGAGCACAAACGAACGAACATAGTCGTTAGCGGGATTTTTGCAAATATTTTCGGGAGTGTCGAGTTGCGCAATTTCGCCGTCGTGCATAATCATTATTCTGTCGGACAGCGCAAAAGCTTCCTCTTGATCGTGCGTAACATATATCATAGTGGTGCCGAAAGTAGCTTGAAGTTTTTTCAATTCTCCTCGAAGCATAATTCGCGTTGAAACGTCGAGGGCCGACATAGGTTCGTCGAAAAGCACAATGTCGGGTTTAAGAGCCAAAGTCCTCGCTATCGCAACTCGTTGCTGCTGTCCGCCCGAAAGCGCGCGCGGAAACTTTTTAATATGTTCGCCGAGCCCCACAGCTTCGAGCATTTCGAGCGCAACTTCTCGCGCGGAATCCCTCGTCTCTTTTCGAACTTTGAGCGCATATTCCACGTTTTTCAAGACGCTCATATTTTCGAAAAGCGCATAATTTTGAAAAACTATACCCATTCCGCGCTTGTCGGGACGGGCGAAAGTTATATCTTCGCCCCGCTTAAATACGCTTCCCGAATCGGGACGCAACAACCCTATCAATATTCGCAGCAGAGTCGTCTTTCCGCAACCCGAAGAACCGAGTATAGACAAAAATTCTCCGTCTCGCACCGAAAATCCGACGCCTTTCAAAACCTCGCCGCTTTTATATTGTTTGGTTATGCCCGAAACTTCGAGAATATTGTGTTCTATGCAAACGTCCATTTCGCGAGTAATCTCTCCTTTTCGGCAAGCGTGTCGTTTTTCATATCGCCATATTTAATATCGGTGGGAAACCCCTCGATTACAGGCACGAAATCTTTGAATATTTGGTCGGGAAAGAATCTTTCGTTGTTTCCTTTGCATAGCTCGGTAGCCGCATAATCGAACACCTCCATAACTTCGGGTCGCGAAGCACTTTTTTTGAGCACCGCATTTCCGTACATGCTGTAAGGCGAGCCCTCTTCAAAAAACATGATGTCAAAATCTACGCCGTCGTTCTTCTCAACCACAGCTTGGCTCGTCATACCGAGCGCAATTCCCACTTCACCCTGTTTTAATCTGTTTAACGCCCCCGAGCCTCCCGAAGTGTATTGCAAAACGTTTTTCGAGAATTTCTCAAACCATTCGAACGCCTCGCTTTCGCCCCACGCGTTTGTGAGCATACGCAAAAACATATATCCCGTTCCGCTTGTGGAGGGATTTGGCATAGCAATTAAATCTTTATATTTCGGGTCGGTCAATTCTTCATAAGACGAAGGCACTGGCACGTTCTTTTTGTCAAGCACAGATTTATTCACAACAATGCAACCGCCGTTTTTCAATTCGGGCGTAAACTTGCGGCTTTCGGGCACAATATCGTCGAGAAAAGGCGAATAATCGAATTCGGTAAGCTCGGCAAGCTCGTTCTCGCACTTTTCAAGATAACCGTATTCTTCCGATAAGATTATGTCGGCGGAGCACTTTTTACCTTCCGCAACCACCTTTGCCGCAATAGTGCTGCTGTTCAAATATTCCAAATTGATTTTATAGTTTGGAAATTTCGCACGCAGTTCCGACAAATAATATTCGTTTTTATAGTCTTCGCCGCTCGTCCAAATAACTATTCCGTTCGACTTTCCGCAAGCGGCAACAAACGGAAAAACGGTTGCTATCATAAACAAACAAGTTAAAAACGCCGTAAACTTCTTTTTCATATTTTCAATTCTCCTTTTTATACGTCGTAAGTGCTGTCCAAAGCTTTCAGTTCGCGGAAAGTGTCGATTTCCACGACGTCGCCTTTTGCGCACTCGCGAATTTCCACTTTGTAATCGTTTTTAAACACAAGCATTGGCACTTGGTCCCAGTACCGTTCTTTTCCGCCCGGCATAGCGTAGGCGCTTGCTATGTGTTCGCTCAACTTATGCCCGTCGGATTCGTTCCAGTACGATATTCCCACCTCTTGATAGCAATCTATTCCCCCAACTTTTTGCTCGGTTATAATGCCGTCTTTCACCTTAAAACACCAGTCGTCGGTTCTTTGCACCTTAAAGCCTAAAAAGTTGGACGAATATTGATAGCGCTCTATCAAACTCTGCTTCGATAAAACGAGGTCGGCTTCGAAAACATAAGCGTTCGACAGCAAATACCGCGCACACATTGCCGACGATATGTTGTTAGCTTCGTTATACGCGGGATTTTCTATAAATTTGAGCATCGGATATTTATAAAGCAGTTGGTCGAACTGTTCGGATAAATACCCGCGCACTATGTAAATTTCGGTAATACCCGCCGCAACTACCGCATCGAGAAGAGTATCGATTATTCGCACCCCGCCCACCCGCACAAGTGGTTTTGGAGTGTTTAGCGTCACGGGCACAAGACGCGAACCGAAACCCGCCGCGATAAATACCGCTCGTTTCACCCTATACGGTTCGAGCGCCGCAATTCCATGCTCGGTTATAGCTCCGTTCTCCGCATAGCCGAGCGCATACAGTTCTTTTAACACGCGGTTCACGCTTCCGAGCGACATTCCCGCAAGTTCTTGCAGTTCTCTTTGAGTAGCGGACTTGCTTTCCGTCATGATTTTCAAAATTTCAAATTGTTTGCGATTTAGCTCCACTTTTAGTTTTCCTCTGTAATTCCGTGTTCAAAATTCACTTTATAAAACTTGCCTTTAAATTAAATTTACCGTCAGAGCAATATCGGAAAAGATTTTCTGTTCAATTTTGTGCCATTCTCAACATAATTTGAACAATTTAATTATAACAGCAATTAAAAAAAATAGCAAGCGAATAAAAACGGAAATTCGATTTTTTTGCACAAAAAAAGGAACCCGCGAGGATTCCTTTTCTTTGTTTTATTGCTCCCTAAGTTTTATAAGTCGTCGTCGTTTATACCTGAGGAAGGAGGCGGCAACTGCGACGCTTGATTATTGGGAACCGCACCCTGCGTGTTTTGAGGCGCTCCGGGATTGAGCCCTATTGCCGCATTGGGGTCGGGCGCGCCCTGACCGCTACCGAGCATCATGCCGGGATTTTGCGGCGCCGCTCCCGGTGTGGGAGGCAAATAGCCGTAAGATTGATACGACACGGGCGACGGTCCTGCCGCAAGTTTAAGCATTTGCTCTTCGAGTTCCATTTCGGAAACGAGCAACGCCTCGATTTCTTCGCGCATTTTCTTCTTCTTGCGCACTGCCGCTATAATTATGATGAGTATTATTAGGAACAGCAATATTGCGGCGGCAATTATTATGAACAGCCAAGGGTTAGACTGCACGCGCGAAATCATTCCGATGAAGAAGTTAGGCGACGGCAAATCGTCGTTAACAATCGTGAAAGTGTAAGAATACGTGGCAACCGCGTCGGCAACCTTAACCTCGACTTTGGTGTCGCCCTTTCCTTTAAAGCGGAATCTGAGCGAATTGTTTTGAGCGTCGGTTGTAACGCTTATGAGAGTGGACTTAACTGTTTTCGCCGACACGAATCTAAGTTCGTCGCCTTCGGCGTCTTCGAACATTAAGCTTACGGGCACCTCGTATATGCCTTCCGCAGTCATTTGATTAGCTTTAATGAGAGCTTGCTTACCACCCTCTTCCTTGTTGCCGAACGGCTCGCGGAAGTAAGGCATCAAATTGTCTTCCACTTTGATTTTAATGCGCACCTTGCTATCTTCCGAAGCTCTCGACTTAGGATTGCCTACGGCTACCGACACAACGGCAGTTACTTCTTTATCTTTGTAATCGCCGCGCAAACTCCAAACATCGGAGCCCTCAACGTGAATTACGGTTACAGCATTATCGGGGTTAGACGTGAGTTCCACACCCGTGATATAATAGCCCGTGCTCTCGTCGCCGTCGGTGTTGGGGTCGTCGAACAACGATTTCGCGGTGAGCGGCATTGTTCTGCGCCAGTAAAGTTTGAATACGTTTGTTTCAACCTCTTCGGGGTTGGGCTTAACCTCGATTTCGATTTTCACGGTTATGGTTTTGCGGTCGTCGGCGCCCGAATTACCACCGTCGTGAACGGTGAGTTCGAATTCCTGAATGCCGTATAAGCCCGCCTGAGGAGCCACCGTGAAATACTGGTCGTAGGTTACGAACGACGCCAACATGCTCGGCTTCTCGTTTTCATCCTCGAACACGCTTGCGGGATGCCAGTCGTCGTCTTCCATAGGACGCGACGAAGCGCCTGAAATCGCTACGAACGCGATGGGATTTTCGGGAAGTTTATCGCCGTAATCTTTAATATCGTCGGGGTTTTTGTCGGTTACGAATTCAAAGATTGAATGACGCTCTTGCGGGAACACATCGGAGCCTTCGGGCACCGTCTTGCCGCCTTTGAGCACAATTCTCTTGCTTACGCCTTCGGTTTGCGTGCGGTCGATAGGCGCGGAGTTGCCAACCACGAGCGTGATTGTGAGCGTACCCGTTTTAGCGCCCGACGAATCGGTAACTATAAGAGCAACCGAATCTTTCTCTCCGCGTTCGTAAGAATTTGTTTTAAAGCGAAGCACCAAATTGTCGGCTGTAGTCTTGATATTAAACCGCTTAGTTTCGGCAGCCGTTACGTCTTGCGTTACGGCGCCCGCGCCGTTTTCAAGCCAAAAGCGTCCGTTTGCGTCGCCCGAAAGGTCCGCAAGCCCCAACACGCCAACGCCGCTCTCGGGATTTACGAACGCGAACGTCTCTTTATAATCGGTTGCTTTCGCGTCGTAGTCGGTGTCGTCGATAAAGTCCGTAATGGGCACTTCGAACCAACCGTCTTTATAGCCTTCGGTCTCGTCTTTGCCGAGCGTAAGAGTTAAGAACGCGTTTGTTCCGTTAGCGCTGTTTTCGTAGGTGTTGAACTGCGTTTTGTATTTGTTATCAACATTTTCGGCGTACTTAAACTTGGGCGCACTGTTGCTGATTCCCACAATAATTTCTTTTTCGGAAGTAGAATTTGCGTCAATATCGTAGGCAACAATGGCGACTTTGAGGTAAATAACGTCGTTACCGTGCTCCGCAACTTCAACCTTATGGCGCACCGTTACAGTAAAGCCGCTGAACGTGCCGAGCACTTCGTGTTTGTTGTCATTGGCTTTCACATAGTCAATCTTGCCGGGCGTCACGCTGAGCGCGCTTTCGGCGGAAGCGCGAACGCCGGGTTCGCTAATATGACTCGTGCTGTTCGTACCCGTAGAATCAAGCGTGAACACGTCTAAGAGCCGCATGGTTTTGTAGTTGAGCTCGTCGCCGTCGGGGTCGGAGAACAACGCAACGTCTTCGTGTCCTTCAACTTCGTTATAGAGCAAGAAGTCCCACGTGCTGCCTTTGGTTCCGTTCACCTCGAAATACGAGTTGCCGTCGCCGCGAGCGTTAAAGTTGGAATCGGTTACATCGAGCGCAATCGCCGCAGAGTTCGCAATAAGCAACTGCGCGAGAGCGTTCTTCTCGTAAGCATCTTTGGGGGGCACTTTATCGAAAAAGTCGTTATTACCGGTCGTGCTACGCTCTACGAATTTCTCCACTTCGATATAGAATTGGAAGCCTATATCTTTGGAGTTTGCAACAAGTTGCACACCATTGGTAGCTTTTTTGGGCAACACATAGAGCACGGTTCCGTCGGACGAGAACGACAGCGAGCTAATAAATTCCTGAGTGGCTTTGTAGCTCTCGGAGCCATTCAACTCACCCGCAGGTATATCGCCAAACGCTTTCGAATCGGCATCTTGCGTAGCCGATTTAATAATATGTCGTGCAACAATCTGCTGTCTTACTTTACCGTCTGCGTCTTCCGCCGCAAGTTCGTTGAACTGGTCGCGCGTAAGCGCTTTAACAACTTTCGTTGCGCTTTCGCCCTCGCCAACCGTATCATAGTAAAGCATCGAATACACCGTCACGCTGTAACGCGTAAGGTCGTATCCCGCATCCGCATCGAACACAAGCCCGCCGCCGTCTTTCTTAGTTACAACGGGAATTGCGTAAGCGCCGTTTTCCAAAGTTTCGGTAACGCCCGCAACAGTAATCTTTTGCGCTGTGGAATCAGAAGTATGCTCTACCATATCGGAAGGATAAACGTGAATTCTGAGCTCTATTTCCACCGAAGCGGTCGTACTTGTCGCATACGGGTCGCAAATATAGAACTTAACAATATCATAAAGGTTATCCGCCGAACCGTTGGATTCATTATGGAAGTTGGTTGCCGTTACCGTGAACATTGTGTTTCGCGTGGTGAGCGTTGTTCCGCGTTCGTACCGTAGCGAAATATTAGGCGTGGAATTAGCAATCGAACCGTTTTCTTTATTAGGGCTTTTTGAGGGAATAATAAAGAACGGGTCGCTTCCGCTTCTGCCAAGCAAATACATAACGTCGGTGTCGCCTTTGTCTTTATCGATGGCAAAGTCGCTCGTGCGCATGCTTATGCTCTCGCCCACTTTCATTTTAAGGTCGTAAACGTTTTCGTCGTTAAGCTGAGCTTCGCCGTTGTGACTGATGCGTGACTGATATTCGCCCATGTTTTTACCAAGCAAAACGGAGTTTTTGTCGTTGGTGGTAACGCTGAATGCCTCGGGCTTAGTGGATTTAACGGTGATTTTAAACGTGTAAACCACGCCGAGAGGGCTGTCGCCGAGCGAAGCGTTGCCGTCGGTGAGAGTTACCGAAACGGTGACGTCTTCGCAAGCGCCGAGCGCTTCGAACATAACCGCCGTGTAACCGGATACGGTTTTTTGCTCGGTAGACGACTCGTAGCGCGTATAATTGAGTTTATCCACTTTAATCATGTTCTTGCCGTTGTCGCTCACCGAAACGCCGCCGTCTTTTGCGGTGTGGTCTATTCTAAGCGTCCAGGGAGCGTCGTCGGTAGCCATAGCCATATAGCCCAAGCTCTTTTTAACGTTTCCGCTATTGTCTTGGTAGCCGTTATTCGACTTACCTATTTGAACGTGAGGCGTATTCTCATCAAAAGCCCAAGCAAGCTTGTCGGAGTCGAGCAAACTGGAAATATACGCGCTGTTCGTGCTAACATACTCTTGCATATCGGCAAAATATGTGCCGTTATAACCGTTTGTGGTGGGGTAGCCTACGGTATTGGAACTTTTCTTACCCTCAATAAAGTCTTCCCATTGAGTAGTGTAAAGGGTGAAGTATTGCCCCGTTTCCATTTCGATATTGCGCACGCTTTGCGCATAAGCGGTAAGCGTGGGAGCCGCGTTCGAAATGTGCACCTCTATAACAGCTTCGCAGAAACTTCCTTTGTCTTCGCCGTAATAGCGGTCGGCAAAAGTGAGTTTAACGTATGCCGCAACGTCGGTTTGGCTAAGCCCGAACACGCGTTTATTCACTGTGATAGCAAGCGTGTTAGAGCCGCTGTTCACATTACAACTTACGGCGTCGGTATTCGTGCCGCCGCCTTTGGGAACTTCGAGGAATTCAACTTTAACGAGGTTGCCGTCTTCCCAAGTGTGCAAATAGTCGCCCGTGTCTTTCACTATACCATCTTCGCTACTTAAAATTTCGGACTCTTTAAGATAGCGGTTTAGATTTGTATCGAACACCATGTTGGCGTCATACAAAAGTTCGGAGAAACCGTAGCTGACCGTTTTGCCTGTGCCGAGCGAAATTCTGCGTCCGCTGTAATTCGTTCCGCCGGTCACCACTCCTTCGGAGTTCTGAACGCCGCCCACGTTTATAGTTTGGTCGAGGTTGCGTTTTAACACTTCGGGACGGGAATTCTTTACCTCCACGTTAAGAGTAATCACGTCGAACGCCGAATCGTCGAATTTAGTTTTGTTTGTAGCCGTGCCAACCGAAAGGCTGTCGTACACCATAACCTTTAACGGATAGTAAATTCTCTTAACGGCGGCTGTGCTGCTATCTTTAAATTCGACTTTGAGACCGCGAATAGCGGCTTCACTCTCTATCCAGTCGCGGTGAGATTTGCCCGCAGGGGCGTCCTTATCGTAAGCGGCTTTGCTGTAATCGAAAGTAGTGATATGGTTGGGCATGATAGTCACCGACTTGCTGTCTATACCCGAAGGCGCAACGGTGAAATAGTTGGTATACCCTTTGTTTATGCTTTCTTTCACCGAGCTATCGAGCACAGCTTCGCCAGAAGAGGTATCAAGAACATCGTCTATATTGTCTTTCGAAAGATCAACGCCAAAATATTGCTTCACTCGGTCATATGCGTCATTATGCAACGCTCCTGATTTTTTCACCATAGCGCCGATATATTTGAGCTCGTCGGAAGTGAAGTTCGCCGACAGCGAGTGCGCGAAGAAATATACGTCCTCACGGTACGACAACGGGTTCGTGCTTCCGTTCATAAAGAACGTGGCTTGGTCGTGCGAGCTGTCCGAACCTATAATTTTGTAATTTTCAAGTCCGCTGTTGAGATAGTTCACTTCGTCAAGTTCTTTATTAGACGAAAGAATAATGTTGTACCCTGTGGAAGCGTCGATGGCAATATCGTATTCCATATTGCTTTTGCCGTCGTCGTTGTTCATTTGAAGCGGAGTGTTGGCAACGGTAATAGGCACCGTAATGTCTATCGGGTCAATATCCTTAGCCCTAGTCCATGTTAAACCGTCCGACAACCACAAAGTCATGCGCACAACGAGTTTGAGCTCGCCAACGCTACGCACCTTGTTCTTTTTAATCGTTATGCCCTGCTCGTCTTCTATAAAGTACGACTTTGTGTTGTTATCCACAGCAATAGGATTGATTTTGTTTCCATCGCTATCCTCTTCGGTGGGCACAATAAATCTTTGCTGTCCGTCCAAATAGTTGGAATGTTGGTTAATCATGTTATCGGTTACGCCGAACGCAAGATACGGACAGTTGGGATTTTCACCGTAAAGGTCGCTTCCAGTCCACGAACGGTAGCCGTCGGTAAGCGTAAACGCCGAGAACACTTTGGCGGGGTCTTGCGAACGGAAATCGCTGTCGGCAATATCGTAGTAAGCCGCAAATCTTTGAGCGGTTCCGCGAGCGGGCTGAGTAATATTGTTCATAGCCCACGAGAAGTAGCTCACGGGCACGGCTACGGTGCCGCTTGCCGCAACGTCTATTCCTTCGTAACGGAATACTATGGGAGAGCCGTCACTGTTTTTATTATAACTAAAATATTCCCCGTAATAGCGAGTATTCTTATCCTTATCTTTGGCCGTCCAAACGTTATTCATTTTAACATTATTGTATATGTCATCATTGAAAACATCGGTACTAGCCCAACGAGTCATATTGTCTATGATGCCTTGCCCGCGTATTTTCATCGAGAACGAGAAAACACCGTCGCCGTTATAAAGGTCGTCTATTGAAATCTTAGGCTGATATAAATTATTATCGCCTACGGGCGTTCCTCTGTCGCCCACATACGCATTTGTGACGCCCACCGAATGACCGCCCGCCGTAGCCGTCTGCGTTCCTGCGGGCATAGTGAGCACGCGATTTCCGTCGCGCAATCTGATTTTAACTTCAATCTCTTTAGTGGGAGTTGTGGTAAAGTTAAAAGCGATTACCCAGTTGGTAGTAGTATTTGCTTCTTCAATGTCGGTTGTAACTTTACCGTCATCGTTAAAGTATATTATTTGTACTATATTTTGTTCTTTAAGATAAGTTTCGCCATGATTGTAAGGGTCGGTCACGCCTACAACGTTTTGCGGGTCTATCGGGTTTTTGTCGTCGGTTATAACGTTAAAGCTCGGCACCGTGCGATTATTTACAGTAGTTGCATGAAGCACGAGCCCTTGCGCTCCGTCGGGGTCGTGCGCAATATAGCGCACCTGCGAACTTGCGTAGTTATAGTTCTCGCTTTTGCCGAGCGACGCAAGTTTCTCGTTTACTTCGGTTTTATACAGCTCCATAACGCCTTCGTTAGACGCTATATAGAGCGGCTTTTCAACGCTTGTATAAGCCGCTTGACTACTATCAAACGGATACACATTGATGTCGTTGCCTTCTTTAAACAAATTTGCCACAATAACGTTTGTGCTATCCGACTCGCCGCGCCACAAATAATCGTGCGGCTTGGTGTCGTCTTCGCGAGTGTCTTCCATAGCGTTGGAACCCGTCATGTCGGCATAATCGGGCGTGGAGTTATGCACCTCCACTTGCAAGGTGTATTCCTTGTCGTTTATGGTACCTATGGCGTCGTCCATAACGTAGAACCTAATCCACACGCCGCCGGGAACGCCTTGCGTGCTCGAAAGTCCGCGAATAATCAAGCAGTTGTTGTAACCAGAGCGGTTGTTCGAGCCCGCGCCTATATACGCGTTTACAAACACGTTCTGTTCGGAAGTGAACGGAACGAACTCGCCCGAGCCGTTTTTGGTACCCACTTGAATGCCCAAATGTTCTTGAATGGTGGTGAATTTCACTCTGTCGCCGTCGGGGTCGATGAAAAGGTCGTTGAGAGTGTATTCGCGCACGTTATACGTGTTGGAATTGATTACGAAATAATCGAGAATTACTTCGTCGCCGCTTTCGCCGTGAGTTTTATTCGACTCCGCGCTCGAACTGTTCGCAAGAGCGGGCGACGCCGAAAGGTTTATAATTCCCACGCTCGGACGAAGCACGGGCAACGAGTTACTTACCTTTAAATGAATTTCGGCAACAGCCGCTTCGCCCACCGAATTGGTAACGGTGTAATTAAACGACAGAAAACCGTTAGACGGAGTTTTGCGGCTCGCCGTAATTTCGAAATACTCGGCGCAGTCATCCTCTTCTTCGGCGAAATATTTAACGGTGCCGTACGTTCCGCCGCCCGAAACGCTCGGATTTTGGTCTACCGCCGCAACGGTGAGTTTTTTAAGTTTGAAATCGGTTACGGGCGTTGTGCTCGCAATCGCTTCAGCCGCCGAACTTCCCATATAAACGGCAATATCCTTATTTATGCCCGCGAGCATATTCGAATGTCCCGTAGTTTTGGGAACGGTGTTAAACGACGCAATGGAGCCGTCGGCATTGAGAGTGTTCACCGTGTAGGTGTCGGGGTCATAGAAAAGGTCATAAGGGCTCACAAGCACTTTGTCGCCCACTTGCATTGTGAATTCGAACACCGCAACTTTTTTGTAAGCGTCGCCTTCATAACGTTTTGTGAGTGTGCCGCGCTGATTATATCCTTTCGCCGTTAAAAGGCTGTTGTTACGCACCGAATTATCCGTACCGTCGGCGTTGAACGTGCTGAACGGTGTGTTCGTTACGTTAACTGCAATAGCCGCCGTGCCCGGACTGTTGTGGGTGTCGGTAACTTCTACGGGCACTTTCAAATACGAACCCATAGTCGATTTTTTGAGCGTGACAGCCAAACCGTCGAAGCCTACATAATGAGTAGCTGTTCCGTTAGCTGACGTTTTATCTATAAACGTTATAACGCCGTTGCGGCAAAGCGTTTCGATTTCGTCGTCGGTGAGTCCCAAAAGCACGCTCGTGCGAGCATAGAGCTTAACGCGCGACACCGTGAAGAACTCTTTAAAGCCGTCGAGAACATTTCCCCTATCGGCATACACGGGGTCGTCGGTGGGAAGTCCCGCGAAAATTTGCGTGTTGTTTGTAGAACGCGCGTCTGGCGTTAGGAAAACTGCCTCGCGCTGACTGTACGACGCGGGAGCGGAATTATCCGCCGAAGCTTCGAGAATTGCGTTAGTGCGAGAATCTATCGGCGACTTAAACGTTACCGTTCTACCCGCAGAACGATACACGCTGTAATTGTCGGTATCGTAAGCAAACGGCATAACGTTCATTCCGCCGTTTTGCGCTATGGAATTATTATAAATATCCGTTTCTACACCGCCGTTAATATATAACGGAGTTCCTATTCCGAAATAGTTATACGATGCGTCGCGCACTCCGAACGGAGTGAAATAGTGAGTGGTGCCGGCCGCGCCCGAAATGGACGGAACACCCGAAATTTGCGGAGCCGCCGATTTCACGGTTACGGCAATCGGGAACCAAATTCCCTCGTCGTTGGGAGCGCCGCTGTCGATTACGCGCACCAAAATATAGAAGTGCCCTACGCGGTAATTGCCGTCGGTTTTGGTTTGGTTAGCATATTTGAGTCTGCTCGCCTTGTTGGCAACGAGCGTTATTTGCGTGCGCGCGGCTACCGACGAAGTTTTTGCGTTGAGATAATAACCCAAGAACGACACGTCGTTGTTGCCCTGCGCTTGCGACGACGAAAAACCTGCGTCGCCCGCCGCGTTATTCACTTTATAAATGTATTCCGCGCTGAACCCTGTGGGCATGTTGGGAGTTTGAGCTGTGGTTAAAACGGTGTCGCTCTGATTGCCGTAGCTCGTGTTCGCCCCCACGTTGTAGTTGGAGCTCGCGTTTTTGGGAGCCACAACGTTGCCGTAGGTGTTAACGAGAACGAATTCGTTCACGGGCACAACCACGTCGGCAATGGTTAAAGTGTTGCCGTCGGGGTCGGTGGCAAGCGAAGAAACATTAACGGTTTCCGACTGACCCGCTTTAAGCGTTATGTTTTGCTCTACGGCGTTAAGTTCGGGACGCAAATTCTCAACGCGGTAAACTATATCGACCGCAACCGTCTTTTGAACGGCGCCCGAATTTTTACATAAGATTTGCGCCGTAACGGTAATAACGTAGTAATAGTTTCCGGGCGCAAGTCCGGGCTTTGCCGAAAGCACTATGTCGCGCTTGCCGCGTTCGTAGTTTGCGATTGGCGCGGCGGTGCCGTTATAATAGCTTGTGGTTACCTTTTGCCCCCACTCGACTTTCGTAAAGCTACCGCTGTTGGTAGCGCCCGCCTGCGTGTTGATTGCGTTAGCGTTACCCGTGTCGGCGGCATATCTTGTGGCTCGGTAAGTTACCGATGTGGAAAGCGCAATCACCTCTTCGCCGGGAACGGTGGATGCGTACATATTTTGAATATTTATAGTTTGCTTTTTAGTGGAAACGAGCGGCTCGCCGAGCCAAATAGTGGGTCGTTCAGTGCCGAGCGGGTTATAAATTTCGTCCGACGCAGTTGCGCTACCTACGATATCAGTGGTGCTGGGTCCTCTGCGAATGGGGGTGCCACTTGCGCTCGTACCGCTTGTGGTGGTGGTTAACTTAAAGTCGCCCGCACTGCATTGCAGCGTCATTTTTGCCCAAACGTCGTGACCATGACTGTCGGTTACCTGCACATAGAACGCTCTCGTTCCGCTCCAGTACCTTAAAGCTCTTACGGTGAACGTGCCGTTCCCCGCCGTCATTGCCCAAGTTATCCAATAGTTGTTGCCCGAAACGGAGTTTGCGGGAGTAGTTGTTGCGGCGCTCATATAAATGCCCGCTTTGCACACAACTGTGTCGCCGTCGGCATCGGCGCAACGCAAAGAATCCCCCGCCGAAGCGGTGCCCGCAACCGTCACTGTTTTATTTGTGGTACGGTTTACCGTGATTGTGGCGCTGTTGCCGCCGTTTTGCGTGGGAGCAACGTTCATTTGCGTTATGCGCGCATAACCCGCGCCGCTGTGCCCCGTTTCGTTGCCCGCACCGGGTGCGCTACCGGGCGCGGAGAAAGTTTGCGTGCCGTCGTAGCACGTTTTATTCACACCCAAAACGCTAACGAGCTGAGAGTTTCCGATATAGCCGGAACCGCCCGCGCCGCCGCCGTCGCCTATAGACGCGCCGCCGCCGTACCAGCCGCCGCCGCCGCCGCCGCCGTCGTCTTTTTCCGCAGAACTGACCTGAGTGGTGTCGCCGCCGCGATTTCCGCCTTGCCCGAACGCACCGGCTCTATTACCCGTGCCGCCGCCGTTCTGACCGCCGCCCGTGCTACCGGCGCCGGGTTTTCCCGTATCGCCGCCGCCCGCGCCGCCGTTATAGTTTCCGACGCTACCGGCATAGCTGTTTCCGCCGCCGCCGCCGCCGCCCGCAACGATAAGAATATTATCTTTCCTACCCTTGCCGATTGCCGCGATAGTTCCTGTGATTTTAGCGATATGGGTAGCGCCGCCGCCCGCACCCGACGAACCTGCCGTACCGGCATGACCGCCGCCGTTATAACCGCCGCCCGTGCCTGCTCCGTTACCGCCTGCGCCGCCTACGCCAACATACAAAGTAGTGTTTGACGCCGCGCTGAACATACCTACGGAATAGCCGCCTCTGCCGCCTACGCCTGTGCCGTCGTTGCCGCCTGCCGCGCCCCAAACTTCGAGCTTATAATAGCCCGCAGCCATGCCGGTAAGCGACTGAATTCCGCCGTTATATGCGAAATTCCAATACTTCCAACCTTGCGAAGTTGTGCCGCTCGGCGAAGCATATGTCGCAACGCCGTCGGCGCGTTCGTCCATTCCGTCGCCCGATTCAACCGCGTTGCTCGCTTTCGCCGCTTGCGCCTGAGCATGGTTCACGCCCAAAATACTCGCGCCCGAAACAGCTAAAAGCACCGCTAACGTAATCGTGAGCAGTAACGGAAGTAACCGCTTTTTCGCTTTTTCTACCATAGGTTTATTTCCTCACTTGTGTGGTTTTTACTTTTTTAATGAATTGCCCGCTTAGCTTGCAGTGGCATATAACGTTATTATGTGCGCATGTACGCACTTTCTCACGCTATATACTATATAATATCATTCATTCCCGCTTTTGTCAACAATTTATTCATAACTTTATGAACAAATTATGAACAAAATCTAAAAATTTAACTTTATTGTTGCCCTGCGTGGCAACGAAGCGCTTTTTATTGCGAAGCCCGCAACGGAGAATTTTTTGTCTTTCGACCGAAGCGAAGCGGAGTGGAGAAATCTTTATAATGTAACTTTTTAGCTCTTATCGTAACACCGGCCTTTTGGTCGCAAAAGGCTTAGGCGAAAACGATAAGGGGGCGGGACACTTTCGGCTGTGTCCCGCCCCTCTTAACTCCCCACCCCGCAACGACAAGGGCTGCGTTTGTAGCATAGCTACTGCACCGCTTTGGCTAAGCACAGCGCACTGTG
>CAMUKG010000026.1 GCA_947089425.1 uncultured Clostridia bacterium
GTTGTGCTGTGCGAATGTGAGAAAGATATATGTTACTTTTGAGGTCGCAAGTATGATAGGTAATCAAAAGAACGGATTTTATGTTGTGCTGTGCGAATGTGAGAAAGATATATGTTACTTTTGAGGTCGCAAGTATGGTAGGTAATCAAAAGAACGGATTTTTCGCTGCGATTTACGAATGCGTGAAAGCGGTTCCCAAAGGTAAAGTTGCGTCTTACGGAACAATCGCGGCAATGGCGGGCAACCCTCGCGCCGCTCGAATCGTGGGTTGGGCTTTGCACGTAAACCCCGAGCCTGACGCGATTCCGTGCTATCGAATTGTTACAAAAGGCGGCAGGGTTAGTTCGGCTTTTGCGTTCGGCGGCGAAAACGTGCAAAGAGCCATGCTCCTTGCCGACGGCGTGGAGTTTGACGAAAACGGCAACGTAAAGCAAGAATATTTCTTTCGCCCGTGAAAATGGCGGCAATAGCGCTTGACTCGAATCGCGTCTTCGGTGTAAAATTAAACGCGGAGTTAAGCTAATTTATTTTTATGGAACATACGGGAAAAAGGCTTAGGGCGGAAGTCGATTTCACAACGCGCCCGCTGCTTAAAAAAACTATATTATTCGCTTTACCGCTCGTTTTGTCGTCGGTGCTTCAACTTTTGTATAGCGCAGCCGATATTATAGTGCTCGGCAGATTTGCGGGCGACGAGAGCGAAGCGGCGGTTGCGGCTGTGGGAAGCACGGGCGCTTTAATAAATTTAATAACGAATTTGTTTATAGGGTTGAGCGTGGGCGCGCTTGCTGTCGCCGCTCGTTTTGTGGGCGCGCGAGATAAAGACAGGCTCTCCAAAAGCGTGCACACTTCCATTGCGGTAAGCGTTATAAGCGGTTTTATTGTGGGAGTTTTCGGCTTTTTTCTGTCGAAAACCATGCTTGTGTGGATGGACACTCCGAGCAGCGTTTTAGAACTATCGGCGCTGTATCTCAAAATATATTTTATAGGCGTGCCGTTCAACTTTTTGTATAACTTTGCGTCGAGCATTTTGCGCGCATGCGGCGACACTCGCCGTCCGCTAATTGCTCTCGCCGCCGCAGGGGTTGCAAACATAGGGCTCAATATAGTTATGGTGGCGGGGCTAAAAATGAGCGTCGCGGGCGTGGGAGTAGCCACCGTTGTGTCCGAAGTCGTTGCCGCAATAGGCGTTACGGCGGCACTCATGCGCCGAAAAGACGCGGCAAAGTTAGTACTTAAAAGATTGCGCATTCATAAAGCGGTGCTTTGGGACATAGTTAAAATAGGCGTTCCCGCAGGGTTTCAAGGCGTGATTTTTTCGCTTTCCAACGTGATTATTCAATCTTCGATCAACGGGTTCGGAAAAGTTGCTATGGCGGGCAATGCTGCGGCGGGCAATCTCGAAGGCTTTGTGTACGTTGCTATGAACTCGGTGGCGCAAGCTTGCCTTACGGTGGCGGGGCAAAACTACGGTGCGGCAAAACCGAAAAATATCGACTTGTCGCTCGTGCAATGCTTATTCTTGGTTACGGGCACGGGCGTTGTGCTCGGCGTGGGCGTTTGGCTCCTAAGTCCGTTTTTACTTAAATTATACGGTTGCAGCGGCGAAGCTCTGCTTATAGGCAAAGAGCGTCTCGGCGTTATATGCACAATGTATTTTCTTTGCGGAATAATGGAAGTGCTCGTTAGTGCGTTGCGCGCAATCGGGCGTTCGGTCACGCCTATGCTCGTTAGCATAGCGGGCGTTTGCGGCGTGCGTATTTTATGGATTTACACAGTTTTCAGAGCCGAGCATACATTGTTTATTTTGCAAGTTTCGTATCCCGTATCGTGGCTTTTTACTCTTGCGGTGCACCTTGTGTGCTATTTGGTGGCGAGAAAGAAGACGTTTGCGGAGTTGAGAGCTATGCAACCGATTGATGCGGACGCGCTAAATAACGGGCAAGCCGCTTGCGATATAACTGAAAGCTCCGCCGAGTCGAATACGCAAATGCCCGAAGCGGAAGTCGCGGCGGCTTGCAATGCGGAAGAAAAAGCGGACAGAGTGGCGCAAGCCATAGAAAAATTAGTCGATTCGACGGGAGCGGAGCAGCTTTCCGAAAATGAGTCGGGCGAAGAGGTTGAAAAATGAAAATAAACGAATTTTTGAATAAGTCGTACACTTGCTATCATGCGGTTGAAAACGCAGTTTCTATTTTGGAAAGCGCGGGTTTTGCGCCTATTTCGGAGGCGAAGAGCCGAAAAGACGCTAAAGGCTACTACCGCGCGGACGGAGGAAGTCTTTTTGCGGTGAAACTCGGTGCGGAGAACTTGCAACTTGCGCTCAGTCATACCGATTCGCCATGCCTTAGGCTACGCTATGACGGAGGCGTTCTTTCGGGCGTTGAAAAATACGGCGGCGGACTGCTTAGGTCGTATTTCGACGTGAAACTTAAAATTGCGGGCAGAGTAGTGCTCGCGCGTAGCGGCGGCGCGTTGCGCGCGAAAACCGTGCGTTCGGATTTTAACGTAGTAATTCCCTCGCTTGCCGTGCATTTGGGCGGCGGCGAAAGCGGCGAAACGTTTTCCGTTTCGCGCGATATGGTTCCGCTTTTGGGCGAGTGCGAAAATCTGTTCGCGTCGCTCGGCGTGCCCGACGCGATAGACGGCGAGCTTTTTTGCGTGCCCGCAACCGAGCCTTTCGAGTGCGGCGCGAGCGGAGAATACATTTGCTCTCCGCGAATAGATAATCTTGCGAGCGTGTATGCGTCGGTTAAAGCGCTCGTCGAATGCAATAATAAAGCCACTTGCGCGGTTGCATGTTTTAACAGCGAAGAAACGGGAAGCGAAACGCGCGACGGAGCCCGCTCGCAAAAGCTCAAAGAGTTTATTTCGGACGCGTTGAAAATTGCGGGAATTAAAGCGGATTGCGACGCGCTTTTATCAAGCGCGTTCGCGTTTTCGTGCGACGGTGCGCACGCGTTTCACCCCAACCGCCCCGACAAATATTCGACGGGAGCGCCCGTGCTCGGCGGCGGGATTGTGATTAAGCGCAACGACCGCTATGCCACCGACTGTCTTACTTCGGCGGCGGCTCAAAAGATTTTTTCGGATGCGGGAATAAAAACGCAAATTTACCGTCATCATCCCGACCTTAGGTGCGGTTCAACAATAGGACTTATGGCGGCGAGCGGTTTGGGCGCCGCCGTGTGCGATGTGGGCGTGGCTCAGCTTGCCATGCACTCTTGCGCCGAGACAGCCGCGTTTTCGGACGTAGAGGCGTTCAAAAAAGGACTCGTCGCGTTTTTCAACAGAGAAGTACGGGTGTCCGAAAACGAAATAACCGTAAAGTAGCATTTTATTCGGTTCGCCGTTCGGCTTTGGCGCATATATAAAAATATACGCGAAACGGAGGACGGCAAAATGAGAACTGTGGAATACAACCGCGAGAGCGCGGTGGAATACGCATTGCAGTGGGCGGATTCGCGAAACCCCATGTACTACGATTTTTCGGGAATAGGCGGCGACTGCACGAACTTCGCGTCGCAGTGCATATATGCGGGAAGCAAGCAAATGAATTTTACGCCCGTTTTCGGGTGGTATTATATTTCGGCGTCGAATAGAACGGCTTCGTGGACGGGAGTGGAATACCTGTATAATTTTCTTGTGGGCAACGTGTCGCTCGGACCGTTCGGCGAAGAGGCGGGACGGGCGGCGCTCGAAATCGGCGACATAGTTCAGCTCGGCAATTCCGAAGGTTTTTATCACACCCCTGTGGTGAGCGGCTTTGCGGGCGGAGTTCCGCTTGTGTGCGCCCATTCGTCGGACGCGCGCAACCGTCCGCTCGATTCCTATGTGTTCGAGCGAGTGCGCTATATCCATATAACGGGAGTTCGCGTTCAGTAAGCGTTTTATATGAGAACCGATTTATAAGGCAAGGCAAACGTAATCGCTTTGCACTTTTTTTGTTCGAGCGACTAAATTTCTTGACTTTACGCTTCAATGCGGGTATAATTTAGGCAATAGCATTTCAAAGCATAATCGGGCATTGAAATGCCGTGCTTAGGCATTGAGAAGCGGAGCCTTACGGGATTCGCAATAAAAAGGAAAGGGCATTTATGAAACGCGTCGAACTTAAAGAACTTACCGAAAAAAAAGCGGAATATTTGAACAAAGAAGTAACGGTTTGCGGTTGGGTGAGAACTTCCCGCGACTCCAAAAACGTGGCGTTCGCCGAGCTTAACGACGGCTCTGCCATGAAGCACACGCAAGCGGTTTTCGAAAAGAGCAAGTTTGCTCCCGACGTTCTCTCAAATTGCTTAAATTTGGGCTCGGCGCTCAAAGTTACGGGCAAACTCGTGGAGGGTATGAAAGCCGAAGCGGTTGAAATCGCCGTAGATAAGGTGGAGCTTTTGGGCGAGTGCGACCTAAGCTATCCTTTGCAAAAAAAGCGCCATACTATGGAATATTTGCGCACTATTCCGCACCTTAGAGTGCGCACGAACACTTTTAACGCAATGTTTCGCATTCGTTCGGAGTTATCGTATGCGTTGCACGAGTTTTTCCATAAAAACGGCTTTTATTACGTGCACACGCCCATTATAACGGGGAGCGACTGCGAGGGCGCGGGCGAAATTTTCAAGGTTACCACCGTGGGCTATGAGCCTAGTATCAAGAGCGAAGAAGAATACTACAAAAACGATTTCTTCGGTTCCGCCGCAGGACTTACCGTGTCGGGTCAGTTAGAGGGCGAAGTTATGGCTACCGCTATGGGCAAGATTTACACGTTCGGACCCACTTTCCGCGCAGAAAACTCCAACACGCCACGTCATGCCGCCGAATTTTGGCAGATAGAGCCCGAAGTCGCGTTTGCCGAACTCGACGATATTATAGAAATCGCCACCGCAATGATAAAATATATAGTTAAGCATTTGCTGACGCATTGCGCGGATGAGCTTAAATTCTTCGATGAGCGGTTCGAAAAGGGACTGATAGATAAGCTCGAAAACGTGGCGAACAGCGAATTTGCGCGAGTCGACTACACCGACGCGATAGACATTCTCAAAAAGAGCGGAAAACAGTTCGTTTATCCCGTAGAGTGGGGTTGCGACTTGCAAACGGAGCACGAGCGTTACCTCACCGACGAAGTTTACAATAAGCCCGTGTTTGTGGTTAACTATCCCAAAGACATAAAGTCGTTCTATATGAAACTCAATCCCGACGGGAAGACGGTTGCCGCCACAGATTTGCTTGTGCCCGGCGTGGGTGAAATCATAGGTTGCAGCGAACGTGAAAACGACTACGGCAAACTTTTAAAAGCTATCGAAGCGCGCAACATGAAAATGAGCGATTACGAGCAATACCTCGATTTAAGAAAGTTCGGTTCGGTGCCGCACAGCGGTTTCGGGCTCGGGCTCGAACGTATGCTCATGTACGTTACGGGGATAGGCAACATACGCGACACTCAAATATTTGCGAGAACGAAAGGCAATTTGGCGTAATAATCGTCGCCCAAACGCAACACGGCGCTAAGTACAAGCAAATAAAACACAATAGCTAATAACCCTTAAAGGTGATATAAACATGAGAACAATGATTAAAGACGTAAAAAAGCACGACGGAGAACTTGTGGAAATTTGCGGATTCGTAAAGCAAATTCGCGACAAAAAGACAATGCAGTTCATGGTTGTGCGCGACGTGAGCGAGTCGGTGCAACTCACAATCGAAAAGAACGACGAGAACGCCGAAATCAACAAAATAGTTTCGTCGCTCACCGTAGAATCTTCGGTTAAAGTTGTTGGCAAAGTTCACGTAGACGATTTCGTTAAACTCAACGGCGTGGAAATTTGGCCTAAGAAAATTGAAGTTGCAAATCTTGCCGACAATTTCTTGCCGATAGACATGACAGACTTTAACGAGACCAACCGCGACAAGCGGCTCGACTGGCGTTTTTTGGATTTACGTAGCCGCGAGCATCAACTCATTTTCCGCACGCAAACGGTTGCCGAAATGGCTATGCGCGAATTCTGGTTGTCGCGCGGGTTTACCGAAATCCATTCGCCCAAACTTGTTGGCAATCCTAGCGAGTCGGGCGCGGAATTATTCGAGCTTGAATATTTCGACCGTAAGGCGTATCTTGCGCAGTCTCCGCAGTTTTATAAACAAATGGGAATTGCGTCGGGCTTCGAGCGCGTGTTCGAAATAGGACCCGTGTTCCGCGCAAATAAGTCGAGCACAACTCGGCACGACACCGAGTTTACGAGCGTAGACTGCGAATTCGCGTGGATTGATTCGTTCGAAGACGTAATGAAAATGGAAGAAGAGTGGTTGCATTATGTTCTTAAAAGCGTAAAAGAAAAGCTCGGCGCCGAAATAAAAGAAGTGTTCGGCAAAGAGGTGGTCGTGCCGTCGCTTCCGTTCCCGCGCGTCACTATGGAAGAAGCTAAGGCGATTATAAAGTCGCTGAACTACGAAGTGCCGCCCGAAACGAAAGGCGACCTCGACCCTACGGCGGAAAAAATGCTCGGCAAATACGCGCAGGAAAAGTTCGGGCACGAGTTCATTTTCGTAACCGAATTTCCCACGTCAATTCGTCCGTTCTACCACATGTATAAACCGTCCGACCCTTCGAAAACTCTCAGCTACGACCTTCTTTGGAACGGGCTCGAAGTTACCACAGGCGCTCAACGCGAGCACCGACTCGATTATTTCGTGCGTCAGGGCATAGAAAAGGGAGTGCTTCCCGCAAACGTTTTGCGCGCCGACGGCTCTGTGGATTTCGACGCGGTTCCGCAAGGAATGCAGTCGTATGTGAGCTTGTTCCGTTACGGTTGCCCTCCTCACGGCGGCTACGGCTTCGGACTCACGAGAATGCTCATGAATCTTCTCGGCTACGGCAACGTTAGGGAAGTTACTTATGTGTATCGCGGAGTGGATAGACTTTACCCGTAATTTTCTCGCCCAAACGCAAGTCGGCGCTACGCTGACGCTTGCTTAACCCGACTTGGGCGAACTTAACAAGGAGTCCTTTCGCGGTACACGCCCGCGAAAGTCAATTTCTCGCCCAAACGCAAGTCGGCGCAATCGCTTGACAGCGCGGCGGCGCTGTGCTAAAATATACCAAACCGACAAAGGCGTCGAAACGGAAGTTTCGGCGTTTTTAAATTATAACGGGAGTTACTCGCAATGTATTCGCTTAAACTGACAAAAAATTATGTGCCGCTGCTTTCGCAAAGAGAAACCGAAAAGGCAATCAAGCTCGTTAAAGACGGCTTTCAGCAGGTGTTCTCGAAAGCTCTCGGGTTAGAGAGAATTTCGGCGCCCGTTATGGTGCGCGCGGGTTCGGGGTTAAACGACGACCTGAACGGCATCGAGCGTCCTGTGCGCTTCGACGTTCCGCAAGCGGGATTCGAAGTGGAAATAGTCCATTCGCTCGCCAAATGGAAACGTATGGCTTTGCGAGAATACGGCTTTAAAAGCGGAGAAGGGCTATACGCCGACATGAACGCCATAAGGCGCGACGATTCGCTCGACAATCTTCACTCGGTGTACGTGGATCAATGGGACTGGGAAAAGGTTATAGAGCGCGAAGAGCGAACATGCGAATTTTTGAAAAATACCGTTCGCAAGATAGCTAAGGCTATTGCCGAGACGAAAGAGCAAATAAACGCGTTGTATACCGCGCTCGAAGAAAAACTGTGCTCCGACGTGGTTTTTATAACGAGCGAGGAGCTGTTGCGAAAATATCCGAATAAAACCGCGAAAGAACGCGAGTATGAAATAACAAAAGAACACCGCACGGTGTTCGTTCAAAATATAGGCGGCAAGCTTTCGGACGGAACCCGTCACGACGGGAGAGCGCCCGACTACGACGACTGGAAGCTTAACGGCGATTTGCTGTTTTGGCATTCCTCGCTCGGCGAGCCGCTCGAAATTTCGAGCATGGGCATAAGGGTAGACGCGCAGTCTTTGCTCGGTCAGCTTAAAGAGGCGAACGCCCTTTCCCGTCTCGAATACGAGTATCACAAAGGAATTATGTCGGGCACGCTTCCTTTCACGATAGGGGGCGGCATAGGGCAGTCACGCCTTTGCATGCTTATGCTTGAAAAATTGCATATAGGCGAAGTTCAAGTGTCCGTTTGGCCCGAACAAATGCTACGCGAGTGCAAGGCGGCGGGAGTTCCGTTGTTATAAACTTTATTCGCCGTCGGGTTGCGTTGTTACGTTTTTGAGCGCAAAGTCGGAGCGGAATTTTTTGAGCGCGCGGTAAAAAGTGGGCATACTTCCGAAGCCGCAACGTTTAGCGGCTTGAGCTATGGTGCAATCGTTTTTTTCGAAATAGGAAAGCGCGCGGTTAAGCCTTACGAGCGCAATATAGTCGTTTAGGCTTGCGCCGAAAAGTTCGTTGAACGTGCGCGAAAAATAGCATTTCGAATATCCGAAATGATTAGAAATCGACGCGAGCGACAAATCTTTGTTATAGTTTTTCTCTATGTAGGCTATAACCGAGCGGGCTTCGCCGATAGAATAATTGTTTTTTTCGCTCAGCCCCGCTTTGGCGCATATTGCGCTAAGAAGCACGTCCACGTTGGCTTGCAACGAAAAACCGTCGAGCGCTTCTCCGTGTATAACCGCCGAAAGGCGAGGCAAGATTTTTTCTTTGCAATAGTTCGAATCGTCTATTAAATTCGAGCGAAGCGACTTGTTTTTCAAATATTCCGAATAGTGCTCGCAACTCGACGCCGGCAACGAAACGAGAATATGCTTGCCGTCGCTCGGCTCGTAAGAATGCAGTTTGAAACTGTCGATTACAAGCAAATTGTGCGGGCGCAAAACGTAAGCGTTGTTTCCCACAGCGGCATGTTTTTCGCCCGTAATGTTATATAAAAGTTCCACGTTTTCATGAAAGTGCGGCGCGTCGGCGTGTTCGCGACTGCCGTAGGTGTAAACGACGTCGTAAAGGCTATTCGGCGCGTGTTCGCGAAAGGTTTTCATTAGCGTTAAGCTCCTTGTGTCGTAGCGACGAAATCGCGGAAACCGAACCGCATCTTGCACGAGCGCGAAAACAGAATAAGACATAAATCGTTCGGCACGCTTTAAGTATAAAACATTCGGATTCAAAAAGCAACGGCTTAAAAAAATAGCAACAAATTCAGCGCAACGAGTCTTTGATTCCCTTTGCGAGAACTATAATTCCCATAACCGACGAAAGCGCTCCGAACGCGACGAAAATCACGGTTGGAACAAGGGTGCCCGTTTGCGCGGATATGCGTTTTGAGGGATTATCGGGGTTATAAGCAATAGTTTGCGTGCTACCGAGCAACGGAGCTATGTTCTTTGCGGAGTCTCGCATTCTATACGTTTTGCCGTCTACCGTATATTCGAGCACGGGTACGTATTTAGTAACATAGTCGTCGTCTTCTTTCACTTGCGTCCTTTCCACAGCCACCACTACGGCGGTGGTGCGAGGCCACGAGGCGAGCTTTGCGTCGGCGCTCTTTTTATAAATTAAAATTCCGGCTATAAGTCCTATTCCGATTACTATCAAAAGCAAGCCTCCGATAACGGTGGTTTTTGCGTTTTTTGCCATAACGGTCGCACCCCTTTAAATAATCACGTTTTAATTATACTATGATTTGAGCGTCGGGTCAAGTTCCGAACGGGTTTTAACTTGCTATGTTTTTTTCGCATGAGAAAATATGCGTAAAAAGTATTTGAATTTTTTTTGAGTTTGGTATATAATATAAAAAACTACTGAATAACCGTTATAAGGAGGCAAATAATGTTCTATAAACAGTTTCAAGACGTTAAGCTTTCGGCGCTCGGTTTCGGCACTATGCGACTTCCCGTAAAGAACGGAGTTTATGCCGATATAGACGAGGAAACGGCGGCGGAAATGATTGACTTTGCAATGAAAAACGGAGTGAATTACTACGATACCGCATGGGGATATCACGACGGAATGTCGGAAATCGCGGTTGGGAAGATTTTGAAAAAATATCCGCGAGAAAGTTTTTATCTTGCGAGCAAGTTTCCCGGCTACGATTTGAACAACATGGGAAAGGTAGAGGAAATTTTCGAAAAACAACTCGTTAAATGCGGCGTGGAGTATTTCGATTTTTACCTTATACATAACGTGTGCGAAATGAATATCGACGCATATCTTAACGACGCAAAATATAAGACGGTGGATTATCTTTTAAAGCAAAAAAAGAACGGGCGAATAAAACGTTTGGGCTTTTCTGCTCACGGCGATTTGAATGTTATGAACCGCTTTTTGGCGGCATACGGCAAATATATGGAATTCGGGCAGTTGCAAATAAACTACCTTGACTGGGAATTCCAAAACGCGCGCAAAAAGGCGGAGCTATTAAAAGAGCACAACATTCCCGTGTGGGTAATGGAGCCGCTCAGGGGCGGCAAGCTTGCGTCGCTATCGAAAGAAGACGAGGAAAAGCTCAAAAGTTTGCGACCCGACGAGGGAATTCCCGCATGGGCTTTCCGCTTTTTGCAGAGCTTGCCCGACGTGGTAGTAACTCTTTCGGGAATGTCGGATATGGCGCAAGTGAAAGACAACGTTAAAACGTTCGAAGAGTTCAAGCCTCTCAACGAAAAAGAAATGAAAACGCTTTTGAGTATCGCCGACCGCATGACGGCAAAAACGAAACTTCCTTGTACTGCTTGCCGTTACTGCACGAGCCACTGCCCCAAAGGGCTGTCTATTCCCGAACTTATAAGCCTATACAACGAGCACCGCTTTACGGGCGGCGGATTTATAGCCCCTATGGCGCTCGGTTCGTACGAAAAAGACAAATTGCCGAGCGCGTGCATAGGGTGCCGAAGCTGCGAAAAAGTGTGTCCGCAAGGCATTAAGATTTCCGAAATGATGAAAGATTTCGTGTTAAGATTAAAGGAGAAATAACAAAATGCTCGAAACCGTTTTGAAAAGAAAAAATATAAGTTTTAAAGGTAAAGTTACGGTTAAAACGCTCGTTTCTGCGGGAATAATAGCGCTCGCCGTGATACTTCCGCAACTTGTGCACATGATTTTCGGCATGAGCGGCGGCGCTCGCTTTTTGCCTATGTATTTGCCCGTGTTGCTCGGCGGCTGTTTGCTCGGTTGGCAATGGGGGCTGGGAGTGGGGCTTCTTGCTCCTGTGGCAAGCTATTTAATAACGCTCGCTACGGGAAGCCCTATGCCCGTAGCCGTGCGGTTGCCGTATATGACGGCGGAACTCGGCGTGTTCGCCGCAGTGTCCGGGCTGTTCTCCGAAAAAATAGCTAAAAAGAGTTGGCTTTCTATTCCCGCGGTGTTGATTGCATTCGTCGCGGGACGAAGCGTATTTCTTTTGCTCGCCGCTATCTTTCAAACGGTGTCGCCGCTGTCGCTCTCGACTGCGTGGGCTAACGTTAAAGCGGGACTTGCGGGGTTCGCTTTGCAAGCCGTATTAGTGCCCGCGCTTGTCATGCTTTTGTCGCTCGTGTTAAACGACAGAAAAGCGACGGATAAATAATTTTGAAAACGAACGAACGCGCCGTCGTGAGCGAGCTCAAAGAATTGCTTGCGCGAGAAAATCTTACTTTGGTTTTGTTTAACGGCGAAGAATATTATACGAGTCGCGAAAGGGGAATAAGTCCGCTTTTGAACTTTGCGGAAAGCGGAAAAAGCTTTCGCGGCTTTGCCGCCGCCGATAAAATAGTGGGCAAGGCGGCGGCTTTTTTATATGCCGGTATGGGAATATCCGCGCTTTATGCCGAAGTCATCACCCGCGAAGCCGTGAAAATTTGCGAGCGTAACAATATTGCGGTTGAGTATGGCGTGCTTACCGATAACATAGTAAACCGAGCGGGCAACGGAATTTGCCCTATGGAAGAAGCTGTGCGCCGCGCAAGCGAACCCGAGAATGCAAAAAGCGCCGTAAGAAACAAATTGCGGGAATTGCGAAACGAACAGCGATTTAAAGGTGCTAAAAAAATTCGGAGTTGAAGACAAATGACGGTGAGAGAAATTCGGGTTAAAAACGTAATCAACAAATCCGATTTGCCCGCTTGCGAATATTCGGTTAATCCTTATGTGGGTTGCGAGCACGCTTGCAAATATTGTTACGCCTGTTTTATGAAACGCTTTACGGGGCACGACGAAACGTGGGGTGACTTTTTGGACGTCAAGCTGTGGGAGCGCATCAAAAATCCGCAAAAGTATAAAGGAAAAGAGCTTTTCATAGGCTCGGTTACCGACCCTTATCAACCGCAAGAAGAAAAATACGGGCGCACTCGCGCTTTGCTCGAAGAGCTTGCTGGAAGCGGCGCAAGAATTTCTATTGCCACGAAAAGCGACCTTATTTTGCGCGATTTGGAACTTATAAAATCGTTCCCCGACGCGCGCGTTTCGTGGTCGGTTAACACTCTCGACGAGGACTTTAAAAACGACATGGACAACGGCGTTTCGATTGAGCGCCGCTTGCGAGCAATGAAAATTTTTCACGACGAGGGAGTGCGCACCACTTGCTTTATATCGCCGATATTTCCGGCAATAACCGACGTGAAAGCAATAATAGAGAGAGCGAAAGATAAGTGTAACCTTATTTGGCTTGAAAATCTGAATTTGCGCGGCACGTTTAAGCCCGCCGTAATGCGCTATATTGCGAATAAGTATCCCGAGCTCGTGCCGCTTTATCGCAGTATATATTCTTGTGGCGACAATACGTTTTGGGAAATGCTCGATTTCGATTTGCAAGCGTTTGCCGTTGAGCAAGGGTTGGAATACAAGGTGAACGACGACAGCTTTCTCCGCGCGTTTGATGCGCCGCCCGTCATGGTTAACTTCTTTTATCACAGCAAAATAAAAAAGTCGGCGAAAGCAAACAAAGCCGAGCGCATAATATAAATTTTCCCGTATCGGCAAAAAAGTTGCAAATCGTTCGCTTTAATCGTTGCTTTTTTGCCGATATTTTCACAAAACTTTTATAGCAATTCGGTTATAATGAAAAAAGCGCTCGTTTCGAGCGCTTTTTCGTAAAATTATGGAGCTGTTGACGGGATTTGAACCCGTGACCTCGTCCTTACCAAGGACGTGCTCTACCTGCTGAGCCACAACAGCGCATACGCCGCATTCTTACGCGGCAGAATTTATTATACACTATCCCGCCGCAAAAATCAAATGTTTTATCGTGGGATATGCAAAAATTTTGCACCGTTTTCGCGTTTAAGTGCTTGACCTTGCGAGGTATAATGAGTTACGCTATATATGAGGGACGCAACTTTATGAAACAGACCGAAAGTCGCGCCGCTTTTGTCGGTAAAAACGGAGTACGGAATTGGGCGTCGTAAGGTAAAATAAAAAAATGAAAGAACAAGACTCATATAGCAATAGCGAACGGGTAAGAACGCCCGTAGGAAGATTTGCGCCCACGCCGAGCGGCGAGCTTCATGCGGGCAACGTGCTTTGCGCTCTTTTGGCGTATTTGTCGGTTAAAAGCAGGGGAGGCAAATTTTTAATAAGGATAGAAGACCTCGATTCCGTTCGTTGTCCCACGTGTTCCGCTCAAAAAATTTTGGACGTTCTCGGTGCGTTTGGGCTCGAAAGCGACGAAACGCCGCTATGGCAAAGCGAACGAAGTTGCGTGTATCGCGCGAAAGAAGAGTTATTGCGAAGAAAAGGGTTGGTTTATCCGTGCTTTTGCACTCGGGCGCAACTTCATGCCGCCGAAGCGCCCCGACTCGACGACGGCGGCGTTGTGTATTCGGGCGTTTGCCGTGCGCTTTCCAAAGATATGGCGGCGGAAAAGAGCAAAACGCGAAAGCCGTGTTTGCGCGTTGCGGTTCCCGACATGGAAATCAAGTTTCGCGACGGAATAGCGGGGGAGCTTACGCAAAATCTTGCGCATGAGTGCGGGGATTTTATCATAAGACGTTCCGACGGAGTATACGCTTATCAGCTTGCGGTAGCAGTAGACGACGGGGAAAGCGAGGTAACCGAAGTGGTGCGCGGGGCGGATTTACTTTCGAGTACGCCTCGACAGATGTGGCTCATGAGCTTATTCGGCTACACTGTGCCCGAATATTATCATATTCCGCTCGTGTGCGACCCGGCGGGGCGAAAGCTCAGCAAAAGCGAGGGCGACGGAATAACACGTCGCCTTGCGGCTTCGTCGCCCGAACGTTTGCTCGGTTCGCTTGCATACGCGGCTAACATTATTCCCGCCGACGAGCCCGTTTCGCTTTCCGAACTGACAAAAGATTTTTCGTGGAAGAAAGTTCCGCGAACGCGAATTTTGTTGCCGCAAAGTCTTATGTAGTGCGTTCGACTTGTGCTAATCGAAATAAATTGTTCAAAATCGAAATTCGCGCCTATTTTGCTTGACGCGCTCCGTGCATTTTGGTATAATTAAACATGCGTCGAAAGAGTCGTTCGGCGCAAAAGAAGAGCTATGGAGAAGTACCCAAGAGGCTCAAGGGGCTCCCCTGCTAAGGGAGTAGACCGGATAAAACTGGTGCGCGGGTTCAAATCCCGCCTTCTCCGCCAAGAGCACCCAATTTGAACCCAAGAGGAACAAATTGAGTGCTTTTTCTATTTGTGCGGTATTCACGCAATTCAGTCAAATCATCTTTATCGAGTTTGAATTTTGTCGGCGTTTGCGGTGAAGTGTTGTAAAAGATATAAACGCAATCGTCGAATAACACCACACGGTATATGAACGAGT
>CAMUKG010000027.1 GCA_947089425.1 uncultured Clostridia bacterium
TTATAACCGCAAGTACTCCTTGCAATAATGTTATTACCTAACTATATACTATTTGCCTACGCAGAATTTCGAAAATATTTCGTCTATTACGCTGTCGCTCGGATTTTTGCCCGTTACGCTCCCGAGCGAGTCGAGAGCTTCTCTCAAGTCGGCGCAAACGCAGTCGGCGGTGAGAGTGTTCACGGCAATCTTCGCTCGCTCCAAACTTTCTTCCGCTACTTTGAGCGCGGCATACTGCCGAGCGTTGTTTACCGAGCCGCCGCTTTGGGTTTTGAACTTGGATATTTCGTATAGTTTTTCTTTGAGTTTTTCCGCGCCCTCGCCCGTTTTGGCGTTTAATACTATTATTCCGTTTGAACCGTTTTGTTCTTCGGATATAAAAGATTTACAAGAGTTTAACACGATAACGGTGTTTTCGTCAACGGTTTCGCCGCTTATTTGCTCTTTTTTTCTCACAACGCGTATCACAACGTCCGCTTCTTTCGCTTCGCGTATGCTCCGCTCTATGCCCATTTTTTCGGCTTTACTGTCAGTTTCGCGCAGTCCCGCGGTGTCTACGAGCACAAACGCGCAACCTCTGTATATCATCTTTTCTTCCACGGCGTCGCGCGTTGTGCCCTCCTCGTCGGACACAATCGCTCTGTCCTCTCCGAGCAAGGTATTGAAAAGAGTGCTTTTGCCGGCGTTGGTCTTGCCCGTGAGCACTACTCTGAGTCCCTCTCGCTTAATTCTGCCGCCGTTGTATCCTTTAAGTTCCTTTCTTATATTTTCGAGCGCGTCGTCTATATCTTTTACGGTTTCTTCGTTCGTCTGCTCCTGTACGTCCTCTTCGGGGTAGTCTATGCTCACCTCGGCTTTCGCCGCCGCCGTAACCGTTTGATTATATATTTCGTCTATGGTTTTTCTCGTCTTTCCCTCGCTCTGCTCGTATGCGGAGTCGAGCGCAAGCATGCTGTCGGCATCTATCAAATCGCCTATTCCCTCGGCTTGAGTCAAATCGATTTTGCCGTTCATAAACGCGCGGCGCGTAAATTCTCCGGCTTCCGCCATTCTCGCGCCCGCGTCAAGTATGCACAAAAGAGCTTGCTCGGTAAGATATTTGCCGCCGTGAAAATACAGCTCCACGCTTTCCTCGCCCGTGTAACTTTTGTTTCCGAGAAAGGCAACCGCCATTATTTTATCGCGCACTTTGGAACTAAACTTGCAATTCACCATAAGCGCGTGGCTCTTTCCGTCGAAACCCTCGGTTACTTTCTTTGCCGTTTCCACGCTTCCCGCGCCCGACAGCCTTATGCAACTTATCGCGCCGCGGCCGTGCGGCGTGGCTATTGCCGCTATTACGTCTTTTTCGCTGTTTGTCATTGCCTTTTTTCCTTTATGCACACATTGCACAATCTATGCACTGCGAGTTATCCACATTGTGGATAAGTGTGTGGATAACTTTTTTATTATATGCGGTTATACACTGTAGAGTGTGTATATAATGTTTATATAAGTGGGTCGTTTTGAGTGGGTTGTCCACATTGCGGTTTTTGTGCGTAACACATTATCTTGCCCATATTTTAATATTTTTATACCTAAAAACACTAAATACGGATGTATCCACATATACACGCTTTCTACTTACACTACTGCTACCTAATAATAATATATACTTACTTGCTAAAGCGGCTGTTTTTTGGGTTTGTTTTGCGAGCGCGGATATTTTTGAGGCGTTTCTTTTATTTTTTTAATCAAAACGAGCTTGCGAACTATATCCGTACCGAATACGTTAACCTGTTTTACGTCCTCTATTTTTCCGCCCAATATCTTTATTGCGGTTTTTGCTTCGTTTATTTCCTCTTCGCAATCGTCCGATTTATAAGATATAAACGTGCCGCCGGTTTTAACGAAGGGCAAGCAGTATTCGCAAAGCGTGTTTAACCTCGACACCGCTCGGGAAACAATCGTATCGTAAGTTTGAGTTTTGGGAAGGTCTTCCGCTCGGGAGTGAATTGCGTGCGCGTTGGTTAAACCGAGTTTGTCGCGTAATTCGTTTAAGAAATTTACGCGCTTGTTTAGGCTGTCTATGAGAGCGAACTCGTTTTGTTGCATTACTATAGCCAAAACCATTCCCGGAAAGCCCGCGCCCGTTCCTATATCGGCAACCTTTCCGTTTACGTAAGGGAGTGCGGCGAGCGAGTCTATAAAGTGCTTTGTTACTATTTCCTGCGGGTCGGTAATGGCAGTGAGATTGAACAGTTTGTTTTGTTCGATTAAAAAATCACGGTAGACGCGAAATTTGTTTTCCGCGTCCGCCGCTTTGTCGGTGGGGATATTTATGCTTTGAAGATACCGTGAAATGAGCCGCAAACTTTTCTCCTTACTTTTTGCCGTCGTTTATATAGAGTATGCCCAGCGTGTTTTTTCCGCAGTGGCTCGTTACCGTGCAACCCGCTTTGGTTTCGATAATCTCTTTGAACGGCGCAAGTCTTTGTATTTCCTGCCTTACGAGTTCCACCGTTTGAGGGTCGGCGTAAGTGTGAGTGACGAATATGCGCGTGTAGTCGGGAGTATTAAAAGAGTTCAGCGTGTCGGCAACGTATTTGAGTATTACTTTGTCGAAACTGCCCATGTATTTTTTGCCTACCACCATGCCGCCGTCTTTAACGAGTATGGTGGGTTTTATTCTCAGTACCGACGCGGCAAAACTCGCAATTCCGCTGCACCGTCCGCCCTTTCTCAAATATTCCATGGTGTCAACCACGAAAGAGGCTTGTACGAACGGTATTCTGTTTTTTATTTCGCCGTAAATTTCTTGTGCCGAACAGCCGCTTTCCGCCATATCCGCGGCGTGCATCGCAAGCAGTCCCGTGCCGGTGGAAAGATTGTAGCTGTCTACTACGAATACGTTGTTAAGCCGAGCCGCCGCCTTTTTTGCCATTTCGTTGCTTGCCGAAAATTTGCTCGAAATATTGAAATGTATTACCGAGTCGCCGCAGTCGGTATACTTTTTGAAAAACTCGTAAAAGTCCTCTTCGCTTCTTGCGGCGGTTTTGGGCAGAGCGCCGTTTTCCTTTACGTAAGAAAATATATCGGGCGGGGCGATATCCACTCCGTCGTAAAAGCTGTTTGCGCCCAAAGTTACTATAAGCGGCAGAAAATCAATGTTTCTTTTTTCGAAAAGGTAATCGAGGTCCGCCGTGGAGTCGCAGGTTATCTTTACCATTTTGTTTCTCCCTTATTTCGTGTTTTACCGTCAGTCCGCGGTGTTGCGGTCGTGATATAATAGTTGAAGAAGATATTCGAGTATGGAACCTTTGCTAACCGTAAGTACGGATTTTCCGTACACGGCTTCCACGGGATAAAAAAATCCGTCTTCGGTGCGCGAGTCGTTGCTGTGGTTGCGGTTGTCGCCCATTACGAATACGTTTCCTTCGGGTATCTTGATTTCGGTATCGAAAGGAAAATCGTTGGAAAACTTACCCGAGTTTTTTTTCATAGGCTCTTTGATGTAGCTTTCTTCGAGCTTTACGAATTTATCGGAGCCTCTGTTCTTTCTGTGAACGGCTACGAGTTCCTCGCCCGTTTCTTCGTTTTTGTAAGGTTCGAATATTAGTACGTCGCCCTCAACGGCTATAACTCTCTTTATAATGTTGGTTTTCTTGTTTTGAACGTCTTTGGTTATTACTATTACGTCCTCTCTCTCGTAAGTGGAGGTGACTTTAAGCAAAAGCACGTGGTCGCCGTTGTGATAGGTGCTTTCCATGCTTTGTCCGCTTATGTTGCAAAGTTGAAAGAAGCAAACGAAAATAAGCAAAAAACTCAAAAAGAACACAACGAAATACAGAAAAGCCACTACGTAGGGATTTTCGGGTTTCTCGTTTGTAAGAAAACGGTCTTTAATGACTATTTCCCATTTTTGTTTTTTGTTTTTTTTCATTTCGATATTATACCCACAAAATCGAACTTATTATAATTTCGTTGGGAGCGTCTATTTTAAGAAGAATTACGTTGTTCCAGCCCGTGAAAGTTCCCTCGCTCGACCTAAGCTCGGACGGCGATATCATAACTTTAGTCCAATCGGTATCGGGAGTTACGTATTTTTTGCACGAATAAGTCAAAAAACGGTCGCTGTCGGTAAAAGAAAAGGTAATTTCCTGCGGAGTGGGCGAGAAAAGCAAAAACTGAAGATTTACGTCCGGTCCGCCGCTGAACGCAACGTCGCCGAGTTTGTACGTAAACAGTCCGTTTTGAGCGCAAATTCCGCTTATGGAAAAAGGTCCTTTCTTTATTAAGGGCTCGCCGTCGCCCTCGGTGAAAAAATCGTCCGTGCCCATATCGCTGTCGTATATAAGGCGGCGTTTCACTATGGTGGTGGGCGTTATATCGAGAGAGGAAGGCAACTTTTTTATAACCTGCGTTGAGTACGTAAATCCTTCCTGAGTGGTTGCCGACACAAACGAATATATGGGTTTATCCAAAGAATACACCTCGGTATAACCTATGTATTCGTCTTCGCCCGCCTTTTCGAGCGAAACGGCACGCCAATTCCTGTATGCGGGATTGGTAACGCCGTGCGAAACGTACAACTGAGCTTCCTTTAATTTTACGGCGCATTTAACCGAAAAATACATTCTTTTTTCGCCGCCGGATATTGAAAGGTTGAGCGGCGGCGCGAGATTATCTTTGATTTCGCAAGAATTTTCGTCGCCGAGATACAAATTCAAAAACATTTTAAGGTTTTCTATTGTTTCTTTTGTGAATATGCGGTTTGCGCGAGGAACGATATTGAGAATGTTTTTCTCGCATTTTCCGCTGCTTCGTTTGGATATATAAAGTATGTCTTTGTCCGCTGATTTGTTGCTGAGCTCGCTAATTGCGTCGAGCGACGAGTCGGTGTCGTTGGAACAGCACTGATGCAAAAACGGAACTTTGAGTATTTGCGAATAGCCCGTTACGTCCAAACTAACGCTGATTTCCATAAGTTCGGGGTCATCCGCGGGCGGGAAAAATCCGGGCGAGAAAAACGAAGCCGCGCAAGACGGATAATCGCATATCGCCGCGCTTCTGAGTACGGGTGCGCCGCCCCGCCCCACTCCCACGAGCGCAACTTTTTCGTAGCCCTCGCTTTGCGCGAAAGTGATAGCTCGCAAGCATATTTCAGTCCACACGTAATGGCAGGATTTTTGCGGACTTTCGGTTTTTTTGTACAGGTTTTCCGCCGAATAGTTGGCAAAAGAAAGCGGCGGCGGATAAATGGTAAATCTCATGCGGTCAGCTACGTTGCCCGCATAGTCCACTATCAAAAGAGCTTTGCCCTCGCCCGTATATTCCGAAATATCCGCTTTGCTTATATCGGAGTCGGGGTCGAGCATTATTATTACGAGTTTGTTTGTCTTTTCGGTAGGGACGAATAACCGCGCGTATATTCGCGTGCATCCCGCGGGCGTTGCCTCGCCGTTGAAATACAAATGTTTTTCAACGCCGTTTTCCGCGGTTACCGACGCTATTTCGCTTACGTCCAAAGGGAGCAACGTTCGGTCGTGTTCCGCCCAAAGCATTTGAGGTGAAATTACCATACAAGCATTTTACTCTATTTGAATGAGTTTGTCAAGTAATCGTTTCCGCGCTGTAAAAGGAGTTAAAACATAAAAAAAGATTGATTTGCCGCCGTTTGGGTGATATAATAAAATAATGAACAAAAATTACGGTGAAAAAGTAGCGGTAGTAACGGGCGGAAGCAGCGGAATTGGGCGCGAACTAATCGGCGGACTTATAAAACTCGGATATAAAACGGTGTGCGTTTCCCGCTCCGAACCTAAAACGGATAACGGTACGGAATGCGACTTTTTCAAATGCGATTTGTCTTGCGCCGAGCAAACCAAAACAGCGGCGAAAGAAATAACCGAAAAATACGGGCGCGTCGATTTACTTATAAACAACGCGGGACTGGGAATTTCGGGCGCAACCGAGCTGTTGCCCGAAGAAAAAATAAGATACGTTGCGGAGGTAGACTACTTTGCCCCGCTCGTTTTTACTCGAGAGCTGTTGCCCGCCATGCAAAGAGGGAGCAAAATAGTAATGATAAGTTCGGCGTGCGCACTGTTCGCCCTGCCTTTTCGCGGCGTGTACTGCAGTGCGAAAGCTGCGCTCAACATGCTCGCTTTCGGTTTAAGAATGGAACTTAAAAATAGCGGAATAAACGTGGTTTGCATTTGCCCCGGAGATATAAAAAGCGAATTTACCGCAAACAGACTTAAATACACCGATACCAACGAAAGATACGGCTTAAGCGTGGAAGCGGCTCAAAACAAAGTGGACGGCAGAGAAAACAAGCGCATGAACGCCGAAAAGGCAAGCAAAAAAATACTTAAGATAAGCGTGAAAAAGAAGGGCGCGCTTTATATAATAGGCGCGAAATATAAATTTTTATATTTTTGCTCCAAGATTTTTTCGCAAAATTTTATGCTTAAAATGACCGAAAAATTGTTTTTACCCAAGTAGAAAGTTTAACGGTTAAAAACGTCATTGCGAGGAGGGCGTAGCCCTACGAAGCAATCTCATCCGAAAGAAAATTTACTCGCTTCTTAGCGCGTCGACGGGGTCTTTCTTAGCCGCAAGGCTGGCGGGAATTATTCCGGCAATCATAGTAAGCAGTATGCTTATTCCTATCATAACAACCGCGGAAAGAACGGGCAACGCCGCAATGGAGTAAATTCCGAACAGCGTTCCGAGTATCATATTTATTATAAAAGACAATAAGTAAGTTATGGCTATGCCGAACACGCCCGACGAGCCGCCTATTATAAAAGTTTCTGCTACGAACAACGCGGAAACGTCGCGTTTTCTGCCGCCCAAACTGCGTATCACGCCTATTTCTTTTACGCGCTCCATTACCGAAACGTAGGTTATAATCGCTATCATCACCGTAGACACAACGAGCGACAGCGCGGTAAACGCGATAAGCGCGGCTGTAACTATATCTATAAGGTCGTTTACAAGACTGATTACCAGTCCGAGATTGTCGGTGTATTTTATTTCTTCCCTCTGCTCGGCGGTTATAACTTTGTCGCCTACGGTTATATCGCCGCTTTCGTTCCATTTATCGAGATAGGCGCAAACTTTGTTTTTCCACTCGAAATCGGTGGGATAAACGGATATCGCGCTCGGAGTGTTTACGCCGCCGAGGTCGCGCTTTGAAAGAGTGTATATTTTGTATTCCTGCCCGCCGTTTGCCGAGCCTCCGCCCATTGCGCCGAGCAGAAGACTCAGTTGGTTCATTGTGCCCGCAACTCCGTATCCCGCTTGAGGTTCGCCGTTAAGCACGTATTGAAAAGGATACAATACCACCTTAAAATCGTTGCCGCCCGCAGTGCTCGGAGCGGAAGAAAAACTTTCGAGCTCGTTATCGTTGAGGTATTTTACTATTTCGGAATTTAATCCGTCGGCAATCACCGCGTCGGTAAATTTGCTCGTGTAATAAAAGCCCGATTGCATGCTGCCGTACGCCATTCCTTCTTTAGGGCGCAATATAGCGGTTATTTTAAGTTTTTTTCCGCCCGTAAAGCTGTTATCTACGGTAGAACGGTACGTAAACGGTACGTTTTCTTTGTTTATGCTCGAGCCCGGAATAGGCGGCATGTTTTCCGTACTTTGGTATATGGTGTCGTTCGGATACCAGGTAAAGGTTTTTCCGAGCAGTTCACTATAGGTGAATTTGTCTTTCCAAAGATTTTCGTCGTATTTGTCTTGCGCGTCGGGGTCGTCTTTTATGGCTTTGTACGCAATATTCAAAAATTCGTCTTGAGAGAAATAGCCGAATTGCGCAAGAGTCAAGTCGGTGAGCGAGTATTTGTCGCTCACAACGAGCATTATTTCGTCCTCTTCTTCGGCGAATTTGCTCGTTGATTTGTCAGAAATTATATCGTACTGCGATAGTATAAAGTCTTTATCTCCGGGCAATTGCCTGAAATGGTCGGTAAACATGGGTATGTACTGCGCGTAGTCCTTGAACTCGGTTTTTCCGAGCATGTGCGTATACATTTCTATTGCCGCCGCCAAAGACATCGTTTTCGTTTCGGTGGGGTTTGATGTTTCGCCGTCCGCCGAGCTCGGCAACGCTTCCAACTTAAAATCGGTGTATAAGTTGAGCGACGAGTTAATTCCGTATGTTGCCGAAACGGAAGCGTAGTATTCCTCGGGCATGGCTTTTACGTATTCGAGGTATTCGTTTGTGATATCGTTGCGTATCATGGCGGACTCCATTTCTCCGCCGCGTTCGGCAAGATACTCTATCATCTGCTCCACGTTTATCTTGCCGTTTTCTATGGAAGATGACGCCGCGCCCGCTTTTTCCATTGCGTTCATGCTTTCCATAATTGCGGTCATATCGAGCGCTTCGGTGCTTATGCGCACGGGATTGCCCGAAAGCATATCGTTTTGCATGTCGGCGATAAAGTTTTGCACGCCCGTAGACACCGCAAGCACCGTAGCCACGCCTATTATGCCTATAGAGCCGGCGAAGCAAACGAGCAAAGTGCGCTTGAGTTTGGAAAGCAGATTTCGCGCCGACAGCTTAAACGCCGACCAAAAGGAAAGTTTTGCTTTTTTCGTTTTGGGTTTTTGTGTTTCCGCAATTGCCGCTTGCGCTTCTTTTTCTTTAGTTTCTTTTTCGTTTGCAGGCTCTTTTTCTTCTTCTGTTTCGCCGCCGAACGGATTGGAGTCGGCTACCACTTCGCCGTCAAGCAATTTTATGATGCGCGTGGAATACTTTTCTGCAAGCTCGGGATTGTGCGTAACCATTATAACAAGACGTTCTTTTGAAATATCCTGTATCAGGTCCATTATTTGCACCGAAGTTACGGTGTCGAGCGCGCCCGTCGGTTCGTCGGCAAGCAGTATTTCGGGTTCGTTTACGAGTGCGCGGGCAATCGCCACGCGTTGGCACTGTCCGCCCGATAGTTGATTGGGCTTTTTGTTGTACTGCCCTTTAAGCCCCACTTTATCGAGAGCTTCGTGCGCTCTGCGCACTCTCTCGGCTTTGTCAACGCCCGAAATATTGAGCGCGAGTTCCACGTTTTGCGATATGGTTTGGTGCGGTATCAGATTGTAACTTTGGAAAACGAAGCCTATGCGGTGATTGCGGTAGGTGTCCCAGTCGCGGTCGCCGTAGTTTTTGGTGCTCACGTCGTCTATGTACATTTCGCCGCTCGTGTAATGGTCGAGCCCGCCTATTATGTTTAGAAGCGTTGTTTTGCCGCAACCGCTCGGCCCGAGAACGGAAACGAATTCGCTCTTTCGAAAAGATATATCCACTCCCTTGAGCGCCTGAACCTTTCCGTCGCCTACGGCGTAATCTTTTGTAATCTTTTTGAGTTCGAGCATGGTTTTTCTCCGTTTTTCGATTTTTTCTAATTATTATAATACAAAAATATGCGTTTGTTAAGCGTTACGGGCAATCGGCGAAATTAAATTTACATTAAATCTTTTTGTTTGAGTAGTTTGCGAGCAGTATTTTGGTGTCTATTTTGCTAACGTCGGTGCGCGGAAATTCTTTAACGAAAACTATATCGTGCGGCTCGGCGTACACCGAAATTTTTTCGCGTATGTTCGAGCGAATTTGCTCGCCGAGCGCGGGGTTGTCGCTCTCTGCGAAAAGTATTATCTTTTGTTCGCCGCCGTTATTTGAGAGCGGCACGGCGCAAGCTCCTCTTATTTCGGGCATGGCGCAAACAAGCTGTTCTATTTCCATGGGATACACCGGTATGCCTTTAACTTTTATAATGCGCTTGTAGCGCGATACGAAATGAACGAAACCGTCGGAGTCTACGTATCCGCAGTCCCCTGTTTTAACGAACTTTTTGCCGCCGTGAGTGAAAAACACCTTTTCGGTTGCGTCGGCGTCGGCAACGTATTCTTCCATGAGAGTGTCGCCCGAAACCGAAAGCTCGCCCTTTTCTCCGCGCGGCAACGGCGCGGGCGGCTCTGCCGAGAAATCGAACGCTTCTATCTCCAAGCCCAAAAGCGGTTTGCCCACGGTTTCGCCGCGGTTGTCTTTATATGTGTTTACCGAACAAACCGTTACCGTTTCGGTAAGTCCGTATCCCTCGAACAATCGGCACGTGCCGCCGTTCTTTTTTATGTGACGGTCGAAACTTTCGAGCAGAGTGCGCGGAACGAAATCGCCGCCGACGAACGCGACGGAAAGCGAACGAAGCATTTTGCCGTTGAAACCGGGGTGCGATAAGAGGGCTTCGTACAGCCTCGGCACTCCTATTACGAACTGCACGTTTCCGCGCTTGATTTCCTTTATCGCCGACGCTCTGCGGAACTTGGGAAACAGCACGTTTTTGCCGCCGTGGCACAGCATTGCGTGCACTCCCATTGCAAGCCCGAAGCCGTGAAATACCGGCAAAACGCTAAGCATTCCGCTATCCGTCCCCTTTTCTATGCCGAGTATCCAAAGTCCCTTTTTGGCAAGATTGTTTATCGAATTCGCGCTCAATCCAATCACTTTGGGAGTGCCCGTAGTGCCGCCCGATTGCAACAAAACGTCGGTGTTTTCGCATGCGGGACAGCTTATCGATTTTTGCGGCAAAACTATGCTTTCGGGTTGCTTTTCGAACGAAGAAAAGCGGTGTAAATTCCCGCCCTCACGCGGCTGCGGATTTTTTATCGAATACAAGCGTTTGCCCAAAATAAGCGAATTTGCGGGGTTTACGGCTATTATTTTTGCAAAATCGCACTTTTCGGCTATTTTTTGCGCGTTATCGGAGAGCACAAACGCTATTCTGCTCCCCGATTTTTTCATTGCCGAACATACTGCTTCGGGAGTGGAAAGAGGGTGCAAAGGAGAACATTTCAAACCCGAATCGGCCGCCGCGTAAAGCAGGTATACGCTTTCGGGAATATTGGGCAAAGCAAAGGTGACCGCCTCGCCTTTTTCGAGTCCGAGCTTTAGTAAATTTGCCGCAAGTTTTGTCACTTTTTTGTCGAGCGTGGCATAGCTTATGTTTTTGCCCATAAAGCGCAAAGCGGTGTGTTTGGGAAACAGTTCCGCCGTTTTTCGCACGGGCGAATACAGCGAAACGGCGTTTTCGAATTGCAGTCCTTTGTTTATAAACAGCTCGTTTTCGGTCATGAATAAATCCTTTTCAAAGTATTGAAATTCCGTAAAATGCGCATATAAGCGCAACGATACCCATTATTACGGGCTGGTGCAACAGGTAAAACCATATCGCCTTTCTGCCCACGAAACACAGAGGTTTGAATGGCTTTGCGCCCAATACGGGCAGGTAAGAAACGCGGTATTTATACAGCTCTTTGCCGCCGTATACCCCTATCAAAAATATGCCAGCCCACGGCATAATGCCGAACCAATCCGCTCCGTACCAGCGCGAGCCTATCATTAGCTCGAGGTATTCGATTAAGCCGATTTCGTCGCGAAAAAGTTGCCCTCCGCCGCTATGAGTCATCAAGAAATTGAAGCTCAAACCCCATATGAAGAACAGCATTCCCAATCCCAAACAGGCGTATTTCGCCTTGTCTTTGAGCAGTAATTCGAGAGTTGCGGTAAGCAAAATAGCTACCGTCATGCAGTGCAAAACACCGAAAAGTATGCTCACGCCGAGGTTAAACAGCTTGTCCGCCTGCGTGGTGAAAATCGTTAAAATCATAGATGCGAGCGCGAGTTTGAAGCCGCGTAAAAAGTTGTTTTTGGAAAACGACGTGCTTATTCCGCTTATCGCGAAAAACATGCAAATAACGGTTAGGCGCGACGCCATTCTGAAAGAACTGTGCCACCATTCGCGCGAAAAATCGCTTAACGCCACTATCCAGGCGGGCGCGGAATTGTGAAAATCGTATCCCCAGCCGTCGGGTATCAGCGCGAAAAAGTCGTAAGAAATATGGTCGAGAACCATTAAAAGTATACATATTCCGCGCAACAAGTCAAGTCCGTGTATGCGCGGAGCTTGCACCGAAAACAGCGGTTTGGGGTGTATTTGCTTGTCCGCAATTTCGGGTTTTATATTGTTTTTACAGTCTTGCCGCAATGAAATTCACCGCCTTGTCGAGTGCAATCTTGCCTTCTTCCGTGGTTGTGTCGAATTGATATTCATGACCGAGTTTTTTGCCTTTGGTCGCGGGAAGATATATTTCGCGCGATATGTTTGCCGCTCGCAAAATTTCCGACATTTCGTGCGCTTGGTCTATGAACGGGTCGGCGTTGCCGCATGTGAGATACACGTTGCAAAAGTCCGAATTTACGTATTTGATTGCGCTCATATCGTCTTTTTTATCGAAATTTCCTATTTTCTTTTTGTTGGTGTACGCCCATAAAAATGTTTTCATTGCGGGAAAATGCGATTTCATTACGGTGTCCATATTGTAAAATCCGCAACAAAGCAGTATGCCGCGCAGGTCGTTCGCGCTAATCGGCGGCGTAATTTTCATGCGGGTTTGTAATTCTTTGTTGCAAACCAGCGCGGCGAATTGCGCCGTAAGCTGTGCGCCCGCGCTGTCGCCGCCTATAAAAATACGTGCTGTGTCGAGGTTGTACTCGCTTTCGTGATTTTTCAAAAATCGCAGAGCTTCGCAAATTTGCAGGAGCGGCACGGGATAATGGTGCTCGGGCGCAAGACAATAATTCATACTGATTACGGCGATTTTCAGTTTTGCCGCGGTTTCGTGCGCCCACGGAACAATGCAAGTTTTGTCGCCGCCCACGTATCCGCCCCCGTGCACCCACAATAATACGGGTTGCGGCTCGGTTGCGGAGTTTGAGGTGTAAATATCCAGCGTTCCGCCCGGGAACGCGCTCATATAATCTATATTGTTGTTGAGCGCGGTTTGTTTTATGTATTCGTTTATTGCGACGTCTTTTATGCGAAAGAATTTTCGTATCAAGCGCACTTGAGTGTGATAGTTGCTTGCAAATTCCGCAATCAGTCCCGTAACGGCAAGCGCAAGCGCGATTATTAAGAGCGGTAGCAACTCCTCACCTCCTTTTACTGTGGCTACGTTACCAAAGTATTCGCCGTAATCCTGTTTTGTGAGAACGAATTTTTACTTACAGCTATTATATCACGAAACGCCGGAAAAACACAACGAATTTACAAAAGATATCGTGTGTGAATAAACTCGCCCCAAATGTGGATAAGTAGACAACTTTGTGGATAACTTTGTGCATAAGTGTGCACAACTCGATTTCAGTATGATTTTGCGGCTTTTGTTATCCCGCCAACGTGTTTGTATGAATTTTACGCCTTGCCTACTAAAAATTCAAATTACAATTTTATTTTGCTCTGAATTTTTTACACAATCGAAAACCCGCAATACAAAATACATGCGTTTTTCATGGGGTAATTGTATAATATTGCTATTATGCTCTAGAACCTGTCAAAAACATACAAAAAGTTTCAAAACCGAGAAATACCGCCGAAATTCCCCCATCATGCAATATTATAGTTACCATTTAATAACAAGTTGCTCGCAAAATCTAATATTCAACATAT
>CAMUKG010000028.1 GCA_947089425.1 uncultured Clostridia bacterium
TTCCGTAAATGTGGATATATAAAGCCCGCTTGAAAGTATCGAACCTTTCAAGCGGGCTTTTTTGTTGCGGGAGAATAATGGTTTTTTGTATGTCATTACGACCGAAGCGAAGCGGAGCAAAGAAATCTTTGTAATAATAAAAGACCTCTTCTCTACGGTCGCGGTAACAAGGGCGCTTTTATTGTGGGTAACAATGGCGAAAATGTTACTGCGAGCGTAGAGAAGCAATCTTAAACATATAACAAAGATTGCGGTGTTACTCACTTGCGTTCGTTTCGTGCAATAGGCAAGATAAGCGCTTGACAGTGGCGTTTAATAAATGTTACACTAAACAAAAGGATAGGAACAAAGGAAGAAAATATTATGCAATTCGAAAATACCGAGCGAATAGAGTCGGTTAAACAATGGCGGGCGATTGCTTGCGGAGTTAAGCGCAAACCAAATTTGCGCCTCGCAAAAGATTACGCCGAACATTCGAATTCGTGCGATCGGTTTATTGCGCGCAGTAAAGAAAATTTTCAACAAGTGCTTGCGTTAAAATCGGACGAATGCAATTTTGACACTCTCAGATTTTGTACGGGTAACGAGTCGGAACTTATAATGTGCAAGCTTTGCGCAAGATTTTCGTCGCATAGAAAAAAGTGCGAGGAGAAACAGTCGTTAAGCTCTTATGACGCTTTGGCTTCGAATAAGCTTGTTGCGGATTCGGCTTTAAAGCGCAGATTGTATTTCGACGGCGTGCTTGCCGAAAAAGGAAGAGGAGAAACTCGAAAAAAGGCGACCGAAAAAGAAAAAAACACTCGGAAAAATATGGAAAATACCGAGCGCGAACATGTAAGACGGCTGAACGAACGAATAAAACAGATAGTGGGAAGCGATGCGACGCTTGCGGAAATGAAGAACGTTGAAGCGTTATTGAGAAAAAGGCTCGCCAAAGCGGAAAATCAATCGCCCGAAAAGCAATACAAACTCAATATGACGCTAAACACGCTTTTAAAAGCGATAGCCGCGCACCCCGATAATAAAGAAGAAATACAATACGTTGACGTGGGCTTAAAGCCGCCCGCTGTCGAGAAAGAAACGCGGAGAGTAAACGCTTCGAACCCCGATGCAAAACCGTCTCCGAACAAAAAGGCGTCGAACAGGGAAAAAGATAATCAAACCGAAAAAGCGGGTATAAACAAAGAACAATTCGAAAAACGACAAGAAAAGAAACTCGCGGAAAAGTCAGGCGAAAGCGTCCTTGAAAAAATAGAAAAGTCGGAGCGCAAAAAAATTCCCATGACGGAACTGAAAGAGTTGGCGTTACTGTTAAAAGAAGAACGGGACTCGTGCAAAAATAAGTCGTTTGAAATGCAACAAAGATATGCTTTGACACAGGCGAAATTGCTTAACGCTTTGCGCGGTAATTAGAAGTAGTTAATGAGAAGCGGACTTGAAAATGAAAACAGAAAAAAGGAAGAAAAGTTATGTTAAACTACGATTCGTATAGTTGCATTAGTTCGGGAGCAAATCATGCGATTTATATCGGGTTGCCGTCGCGCGAATTTGAAATAAAAAAGGAGCCGCGAAACACTTTTCACGACTACCGAAAGCAAGGAAACTACGGCGAAATTTTGAAAGGGCTCGATAAGCGCGTTGCGGAGTTGCGCATCGCGTTCAACGAGCACCAAAAGGCGCACAGAGCCGTTACGAACTTCGGCGACGACATGGCTGACGTTACGAAACTTTATGCGCGCGCTCGCGAATTTTACGAGGCGGAAGACTACGAGCAAGCGGTAGAACTTTTCGAAGAGCTCGCTTTGCTCGGGCATATTGCGGCTTGTTGCGATTTGGGCGTGTGTTACGAAATGGGCTACGGCGTAGAGGAAGACTGCGTTAAGGCTGTGCGGCTTTATCGCAAAGCGGCTTTGAGCGGGCACGCCGACGCGCAATATAATTTGGGGCTATGCTACGAGTTCGGGCAGGGAACGCTTAAAAATTTGGAAAAGGCGGCTAAATGGTATAGCGCCGCCGCCGAACAGGGAATAGAGGAAGCCGCCGAACGGTTGGAGAGATTAGAGTAAGTTTTTTTTGTTGCCGTAAGAGGGCAACAAAAAAACTACTTTACTCGCACGGGCTTTGTGCATTTTCCGTTCATAATTTGCCGTGCTTTCTCTTTTATTGCCTCTTGGGGAACGCTCGGATATATCGGTTCCGCCACGTCTATAATAAAATGAGGGTGACGGAATTTTTTGCCGTTTTGCTTATATTCTTCGAACCTTAAAGTTATGGGTACGAGCGGCACGCGGTTTTGAAAAGCGAACCTAAACGCGCCGTCTTTAAACGGGCGAATATCTTCGCACAGTTCCACGAGGCTTCCTTCGGGGCAAATGTGCAAAAGTCCGCCGTCGCGCAATAACTCGTTCATTTCCGCAAAACAACGCTTTTTTTGCTCGTGTTCTTCGGGAATGGGAACTCCGCCGCTGTTGCGAATAAAGAATCTCACGCTTAAATCCATGTTTTTTTGAAGAGTGAGCCAGTGCACGGGACGCATTCCGAAAACGAACGTGGCTATCATTTGAATGTCGAGTGGGTGAATGTGGTTAGACACAATCACGGCGCCCGTCTTTTTGAGCGACGAAACGTTTTCTTTGCCGAGTACCTTAACGCGGTGAACTATTTTAAGATAGGCGCGCAAAAAGATATTCGCAACTCCGCGATGCAAAAATTTGAGCATTCGCATAGGCTTGCTTTTATCGTAAAATTTATATGTTGAGTAATCTATCTTACTCTTTTTTGTTTTAAGTTTGCAAACGTATTCGCGTTCGTTTGCGTTTGAATTTGTGTCGGACATAATCACCCCTTGCCGTACTTATATCAAGTATAACACTATAACGCCGTTTTAGCAACCCATTGCGCCGTAATTTCGCGTAATTTTCATATTCTTTCTTTACAATTCCCGCAATATAGGCTATAATACAAGTGAAAAAGCTTGCTTGCAACAGCTTTTTCACTACGTATTGCACTGTGCGGCTTTTATTTGCGTTCAAATAAAAATTGCATATGCAATGCAAAAATTTATTTGTGCAAGCCTTGTAACGGTATAATAACTCGTATGGAAGCGAAAAAACGCAAAAATTTAATTGTGCTTTCAATCGTCGCGGGCGCTCTCGCGGTGCTTTTGGTTTTGCTGTTATGGCTTCGCACGCTTTCGCCCTCGTTTTCCGACTTCGTGTGCCGTTATATCGCGAGACCTTATGTTTTCATAGTGGGGCACATAACTTCGCTTTTTCCGCTGTCGGTTTTCGAGTTTTGTATAGTAATGGTTGTTTTGGGCGCAATCGCGCTCATTACGCTTGCAATAGTTGGGCTCGTTCGCAAACGCGGCGCCGTAGTTTTGAAAGGTCTCGTTATTTTAGTTGTATGTATTTTATCGGTTTTTAATCTTTATTCCCTTATAGTCGGGTTTTCGTATTACCGACCCGCCGCGCCCGTTCCGCAAAGCGAAAAAAAGTATGAATCGCATGAGGTAACAGAAATGTTTAGGTATTTTGCCGACGACTTCAATTCTCTTTCGGCAAAGTTCGAGCGCGACGGCAAAGGCAACGTGAAGTCTCCTTATTCGCTTTCCGAACTCAGCGGTAAACTGCGCGAAGAATACAAGCGGCTCGGTGGCGACTATTATTACGGCTACACGCCAAAAGCGAAAGGAATAGTAAACAGTTGGTGGCTCACGCTAAACAACATATCGGGCATAACGTTCGTGCCGCTCGGCGAGCCCACAGTGAACCGTAGCACGCCCGCGAGCGACGTTGCGCAAACTATGGCTCACGAAATGGCGCACGCGAAGGGCGTTATGCGCGAAGGCGAGGCGAACTTTGTGGCGTACTATCTTTTGCTGTCGTCCGCCGACGATTACTTGCGCTATTGCGGATACTTTTCAACGTTCTATTCGGCACTCACGGCGGTGAACGCCGATTCGAGCAAAAAGACCGACTACGACGAAATTCGCAAAGGCATGGCGCCCGAAATCCGCAACGAAATAATTGCCGCCAACAAGTTTTGGAGCGAAAAGTCGAAGCAACCGGGCATTGCGGGATTTTTAAATCGCGTGTTCGAAAAGGTAGGCGACTTTATGAACGACATATTTTTAAAGAGTAACGGCGCCGAGAACGGAAGCGGAAGCTATTCGGATAAAATTACCGACGGCGAAATTTCGGACACGGGTCAAACTAATCCCGACACGGGCGAAATTATATATGCGGTAACTTATTCGAGTGTGCAAAAAATGTATTTCGCGGTATACGAACACAAATTTTCCGATTAGTTCTAAGAAAGAAAACTCTTGACGGCGAACGCGGCAAAATGGTATACTTAGAACGTAACGATATTTAATAAATAAAGAAAGTAAAGAAACGGGAAGGAATTTTTGGAGGAGAAGGAAAGGGAGCGCATAAACGGGCTCATAAAGCGAATCGCGCTTGGCGACGAAGACGCTTTGACGGAGCTGTATAACGCGGTCGGCGGACGAATGCTGAGCGTGGCGCTTTCGGTTACGGGCGACAGAGCTTCCGCCGAAGACGTGTTGCAAGACGCGTTTTTGGCAATAGTGAAAAACGCCCGCAAATTCCGCTACTACCAAAACGGCTACGGGTGGGCGTGCACCATTGTGCGCAACACCGCTCTCAATTACATAAAAGCGCGCAACAGGCGTAGGTGCGACAACATAGACGACCTATGCTTTCTCGCGTCCGATTCGTCGGTTGAGGAAGACGCGACTACGGGGGTTACGGTGCGCGAAGCTATTGCGCGGCTCGATAAAAAACAGCGCGCCGCGATTTATTATAAGTATTACGAAGATTTGACAGTTAGGCAAATTGCCGCGAAAATAGGAACTTCTAAATCGCAAGCCGACAGAATAGTGAAAGAGGCGGAAGCGAACTTGCGAAAAATTATAGATTCGGGCGGCTGACGGGACAAATAGCCTTAAAAAACTGTTGTATTATTGCAAGCGTAGCTAAGCAATCCCACACATAAAAACACTCATAAAAATTCACCGAAAAAATGGAAAAGAAAGACGCAAAAATCGAATACGAATTGAATTCGCTGTCGAACGGCGCATTGCCCGACCCCGATAAAATTCTTTGGAAAGCCCGCGTGCAAATGAGAAAAGACGCGCGAGGCGAAAAAACTCCAGCACCCGCAAAAAAACGCGAAGTGCGCAAGGGGTGGATTTTTGCCGCTTTCGGCGCGGTTGCCGCCGTGTTCATTGTGCTCGTTATAGGAATAGGGGTGGCGAAATTGTTCCCGTCGTGGAAGTCTTCGAATTCCGGTTCGGACAGTTCTTTCTCTCCGTCGCCCGCGCCCGAATGGAGCGGAAAGACGTATTCCGCGTCGCAACTTACGGCTCGCACAGCCACCCACGCCGAAGCGTCGGCTGTATTTTTGGCGGCGCGCGGCGAAACTTTCCCCGTGCCCGATACGGGAGAAAACGAAAACGGCATGTTCGTAGCGACGCTCGGCATAACCGTGTTCCGCAACCGAGAAACGGGGAAAGACGTTCTGATAGAATGCAAACTGCGCATAATGGGCGAGCTCGGAGCCGACGAACTTATTATGCGGTTCGAACTCACGCAAGACGTTTACGAAGACAGCAAAGAATATTTGAAATTGCCTAAACACGGCGACTTGCGATACGAAGAGGGACGCGAAAACGGCGAGTACGTTTCGCGCGCGTATATAGCCGACAAATATCGTTGTATGTTGCAAGTTATGAACGGAAAAGATTATCGATTAGACTATTATCTTGCCGCGCTGTTCGGCGAAAGCAAATAAAATTTAAGGAGAACGCGCTTATGAAAACGAGAGTTTGCAAAAAAATATTTGCGGTAAAGTTCGTCGCGGTTTTGCTGTGCTTTTGTGCGGCGCTGTTTTCGCTTGCGAGTTGCGCGAGTCCCGACGGCGTTTATAACGGCGGCAACGATTATAACGAGACGGGCATATCGTTGCCTACGGAGCGCGGCGATTCGTTCCGTGAAATAAACGAAAGGGATTTTATTAAAACCGAAGTTTGCTCGTCGTCGACGTTTTCTCTTTCCGCTTCGCGTTCGTCGTATTCCTACATGCGCAAAGCGGTGAACTCGGGGCGACTTCCCGCAACCGATTCGGTGCGAATAGAGGAATATATAAATTACTTTAACTATGAAATCGAGCCTCCGCAAGAGGGCGATTTTTCGGTGCAAACGAACGTTTTCGACTGCGGTTGGAACGAAGAGCACAAACTCTTGCGCGTGAGCTATGCGGCGAAAAAAATCGAGCGGGAATCGGCGGTTAATAACCTCGTGTTTTTGGTCGATACTTCCGCATCCATGTACGGCGCCGACAGAATAGGGCTGTTTAAAACCGCCGTAGAGTATGTTGCGGAAGCGCTGGGCGAGGACGACAAAATATCGCTCGTGACTTATGCGGGCGACGTGCGCGTGCTCGTTGACGGCGCGGGAGCGTCTCGGCGCGACGAACTAATCGAAGCGGTGAGCTCGTTGCAAGCGTCGGGCAATACGGCGGGAGGGAGCGCAATCGAAAAGGCATATTCGGTCGCGAAAAAGAATTTTGTGCCGCAGGGAAACAACCGCATAATTCTTTTCACCGACGGCGATTTCAACGTGGGAATATCCGACCCCGACGAGCTCGAAATGTTTGTGAAAACCGAGAAAAACGACGGAATTTATTTCACGGCGGCGGGTGTTGGATACGGCAACTATAAAGACGACGTGCTCGAAGCGCTTGCCGAAGCGGGCGACGGAGACGCGTATTATCTTGACGGCGAGAGCGAGGCGAAACGAGTGTTCGGAGAGGAACTTACGGGCACTCTTATTGCCGTAGCCGCCGACGCGAAAGCTAAGGTTTCGTTCGCTCTTTCGCAGGTGGAGAGTTACCGCCTTATAGGATACGACAACCGTATGCTCACGGGAGTACAGTTCGAAGACGAACAAACTAACGCGGGCGAAATAGGTTCGGGCAGACAAATAACGGCGTTGTTCGAAATCGCGCCTACGCAAAATTGCAACTACGCTTTGCCGTTTGCTACGGCGGAACTGAAATATCGCTCGCCGAGCGGCGGCGAACAAAAGGAAATAGCAGCCGAAATTGTTTCGGAAGAGGAGACAGCCGACGACGCGTTTATAGGGTGCGTCGCCGAATACGGCTTGTTGCTAAGGCGTTCGAAATACGCCGAAAACGCGAGTTTCGTTTCGCTTGAAAACCGTCTCGCGGCGCTGAATTTAACCGACGAATGCAAAACGGAATTTTACGGACTCGTGAAAAGGGCGTCGGCTCTTCGAAGATAAAGAAGACACCGTTAGAATAGGAGAAGAGAAACAAATGGAAACTTTGGTAATAGCTGCGTTGGAAGAAGAAATAAGCGATTTGCTCGCGTCGCTTAAAAACTCCGAGCGCTATGCGCTCGGACCGTTCGAAGTTTTTCGCGGCGATTTGAACGGCGAAACGCTTTTATTATGCCGTTGCGGAGTTGGAAAGACTAACGCGGCGGCGGCCACGTCAGCCGTGCTCACTGCATTCCCGTCGGTTAAGAGAGTAATAAACACCGGCGTTGCGGGCGGTATAGGCGGCGGAATAAAGCGTTGCGACGTTGCGCTCGGAATTAAAACCGTTCACCATGACTATGACCAAACGCCCGACGGCTATCGCAAAGGGCAGGTCGACGGCTTCGACAGCGAATTTTTCGACGCCGACGCGAAAATGCTCGAACTTATGGAATGTGCGCTGAAAACCGAAAACATTCGTTATGTTAAGGGCGTTATAGCGAGCGGCGACCAATTTATTGCGAGCAAAGAGAAGGCAAAGAGAATAAACGCCGAATTCGGCGCAATAGCGTGCGACTTCGAAAGCGCCCCCATAGCACAGGTGTGCGCTCTTTATAAGCTTCCGTTTCTTTCGATGCGCGCAATATCCGACGACGGCGGCGACGACGCCGTATCGAGCTTTTACGAGTTTTTGCATAGTGCGGCGGAAAAGAACGCCCGCGCAATAAGGGCGTTTATGGGAATGTAGGAATTATTGTCACTGCGAGCGTCAGCGAAGCAGTCTTTTGCACGGAGCGATTTTGAAACGTGCGCGACTAACCCGAGATTTACTTGCGTTTGAGGCGTTTATATGGTATACTTTCGAGTATTGCAGAGGAGAATTTCAAATGAGAATATTCGAGCCGTACGAGTTCTTGTGTCCGCATTGCGGCGTAAAACTCAAATCGGATAAAGAAGGGCTTTTGGCTTGCTCGGAATGCCGAAGAGTTTATGAGGCGGGGCAAAATCGCAGGCTCGCGAAAGAGAGCAGAGCGTATAAAAACGCTTTAATCAAGAGCGCGCCCGAAGTGTACACCGTTGCGGCGTTTTCGTACGGCGGCGAGACCAAAAAGAAAGAACAGCAAGCTTATGCTCGCGTTTTCGATTACATAACCGAAGCCCGCTACGCGAAAGATAATCGCGCGGCTTTTTTGCCGCTTTCGTTTTCGGTAGAAAAAGCGGACGGTTTTTTGAGCAGCTTGCTTGCTTACGAAGCCGTTTTGAAAAGAGAGCGCGCCGCGCTCATAGACGCAATTTTATCCGCTCCGCCTTGCGATAAGAGAAGTTCGCTCCATTTTGCCGCCGAGTTTTCGAAATATGCGGAGACGCTCGCGCCGTCAACCGAATTGCGAGAAGCGGCGGAGCGAAGCGAGGAACTGTATTGCAGGGGCGCAAGCTATTATTACGAAGGTCAATTCGGAAAAGCGGTGGAAAATCTTCGCGCTTCCGCCGAGATGGGACACGAAAAAGCCCAGTATTTGCTCGCTATGTGCTATGCGTCGGGCGACGGAGTTGAAAAAAGCGTAGACGGTTGCATTAAGTGGATGAAAGCTTCCGCCGAGCAAGGCAACTTCGACGCGCAATTCGAGCTTGGAATGATATACGGCAACGGCAAGCTCGGAATTAAAGATTTAAACGAGTCGGCAAAATGGCACCGCAAAGCCGCCGAACAGGGCGACAAGCGTTCGCAAGGCATACTCGGAATATATTACATGAAAGGTTTCGGAGTGAGGCAAAGCTATATCGAGGCGCTTCGGTGGATTCGAAAATCTGCGGCGCAAGGCTATTCCGAAGGGCAATGTCTGCTTGGCGCAATGTATGCCGACGGCAACGGCGTTATTAAAAACTACGAAGAAGCGCGCAAATGGTACAATAAAGCGATTGCGCAAGGGAACGATCTTGCAATCGAGCAACTAAAAAGTTTGGAAGACGAAATAGAACGCGAGCGCTATTCGGCTACTCGTGGCGGAAATGCCCGCACTGTGGGAACGTCGCTGTATTCGTCGCAAAATTCTCAAAACGAAAGAAGGACTCAACCGAGCGGTTCCGTAGAACCGCAAAGAAAAGGCTCGGTTAATTGCCTTATTTTAATAGTGCTGTTGCTGTTCACGGGTCCGCTCGGCGCAATAATATATTTGCTCGCGGCGGGCTCTCGCAACACGCGAATAGCAACATTGGTTATTGTGGGGTTTTTGATTTTTCTTCTTATCATAATTTTCGGCGGTTCGGGCGCGTGCCGTTGTGCCCTTATGCCGCTTTTCGAGTTACAAGCATGATAGGTAATCAAAAGAACGGATTTTATGTTGTGCTGTGCGAATGTGAGAAAG
>CAMUKG010000029.1 GCA_947089425.1 uncultured Clostridia bacterium
GGGTTCGTATTATTCACTAATGGCGGAGAGGGCGGGATTCGAACCCGCGGTACGTTTTAGCGTACGCACGCTTTCCAAGCGTGTGCCTTCGACCACTCAACCACCTCTCCATGTGCGAGTGCTCTACAAAAATTGTGTTGCCTAATAAGGATATAGAAAAAAAGAATTTTTGTCAACTGTTTTAAGTGTCTTTAAAAGAAAATGCGCCAAGCGTGGGAATTTTCGCAAGGCGCAGTTTTTGCAATTTTCAAAGCGTTTTATTCTATGTTTACACAACGAGCGACGGGGCGGCGTAGACGCGCGCGGCAAGTTCGCTGTTGAGCATGTATAAGCCGTTGGGAGTGGAGCCGAACAATTCCATTTTTGCTATTAGGTTGTTGGCATTGTCCTCTTCTTCGCTTTGCTCTTTCACAAACCAATCGAGAAGTTGCATTGTGCGATAGTCTTTTGCGGTTTGCGCGGCGGAATAAATATCGTTTATTAGCGAGGTAACGTATATTTCATGTTCCAAGCCCGCTTTTAAAACGCTCATGTCGGAGTCGAGCTTTTTGTCGGGCTGAGCTATTGCTTCCAACACAACTTTTTCATTGTTTTTGTGCAAATAGCGATATAAAAGCATCGCGTGGTCTCTTTCTTCTTGCGCTTGAACGTAATACCAGTTGGCAAAGCCGTTTAGTCCGCGCGATTCGAAATAGTTCGAAAAATCGAGATACAAATACGCGGAATAAAATTCTTTGTTCACTTGCTCGTTAAGCAGTTTTTTCACTTTGTCGTTTAACATAATATATATTTCCTCCGTTTTCGTATTATCCAAATTTTAGCACCTTATGCCGCCGCTGTCAATCGATTTTTTAAGATTTCAAATAAATGCGCGAAAGCGAATTTAACGGCAAAACGGCTCGAAAACGCGTCGCTCGGCAAAGTGCGTTTCTATCCTTGCCAAATTAAAAAATATGTGATATAATATTCGAATACAAGCGAAGGAATAAATCCGATTTATATTTTTTTATTGAGTTCTAATTACTATTGACGCGCGGCGTAACTTTAAAAAAGCGTTCGCGCGGGCAATATAAAATAAAAGAACAGTTTGCCGCGTTATAACTTTGCGCGGTTGCGAGAGGAATTTATGAAAGCATGGAGATTGCACGACAAAGAACAGCTCACGCTCGACGAGCTCCCCGTTCAAAACGTGGGAGCCGACTGCGTAAAGCTTAAAACTTTGGCATGTGGCATTAGTATAACCGACGTTTTAATGTACGAGGGTAAGTTGCCGCTTTCTTCGTCGCCGCTCATTATGGGCAGGCAATGCGTTGGGCTTGTTGTGGAAACGGGCGAAAACGTTACGGGGCTCAGCAGAGGCGACCGCGTTGCCGCCGACCCGTTCGTCTGTTGCAAAACTTGCGCGCCGTGTAAGTCGGGCAAATGCGACGAATGCGAAAAAATGCTGTGTTACGGCGTGAACGACAACGGCTTTATGAGCGATTTCACAGTCGTTCCCGCAAATATGCTTTACGTTTTGCCCGACCGAGTGCAAGACAGCGACGGAATATTTATAGAGCACATTGCGCTTTCGATAAACGCGGTGAGTAAGCTCGGACTCGATAAAGGCGAACATATAGTTATAGTGGGGGCGAACGCGCTCGGAATAGTGCTCGCGCAAGTGGCTATATATTACCAAGCGGTGCCCATACTTGTGGATACCGACGCCGAAATGCTTTCGCTTGCCGAAAGTTTGGGCGTTTATTACACCGTTAACAGCGTGGAAGCCGACCCCATGAAAAAGATATTTTCGCTCACGGGCGGCAAAATGGCTGAAACTGTGGCTTTTATCACCACGTCGCACATGGCGTTCGGGCGCAGTCTCGAATATACCGCGAACGGCGGGCGAGTGGCTTTGGTGGGTTGCTCGGATATTGCCGACGAACTTTCGGGAAGCTTTGCGAGCATTTTGAACAAACAGCTTAAAGTTATGGGAGTGAACAACGGCGCGCGCATGTTTCCCGCCGCAATCAATTTGCTTGCCACCCGCACGGTAGACGTGAGCAAACTCGTCAGTTGCGAAATAAAGTTCCAAGACGTTGAGAAGTGCGTGCGAGAACATGCGGAAAACCGAAACAGATTCATAAAAGCGGTCGTAAAGCCGTAAGCTTTCCGTATTGCTTGCTTCGGCGGATTAAAAAGAAAATGTTTTGTAAACTCACGCTTACTTATACGGCATAAAAAACGTAAACAGTTCGTTGCTTAAACGGCATTAAAAAAAAGAAAATGTTTCGCAAAATGGCGAAAATCGGTTGCGGTTTGTTTTCAATTATGTTATACTGTGTAGGCTCGGTTATTTTCCGAGCCTTATCCTTACTCTCGCGCGGCGAGGGTCAAAGACCGAAAGGAGGTGCGAAATAGCATGAACAAGTACGAAATTCTGTACATTCTCGCGTCCAATCTCGACGAGGCTGTGAAAGAAGCCCAAATCGAGAAATACAGCGCGTTGGTAACTGCCAACGGCGGCGAAGTGGAGGGCGTGAATAAGTGGGGCAACAAGCGCTTCGCTTATGAAATCGACGGCAAGAATGACGGCTATTATGTGCTCATGAACTTCACGGCTAAATCCGATTTTCCGCAAGAACTCGAGCGGCAAATGAAGATTAGCGACGAAGTTATACGCTACATGACGGTACGTAAATAAGGAGTACGCAAGATGAATAAGTGCATTTTGGTAGGTAATTTAACGCGCGACCCCGAGCTCACGCAAACGCCGTCGGGCATTTCGGTGTGTCGCTTTTCGATTGCGGTTAACCGCAACTACACCAACGCCAACGGCGAACGCGAAGCCGATTTTATAAATATCGTGGCTTGGCGCGGTTTGGGCGAAAATTGCGGCAAATATCTTGCCAAAGGTCGCAAGGTGGCCGTTTGCGGGGAAATTCAAACCCGCACTTACGACGATAAAGAGGGTAACAAGCGTTACGCCACCGAAGTGGTTGCCTCCGACGTCGAATTTATAAGCGGAGGACAGAGCGACGGAAGCGGAAGCTACGGAGCTCCGCGCGAAGAAAAGGCGTCGGCGCCCAAAAAGCTTACGAGCGAATTAAAGCCCGTTGAAGACGACGGTTTGCCTTTCTGAGTTTGAGAAAAATTTTGCCGCAAACGCGCAGAGTTTTCTCGCAATAAAATTGAATTAGGAGTTATAAATAAAATGGAGCAGAAAAAAGTGGAGAACGGCGAAGAAAAGCAAAAACGCGTTCGGCGCGCCCCCAAGAAAAAAGTGTGCGCTTTCTGCGTTGAAAAAGCCGAAGAAATCGATTATAAAGACGTTGCCAAGCTTAAACGCTACATCACCGAAAAGGGTAAAATCATACCCCGCAGAACGAGCGGAATGTGCGCCGAGCACCAACGCGCTCTTTCGGTTGCCATAAAGCGCGCGCGCATAATGGCTCTTTTGCCTTTCAAGGCGGAATAATATTTAAAGAAAAAGCAATAAAAAGACGGTAGCGGCTCAATTCAAAACGATTTGGGCCGCTATTTCGGAGAAGGGAAGAATTTTTATGATAAGCGTAAATAACGTTACACTTCAATTCGGCGGCAGAGTGCTGTTCGAAAACGTAAACCTTAAATTCACAAAAGGGAACTGCTACGGAATAATAGGCGCGAACGGCGCGGGCAAGTCTACCTTTTTGCGTATTTTGAGCGGCGAGCTCGAACCGAATAAGGGCGACGTTACCATAGACAAAAACGAACGCATGAGCGTGCTCATGCAAAACCAAAACGCCTACGACGCCTACACCGTGCGCGACACCGTTATGTGGGGGCACAAGAAACTGATGGAAGTGGCGAAAGAGCGAGAGACGCTCTATTCCAAGCCGGATTTTTCGGATGCGGACGGCGAGCGCGCCGCCGTGCTCGAAGGCGAATTTGCCGACATGAACGGCTACGAAGCGGAGTCTGCCGCCGAAACTCTTTTGTCTGGGCTCAAAATAGACTCTTCGCTTTTCGACACGCCAATGTCGGAAATGGACGCAAAGCTCAAAGTTAAGGTATTGCTTGCGCAAAGTCTTTTCGGCTCTCCCGATATTTTGGTGCTCGACGAGCCCACCAACAACCTCGACGCCAAAACGGTGAAATGGTTAGAGGGGTATCTTATGGAACTCACCGACACCACCGTGATAATAGTTTCGCACAACCGCCACTTTTTGAACCGTGTGTGCACTCATATTTGCGACGTTGACTTTAAGCAGATAAACGTGTTTGTGGGCAACTACGATTTTTGGTATGAAACAAGTCAGCTTCTTGCCCGCCAGGCAAAAGAGCAGAATAAGAAAATGGAAGCGCGAGCCAAAGAATTGCAGGAGTTTATAGCGCGGTTCTCGGCTAACGCGAGCAAATCCAAGCAAGCTACAAGCCGCAAACGCGAGCTCGAAAAAATCAAACTCGAAGACATTAAACCTTCGAGTCGCAGATACCCGTTTATAGATTTTAAATACGAGCGCGAGATAGGCAACGAAATCCTCGAAGTGGAAGGGCTTACCAAAAAAGGCTTTTTCGAAAACGTTTCGTTCAAATTGAAGCGTGACGACAAAATAGGCTTTTTGTGTTCGTCGAGCCAAAGCATGAGTATGCTTTTCGACGTTCTCATGGGATTGGAGCAACCCGATTCGGGTTATTTTAAATGGGGGCAAACAATAACCACCGCTTATTTGCCTCAAAATTACGACAACTTTTTCGACGGCGTGGATTTGTCGCTTGTGGAGTGGCTCAGTCAGTATTCCAAAGACCACTACGAAGAATATTTGCGCGGTTGGCTTGGAAGAATGTTGTTTTCGGGGCAAGAGGCGCTCAAAAAAGCAAAAGTGCTTTCGGGCGGCGAGAAAGTGCGCTGTATGCTTGCGAGAATGATGTTGCTCGGCGCGAATTTCCTCATTTTCGACGAACCCACCAACCACCTCGATTTGGAGAGTATTACGGCGCTCAATAAAGGCATGACCAACTTTAAGGGCGGAATGTTGTTCGTAACTCACGACGAAGAAATTATTTCCACCGTTGCAAACCGAATTATAGAAATCGAGGGCGGCAAAAAGATTTTCGATAGGGATATGACCTACGACGAATATCTTGAACTCGACACATAAATTCGCTGGGAGACGAGACTGTGGCAACGAGCAAAGAATTTGTGAATTTTGTAACGGCACAACTGTCGGATTTAAACGAAATCGCCGTGCGCAGCATGATGGGCGAATATATAGTTTATTACAAAAGCAGAATAGCGGCGTATATTTGCGACAATAGGTTGCTTATAAAGCCTGTGCCTAAAGCGTTAGAGCTTATGCCCGACGCGCCGCTCGTTCCGCCTTATGCCGGCGCGAAAGAAATGCTGTGGCTACAGGGCGTTGAAAACAAAGAATTTTTAACGAAATTGTTTTTGGCTATTTGCAACGAATTGCCTCAGCCAAAACCCAAAAAGAAATAACGAAAAATGCGGTTGTGTCTTAAAGACGCAACCGCATTCTTTTCATGACGGGAGATGGAGAGAAAGTTTTATTCGCTTATCGTCTGCAACAGCCGCAGAACAAACGGCGAAGGCAGGAGCAAAAGTCACAACGCTGCACTTGCGGACGGCAGCAACAGTTGTTTTGCTCGTGGCATTTGTGTTCGCAGCACGGTTTTTGTTGCTCGCAGCAGCAGTTGTTGTTCTGCTCGTGGTAACAGCCGCATTTCGGGCAACGCGGTTTATTGCAACCGCAGTTGTTTCCGCACATAGAACATGATTGGTTGTAATTGTCGAATTCGTTCATAATTTTATCCTCCGTAAACAGAGCATTTATATCGTGTACAGAATACTCTGCTTTATTACCATGCTATGTTTGGCTTCGCCGTTCCGTTACGAATTCGCGTATGATTTTAAAAAAATTTTATTTTTCGCTTGACATTTTTTGCAAAAATATTTATAATTTTAAACAGTAATAATTATTATTACTATTTAAATTTTAAAGGAACTTTCAGGCGGCAAAGATTATGCGATACAGCAGTAGGCGCGAAGCGATACTCGAAGTATTGAAAAACACAAAAGAGCACCCCGACGCCGAAACGGTGTATGATAAAGTGCGCGAAAAAATTCCCAATGTAAGTTTGGGAACGGTGTATCGCAATTTGCGCGAACTCGGCGAGAGCGGGGAACTAAACACGCTCGAAATCGAAGACGGGAGCACGCATTTCGACGCCGACATGTCGCGCCATGCGCATTTCGTGTGCAAAGAATGCGGCAAAATAGGCGACCTGTTCGGCTATGACGACATTTCCGACGCTCTCGAACATGCGGGTTATAAAGTTGAATGCGTTAAAACCGTTGTATACGGGCTGTGCCCCGAATGCGCGCGCAAACAAAAAGACTGCGACCCATCGCTTTCTTAGCACGGCATTTTGTATATTCGAACCCGTAAGGTTTTGAAAATAAACGCGGTTTTGCGTGGGTATTCATTATTCGCAACAAAAAAGGCTTTTTCAATGCTACGAACAGCATTGCGAAAACATAAACAAAAATAAAAAGTAAAGGAGAAAAACAAAATGAAAAAGTATGTATGCTCGGTTTGCGGTTACGTTCACGAGGGAAACGAGCCTCCCGCAAAATGCCCTCAGTGCAAAGCTCCCGCTTCCAAATTCGTGGAGCAGGGCGCGGGGCTTGCGTGGTCGGCGGAGCACGTTGTTGGCGTTGCTAAGGGCGTTCCCGAAGACATTATAAACGATTTGCGCATGAACTTTAACGGCGAATGCACCGAAGTGGGAATGTATCTTGCTATGGCTCGCGTGGCTCATCGCGAAGGTTATCCCGAAATCGGTTTGTATTGGGAAAAAGCCGCCTACGAAGAAGCGGAACATGCCGCTAAATTCGCCGAACTTTTGGGCGAAGTGGTAACCGATTCCACAGAGAAAAACCTTAAAATGCGCGTAGAAGCCGAAAACGGCGCCACGGCGGGCAAAACCGATTTGGCTAAGCGCGCCAAAGCCGCCAACCTCGACGCTATTCACGACACCGTTCACGAAATGGCACGCGACGAAGCCCGTCACGGCAAAGCGTTTGAGGGGCTGCTTAAAAGATACTTTGGGAAATAAAAGCCGCATAGTGGCACATATAAAGGCTACGTGCATGTCGTCGGCTCGGTTACGTACCAAGAAGTACGCGCCTTCGTCGGCGACATGCCTGTTGCCTTTCGCTGCACCACTCTGCGGCTTTTTGTGCGGAGTAGTGTTTAAGGCGGCAATGTTATTGCATTTAGCCGAGCGTGAAAACGCAAACGCCACGAGCGTAGCGAGTATCATAGCGAAGCAATCTTATTCAATAAAACAAGAAAATAGGAAAAAGGAGCCGTTGCGTTTTGCAATAGCTCCTTTCGCTTAATTCAATATTGCTATAAATAAGTTCAGGTACAGCGCGAACATTAGCCACGCTTGATAGGGAATGAGCAGCGCGCCTGCGGGAGCGGACACTCTGAACGAGCAAATAATTAGCGCAAGGTTCAGCGCCACAAGTCCCGTAAGCCACAAAAGACTGAAAATGTAGAGCTTTAAAGTGAAGAACGCGAACGGCCAAGCGAGCATGCCCGCAAACTGAATAAACCATAAAATCGAGGCGGTTTTTCTTTGAGCGGCGAGAGTTTCGGTGATTGCCGTTTTGCGCAAAATGAAAAACAGCGAAAGCCCAATCATGGCGTACAGAATGCTCCACACAACGGGGAACACCGCGTCGGGCGGCGTAGCGGGCGGAAGTAAGAGCGAATTGTAACCCGCCTTGCTTCCAGAAAAAAGTCCCGAAAGCATGCCGAGCAAAAGAGTGCCGAAAGTGGTTGTTATAAAGAGCGGAACGCTCGCTCTTCTTTTTAAATGTACGGTTTGCGCCATGTTTTTTACTATCCTCCGTATTGTACGAGAATAGTTTGCGCCGAACATATCAAATTTATCACAGATTCCACTTTTTCGCCGTCGGCGTTTTTTCATGAACGCATAGAAAGAATCAGAAAAGATGAAGCGCGTAGTCGTTCAAGAGCATGAACACCGAGAGCAAAAACAGATAAATCGCAAAGCCGTCGAGGCTGTGTTTTTTCAAGAGTTTGAGCATAAACGTGACGGCGGCAAGTCCGCTTATGAAAGAAGACAGGAGAGCCGCGACGAGCGCCGCCGCGCCTATTGTGCCGCCCACGCCGTGCAACGCGAGTTCCACAACGCTCGAACCTATTATTATGGGTATGGATATGAGGAACGAAAAGCGCGCCGACTGTTCGCGGTTATAGCCGAGCAAAGTTGCGGTCGCCATAGTCACGCCGCTGCGGCTGAGTCCGGGTAGCGCCGCTATTCCTTGCGCCGCGCCTATTATTGCGGCATGAGGATAAAGCATACGTTTTTCTTCGTTGCGGTTTGACGCAAAGCCGCAACACAAAAGAAGTATCCCTGTTATAATAAAGCAGTACACGAGCATAGAGCCTTCGAGCGCGTCGCGGAAAAAGAACGATATTATTCCCGCTATAATCACGGTGGGAACGGTCGCCACGAGCACCGTTCGCACTTGATGCGAAAGCGGTTTTTTAATAATTCCCGCTATGTCTTTGCGCAGAGCCAAACAGACGGCGGCAAGCGTTCCCAAGTGGCATACGAGTTCGAATCCTACGCTCACCGTTCCCACGCCCAAAAATTTTCCGAACAGCAAAAGGTGCCCGCTACTCGATACGGGCAAAAATTCGGTAAGTCCTTGCACGAGTCCTAATATTATTGCTTCCAATACGGTCATGCTCTATGTATATGTTTGCGCTCGTTCGTTTAGAGCTTTTTTTCCGAAACAAAAAGAAGCGTTTTGCTTACCGTAATTTCCATAGAGAATATTAGGTAAGCCGCCGACGGTAAAGATTAAGGCGTGGCTTTTTTGCTACGCCTTTTACCATGCTTTTGCGTGGACGAACGGGCTACTTATAGCATAGTGAGATATAGATATGTTTTGCTATCTCGATAAAATCGGTTGTGATTTTGTTGTTTTTATATTATAATTACTGTACGGTAAACAATAATTTAGAGGTGTATATGGACGAAATTTCTCTCCGTATAATGACAAGGGAGCTT
>CAMUKG010000030.1 GCA_947089425.1 uncultured Clostridia bacterium
TTGTTGACAAATGCTGTCAACAATTATGTGCTATTATTATAGCGTTAAAACGAACGGAGGTTTGCCCCTAATATGAATATCGAAATCGCCGCTGTAATTATTATTGCGAATAAATTGGACGTTCTCGATAAATTACTCGAACGAAGAATAATGCGCGCGGCGCTCGACACGGTGAGTCCGGCTTTGCCGCTTCTCGAAAAAGTTTATCGGCTTGGAGAATATAAACGGCTTGCGGCAAATCTCGGAGTTATGGAGCACCGCGTGCGTTGCGCGTTGGGAGACGATGAAACCGACGTTATTGCGAGTGCCGCGCTCGGAAAGTTCGGCATGGACTATGATAATAGGAGAGTGAAAATTGCGCTTAAAAAGGCTCGGCGCGTGCTTGCCGATTTGGGGATTTTTTCTGCCGAGCTCGAAAAATATAAGGAGTTGCCGCTTTATCGCGCCGAGTGTAACCGCTTAAAACGCCTTGCCGCAAGAAAGCCCGAACCGCTTATAATGCAAGCCGTGTGAAGTATTTTTATGTTTGGGATTGCTTCGCTACGCTCGCAATGACAAGGTACGTAACTTTGTCACCTCGACCGTAGCGGAGAGGTCTTTAAAAGATTTCTCGGCTGCGCTGCGCTCGCTCGAAATGACATTGTTTGTTTTGCGTTTGGGCGACAGACCGCAGAAGAACAAATCCGACTTTCTCGGGTTGCCCGAGAAAGGACTCCTTATCGAGTTCGCCCAACACGGATTAAGCAAGGAGGTGCGCTATAAGCGCACGCGCCGTAGCGCCGTGTTGCGTTTGGGCGATATACGTTACTTACTGTGACGAGGGGTGCGTTTGGAGTCGGGGCGGTAGAACAGCACGAGCATTATTATTCCCGCAGGCACGCACAGCGTTATTGCGAGCGCTATTGCGCCGTTTTTTTCTAGCGAGAGCGACGGCGCCGTTTCTTTGGGTTTGTCGGGCGCCGGGCGAGACACTTTTTCGCCCGAGTTTGGTTGCACTTCGTCGCAAACGAGTTGAGGAGAATAGACGTATCCTAAAAACGTTCCGCCGTCGGGCGAGTTATAGCGCACGTATTGCCACAAAGTTCCCGCGCCCGCAAAAAGTTCTCCGCCTTCGCGCGCTCCGTATAGGGTAAGACTCGCGTCCGGCGGCACCGAGCACAGTATTTTGCCGTTTTGGGGATGCGGCTTGTCGCGCAAGTTCACAGCCATACCGTCGTTGTTCGGTTTGGCGGTGAGAGCGGCGAATTTTACGACGGGTTCGTAGTCTACCACGCTCACGTCGCTTGTGCGAACATAGCCCGATAAGTCAAGGTATGAAACGGGAAATTTTCCGTCCGATTCTTCGCCGCACAAAACTGCGTAGTAGGTGGCGGGCAACGTGCAAATAACCTCGTTCGCTTCGTTATAGAGAGCGGCGGGCGAGGGAAAAATGGCGTAGGTAACGAAGCCGCCGTTTTGAGCGGCGAGGGGGAAAAGAGAAACGATTGCTGCATATAAGAACATTGCGGCTTTTTTCATACGCAAATTATACCGAAAAATAAGGTGAATATTTTGAGAGAAAAAAACGAAAACCCGCAAAATAAAGAGGAAGAGGCTATTCTCGTTAAGCTGTGGTTAAATCGCAAGAAGTTGAACGAGTACGAGCGAAGAAACAAACTCGCGCTTTATAACGCGGGCGAAAAGGTTCACGTAAAGCAACTCGAATTTCATAAGTGTTTAAAGCGCAACCGTTGGGTGTTCGGCGGCAATCGCACGGGGAAAACTGAATGCGGCGCGGCGGAAGCGGCTTGGCTATTGCGCGGGAATCATCCTTACAGAAAAGTGCGCGGCGCTGTTACGGGTTGGGCGGTATCGGTCAGTTACGGCGCGGGGCGAGAGGTGGCGCAAAAAAAGCTGTTGTCGTATTTGAATCCCGAGTGGCTCGCGTCGGTTGGAATGTTGAAAGGCTCTAAAAGCGGAACGGAGGGCGGAATCGTGGATTACATAGCCGTTAAAAACGTGTTCGGCACAATTAGCTACGTCTACTTTAAAAGTTGCGAGGCGGGAAGAGAAAAGTTTCAGGGGAGCAGTCTCGATTTCGTGTGGTTTGACGAAGAGCCACCCGAAGACGTATACGAGGAGTGCAGAATGAGGGTTTTCGACCGCAAGGGCGACATATTCGGCACCATGACGCCGCTGAAAGGCATGACGTTCGTATACGATAAAATTTATTTGAACAGTGCGGGCGACGACGAAACTTGGTGTATTTTCATGGAGTGGGCGGATAATCCCTATCTTGAACCCGACGAAATAAACAGGCTTAGCGCGGCGCTCTCGCCCGAAGTTTTGAAAACGCGGCGTTACGGCTCGTTTGCCGACACGGGCGAGGCGGTGTATCCCGAATTTTGCGAGCAAACGCACGTAATCGAGCCGTTCGACGTGCCCGAAGAGTGGCAAGATTGTTTGTCGATTGACCCGGGACTGGCTAATCCGCTGTCGTGCCATTGGTATGCGGTGGATTACGACGGAAACGTATACGTTGTGGCAGAGCATTTCGAGGCGGGGCTTGGGGTGAAAGAGCATTGCGACAAAATAAAGAAAATAAGCGACGCGCTCGGGTGGAAGAGGATGCGTTCGGGAGCTCTGTACGCTCTTATCGACAGCGCGGCAAATCAACGAACGCTGTCGTCGCATGGGAGCGTTACCGAGCTGTTTTGCGAAAACGGAATAGCCGCAAATCCCAAAGTGGAGAAAAATTTGTTTGCGGGAATAAACCGCGTTAAGAGCTATCTTGCGGGGGAAAACGGCGTGCCGCGTTTGTTTGTTTTTTCCACTTGTCGAAATATGATACGCGAGTTCAAAGGGTATAAATACGGAGCGGACGACGCGCCCGTAAAGCGCGACGACCACGCTCTCGACGAGCTTCGCTATTATCTTATGACTAAGCCGGCAAACTCGCCGCCGTCGCTCGAAAAAGGCGAGCTCGCGCGGTTTAAAGAGCGTCTCATGAGCGCGAGAGCGAGGAGCGCGAGAAAATGAGCGCGGAGGGCGCACAGTGGACGAGAAAGAAAAACAGCGGCTCATAAACAGCATGTTTAAAAAAGCGGCGGGATACGAAGCCGTAGAGACGCAAGAAGAATATTCTTTGGTAGACGGCGAACTCGCTCTTACCAAGCGCAAAATTATTCGCAAAGACGTGCCGCCCGACTTATCCGCTTTAAAGATTTTGCTTGCAGATGAAGAGCCGCCGAACGTCAGCCGCGAAGAGCTTGAAAGAGAGCGCAACGAGCTTGAAAAAGAGTATTTTAAATTAGTTGAAAACCGCTTGAACGGAGACAAAAAAACCAAAAAAAGGAGAACGTGAACAGCATGGAACTTATCGAAAACAAGTGCAAAATAGGTTGCGAAATGGGCGCGTGCAAAAACCGAGCGACCAAAACAATCAAGTTTAATAGGGTGGGAATAAAGAGCAGATTGCACGTTTGCGACAGTTGCTTGAAAGAACTTTATTCGCTCATAGGCGCGCAATGCGTGCCAAAAAGCATAGAGACGGCGAACAAAAAATGTTGCAAAAAGTGACGTTTTTTCGGGCGAAAGGAGGCAAAAAAATTTGAAAGAAAAATACGTTTTCGAAGAGGAGAAAGTTGCCGAAATCAAAAAAGATTTCGAGGCGAGAGTGGCGGCGAGGCGAGCGTTCGAAGCGCAATGGCAACTAAACTGCAACTTTGTGCTCGGCAATCAATACGTTTATTCTCGGGCTGACGGCAATGTTTTTTCGGAAGAGCGCGACTATTATTGGCAAGAGCGAGAATGTTTTAACCACATTGCGCCGCTTGTGGAGACCCGCCTCGCCAAACTTCAACGGGTGCGTCCGCGCATGAGCGTGCGCCCCGCGAGCGGCGACGAGAACGACAGGTTGAGCGCTAAGGCGGCGGCGAAAATACTTAGTTCGGCTTGCGAAGCTGTGGAAATGGACGGCGTTATAAGCAGAGCCACTATTTGGAGCGAAATTTGCGGAAGTTCTTTTTATAAGGCGGAGTGGAATGCTCGCGGCGGCAAAAAAATAGGAATGCGCAATCGTAAGCCTATTTACGAAGGAGACGTGAGCGTGCGAGTGTGCCCGCCGTTCGAAATATATCCCGATTCGCTCGGGCGCCAAACAGTTGCGGACTGCGAAAGCATCATTCACGCGAGAGCCGTCTCGGTTGAAGAAATAGAGCGGCAATACGGGGTTAAGGTTGAGGCCGAGAGCGCCGACATTGTGAGCGACGCGGGCAAATGTATGCTCGGCGGACTCGACGGAAGCAGTTCGGCGCCGCTGTTCGGGCGCGAGAGCGCGAAAAATTGCTGTTTGCTTATAGAGCGTTACGTGCGCCCCACAGTGGAAAACGAGTGCGGAGAATATGCTGCGGTAGCGGGCGGAAAGCTTCTTGCGCTCACCGAGTTGCCGTATTTGTGCGGCGCGGAAAACGTGCCCGATTTGCCGTTTGTGAAGCAAGACTGCATTATGCGCGCGGGGTGCTTTTTCGGCACTAGCACGGTGGAGCGTTGTATTCCCATTCAGCGGGCGTTCAACGCGGTGAAAAACCGCAAACACGAATTTATGAACCGCATAGCTATGGGGGTGCTTGCCGTAGAAGACGGAAGCGTGGACACCGACAACCTCGAAACGGAAGGACTCAGTCCGGGCAAGATTTTGGTGTACCGTCAGGGAAGCGCGCCGCCCTCTCTTTTGGAGCCGGGACGCGTTCCGTCCGACTTTCAATACGAAGAAGACAGGCTGTTAAGCGAATTCGTGTCGGTTACGGGAGTGAGCGAAATAATGCGTTCGAGTTCGGTGCCGAGCGGCATGACGAGCGGCGTTGCGCTCCAACTGCTTATAGAGCAAGACGACACGAGACTTTCGGTGTCGGCGGAATACGTGCGTAGCGCGGTGCGGGCGGTTGCCAAAATGCTTCTTAGGTTGTATAAGCAGTTTGCTCGCCGTCCTCGACTCGTTCGGTTTGTGGGCGAGGAGGGCGACGTGGAACTTTTGCGCTTTACGGCGTCGGACATAAGTTGCGACGACGTTGTGTTCGAGACGGAAAACGAACTCACGAGCACCCCCGCGCAAAGAAAGAGTATGTTGTTTGACCTTTTGAATATGGGGCTTCTTTCCGACGAAAACGGCAAACTCAGCGACGCCGTGAGGCACAAGGTGCTCGAAGCTGTGGGCTACGGCGGTTGGGAGTCGGCGCGCGAAACGGCGTCGCTTCAAACGGCTAACGCGCGGCGCGAAAATTTGAGTTGTTCCGAACGCGAGCTTTCGGTGAGCGAAATCGACGACGACGCTATGCACGAAGAGGAGCACGTTAGGTTTATGCTCACGTCAGAATTTAATCGCATGTGCGACGGCGACCCGTCACTTTGCGAGAAAATGCTCGCGCACGTTCGCGCTCACAAAATGCAAAAAAGGCTTAAAAAGGAGGCTGAAAATGAAAAACTCGGAGAATAGCGGCGTGGCTGAATCGGCGAGCGAAGTGCAAACGTTCGAGCCTACCGACGAACAACTCGCGGCGGCTCTCTCGGACGCGGGGCGACGCGAACGGCTTGTGTTTTCAAACGACGAACTTGTGAACGCCGTTATAGAAAGATACCTCGACGAGTTGAGCGGAATAAAGAGCGCGCCCGTAGTGCGCGGGCTGTCGGCACTGTGCCCTGTGGCTAAACCCAAAACGCTCGGCGAGGCTAAAAAAATCGTAGACGGTTTTTAAACATTTTTGAGCCGAAAAAACAGTAAAAAAACAAAAAAGTAAAAAGGAGAATAAAAAGGAATGGTAACTCTTACTAATGCGGAAAACGCATTGAAATCGGTGTATTTGGGAGCGGTAACCGAACTGCTTAACACCAAAACAAACCCGTTGCTCGGCAAAATCGAGCAAACGAGCAGCGACGTGTGGGGCAAAGAAATTCGCAAAGCAGCGAGCTACGGAATAAACGGCGGCGTCGGAGCGGGCGACGAAGACGGAACGCTTCCGTCGGCAAAGAGCACAAACTACATTCAGTTTGTTACTACGCTCAAAAACCTTTACGGTCAGATAGAAATATCCGACAAAGCTATTCGCGCGAGCGCCGACGGGCGGGGCGCGTTCACCGACCTATTGAACAACGAACTTCAAGGGCTTTTGGACGCTTCCAAGTTTAATTTGGGGCGAATGCTGTATGGCGACGGTACGGGACTGTTGAGCACGATAGGCGCGGTAGCCGACGGACTTTGCCCTGTGGGAAGCCCGCAAAATTTAATCGAGGGACTTGTGGTGGACATATATTCCGCCGCGAACGCGAAAATAGGCACGGCGTGCATTGTATACGTTGACCGCGACAATAAAAAAATCAAGCTTTCCGAAACGCCGCAAACGCTCGCCGCCAACTGCAAGCTGTATGTGCAAGGCAGCAAAGATAAAGAAATCACCGGACTCGGCGCAATATTCAAAACGGACGGCTCGCTATACGGAGTGTCGCGCGAGGCGCACCCTTGTATGCGACCGTACATAAAGACGGGAGTGGGAGCGCTCGACGAAATCGTGATGCAAGAGGCAATCGACCGCCTCGAAATGTCGGCGGGGAGCACGGTTGATTTTATAGCCGTTTCCGCATCGGTTAAATATGCCTATCAAGAGTATATGGCGCAATACAAGCGAAACATAGACGTAATGGAATTAAACGGCGGCTTTAAAACGCTTTCGTATAACGGCATTCCTCTCGTGTACGACAGATTTATAGAAGACGGCGCCATGTATTTGCTAAACACTAAGGCTTTCAAGTTGCACCAACTTTGCGACTGGCAATATTTGGAGACGGAGAACGGAAAAATTCTTCGCCAAACGCAGGGAAAGCCTACCTACACCGCGACGCTCGTGAAATATTGCGACCTTGTGTGCGACCGTCCATATGGATTGACAAAAAGTCTAATGAAAAAAGGGCAAAAAAAGGGGTTTTTTACCC
>CAMUKG010000031.1 GCA_947089425.1 uncultured Clostridia bacterium
AGAATTAACCACAGGCGTCTGAAACCTGCGCGTCTGCCAGTTCCGCCACCTCCGCAAATTGTATGTCGGTATAAGAAAACCGACCGAAAGACATTATACCATTACACGGCTTGCAAAAATAATTTTTTGCATTGCTCACGCAATTTTTATTTGCTAAACGCAAATAAAAGCCGCACGATGAAATACAACGTGAAAAAGTCCTTACAAGCAAACTTTTTCACTTTTATTATACAACAATCGGGGCGGGTTGTCAACAGTTGACAGATATTTATTTTTGTTCTATAATTATTATGGATGCAAGTCGGAAAAAACGACTACAAAATACTTGCGAGGTAAACTAATGGCAAACTATCGGCTCGGGCTCGACGTGGGCTCCACCACCATCAAAACGGCGGTGCTCGACGAGAGCGGAAAACTCGTTCATTCGAGCTACGACAGACATTATTCGGACATTAAAGCCACTCTATCTACGGTTTTGCGCGGAGTGCTTGAAAAATACGACGATTGCACCGTTATGGTTACGGGAAGCGGCGGCATTTCGGTTTCGGAATGGCTCGGCATACCGTTTATTCAAGAAGTTATTGCGGGCGTTGAAGCAATCAAAACTCTCATTCCCGAAACCGACGTTGCGATAGAACTCGGCGGCGAAGACGCAAAAATCACCTATTTGACGGGCGGCGTCGAGCAACGCATGAACGGCACTTGCGCGGGCGGCACGGGCGCCTTTATCGACCAAATGGCAAGCTTGCTCAATACCGACGCATCGGGGCTCAACGAACTTGCGAAAAGTCATACCATTCTCTACCCCATAGCGTCACGTTGCGGCGTTTTCGCCAAAAGCGACATTCAGCCGCTCATAAACGACGGCGCCAAAAAGCCGGACATAGCGGCTTCGATTTTTCAATCGGTCGTCAACCAAACAATTTCGGGACTGTCGTGCGGAAAACCCATTCGCGGAAACGTGGCGTTCTTGGGCGGACCGTTGCACTTTTTAACCGAACTCGGCTCCCGCTTTGTTGACACATTGAAGCCCGCAAAAGCCATATTCCCCGACAACAGCCAAGTGTTTAACGCTATCGGCGCGGCGATTTCGGGAAACAAAACGTTTAAATCCGCCGAGCTTCTCCGTAAGCTCGACGCGCTTAAAGGCATAGACTCGCACGAAGTGGAAAGGCTCCCCGCCCTCTTCTCGTCGGCGAAAGAACTCGAAGAGTTCCGTGCCCGTCACGCCAAAACGAAAATTCCGTTCGCAGACATAAAGGCGCACAAAGGCCCCGCCTATCTCGGCATAGACGCAGGTTCCACCACAACGAAAGCGGCGCTTATTAACGACGACGGCGCGCTCTTATATTCGTGGTACGGAAGCAACAGCGGCGACCCGCTTAAAACGATTGTCGGGGTGCTGAAAGAAATATACTCCCTATTGCCCGACGGTGCGTTTATAGGGCGCAGCACAATTACGGGTTACGGCGAGGGAATGCTCAAATCGGCTCTGCATATAGACGCGGGCGAAATAGAAACTATGGCGCACCAAACCGCGAGCAACACGATTTTGCCGGGCGTGGAGTTTATACTCGACATAGGCGGACAAGACATGAAGTGCTTGCGCATTAAAAACGGCGTAATAAACGACATTCTTTTAAACGAAGCGTGTTCGTCGGGTTGCGGTAGCTTTATAGAAACGTTCGCTCACGCGCTTGGGCTCACAGCCGAAGAGTTTGCGCAAAAAGGACTTGAATCGACTTCGCCCGTAGACTTGGGAAGCAGATGCACCGTGTTCATGAATTCGCGCGTAAAACAGGCGCAAAAAGAGGGCGCAACCGTCGCCGACATTTCGGCGGGACTCGCCTACTCGGTTGTTAAGAACGCGCTTTTCAAAGTTATAAAATTGCGCGACAGCAGTCAAATGGGTCAAAAAGTTATAGTGCAAGGCGGCACGTTCTTGAACGAATCCGTTTTGCGCGCGTTCGAGCTCGTTTCGGGGCGCGAAGTCGTGCGACCCGACAAGGCGGGACTTATGGGCGCGTACGGCGGCGCGATTTTGAGCCGAAACAACTATTCGGGCGGCGAAAGCTCGCTATTAAAAGCGCACGAGCTCGACGATTTTTCAGTTTCCAAAACCAACAAACGTTGCGGAAAATGCGGCAACAACTGTTTGCTCACAGTTTCCAAGTTTAACGACGGAAGAGAGTACATAACGGGCAACCGTTGCGAAAAGGGCGCTGGCGAAACGCAGGAAAAAATAGAACTCCCGCCCAACCTCTTCGCCACGAAATACAAACGGCTGTTCGCTTATTACAAGCCGCTCGAAGAAAAGGACGCGCCGCGCGGCAAAATAGGCATTCCGCGCGTATTGAATCTTTACGAAAATTATCCGTTTTGGTTCACTTTCTTCACAAAACTCGGCTACCGCGTGGAATTAAGCCCCCGCTCAACGCGCGCAATTTACGATTTGGGCATAGACACCATGCCGAGCGAATCGGTTTGCTATCCCGCCAAACTCGTTCACGGGCACATTACGGCGCTCGTTAAAAAAGGCGTTAAACTCATATTCTATCCTTGTTTGCCTTACGAAATGGAAGAGGATGAAAACGCCGACAATCATTACAACTGCCCCATTGTGGGAACGTATCCCGAAGTAATACGAAACAATATGACAGAAGTGTTCGGCTCCGACGTGAAATTCATGGCGCCGTTCCTCTCCATAAACAATCGAGAGCGCATGGTTAAAAGAATGCGCGAGGAATTCCCCGATATTTCGCTAAAAGAACTCAAAGCGGCGGCAAAAGCGGCTTATGCCGAAAGCGAAAAGTTCAAAGCCGAAATCCGAAAAGAGGGCGAAGAAACGGTGGCGTACTTGCAAAAAACGGGCAAGCACGGCATCGTGCTCGCGGGTCGTCCCTATCACCTCGACCCCGAAATCAATCACGGCATTCCCGAAATGCTCAATGCCTACGGGTTTGCGGTGCTCACCGAAGACAGCGTGTGTCATATTAAAAAGGTACAACGCCCTCTCAGAGTGGTTGACCAATGGACGTATCATTCGCGGCTGTATTCCGCCGCCGAATACGTTCGCACGTGCGACTGTCTCGACCTTGTGCAACTCAACTCTTTCGGTTGCGGGCTCGACGCCGTTACAACCGACCAAGTGCAAGAACTGCTCGACGCGGCGGGCAAAATTTACACCGTGCTCAAAATAGACGAAGTGAACAATTTGGGCGCGGCGAGAATAAGAGTTCGCTCCCTTATGGCGGTGCTCGAAGAGAGAAAACGCCGCAATATTCACGCGCCGCAATCGGTTGAAGCGAGCGCCGAAAGAGTGCTTTTCACCAAAGACATGAAAGCGAATTACACCGTTATTGCGCCGCAAATCTCCCCCATTCATTTGCGGATTCTCGAACGCGCGCTACATAAATTCGGCTACAACATAAAGGTGTTGCCCGAGAGCGCCACTGCAGTAGAAACGGGCTTAAAGTATGTGAACAACGACGCTTGCTACCCCACGATTTTAACTGTGGGACAAGTTGTCGACGCGCTTCAAAGCGGGCAATACGATTTGAATAAAACCGCCGTAATGCTCACTCAGACGGGCGGAGGTTGCAGAGCGACAAATTACATAGCTCTTCTCAGAAAGGCGCTCAAACAGGCCGATATGGCTCAGGTGCCCGTAGTTTCTTTAAACTTTGCGGGGCTTGAAAAAAATCCGGGCTTTAAAATAACCGTTCCGCTCATGCTCAATATGGTTTATTCCATTTTATACGGCGACTTATTTATGCGGTGCCTTTATAGGGTGCGCCCGTATGAAAAAGAAGCGGGCGCGGCGAACGCGGTATACGAAAAGTGGAACGCTATCGTAAGCGAACAAATGGAAAGAGGCGACACGAAACCGTTCGCCAAAAACATGGCTCAAATAGTGAAAGACTTCGACGCAATTCCCACTCTCGATATTAAAAAACCTCGCGTGGGCGTTGTGGGCGAAATCCTCGTTAAGTTCCACCCCGCCGCCAACAACCGCTTAGTGGAACTAATCGAGCGCGAAGGCGGCGAAGCGGTTGTGCCCGACCTACTCGACTTTTTCATGTATTCGTTTTATGACGATACCGTTCGCTACGAATTGCTTGACGGCTCGTTAAAACAAAAGCGCAAATCCGATTTTTATATTTGGTTTATAGAGCGGTTAAAGCGCCCCATGCTGAAAGCGCTCGAAGGCACCAAATTCGGAACTCCCACCCATATTCGCGAAATGGCTAAGCTTGCGAGCAACGTCGTGTCTATCGGCAATATCGCGGGCGAGGGTTGGTTCCTAACCGCCGAAATGCTCGAACTAATCGAGCACGGAGCAAGCAATATAGTTTGCGTGCAACCGTTCGCGTGCCTGCCCAATCACGTCACGGGCAAAGGCGTAATGAAAGCGCTCAAAGCCTACAACCCGAGCGCCAACATTGTGGCGGTAGACTACGACCCGGGAGCAAGCGAAGTAAACCAAGTGAACCGCATAAAGCTTATGATGAGCGTGGCGTTCTCTAATTTGAGAGGCGAGAAAAAAGAACTTCCGCCAAAACTCGACGAACAAGACTCCTCATGTTGCTATTCTTGCCGAGAAGCGGCGGCAACAAAAGAACAAAACGATTAAAAAACGCAAAAAAAGATTCGGACAAAAGCGCGCTTCCCATAGGGATTAAAAAACAAAAATTTTATAAGAGTTGCACTTTCAAGCGAGGACAAAAGCTCTCGAACATATCGTTCGAGAGCTTTTTACTACAAACCTTTTAGAAAGACAAATTGAAATTTATCGTTCTATTGCTCGTTCCATTAAAAGAATTGTGCAGTGTTC
>CAMUKG010000032.1 GCA_947089425.1 uncultured Clostridia bacterium
CTGTAAATTTCAATTTATCTTTCTAAAAGGTTTGTAGTAAAAAGCTCTCGAACATTTCGTTCGAGAGCGTTTGTCATCGCTTGAAAATACAACTCTTAAAAATCTAGTTTTTTAATTCCCTATGGGAAGTGCGCTTTGTTGCGCAAGCTTTTTCAGTGTCGTTGACGTTATGCAAAACGTTATGCGGCGTTATTTTTAATGTCTTTGCGAGGAACGAACGCAGTGAGTGACGCGGCAATCTTTGATAGGTTGAGACTGCTTCGCTACGATACTCGCATTCGCTCGTGGCGTTCGCGCTACGCGCTCGGCTAAGGACAATGTGCAACTGTTTACTTTCTACCAAGACCTATAAAAAGCCGTCAAGGGCGCAGCCTTTGTCGTTGCGGGGTAGGGTTTTAAAAGGGAAGGGACACAGTCGAAAGTGTCCCTCCCTTTTATCGTTTTCGCCGAAGCCTTTTGCGACCAAAAGGCTGTGTTTGTAAAGCGAATCCGTTGCTTCAAGACGCAACAAAAAAGCGACCCGTTGCTCGCAAGGCAACAAAAATCTCGTTACATTTTCTTTACAGTGTATCCGTCTTTGGAGTCGGCGACGGAATAGCCGAGAGCGGCGATTTGTTCGCGAAGTCTGTCGCTTTCCGCCCAATCTTTGTTTTTGCGCGCCGCGAGCCGCTTTTCGGCAAGTTCTTTGACTTCGTCGGGAACGGGCGCGTCGGGCGCTTTTTCGGGCGCGTGAGCGTCTTTTAGACTAAGCCCGAGCACTTCGTCGAACAATAGCGCGGTTTTATAAATATCGTGCGACGGCTTTTCTTTCGCCATTGTCCACAGCACGCCGAGCGCGAGCGGCAAATTGAGGTCGTCTTCAACCGCCGCGCGAAATTCGCTAATATAATTTTCGAGTTTTTGCGGGTCGGCGCTTTCGGCAGAAGTTTTGTGCCTGTATAGCGTTTCCAAAAGGCGATTGTAAGCGGTTTGCGCCGCATCCATGCCTTCGAAAGTAAAGTTTAATTTTTTGCGATAATGAGCGTTGAGGCAAAAATAGCGGAACGCGAGCGGGGAATAGCCGCGCTCTGTTAAATTTTCGACAGTGTAAGTATTGCCGAGCGACTTGCTCATTTTTCCGCCGTCTACGAGCATAAATTCGCCGTGCATCCAAGTGTTCACCGTTTTGCACCCTTCGCGCGCTTCGCTTTGAGCGATTTCGTTTTCGTGGTGAACTGGAATGTGGTCCACTCCGCCGGTGTGAATATCGAACGTTTTGCCCAAATATTTGCGGCTCATTGCCGAGCATTCAATGTGCCAACCCGGATAGCCCATGCCCCAAGCCGATTCCCATTGCATAATGTGATTTTTTTCGGCTTTTTTCCAAAGCGCAAAGTCGGCGGGGTGACGTTTTTCCGCATTTACTTCAACGCGTGCTCCCGCGATTTGCTCGTCAAGGTTTAATCTGCTTAGTTTTCCGTAGCCGTCGAATTTTGATATGTCGAAATATATGCCGTCGCTCGTTTCGTAGCCGTACCCTTTTTCAACCAAGTCTTGCACGTAGGCAATCATGTCGGGAATGTGCTCGGTGGCTTTTGCTATAATTTCGGGCTTGCCTATATTGAGGCGGTTTAAGTCTTTAAAGAAAATTTCGGTGTAGTAGTCGGCTATTTCGCGCGGAGTCTTTTTTTGCTCTTTGGCGGCTTTTTCCATTTTGTCTTCGCCGTCGTCGCCGTCCGATAAAAGATGCCCTACGTCGGTAATGTTCATTACGCCTTTCACTTTGTAGCCGCAAAAGCGAAGCGAGCGCCGCAACATATCCATAAAAACGTATGTGCGCAAGTTGCCTATGTGCGCATAGTTGTACACGGTCGGTCCGCACGAATACATAGTTACGATATTGGGTTTTATAGGGCGGAATTCTTCTTTTTCGCGCGTGAGCGTGTTATAAAGTTTTAGCATTGTATGGTTTCGAACTTCCTTTGCGGAAAAACCGCGTTTCGTTATTTTCTTTTAAGTTATTCTTGGCGAGAGTCGAGTTTTGCTTCGAGAGCGGCAATTCGAGCCTCTAATCGCTTTATGTCGTCGCCTGTGGGGTCGGGGAGGCTTTGGTCGAGGTCGTCGACGCGCTCGTTTCCTATTTTCACTATTCTGCCGGGAACGCCCACAACGGTGGCGTTTGGCGGAACCTCTTTTAGAACTATGCTACCCGCGCCTATTCGCGCGTTTTTACCCACCGTGAACGGTCCGAGCACTTTCGCGCCCGAGCAAATCATTACGCCGTCTTTTATGGTGGGGTGGCGTTTTCCTTTGTCTTTGCCGGTGCCTCCCAAAGTGACTCCTTGATATATGAGCACGTTGTTTCCCACTTCGGCGGTTTCGCCGATTACCACGCCTTCGCCGTGGTCGATTACAACGCCGTAGCCTATTTTTGCGCCGGGATGAATTTCTATTCCCGTAAAAAATTTGCAAAGCTGACTCACAATTCGCGCAAGCAGTTTATAGCGGTGAACGTGCAAAAAGTGGGCGAAGCGATACATTACGAGCGCGTGAAAACCGCTGTAAGTTAAAATAACTTCGGCTTTGCTTCTTGCCGCAGGGTCGTGGCGAAACACAGCCGCGAGGTCTCTTTTTATTTTTTGCATTGCTCTCATTTTTTTTGCTTTTTGTTCGAAAAAGTTATTTAAGGTATGTAAGACAGCAGTTCTATTGTTGCGTCGAGGTTTTCTTCGGCGGCTTGCGCGTCGTTTTCGTTTGTGAGCACCGTGCGCAGTTTGCTTTCTATTTTGCCGAGTAAGCCGTTTATATATTCTTTTCCGCTTTCGGTCAGCTCGTATAAGAGCGCGCGGTTGTCCGAACTTCGGCGCGATTTTTCTATAAGCCCCTCGCTAATGCATTTTCTCGCAAGCAGAGCGAGGTTTGACTTCACCATGCCGAGCCTATCCATGAGCTCGCGCGGCGGCAACGCTCCGCGCCTAAGGCAAAACAGGAGTCGCTCTTTGAGCCCGAACGCGCCGTTTTCGGTTTCGGAAGCTTTGCGAGTGTACAGCAAAAGTTCTATAATTTTGTCGGCAATGGCGTTGATAGTTCGTAACCTCCGCAATTTGAAAAGTATAAAATACTCTGCCTATTCATTATACATAATATGCGTTCCGTTGTCAACCCGATATAAGATATATTGCGCGGTTATAAACGTTGAACGGGCTCTGTTTTCGCTTGAAACTTATGGCACTTGTCGTGCGCGAGTGTTAGCACTCAAAAGCGGCAAGTGCTAAAAATTTATTTCGGATTTGTCTTAAATAAATGACATAAGCTCAAAATATAGCTCCCGATTATACTGTTTTTACCCGCATATATACAAAAAATAGGGCATTTTATGGGGGTTCGATTTATTTCGTGTTTTTGCAAAATAAATGCTAAATCGGCGATTTCAGAATTGACATTTTTCCGCAAATACTGTATTATTATAGTGATAAACTATAAACGCAAATGGGAGAGGACTCATTTTATGCCTATTTCCGATAAAGTTATAGAACTCGAAACAAAAAAGAAAGGACG
>CAMUKG010000033.1 GCA_947089425.1 uncultured Clostridia bacterium
GGATTGCTTCGCTACGCTCGCAATGACGGGTAGGGTGCGCATGTCATTGCGAGCGAGCCATGCGAGCGTGGCAATCCCCTGCATGAGAAAATTATTCGTCTTTAATCCCCAATAAGTAGTCGGATGATACTCCGAAAAATTCACAAAGTTTAATCAATATATCAAACGAAGGCTCACGGTCGCCCGTTTCCCATTTTGCTACGGCGGCTTGCGATACTCCCAATTTTTTAGAAAACTCTACTTGTCCTATTCCGTTAATGGTACGTTCTGCTTTCAATCGTTCTTTGAATAATTTTTTCATGTTTATATTATGGCATATAGGAATAATATTTTGTTTAATTATGGCAAATTGCCATAAAATGCTTGACTCCTATTATGGCGATATGTCATAATATAGGTAATACGGAAAAAACAGCCATAGCGCATTGTTTCAAAGGAGTGGTTTTTATGAAAAGCGAGGAAGAGGTTTTGGTTTCTTTAGCAAACGACGTTAGCGGTTTTATTATTATGTGTAGCGAAAAAGACGCTGAATTTTTAACTAAGCCGCATAATGACAGAAACATAGAAGAATACATGCGTGTTTTTACGTTGGCGTTTGCGTTCGGGTTTAGGGGAGCGTTTTTGCGAGTTGTAAATATAGCCGAGGAGAACGGCAGAGCGGACGAGCTTTTGGAGAACATGAAAGGGTGCGCTCATAATTTCCCTTTGGTTGAAAAGTGGGTTGAAGAATTTATTTCGCAGATAAAAGATGAAGAGTTAAAAATTTTGTCGCAACAGTTTTGGAAAGAAAAAAAGGAAAAGTTCGAAAAAGAAGGTTTCAGTTATGCAAACCTGTTTGGATTTGCATAAAAAGATTGCTTTTTTCTTGCAAAAGGGGTATAATGCTTTACGAAAATAAACGGTATTATTCGGAGGGCAAAACCATGGCAAAGAAACAGTTCAAAGCGGAGTCGAAAAAACTGCTCGACTTAATGATAAATTCCATTTACACCAACCGCGAAATATTTTTGCGCGAGCTTATAAGCAATTGCAGTGACGCGATAGATAAGCGGCACTTTATGAGCTTGACCGATTCGAAAATGGCGGCGGAGTTTTCCATAACGCTTGTGCCCGATAAAGCGGCGCGAACGCTCGCAATAACCGACAACGGGTGCGGCATGAACAAGTCGGAAATGGAGAACAATCTCGGCACAATCGCAAAGAGCGGCACTCTCGAGTTCAAGGAGAACCAAAAGACCGACGAAAATCTCATAGGACAGTTCGGCGTGGGATTTTATTCGGCGTTTATGGTTGCCGACAAAGTAACCGTAATAAGTCTTAAAGCGGGCGAAACGCAGGCTTATAAATGGGAGAGCGAGGGCGCGGACGGCTACACCGTTACGGAGTGCGAAAAAGCCGAGGCGGGCACGGAAATCACTCTTCACCTCAAAGCGGACGACGAGGACTGCGAATACGGCGACTTTTTGGACGATTACCGCCTTACCAACCTTATCAAAAAATACTCGGATTATATCCGTTACCCCATAAAGTTGGGGGATAAAACGCTGAACAGCATGGTTCCTTTGTGGCGCAAGCGCAAAAGCGAGGTGAAACCCGAGGAATACGCGCAGTTTTACAAAGACAAGTTTTACGATTTCCGCGACCCCGCAAAGGTGTTTTCGGCGCAGGTGGAAGGTAACATAAACTACTCCATGCTTGCGTTCGTGCCCGAAAAAGCCCCTTACGACTACCACACCCGCGAGTACAAAAAGGGACTTTCGCTGTATAGCGGCGGCGTGCTCATAATGGAAAAATGTTCCGACCTGTTGCCCGACTATCTCGGATTTTTCAAGGGGCTTATCGATTCCGCAGATATCAGCCTTAACATATCGCGCGAGCTGTTGCAAAAGGACAGGCAGTTGCGGGCAATCGCAACCTCGCTCGAAAAGAAACTGCGCGGCGAGCTGAGTAAGTGGCTTAAGTCCGACCGCGAGGGCTACGAAAAAATGTTCGCCGAGTTCGGCAACTCCCTAAAGCTGGGCGCATACGACAATTTCGGCGCAAAGAAAGACGATATAAAAGACCTTTTGCTGTTCAAAACCTCCGACGACAAACTCGCGACTTTCGCCGAATACGTTTCGCGCATGAAAGAGGGGCAAGACAATATATATTACGCGTCGGGTGCGAGCGTGGAAGCAATAAAGGCGTTGCCGCAGGTGGAAATGTTCCTTGAAAAGGGATACGAAATACTTTGCCTGTTCGACGCGATAGACGAATTCGTGATAAAGGTGATAGAGAACTACGACGGCAAAAAGTTCGTTTCGGTTGCCGATAAGAACGCCGCCGCCGTTACCGACGAGCAAAAAGCCGAACTCGAGAAAAAGTCGGGTGACAGCGAAAAACTGCTCGCCAAAATGAAAGAAATACTTGCGGGAAAGGTGAAAGACGTTCGCCTTACCGCGCGGCTCAAGTCCGCCGCCGCCTGCATTACGAGCGACAGCGAAATATCGCTCGAAATGGAGCGGGTGCTCAAAGCCATGCCGGGGAGCGCGGGCATTTCCGCCGACCGCGTGCTCGAAATAAATCCCGACCACTCGGCGTTTGTTAAAATGGGCGAACTCGATTTGAGCGGCGAAAAGTTTGCCGACTACACCAACGCGCTTTACAACGCGGCGTTATTGCAAGAAAATTTGGCGGTAGACGACAGCGCGGCTCTCGCGGCTCTTTTGGTGAAACTTTTGTAAACTCTCACGGCAAAAGACTTCTCTTTAATTCGGAGAAGTCTTTTTGCGTTTACCGAGTCGTTGCGAGCGGTGTCACCATGTCATTGCGAGGGCACTTGTGCCCGCGGCAATCCCCTGCATGGAACAGGTAAAGTCACTGCTCAGTCCTCTCGGCTGAGATTGCCGCGTCGGGCTTCGCCCTCCTCGCAAAGACATATTGCCCGATGTTTTATATTTTTTGACATAGACAAAATCATTGCATAATATGGCGAAATATGTTATAATTTCCATTGCAACGGCATG
>CAMUKG010000034.1 GCA_947089425.1 uncultured Clostridia bacterium
GGACCCACGCAGCCAGCTTGGAAGGCTGGAACTCTACCATTGAGCTACACCCGCGCATTAACGCTTAAAAAGAATACCACAATACGCAAAATATGTCAACTGTTTCCATGTTCTTAAACAAATATTTTTATTCTTTTTATTTTTTTACAATCTTTTACCTTATTTACGGAGTAAAGAATTTAACCGAAAACAAAATTCCGTCCCCTTCCGCTATTGCATACGACGGCGAAAAGCCCGACATAGAACCGGGATTGATTAGCGTTACGCCTTGATATTCTTCCACCGACGCCGCATGAGTGTGACCGTATAGCGCATAACCGCAACCGAGCTCGCGAGCTCTGCACGCAAGCGCAAGCAAACTCCTTTTCACTCCGTACAAATTGCCGTGAGTAATCAAAAAATCGCTCTCGCCCACTCTCAAAACGGTCTCGGCGGGCAAATCGGACAACGCGTCGCAATTACCGCGCACGCGAACTATCGGAGAACTTATTTTACTTTCGAGTTTATCTATATCGGCGTTGCCGTCGCCAAGATAAACAAAATAGTCGCACTCGTTTACCGCGTGCAAAACTTTTTCGATATTGCCACGTTTGCCGTGCGAATCGGACATTATTGCTATTTTGTAGTTTTTCTTATCTTGCATATACTTTCTAAAATTCGCCCGAATCGCGTAACTTAGCAACGAGAGAATTCAAAGCTCGCGCTCTGTGGCTAACCGAATTTTTTTCTTCGGGAGTTGCGACTCCGAACGACTTTGAAAGCTCTACCGAATAAAACAACGGGTCGTAGCCGAAACCGCCTTTGCCGCAAGCTTCTCGCAATATAGTCCCCTCCACGCTTCCCGTAGCCACGTATTCGCCTTTGCCGCTCACAAGCGCAACTGCGCTTATAAAACGCGCCGTCCTGTTCTCGACGTTTTCAAGATTTTTCAACAACAGAGAATTATTCGCTTCGTCGTCGCCGTGCCGTCCGCAATAACGCGCCGAATACACACCGGGCGCACCGCCGAGCGCGTCGACGGCAAGCCCGCTGTCGTCGCTGAGCGCGGCAAGTCCCGTCTTTTCGAAAACGTATCTCGCTTTAATTAAAGCGTTTTCTTCAAACGTATCCCCCGTCTCCTCTATGTCTACGTCAATTCCTATTTCGCTCATGGGAACTACTTGAAAAATTCCGCTCAATATGGCGGAAACTTCTGCTATTTTCGCCTTGTTTTTACTTGCGACAATCAACTTTTCCATATACACAAGTATAGCACGCGCACATAAAAAAAGCAAGCCTATAAAGACTTGCTTTTGATTTCAAACTAACTATTCGAGTTAGAGCAGAATGCAAATAACTCCGCCTTTTCCCTCGTTTACAATTCTCGAAAGCGTGCGACGCATTTTTTTCTGCGTTTCGTCGGGCATTGCGGTGAGTTTATTGTTCAGTCCCTCGTTCACAAGCATATGAAGCGATTTGCCGAACATATTCGTTTCCCAAATTCCTTTGGGGTCGTTTTCGAACTCGCTCATAAGATATTTTACAAGTTCCTCGCTTTGTTGCTCCGTTCCCACTACGGGATTTACTTCGGTTTGAATGTCCACTCGCATAATATGCAAGCTCGGAGCCGACGCGCGCAAACGAACGCCGAAGCGCGAGCCTTGCTTAACCATTTGAGGCTCTTCGAGCGTCATTTCGTCCATTGTGGGAGTTACGACTCCGTAGCCGTTTTCTTTAACCTGTTCGAGCGCTTCCGCAAGTTTATCGTATTCGCGCTTTGCGTGAACGAGCGATTTCATGTGCGACATAAGCGCGAAGTCGTCGGCGATTTCCATGCCGCACTGCTCGCCGAGCGCACGATAGAAAAGTTCGGGACGAGCCGAAACGTTATACGTCACTTTGCCTTTATCGAGCTCAACCGTTTCCACTTGCGGCTGTAAAAACGCGTCGGAATCGGCAAACAGAGCTTCGGGCATTTTGTAGTCCGCCATTCTTCTCATGGTTTCGCTCGACGCAACGAGCTCTTTCACCAGCGAGCTTATAATTCCGTCTTCAAGGGGCAAAGCCTGCAACCACTTGCTGATTTTCACCTCTATGTCCATTAACGGGAATTCCATGAGCACTTTTTCGAAAAGCCCGGTTATATCCCCTTCGGTAAGATTGAGAACGTCTAGGCACATAACGCCCGCGCCGTATTTTTCTTCGAGCGCCGATGCGAGTTTCACCGTCTCTTTCGACTTGGGAACGGTGGAATTGAGCACAATTACAAAAGGTTTGCCGAGCGCTTTAAGCTCGTTTATTGCTCTCTCTTCGGCGGGCACATAGGCGTTGCGCGGGAGCTCGGTGGCAATCGAACCGTCGGTCGTCATAACTATTCCTATTGTGGAATGGTCGTTTATAACCTTGCGCGTTCCTATGTCGGCGGCGTCGATAAACGATATTTCGTCGTCGCTCCAAGGGGTTTTAACCATGCGCGGTTTGTCGCCGTCGAGGTGACCCGTAGCGCCCTCAACCATATACCCCACGCAATCCACAAGGCGCACTTTCACGTCAACGTTTTCAGCGATATTAACCGAAACGGCTTCGTTTGGCACGAATTTGGGTTGCGTAGTCATAATCGTTTTGCCGTTGGCGCTTTGCGGCAATTCGTCTTTCATTCTTTCGAGCACATGCTTGTTTTCCACCTTAGGCACAACAAGCTTTTCCATAAAATTAGTGATAAACGTCGATTTCCCCGCACGCACGGGACCCACGACTCCCACATAGATATCGCCGCCCGTGCGACTGCGTATATCGTTGTAGATATCGAATTCTTCCATAGATAGCAGTTCTCCTTTCCTGACTTGATATTAGAGTATATGAGGG